>JBBDHX010000011.1:105133-115455 GCA_040880745.1 Actinomycetota bacterium
ACATCACCCGGCGCTCATCCTGTTCGCGGGCACGTACGACGCCCGCGACGTCGCGGGCCGGATCCAGGCCCGCCGAGGATCGACCCTGATGGCGAACGCCACCGACGTCGTGGACGCCACGACCGCACGCACCGAGATCTTCGGCGGGACCAAGATCGTCGACGTCGCCCTCGCCGGACCCGAGCCCCGCCTGGTGCTCGTCCGTCCGAAAGCGATCAACGCCGAACCATCCGGCGGCTCGGCCACCGTCGTCGAAGTCGATGCCGGCGTGCCTGACACGGTCAAGGGCGTGCGGGTGATCGAACGGCACGAGGAAGCTGCGAGCGGGCCGCGACTGGAAGAAGCGAAGGTCGTCATCTCCGGTGGGCGCGGCCTCGGCGGTCCGGACGCGTTCGCGATCTTGGACGAGTTGGCATCGACGGTCGGCGGCGCCGTAGGCGCATCCCGCGCGGCGGTGGACGCGGGTTGGGTGCCCTACGCCTACCAGATCGGCCAGACGGGCAAGACGGTGAAGCCCGATGTCTACCTGGCCGTCGGCATCAGCGGCGCGCTCCAGCACATCACCGGGATGAAGGGCGCCAAGCGGATCGTGGCGATCAACAAGGACGCGGACGCCCCGATCATGAAGATCGCCGATCTCGGCGTGGTGGGCGACCTCTTCGAGGTCATCCCCGCGCTCACGCAGGAGGTGCGTCGACGGACCGGATCGTGAGTGCCGCCGCGCTCGCGGCCGTCGTGCTGGCCGCGATCACCGTGTTCGCCATGCGGGCACGCGCGCGGGTGGCGTTGGTGCGCGCTGCCCGTCCTGCCGCGCGCACGGATCACGTGGTCACACGCGCACGGCGCGAGTTGGTGCACGTCTTGGGTCAACGCAAGCTCTTCCAGAAGGCGCTCCCGGGGTTGATGCATGCCGGCATCTTCTGGGGCTTCCTCGTGCTGTTCCCGACGATCGTCGAGGCGATGATCGCGATCGTCGACCGCGACCTGACGCTCCCGCTGATCGGTGACTGGCCGCCGTTCCTGCTCACGGTCGAGCTGTTCGCATCGCTCGTCGTGATCGGGGTGAGCATCGCGTTCTTCATCCGCAAGGTGCAGCGCCCCGACCGGTTCCGCGGCTCGCACATGGGCGAGGCCGACAGGATCCTCCTCGCGATCCTCGCCATCGTCGGCTCACTGCTGCTGTGGAACGCCACGCGGATCGCGCTCGGCATAGGCGAGCACCCCGGAGCCCAGCCCGTGGCGAACACGCTCTCGGGGTTGTTCGCCGGCGGGGACGCCACGCGCATCGCCGAGCGGGTCCTCGTGTGGACACACCTGCTGATCGTGCTCGGGTTCCTGACCTACCTGCCCAAGTCCAAGCACCTGCACATCATCACCGCAGCTCCCAACGTCTTCTTCGCGAAGAACGGCCCGAGTGGGCGCCTCGAACCGCAGAAGATCGACCTCGAGGCTGCCGAGGAGGACCTTCGGTTCGGGGTCGCCACCGCGAAGGATCTCTCGCGCAAACAGCTCCTCGACCTGTACTCCTGCACGGAGTGCGGCCGGTGCCAAGAGGTCTGCCCCGCATGGAACACGGGCAAACCGCTTAGCCCGAAGCTGCTCATCATGGATCTGCGCGATGCCGTCGCGGCCACCCCCACCGGGACCGTCGAACTCCAGCCGCCGCTCGTGCCGGGCGCCGTTTCCGACGAGGTCGTCTGGGACTGCGTCACCTGCGGCGCATGCATGCAGGCATGCCCCGTCGACATCGAGCACGTCGACACCATCGTGGATCTGCGTCGCAACCTCGTGATGGCGGAGTCGCGCTTCCCGAAAGAGGCCGGGGTGATGCTGCGCGGTATCGAGGGGCCGAGCGAGAACCCGTGGGGTCAGCCCGCCGCCGCGCGGACCGAGTGGATCGGCGAGCTCGACGTCAAGGTCTTGCAACCCGGCGACACGGCGCCGGAGTACCTGTTCTGGGTGGGATGCGCCGGCGCGTTCGACGATCGCGCGAGGAAGACCACGCAGAGCGTGGCACGACTGCTGAACGCCGCGCGCGTGGATTGGGCGGTACTCGGACCGCGCGAGCGCTGCACGGGCGATCCCGCACGGCGGATGGGCCACGAGTACCTCTTCCAGATGTTGGCCGAGCAGAACGCCGCCACCCTCACCGAGGCGGGCGTCACGAAGATCGTGGCCACATGTGCCCACTGCTTCAACACGCTCGCGAACGAGTACCCCGACTACGGCGGCACCTTCGAGGTGGTGCATCACACCGAACTGCTCTCCCACCTCGTGACGAGTGGCCGTTTGCACCCGATGCCGGACCAGGCGGCAGGGAACGTCACCTACCACGACGCGTGCTACCTGGGCAGGCACAACGGCCGTTTCGACGCACCGCGCGACGTCCTGGGAGCGACGGGCGCCACCACCGTCGAGATGGGGCGCAACCGCGAGAACTCGTTCTGCTGTGGCGCGGGCGGGGCGCGGATGTGGATGGAAGAAGGCGGGGAGCAACGGATCAACGACACGAGGTTCGCCGAAGCCGAGTCGACCGGCGCCGAGACGGTCGCGGTCGCGTGCCCGTACTGCTTCGTGATGCTCGACGATGCCGCCAAGGCGAAGGGATCCGAGGTACGGGTGGCAGACGTCGCCACGCTGCTCGCGGAGGCGACGCTCACACCGGGCGCCTCACCTGCTCGTCGTGACCCCTCCTCTGCCGATCCGTGGACGAACCTCGAAGACTCCTACGGACGCTCGGCCGAGTAGATGCGTTCGTACCGGGGGCTGATCGCGATCGTCGCGTATCACCTCGAGGAGGGGCGAGTGGCCCGCTGGCCCGAAGGCGGCTACGGGGTTCCGGCGCCATACATCGACGCGCTCCGCAGAGCGGGCGCACGGACGGCGATCCTCGCCCCCGGCGAAAGCGGCGACCCCGGCGAACTGCTCGAACCCTTCGACGGGCTGCTCCTCTGCGGAGGCGGTGACGTGGATCCGGCTCGCTACGGCGCCGAGCCCGACATCGAGCACAACTACGGCGTCGACCCCGACCGCGACGCGTTCGAGATCGAACTGCTGCACGCTGCCGACCGGGCGCATCTGCCGGTGCTCTGCATCTGTCGCGGTATGCAGGTCATGAACGTCGCGTTCGGCGGGACCCTGCATCAACACCTGCCCGGCCTCCCGGGCTTGGTGGAACACGGCGTCCCCTTGGAAGGCTCGGCGACCGTGCACGACGTCGCACCGGAGCCGGGCTCCCTCCTGTCCGCGACAACGAAGGCCCCCGCACTCTCGTGCGCCTCGCACCACCACCAAGGGATCGATCGGATCGGCGAACGGCTCCGCGCCAACGGCCGCGCGCCCGACGGTCTCGTCGAGGCTCTCGAACTGGAGGGGGCCGACCTCAACCGCGAGTCCACCTGGATGCTCGGGGTCCAGTGGCACCCCGAGGAAACCGCCGCCGACGACCCCTCGCAGCAGCGGCTCTTCGATGCCCTCGTGTCGATAGCCTCGTTCTTCGGGACGTACCGCAGGGGGTTCGGGGACCAACCCGTCGAGATCGTCGAGCCCGTCCACGATCGGGAGGATCGATTCGCGACGGAGGCTGCTCTGCTCGGCGCCGCCCTCCCCGGCGAACTGGTGACACGGATCGAGCACATCGGGTCGACATCGGTGTCCGGCCTGGCGGCGAAGCCGATCGTGGACGTGCAGGTGTCGGTGAGGTCGATCACGCCGGTCCAGCGGATCGTCGATCCGCTCGTCACCGCCGGGTACCGGCATCTGCTCGACCCGTGGAGCGACGATCACGAGTTCTTCAGCCGCGACTCCGACGCCGGCGAGCGGCGGGCGAACGTCCACGTCTGCCTGGCAGGCTCCTCGTGGGAGCGCAGGCACATCGCGTTCCGCGACTGGCTGCGCACCCATCCCGAGGACGCCGCCTCCTACGCTGCCCTCAAACGCGACCTCGCCCGCGCCCACGGTACGGATCGGGCCGCCTACACGGAGAACAAGTCCGACTTCATCGAACGGATCACCGCGCTCGCGCTCGCCCAGGACTAGACAGGATGAGCCATCCTGGTGAAGAATCGTCGGGTTCCAGGCCCGCGTACCGAACGGATCGGGTCTCGGCACACCGCGAGAGGGGACGATCTTCGGCGTGACGTACGACGGTATCCGGGCGACGAACTTCGGCCGCTCGCTCCCCGCCGGCGGCACCATCGGGGTGTGTGCTCCGAGCGGGCCGTACTACAACGCTTCTGATCTCCTGCGCCCCAAGCGATGGTGGGAAGACCGAGGCTACTCGGTGAAGATGACCGAGGGGACGTGGGCCAAGGACGATTACGTGGCGGGCCCGCCCGAGCAGCGGGCCGCCGACCTCCACTCACTGTTCACCGATCCCGAGGTCGACGTGATCCAGGTCCTGTGGGGCGGCACCGGTGCGATGCAGGTCCTGCCCCACCTGGACTTCGACCTCATCGCAGCGCATCCGAAGGCCCTGATGGGCTTCTCCGACATCACGAACCTGCACGTCGCACTGCTCAAGGGATCGGGGCTCGCGACCTTCCACGGCCCGGGCTTCGGCTCGATGGGGATCCCCGAGCGCACGCCCTTCACCTGGGATTCGGCCCTGGAGGCGTTCACGAAGGGGGGCGCCGGCCCGGTCCCGGCAGACCCGGACGACCCGTATCGCAGGACGATCGCACCGGGCAGGGTGACCGCCCCGATCGTGGGCGGCAACCTCTTCACCTTCGTTCACCTGTTGGGGACGCCCTTCGAACCGACGTTCGATGGGGCGATCCTCCTGTGGGAGGAGGTGCACACCGCCGCCTACATCATCGAGGTCCATCTCGAGCAACTACGGCTGGCGGGCAAGCTCACCGACGTGGCTGGCGTCGTGGTGGGCGAGTTGAAGGACTGTGACTGGAGCGAGCAACGCCCGGAAGCTCCGCGGAACCGATCCATCGAGGATGTCCTGGAGCGCCACCTAGCGTCACTAGGGGTTCCGGTGCTATACAGACTCCCTCTCGGGCACGGGAAACACTTGGCGAGCATCCCCTTCGGGGTCACCGCGACCCTGGACGCGGATGCGGAAACGCTCACGATCGACCAACCGGGAGTGGTGTGAGATCCGTACCACCGGATGACGACCCAAAGGAAGGGAGACACGCGATGAGGCGAACCCGCCGCGCGATGGCCCTGATGATGCTCACAGGGCTGCTCGGATCACTGCTGATCGGCTCAGCCGCATTGGCGCAGACAGGCACAGGCACCGCCGCGGCCGAACCGGTGGTGTTCGACGTCGGGGTCGACTCCGACATCACGAGCCTCAACCCCTTCAACCTGTGCTGCGGGCCCGACTACGAGGTGATGAGCCTCATCTATGACACGGGCTTCCAATTCGATAATGACACCCTCGAGGCCGCGCCCGGCTTCATCCGGTCGTGGGAGCGATCCGAGGACTCCATGGATTGGACGCTGCACACCGTCGAGGGAGCCACCTGGCACGACGGCACCCCGGCGACCGCGTCCGACCTGGCGTTCACCTTCGCGCTGATCGCCGACTACCAGATGCCGTTCTACAAGGACTACTTCCCGTTCGAGCCGACCTTCGAGGTCGTGGACGACACCACCGTCATCTGGCACAGCACCGAGCCGACGTTCGCTCCGGAAGTGCCGGCCTACGCACCGGTGCTACCCGAGCACATCTGGGGTGAGTTGGTCGGATCCGGTGACCCCTCGGACCCCGAGGTCGCGAAGGCGACGCGCAAGACCGTCAAGGAGTTCGAGAACGCCGAGGCCATCGGCACCGGCGCGTTCAAGCTGGAGGAGTACGAGAACGGACAGTTCATCCGCCTGGTGCGCAACGAGAACTACTGGGGCACGCCGCCCAAGTCGCTCGACGAGGTCGTCTTCCACGTGTTCACCAACCAGGAAGCGATGGTCCAGGCGCTCAAGGGTGGTGACCTCGACATCGTCGATGCCTTGAACCCGACGCTGTTCAACAGTCTCGTCGCGGACGCAGACCCGAACATCGCGACCCACGTCGGTGACGGCGGGTGCTGGGGCAACATCGCGTGGAACTTCGGTGGCCAGAAGGATGCCGGCGGCGATACGGAAGACACCGCGGACCCGGTGATCCACGAACTGGACTTCCGCCAAGCGGTGGCCCGTTCCATCGACCGTCAGGAGATCGTGGACAAGGTCTACCAGGGCACAGCCGTCGTGGGCTACAGCATCCTGATGCCCGGCTCCAACGGTTCCTGGGTGGCCGAGATCCCGGAGGACATCCAGTTCAACTACGACGTCGAGGCCGCGAAGGCGCAGTTGGATTCCGCGGGGATCACCGACACCAACGGCGACGGCAACCGCGAGTACGAGGGCAACGAACTCGACCTGGAACTCCTGACGATCAGCGACGTGTCGGGCTCCGTGGACACGGGCAAGCTGATCCAGGGATACCTGGCGGACATCGGCATCTCGTCGTTCTTCACCACGGTCAATACGAACAAGGCGTATGACCTGTGGTACACGGGCGAATGGGACGCCTACGTCTGGGACTGGTGCCCGGACCCCGACCCCGACTTCATGCTCTCGGTCTTCACCTCGGACCAGTGCCTGGGTTGGAGCGACGGGTGCTATACCAACCCCGAGATCGACCGGCTCTACGATCTGCAGCAGACCCAGCTGGTCCGTGCTGAGCGCAAAGCGACGATCGACCAGATGCAGCTGATGATCGCCGAGGACATGCCCGTCATGGTGTTGAACTATTGGTCGGACCTGCAGGCGTTCCGCACGGACACCTTCACGGGCCACGTGAGGTCCCCGAACAACGAACTGGGCCTGTACATCTTGGGCTGGACGAACGACACGTACTTCAACGTCGAGGTCGTCGGCGCGGACACCGGTGAGGGTGACGGCGGCGGCGCGATCCCGACGTGGGTCTGGGTCGCGGTCGGCGGCGGAGTGCCGCTCGCGGCGATCGTCGTGTTCTTGTCGCGGCGCAAGACCGGGGACGAAGAAGCCTAGAGGACGAGGAGAGGGTAAGGACGGAAGGACAACAACAGGGTGGGGACGTTCGGGTACCTTGGCCGCAAGGTCCTGCACGCGCTCCTCACCCTGTTGTTCGTCATCTCGTTCAACTTCGTCTTGTTCCGATGGCTGCCCGGCGACCCGGTCCTGCTGCTCGCCCGGAGCCAGCACCTGTCACGTGAGGACATCGCGGAGCAGATAGCCAACCTGGGACTGGACCTCCCGCTTCCCGAGCAGTACCTCCACTACATGGGCGACACGCTCACCGGGAACTTCGGGCTCTCCGTTCGGTCCTCACAGCCTGTGCTCGACGTGATCGGCGACCGGATCGTCCCCACCCTTCGCCTGGTCGGGCTTGGGACGCTCTTCTCCACGGTCTTGGGCGTGTTGATCGGGATCAAGGGCGCGTGGCGGCGGGGCAGCGTGTTCGACAAGACGTCGCTCTACGGCTCGTTGGCGCTCTACTCCATGCCCGAGGGCTGGCTGGGGATGCTGCTCCTGCTGCTGTTCGGTGGGTCCGTCTTCCATCTCTTCCCGGCGGGAGGGGTTCGCAGTCCCGGGCTCGAGGGTTTCGCGTACTTCGTGGATATCGCGAACCACCTCGTCCTGCCGGTGCTCACGCTCACCCTTGGCTACATCGGCGAATACGCCATCATCATGCGCGCCTCCTTGATCGAGATGATGGGCGAGGACTTCGTCCAGACGGCGCGTGCCAAGGGTGTTCCGGACCGTCTGGTCCGGCGCCACCACGCGATCCCGAACGCCTTCTTGCCCACCTTCACGTTGATCTTCCTGTCGTTCGGGTTCCTGCTGGGCGGCGCGATCGTCGTTGAATTCGTGTTCTCCTATCCCGGCTTAGGCCAGCTCTCGATCGAGGCCGTGAACGAGAGCGACTTCCCGCTGCTGCAGGCACTGTTCCTGATCTCGAGCGGCGCGGTGATCCTGTTCAACTTCTTAGCCGACATCACGTATGGCTACCTCGACCCGCGGATCAAGGCGGTCTGATGAGCGCGACCAACGTCCAGATGCCGGGGCCCGCAGCCACGCCGCCGGCGAACCCACGGCGGATCGCCTGGGCCCGGCGCCGGCGCGCCGCCAGCGGCTACTGGGCCATCTACCGGCGGAACGCTCAAGGGATGGTCGGCCTCGTCGTCCTCGCGGTGTTCATCGCCCTGGCGCTCACGGCTCCGTTGCTCATCGATGAGCGCGAGATCCAGGTGGCCGAGGCGACCGGCTCCGTGTACGAACGTCCCACCAGCGACCATCTCTTGGGCACCGACAAGTTCGGGCGCGACGTCTTGTCGATGCTGATCTACGGGACGCGGATCTCGTTGTTCGTCGGCCTCACCGCCACGATGGGCAGCATGTTCCTCGGCGGGCTGGTCGGGATCTCCTCGGGCTACTTCGGCAGATGGCCGGACACGTTGCTGAACGCGCTCACGAACTGGTTCCTGGTCATACCGTGGATCCCACTTGCACTCGTTCTCATCAGCTTGAAGATCTTCGGACGAGGACTTTCGAGCATCATCATCGTGATCGCCATCACGTCGTGGGCGGGCACGGCCCGGCTGGTCCGCGCACAGGCGCTGAGCGTGAAGGAGCGCACCTACGTGGAGCGCGCGAAAGCGCTCGGCGCCGGCAACTGGCACATGATCACGAGGCACATCCTGCCCAACGTTTTCCCCGTGCTCTTCTCGAACCTGGTGCTCACCGTGTCGCTGTCCATCCTGTCGGAGACCACGCTCGCCATCCTGGGCCTCGGCGACCCCAACAGCATCTCGTGGGGCGTGATGATCGGCGAGTCCTTCGATGAGGGTGCCCTCACCGCCGGGATCTGGTGGTGGCTCATCCCGCCCGGGATCGCCCTCGTGTTCGTCACGCTTTCGTTCACCATGTGCGGCTACGCGTTGGACGAGATCTTGAACCCGAGGCTGCGCGAACGATGACGGTCCTGTCCCTGCGTGACCTCAGCATCACGTACAAGAGCCAGAGCGGAGGCGTGCCCGCGGTCCGCGGCGTGAACATGGAGGTGGGCACGGGGGAAGTGGTCGGCCTGGCCGGCGAGTCCGGCTGCGGCAAGTCCACCATCGCGGCCGCCATCCTGCGGCTCCTGCCCGCGGGCACGAAGGTGGAGGGCTCGATCCTGCTCGACGGCCAGGACGTGCTGGCCCTGTCGCCCGGCAAGCTCCGCGCGGCGCGCTGGACCGGCGCCTCGATCATCTTCCAGGGGGCGCAGCACTCGCTGAACCCAGTCCAGCGCGTGGGGCGTCAGATCGCAGAGGCGATCGTGGTGCACGGACAGGCGGGCGATCGGGAAGCCCGTGTCCGGGTCGGTGCCCTCATGGAACAGGTGGGCCTGCCGCCCCGGCGTCAGGACGACTACCCCCACGAACTCTCGGGCGGACAGAAGCAGCGCGTGATGATCGCGATGGCGCTGGCGTGTAACCCCTCGCTCGTGATCGCCGACGAACCGACCACCGCGCTCGACGTCATGGTCCAGGCGCAGGTGCTGCGCCTGCTCAAGCAACTGCAGCGCGACCTCGGCCTGTCGATGGTCTTCATCACGCACGACCTGTCGGTGCTGGTGGAGGTCTCCGACCGCCTCGCGATCATGTACGCAGGCCGGATCATCGAAGAAGGCCCGGCCGAGCGCGTGTTCCACGACCCGAAACACCCCTACACCGCGGCGCTCGCGGCGGCCTTCCCGGAGATCGGCGACGACCGCTTCCGTGGCAGGCCGAGTGGACTCGGCGGCGACCCGCCCGACCCGCAGCACATCCCTTCCGGTTGCTCGTTCCATCCGCGGTGCGCCAGCCGCTTCGATGGGTGCGACTCGATCGATCCGCCCCTGTATGACGCCGGTGAGGGCCGTCGGGCCGCCTGCCTGCTGGTGCGGCCCGTGACCGCGGGAACGCCGGAGGCCTCCGCGTGAGCACGCAGGAGCAGCAGCCGCGGGACCTCCGGCTGGGCGAACCCGTGATCGAGGTGCGCGATCTCGAGGTCAACTTCAAGGGGCGACTCGGGCTGATCGCGGGGCTCACGGGGAAGAAGGCGCTCGACGCGAAGGCCGTCGATGGCACGAACCTCACCCTGCACGAGGGCGAGGTGCTCGCCCTGGCTGGTGAGTCCGGGTGCGGCAAGACCACGGCGGCTCGGGCGATCATGGGGCTCTTGGAGCCCGCCGCGGGCGAGATCCGCTACCGCGGGGAGCGCCTGGGGCGTGGCCGCGCGCTCAAGGCCTACCGGCGTCACGTGCAGATGGTCTTCCAGGATCCGACGGGCTCGCTCAACCCCCGCGAGGACGAGAGGCTCTC
>JBBDHX010000011.1:115465-121306 GCA_040880745.1 Actinomycetota bacterium
CGCCGAGGGGTTGCGGATCCACGGGATCAGCCGCGCTCGGGCCGAAGCGACCGAAGAGGAGCTGGTCGCCAAGGCGCTCTCGCGTGCCGGGCTGCGCCCCCCCGAGCGGTTCTTTTTGCTCTACCCCCACGAACTCTCCGGTGGCCAGCGTCAGCGGGTCGTGATCGCCGGCGCGCTCGTGCTCGAGCCGAAGGTGATCGTGGCCGATGAGCCCGTCTCCAACCTGGACGCCTCGGTCCGGGGCGAGATCTTGGCCCTGCTCATGCAACTGCGCGACGATTTCAAGATCTCGATCCTCATCGTGACCCACGACCTCGGTTTGGCCTGGACGGTCGCCGACCGCGTGGCCGTGATGTACCTGGGCCGGATCGTCGAGGTCGGGCCCGCCGCCGATGTGCTGTTGCATCCTCAGCATCCGTACACGAAGGCGCTGCTGGACGTCGTGCCCGAGGCAGGTGGCATCGAGCGGCCGATCCTCTCGGGCGAGACGCCGGACCCGACGAGGATCCCCGGTGGCTGTCGCTTCCACCCGCGATGCCCCGTCGTGGAGTCCGGGCGGGCACGCGACCTCGGCATCGAGGCGCGGTGCTTGGGCGAGGACATCGCGATCGGCGAAACGGGCGCCACGCAGGCGGCCGCGTGCCATCTCGTGGCACTCGGCGAGCAACCGTGAAGGCTCAGGCTTCGGCGGGAAGGACGAGCGGCGCGGAGGGCTCTTCCTCGGACCTCGGAACCGGCTCCATCACGGTCTCGGTTCCGGCTTCGGTTTCGCTTTCATCGCCCTTCAGCACGCCCAGGATCGCCGCCATCTCGGCGTCTCCTACGGCGGCGTCAGGACGCACGCCCTGACCCTTCGCCGCGACCAGGAGCGCGCGGAGGTTCGACTCAGCCATCTCGGCCCGCTGCTCGAGCCCCGCGACGCGCTCTCCGAGCGCGCGCGCCCGACGTTCGGCGTCATCCCGAGTGGCGCGGGCGGCGCGGAGCTCCTCGCGCGCCGAGCGAAGCTCGGCGCGCATCTCGGCGTTGTCGCGCCCAAGGTCGATGAGACGATCCACGACGGCCCTGCCGAACTCCCCGTAGGTGCCGGCCGCGGGATCCTCATGCCGATCCGGGCGCCCTTCGCTCCGATGGCGGGCCGCGCGCGGCCGCCGGCCGACGGCCTCTCGCTCGGCGGGATCGACCGGGCGAGCATCCAGCAATCGGTACGACCCCGAGGCGGCCTCGAGCCGGCGCCGGGCGATGAGTGCTCGGACCGCGCGCGCGGTGGACAAGGCGTCGGGGAACCCCAGTTCCCGCCCGATCTCAGCGGGGGTGTCCATCATCACTTCACCGACCCCGACCCTGCGCGCGACGGATCCGAGGAAGGCGTTGGCTCGCTGGAGACTTTCGTCGTTCATGACTGGCCTCGATGATGCCGCATCTGTGCGCTAGTTGGGTAGTTCGCTCAGAACGCAACCCCGCCGTCAACAGGCGGCGACGCAACGGACCGTGGGCCGCCACGTCACCTGGTACGTGCCGTCGTTCCCGTCCGTTGCCTGACCGGTTGACGATCCGCTCGACCCGGGGCTCGTCCTGATCTCGACGTCCGGAAGGAGGGCGAGGAACGCCCCAAGGTCCTTGCTCCCCAGGGGCTCCCACTCGCCTGTGGCCCGGACATGAAGGACCATCTGCACCGGGTCCTCGCGGTCGGCGATCCGTCCCACGATGCGCACGAAGATCGTCTCGGACTGAACGTCGGCCGTCGGGAAATCGCACCCGGCGCCCGGGCGGAGCGTCGCCAGCGCCGAACCGGCCAGGTGACCGTTCGGCCGCTCGTGCAGCACCGCCTGCACGTCCCAGTCGCTCCGGCATGCACCGCCGACATGGAGTTCGTGCACGGACGTGACACGGGCGCTGAAGCGCCAGCGGCGGGCTGCGGGTGAGGGCGGGGCATCGCTGGTCGGAGCCGCGGAGGTCGGGGTCGGCCGGGCGCCGGGGTCCGTCACCCCGGGGGGGAAGGGATCCGTGCGCGAGGCGACGTAGGCCCCCACACCCGCGGACGCGGCGAAGACCAGGGTCCACACCACGATCTTCACCGGCCTTCGCACGGCGCGAGCCTACCCTCAGCCGATGCCGAGACCTGTCATCAGGGCCCGCAGCGACAACCCGAAACAGATGAACGATGCCAGCCCGAACACGCCCCACGGCTCCAGGGGGATGGCAGCCTGCTGCCGCCTCAGTTCGCGTGCGAGCGCGTGGCCGATCAGCAGGATGGCCAGCGGGCCGAAGCCGTAGACGAGATGCAACCAGCTCTCCGGCCGGAGCCCCATGACCAGCAGGATCACCCCGACCACCGCCTGCACCCCGGCGATCGTCTGCGCCAGCACCAACCAGGTCCAGTACCGAGGGCCCGGGTCACGTCGCATGAGCGCAGCGCCAGCGGCCCAGACCCACCCCGCGGTGAACACCCCGAGCACGATGAACCCGACGAACCCATGCACACCCGCCATCGCGGCCGAGTGTACGGGTGACCACCCGTCGGACGCCGCAGATAGGCTGGATGGTCCATGCCTGACCTCGACGACATCCTGCACGGCCTGAACGACGAGCAGCGAGCCGCCGCCACCGCGGTCCGCGGCCCGGTCGCGATCCTCGCGGGCGCGGGCACCGGCAAGACCACCACGGTCACCCACCGCATCGCCTGCCAGGTGCGCACGGGAACGTTCCCCGCCTCTGCGATCTTGGCCGTGACCTTCACGGAGAAGGCCGCGGGCGAACTGCGATCACGTCTGGCCGCGCTCGGGGTCCAGGGCGTCGAGGCGCGCACGTTCCATGCCGCCGCTCTCTCCCAGCTCGGCCGGTTCTGGGAGCACCACACGGGGGCGCCGTTGCCTCGCGTCCTGGATTCGAAGGCGCCGCTGATCGCGTCGCTCGCGAACGCGCTTCCGCCGCCTCACAAGTTCCTGCCACGGAGGGAGCTGGCCGGGGAGATCGAGTGGGCCAAGAACCGGATGGCCGGGCCCGCGACGTACCTGGCCGCCCTGCAGACCGAAGACCACGCGCCGCCCATCCCAGCCCGGCTCATGCTGGGGGTGTTCGACGGCTACGAGCGCCGCAAGGAACGGACGGGCCGGATCGACTTCGAGGACATGATCGGCTTGGCGGTACGGCTGTTCGACGAGCACCCCGAAGCCGTGGCTGCCGTGCGGGAGCGGTTCGCGGCCTTCACCGTGGACGAGTACCAAGATGTGAACCCGCTGCAGCAGGCGCTGTTGGATCGATGGCTCGGCGACCGCGACGACCTCTGCGTGGTGGGTGACGACTACCAGACGATCTACTCGTTCACGGGCGCATCACCCGAGCACCTGCGCTCCTTCCCCGAGCGGTTCCCCGGCGCCCTGATCGTGACGTTGGAAGAGAACCACCGGTCCTCACCGCAGGTCTTGACCGTGGCGAACGCCCTGGCCACGCACCTGGACGGCTTCGCCAAGCAGCTGCGCCCCACCCAACCCGACGGGCCGGCACCCACGGCGCGGTCCCTCGCCGATGAGCCCGCCGAGATCGGGTTCGTGCTCGCCGAGTGCCGCCGCCTGCACGAGGCGGGGACGCCGTGGGATCAGATGGCGGTCCTGGTGCGGATCAACGCCAGGTCCGAGCCCTACGAGGAAGCCTTCGCGCAGGCGGGGATCCCGTATCAGGTGCGTGATGGCGCGTTCCTCCGGCGCCCGGGCCCGCGCGCCGTGCTCGCGGGTCTCAAACGGCCACCATCGGGCAGGGTCGCGGATGCTGTTGCCGAGATCACCGACTCGGTGGGGTACGCGCCCGACGCCGATCACGACAGCGATGAGGAAGCCACCCGGCAGGCCGACCTCGGCCGCATGCGCCAGCTCGCCGGGGAGTACGAGGAGGCGACCAGCGCCGAGGCCACCATCGAGGGTTTCGTCGCCGAGCTCACGCATCGGTTCGCCCCCGAACGGCAGGGCCGTGGTGTGCATCTGATGACGTATCACCGAGCCAAGGGCCAGGAATTCGATGCCGTGTTCCTGCCCCGCTTGTTGGACGGTGAGTTGCCCTTCCGCTCCAAGAAAGCCAAGGCCGACCCCGAAGAGGAACGGCGCCTGCTCTATGTCGGCATCACACGGGCCCGCCAGCATCTATCCTTGTCGTGGCCACGCCTACCGAAGTCGTCGCCCAGCCCGTTCCTAGAGGAGGTCGGTGTGAAGACCCCGGATCGACCCAAAGCCCCGCCGGTGCGCGGGCCGGCGGTCGCCATGCCGCGCCGCGGCGGAGACCTCTACGGCCGGCTCAAGGAGTGGCGGCGTCTTCGGGCCAACGCGGATGGTGTACCCGCGTACGTGGTCTTCCACGACGACACCCTCGAAGCCATCGCGCAGGCGGAGCCCACCGATTGGGCGGACCTGGCGGGGATCACCGGTGTCGGCCCGGCCAAGCTCGAGCGCTACGCCGACGAAGTGCTGCAAGTCGTCGAGCGCGGCTAGCCCTCCAGCCAGCCCGGTACATCGGCGAACGAGCCCACCACGGCGTCGGGCGTCCCCTTCGCCAGGTCCGCCTCCTTGAACTTGCCCGTGCGGACCAGGAGAGCGGTGAGGCCCGCGGCCTGCGCGCCCAGGATGTCGTTCACGATGTCATCGCCCACCATCGCCGCCCGCTCGGCCGGCACACCCAGCAGATCGAGCGCTGCCCGGAAGAACGGCGCTGCAGGCTTGCCACAGATCGCAGCGTTCACGCCGGCAGCCTCCTCCAGACCGGCGATGTACGAGCCCCCGTCCAGTTCCCAACCAGCGGACGTGCGCCAGTACAGGTTGCGATGCATCCCCACCAAGGACGCGCCCTCCATGAGCCTGCGGAAGATCCGGTTCACGAGCGGGTAGGAGAAGTCCTCGCATGCCCCGCCGATGACCACGACGTCGGCGTCTTCCGGCCGCTCGGTTCGCCGGACATCGGCGAGATCCTCCCCCGGGTCACCGTCGGTGAGGATGAACACGGTGGCATCGGGATGCTGCGCGGCCAGGTATGAGGCGGTCGCGGTCACGGCGGTGACGATCTGCTCGGGCCGCACATCGAAGCCTGCTCCCCGCAACGTCGAAGCGAGCCCCCGCCGCGTCTGTGTGGTGGTGTTCGTGATCAGCACGGAAGGGACGTCGTGTTGGCGGAGCCAGGCGAGTGCCTCGACCGACCCGGGTATCGGCTCCCACGACACGGCCAGCACCCCATCGATGTCCAGGAGCACCCCGTCCACGCGCATATGCCGAGTCTAGGATCCCGGCGTGCCCAACCGGATGCCGAGCGCGCGACGCGCGCGGGCGACGTCGGCGGGCGGCTCGATCCCACGCTCACGCATACGCCACTCGTTGTACGGGGCCAGGTAGCGGAACCTCGCCGGCAGGAGCGGTCTGCCTGCGCGGATCGCCGCGAAGCTCGCGCGCATCGCGGTGGCCTTCGCGGGGCTCATCGTCACCCCGTACATCTCGCGGACGCGCGGCGGCAGGGTGCCGAACGCCAGTCGCGACACACCGCGCAGGATCGGCCGCCACTCGGCCTCCTTGGGCGGATCCAGGAACAGGTCATAGACGCGACGTGCTCCCGGCGTCACCTGGAGGTCCCCACGGCGTTCGAGATCGGCCAGCCACGATCGCAGCGCAGGCACCGTGGGCGGGATCTTCTCGCGCGGCACGAGCATCATCTCCGCCGCCAGCATCTGCTCACGGTGGAACCGCTCACGCCCGGCGTCATCCAGACGACCCACCGTCAGCCGCTCGAACAACAGAGCGCTGTCGACGAGGCATGCGTGGACGTACAGGAGCAGGTCGGGATCGAGCGCGTCGTACGGCTGACCCGTCA
>JBBDHX010000011.1:121316-137249 GCA_040880745.1 Actinomycetota bacterium
ACCTCGTTGATCCGTGCGGCCGCGGCGTCGGCTTCGGCTTTCGTGCCGAAGGTCAGCGTGTACGTCAGGATCAGCGTGCGCTGAAGCCGCTTCCACGGGTTGCGTTCGTACATCGCCGTCTGGTTCGCCCCGGCTACCACCAGCGGGTGTGCCGCCTGCATCAGCAGAGCTCGCGCTCCGCCGAACAGCACCGTGACCTCGCGGTGAACCCGCCACGAAACGCTGTTGGGGCCGAAGTACCCGGTGTCCACCATCGCAGGCAGGGTAACGGTGCGACGCGAGTTCGATGGACCCGGCGGCCCGCCCGAGGCAAGATGGCGTCCGATGTTCCTCGTCCCCGCGATCGTGCTGCTCGCCGTGATGACCGGCTACGTGGCCGGCGGGCGTCTGCGGGCGTTCGAGGGACTCAGCGTGCACTGGTGGGTCTTGGTCTTCCTGGGGCTCGCTGCGCAGTCGGCTCCCTTGCCGTCGTTCGCGGCGATCACACCTCGCGTGCTCGGCACGCTGGTGCTCCTGGCGTCCTATCTGCTCCTGCTGGCGTTCATCGCGGTCAACCGATGGATCCCTGGGGCGCGGGTGATGGCTGCGGGGTTGTTGCTGAACCTCATCGTGGTCGGACTCAACGCCGGCATGCCGGTGAGCGCCCAGGCCGTGGAGACCGCAGGGGGCTCGGTCGCGGAGATGGCGAACGCGGAGAACCCGAAGCACCACCTCAGGGAAGACCGGGACATGGTGGCGTTCCTCGGAGACGTGATCCCTATCCCGGCCCCGGTGGGCATCGTCCTCAGCGTTGGCGACGTCCTGCTCTACGCGGGGATGGGCTGGTTCGTGGTCCAGGTCATGCGGGGACGGAGCCGCGAGAACCCCCGCCCGCTCGCGATGTGGTTCCTCTCTTACCGCGGGAAGCACGCCCCGAGCCATTGGCGGATGGCGGCTCGTCATCGCGCTCCGGATCACGCTGGAGCAGGGAAGCCGGGAACCTCACCGTGATCGTGGCGCCGTCGCCGACCTCGCTGGCGACCGCGAACGAACCCCCGCCGACCTGTGCGCGTTCGCGCATCATCGCCATGCCGAAGTGTCCCTCCGGTCCCGGTGCTTCGCTGTCGAAGCCGACACCGTTGTCCCGGAGCTGCAGGATGATGTCGTCCCCGGAGCTCCGAACACTCACCCAGAGATCGCGCGCTTGCGCGTGCTTGAGTGCGTTCATGATCCCTTCCCGGGCGATGTGATAGATGAGCAGCGTGATGGGAGCCGGGAGATCGATGTCGTCGATGTCGTGATGGAAGACGACGCTCGAATCACGCCCCACCTCGTCGGTGAATGACTCGAGAGCCTCGGCCAGACCCTTGGCGCCCAGCGGGGATCGGTGCAGGTCGCGGATGAGAGCGCGGACCCGGTCCGACGTCTCCTGCTTCGATCCACGGATCTTGTCCAGCTGATTCTCGAGTTCGGCGAGATCCCTCTTGTTCAAGAGCCTGCGCGCGACATCGACCTGGAGGGAGAGGCGGAAGAGCACCTGCGCGAGATCGTCGTGGAGGTACCCGGCGATCTGGAGTCGTTCATCGGCCCGCTCCTCGGCGATGGTGTTGGAAAGTTGCCGCAGGACCTGTTCGCGCTCCTTCAGTTCCTTGTGTGCTTCCTCGAGAGCCTGCGCGCGGAAGAAGGCTTGCCGCGCGAAAAGGAGGGGGGCCAGGACAGCGGGAATCGACCAAGGCCCTACAACTTCGAACATCTCGGCGAGAGCAAGTCCAAGAACGCCAAGTCCCAGGTAGCTGAACAGGAAGTCGTTGAGGCTGCCAATCGTAAGCCGGTGCAACATCGACCTCGGCGTAATCCGGAGCTTCCTGCTCATGTACGCCGTAACGAGCGACACGTTCACGACGTAGTCGGCTACGGCGGCAGTCACCGCTCCGAGAATCTGCAGCACGGGCGCCGCATCGGCTGGAGCGACACCGTGGTACACCGCGCTGGCCGCCACCACTGATAGGGCCACCTGACTGCGGTTGAAGAGTGCAAGGCCGAGGCTGACTTCGCGCCTCAGTTCCCTAGGATCGGATGCGCCGAGGAACGCGATCAGGCCGGCTAGCCCCGGGGGATACAAGATCGCGACCATCACGAGGATCGGGAACCCGACGCTAATCGTCACGCCGCGCCAAGCGGGCACCGGGACGAGTTCGACGGCAGCAATGAGGGGGGCCCAGAGAAGGGGAAGCCAAGCGAGTGCCTCCCCGGAATAGGCGACCAGGCCGCCCACTATCGAGGCGGCAACTATGAAGACGCCAACCTCGATGAGCGGTGTCGCCCGCGTCTCGGCGTGCTTTACGTCCACTTACTCATCATCGCCCCACATCCACCCCGGGTGAAGCAAGCTCCGTCTCTACGTATTTTTGCGTAGGCCCAAGGAGCGTCTTGTCCCCCTCTTGGGGGTCCCCCGATAGTCTTCGTATATCCCCCACATGGGGGCCACCCAAGGGACAAGAGGAGGAGGCAAGCATGAAGACGCTCCGTAGATTGATGATCGCTCTGGGGTCTCTTGCAGCCCTGGCCCTGGCCGGCGGCGCTCACTGGCGCGCAGGCTGATCCGAAGAACGTCGAAGGCCCCCGGTCACGCCGGGGGCCTTTTCGTTTTCGGTCGAACTCACATTTGGGCGGGAATCGACGCGGACACGACGACACCGAGGCCCAGCCGGGCGTCGAGGTCGAAGGACCCGCCCGCTGCCTCTACTCTCTCGCGCATGAGCAGAAGGCCGAAATGACCCTCATGGTGCGCCGTCGGATCGAAGCCGGACCCGTCGTCGTCGATGACGACCCGTAGCCAGCCATCATCTCCTCGAACGCTTACTCGAATCCTGCTGGCTCTTGAGTACTTGGCCGCGTTGCCCATGGCCTCGCGGATGACTTGGAAGGCGACGAGCTGCCCGCGTTCAGAGGCGTCGAAGGACTCGACATCCAACTCGATTCTAGGCGCGGCGAGGGCGCGCAATTGATCGGCTACGTGCCGGATCGCGCCCGGCAACCCCTCTGGTCCCATGGGGGTAGTCCTGAGCCCGCCGACGACCTCGCGCATCGATGACTGGGCGGCTTCAGTGGCGTCAAGGAGACTCGCAACATCCTCCTCAAGCTCCAGCAGTCTGCCCGATGCTAGGTCGTGGCGAACCACCTGCCCCATCAGATGCACCTTGAACAAGGCTGGCAACACTTCATCGTGGAGTTCCCCCGCCAATGAGGTGCGCTCGTCTCTTCGCTCCCGGACTGCCTGCTCCGTCGCGGTTCGTATCGCTGCATCCTTACTCTCGATCCTGGTTAAGAGGCCGACGGCCCGCTGGGACTCGAGTAGCGCGCGGCCCCCTAGGACGATTCCCACGAGCGCCGCGCCGAGCCCGACGGGACCAGCAGAGACGTAGCACAGGGCCACGACCGGGCCCGTCAAGACGGCTGAGAGGTAGACCAGCATGTTGTGAGCAGGTCGCTCCCCAAGGAGAAGGCGTGCAGCAGCCACCAGGCTCACGCGCTCGGAAAGGCGGATGAACGGCAACATCAAGGCAACGTTCGTGGAGGTGTCTGCAAGGAGCGCCGCCAATGCGACCCCAAGAACCGCGGGCCACGCAACGGGGTCGGAATCGAGAGAAGATGCCACGAACGAAGCCGCCAGCGTGGCGCAGGATACCTGGACTCGGTTGAAGGCCTCGACTAGAGGGTCCCGCCTGTGCCCGTCCGCTCTGCTCCATGTTCCGACAAACGCGGCGAGGGCGGCCGCCGGCGGAGAGAGGACGATAGCGGCTCCCAAGGTGACAGGCATAGACATGCTGAGCGTGGCTGATGGCGCAATCTGTACGACAAGCGCGTCCGCGAGAAACGCGGCAGCAGCCCAGATGACGAGACCCTGGATGTCTCGGGCTATCGCCTCGTGCCCGGCGAACATGACGAGAGCGAGGGCCGCGGCGCCACCGCAGCTAGCCACGAGCATGTAGATGCGAGCCCCGCTCGGATTCGAACGGGACCCTTGGCGAATCTCAAGGACGGCACCAGTGGCCATCGCTTCCCCTCCCACCCCGACGTGGGGGTAGTTCTAGGGCATGTCGTCTGCAAGAAACA
This sequence comes from Actinomycetota bacterium, assembly GCA_040880745.1. GTDB lineage: Bacteria > Actinomycetota > UBA4738 > UBA4738 > HRBIN12 > AC-51. The sequence continues at coordinate 125,412 of JBBDHX010000011.1, forward strand.
AGGCCTGCGCGCGAGGAAGAGTGACAAGACCGGCGGCCGGTAGGCTTTGGTGGTGAAGCCGCGCGTGCTGGTGGTGGAAGACGAACTGGGGATCGCCGAACCGCTTGCCGAGCACCTCGCGCGTGAGGGATTCGACCCGGTCCATGCCGGCACCATCGCCGAGGCGACCGGGCTCCTCGCCTCGTCTCCGCCCGACATCATCCTGCTCGACGTCATGCTCCCCGACGGTGACGGCCGGGACCTCGCGCGCCAGATACGCCTCACATCCGACGTCCCTATCGTGATGCTCACGGCCCGCGGCGAGGAGATCGATCGCGTCCTGGGCCTGGAGTTGGGCGCCGACGACTACGTGGTCAAACCGTTCTCGGCGCGGGAACTCGTCGCTCGCATCCGCGCGATCCAGCGGCGCGGAACCTCCACTCCCAGGAAAGGCCCCATCTCGATCGACCCCCTCGTCCTCGACCCAGCCGCCCGAACGCTCACGAAGGCAGGCTCCCCGATCGACCTCGCGGCGAAGGAATTCGACCTCTTACATCACCTCATGGCGAACGCCGGAACGGTCATGCGCCGCGAGGAGATCATGGACGTGGTCTGGGATCCCCACTGGTTCGGGCCGACGAAGACCCTGGATGTCCACATCTCGTGGCTCCGCAAGAAGATCGAAGACGACCCGTCGTCACCGCGGTTCATCACCACCATCCGAGGGGTCGGGTTCCGGTTCACCGAGCCCGACGAAGCGTCGGCGTCCTCAGATGCGCCCTAGCCCGGCCATGAGACGAACATGAAACTCCGCACCCGCCTCGTCATCGCGATCGGTTACATCCTGCTCGCCGTGATCGTGGCCCTGACGATCCCCCTGGCGGTCACGCTCGCCGGCCGCGCCAAGTCCGATCTGGAGGCCCGGACGCTCCTGGACGCCCAGACGATCGCGGGCTACATCGGCGCCGAGAACCTGACGCAGCCGAGGGCGCTCGCCAGGATCATCGAGGACACGACACCGGCCGCCATCGAGCGGGTGGTGGTGGTGGACGTGAACGGCATCGTCCTGCTCGACTCGGCGGGGACCGCCACCGGGGAGGACTTCACGAACGGCGAACGACCGGAGATCGACACCGCGTTGACCGGCCTCCCCACCGCTGAGGAACGCTTCAGCGAGACCGAGGGCGCGAACATCATGGTGGCGGCGGCGCCGATCATCGACGAGACGATCGTGGGTGCTCTCCGCTTGACCCGCGACTACGGCGAGGTGGACGCGGCCATCGGCCGCACGATCAGGGGGTTGATCGTGATCGGCGCCGCCGGGGTCTTGGCGGGTGTCCTCATCGCGTTCGCACTCGCGGGCTCGCTCGCGGGACCGACGCAGCGACTCGCATCGACGGCTCGCCGGCTGGGCGCGGGCGACCTCAGCGCCCGGGCCGGAGATATCGGAGGCGCCGCCGAGGTCGTCGACCTGGCTCGAGCGTTCGATGAGATGGCCGCGCGCCTGGAACGCACCGTGCGAGCCCAGCAGGAGTTCGTCGCGAACGCCTCGCACCAACTGCGGACGCCACTCGCCGGGATGAAACTGCGGCTGGAGGGGGCGATCGACGCCAGCGAGGAAGGCTCCGACGTCCGCCGCCAGGCGGAGGCCGCCGATCGCGAGGTCGACCGCCTCGCCGCGATCGTGACTGGGCTGCTCGAGACGGCGAACCGGATGGAGCAAGGCCGAGGGGCGACCGAGGACCTCCGTGAGGCAGCGAACCGGACGCTCGAGCGGTGGCACGAGCGTGCGATGTCGGCCGGGGCCGCCCTCTCGGTCAGCGGCGACCCCGCGTTCGTGGAAGCCGACCGCACGGACCTCGACCAGATCCTTGACGTCGTCCTGGACAACGCCATCGCGTATGCACCGGGCCCTATCTCTGTCACCACAGCGGCAGATGCCCGCTCGGCGACGATCCGCATCCGTGACGACGGACCCGGCATCCCCGCGGCGGAGCAGGAGCGCGTGACCGAACGGTTCTATCGGGGAAGCAGCGCGACGGCAGGCGGCTCTGGACTCGGGCTCGCGATCGCGAAGCAGCTCGCGGAGCGATGGAGCGGGTCGCTCGAGCTCACGAGCGACGGACCGCGCGGGACAGCGGTGGTGGTCTCCTTCCCGCGCGTCACCCCAGATCCTTAGCCTGGCCTTTACCCCCGACCCGCTAGCCTCGGACCATGCAACCGTGGATGCGAGCCGTGCTCTGGGGGGCGTTCGGCGTCGTGCTCGCCGTGGTCTTGTCCCTGGGCGCGTTCGCCTTGGCAGGCGACAGCATCGGCGGCCCCGCGGTTCCTATCCCGGCACCGACCCGCTCCACCGCCGGATCCGCGTCGGCGACCCCCACCCCCGAGCCCTCCGACGAGCCTACCCGCTCCTCGACCCCGACACCCTCGCCAGAGCCGACCGAGGACTCCTCGTCGCACACGACGGCCGCACCGACCGCAGAGCCCTCGGACGACCACGGCGGCTCGGACAACTCCGGCCCCGGGAGCGGGGACGACCCCGACCACGACGACGACTGAACGTCGCGGCATGAGAGGATGCCCTCTCATGATGGATCCGCATCGTCACGAGCAGTGGGGCGACGACCCTGAGGAGATCTCCGCCTCTGAGGTGGTCGAGGAGTTCGCCACGGACCAAGACGTCCAGCGCCGCTGGCACGAGATCCCGGCGCTCGCGCCGATCAAGGTCGTCCTGCGGTTCATCCGCCGCAGCGGCAAGCGGATCGCCGTGACGGTCGTGGGGTTCGTGGTACTCGCCGTCGGACTCGCGGGACTCTTGCTCCCCGTCCTGCCGGGATGGATCCTCATCTTCGTGGGGCTCGGGATCTTGGCCACCGAGTACGTATGGGCTCAGCGTTTGCTGGCCATCGCGAAGGAGAAGGCCAACCAGGCGAAGGACACCGTGCTGCGCAAGAAGAAGAACGACGACCCGCCCGCCTCCTAGCCCATGCCGGGCAGATCCTGATCGGGACACCGATATGGTCGCCGGTTATCCCACGCCTCGTCACAGAGAAGCCTGCCAGCTGCATGATGTGGTCGTGATGGCGCGCACACTTGTCGGTGTTGCCGTGGCGGTCTTCGTGTTGGCTGCGTGCACGGGCGATACATCCGACAACCTGGCGGCAGCCTCTTCACCAAGCAAAGGGATGCAGCCCTCGCAGGCTGAGATCGTGGCGACGGCCGACGAGGTAGTGTTTCTGGTGGCTGCCCCGTTCCCCGAGGGGCCCCCGCCGCCGATGTTCGTTCTTCATCCCGACCCAGACGCACCGCGAGTCGAGCTCGACCTTGCCCTGGTCCGAGATGCGATACCGATCGACCTTCCGACCCCATCCGCGGGTTCCTGTGGGTACGGGGCCACACTGACATTTGGGCTTCGGGACGGCCGTGAACTCGCCTACGGGACATGCGACTACCCCGCTGCATTCGGTCCGCTGGCCGACGCGATCCACGCCGGATACCGCACGATGGATCCAACCTGAACCATTGGGCTCATCATCGTCCGCCGAGACCAACGTCAAGATCGGCACTTCGTCCTGGACGGACCCGACCCTGGTCAAGGACGGCAACTTCTACCCGCCCGAGGCCTCCACCCCCGAGAAACGCCTGCGCTTCTACGCATCGCGGTTCCCCCTGGTGGAGGTCGATTCCTCCTACTACTTCCCGCCCAGCGAGGAGAACTCGGTGCGGTGGCTGGAGCGCACGCCACCGGACTTCACGTTCAACATCAAGGCGTACTCATTGCTCACGAACCACCCGACGCGTCCGGACTCCATCTACAAGGACCTGCGGGACGCCGTGCCGGCAGGCAAGCGCCTGATCTACCGCGAGGATCTGCCCGACGTGGCGGTGGAAGAGGTGTGGCAGCGGTTCCGAGACGCGCTGATGCCCCTGCACTCCGCGGGCAAGCTCGGCGCCGTGCTGTTCCAGTTCCCGAAGTGGTTCGTCATCTCGCGCAAGTCGAAGGCCTACATCGAGGAGTGCGCGGCGCGTCTGCCCGACTTCCGCGTGGCGGTCGAGTTCCGGCACAAGTCGTGGATGGAGGAGCGCAACACGGAGGAGACGCTGTCGTTCCTCAGCGAACGGAACCTGCCGTACGTGTGCGTCGACATGCCGCAGGGGTTCGAGTCGAGCGTGCCGCCGGTGACCGCCGCCACGGCGGATGACCTCGCGATGGTCAGGTTCCACGGCCGCAACACCGAGGCGTGGGAGCAGAAATCCGCGACCGCGAGCGTGCGGTTCCGCTACGACTACTCGACGGCGGAACTGCAGGAGTGGGTCCCCAGGATCGGCGACCTCGCAACCCAAGCGCGAGAGACCCACGTGCTCATGAACAACTGCTACCGCGACTTCGCGGTGCGCGACGCCCAAGAGCTGGGATCGCTCCTGGGCGTCGAACTCGGGGAAGGCTAGGCAAGCTCAGCCGATAGAAGCTCGAGCGCCGCGATCAAGGTACCGTCGTGCGCCACGACCACAGGGTGCTCGTCCAGCGGCGGATTCGTGGGGGCTCCCGGACCGCTCGCAACAGGCTGGCCGTTCGAGTCCCACACGATCTTCGTGTTATCCGGGCAGTCGATCACCGCGTTCCCATCCGCGTCGTGGGTCATGCTCTCCCCCTCGACCGAGCCGCCATCGAAGTCGCACGAGACGGTAGGTCCGAAGATCCGAGGTCCATCGGCCGAGTCGAACAACACGTAAACGCCGCCGCTGCTGCCGTCACCGAGCCAGTCCCAGGTGACCACGCCGCGTGGGTGCAGCGCTGTCCAACCGTTGCGCGTGTCGCCGAACAACCAGTTCTCGAAACGGATCGAGGCGATGATCCGCTGGACCACGCTCCACTCCTCGGTCGTGAGCTCGCCATCGCGATCGGTTCCTCGTGTCACCATGAAGAACTGGCGGCCGTCTCCACGGAAGCTGGCCGATCCTCCGTCTCTGGGAGGTTGGTCGAGGACAAGAGGGAAACTTGAGTCGTCCTCGGGCGGAGCCGCATCGTTCACACCGATCTGAAGGTAAGGAAGGCCCGAAGGGGCCGCGACCTCCCAGGAGCCCTGCCCCCCTGATACCGACCAGTCGTTCGGGAGGTCGATGGTGAGGCCGAGGGCCTGCTCCGTGGACCAGGGAGAAGGAGTTGTGGTCGGGCCGACCGTAGGGGGAGGCGTGACGCCCTCGGTGTGAGGGGGGGTGCTCAGAGAAGCTAGCGAGTCCTCACGCACGAAGGTCACGGGAACCGCGCTCAGCGAGGCGAGCAGCACATCGGCATCGGGATCGAAGGGGTCTACCGGAGGTATCACCTCGCCAGACGTGACGGGATCGCCGACGCCGAGCCACACGTATCCGGCTTCGATATCCGCGCACCCCATCTCCTCTGCCTCCGTGAGATCGACCCCGATGTGACGGGTCTCGTTCCACACCGGAGCGTTCCCGCTGAGGGTGTCTCTGACGTCGCAGGCTCCGACACCCACGCGGAAGCCGAAGGTCGCGGTGCCGCCGGCCTGGACGTCCGCCGCGCCCTTGATGCCCGATCCCTCGTCGATGGCCTGTCCGGTTTCGACGTTGAACCACGTACCTGGGCCGGATACCTCCAGGACGGCCCAGACCGCGCCGTCGCCGCCGTCCAGGGGCTGATAGAAGGTGACGGAGGTGAGGTCGCCGAAGCAGCCCTTCTCGCATCGCCCGATGACGAAGGTCCGGTATGGCGAGGGCGGCGATGTCGTCTGCTCGTATCCCCCGGTCGGATAGCCCGAGGGGTACGGCATGGAAGGCGAGCCCCACATGACGAAGCCCCCACCGGCAGTGGCGTTGCCTCCGTAGGCCTCATCGACCACTTCCTGGCCAACTACCTCTGCTACCACAGAGACCGCGGACCAACCCATGACCTCTTTGCCGAACCTCTCGGCGGCCGCGGCGGGGTCGGTCGCCCACGCGGCGTCGGGGTCGCCGTCATCGGCCCGGGTTTGCAAGGCCTCCAGCTCGTCCAGGGATCGGGTGGGCCAGAGCGGGAGCAACCCGACCCCGCTCGGTGATCCTGCCTGCTGGTTCATCCGGAGGGCAGGGATCGCGAACACGCTGATAGCGAGCGCGAACACCACGAACGCGGCGATGCCGGTCACCACCCGTGTGCCGGTGCTCGGCCGCGGGATCATCTCGTCGGGCATCTGCGGGCCGTCGTGGGCCCGGTGGAAGACGTCCTCGCTCGGGGTCACCTGGTCAAGATCGCTCAGCCGCTTACGCCAGCGCTCGGTCATGCGTCGTCCTCCTCGCCCAGGAGCTCTCGCAGTCGCCGGCGGCCACGCATCAGATGCACCTTCACCGCTGCGGTCGACATGCCCGTCAGGTGCGCGACCTCGCGCACGGGCAGGTCGGCGCGGTAGTGCAGGTATACGGCGGCGCGCTGGGCGGGCGTGAGGTGCCGCAGGGCGCCGAACAGGTCGGGCACGCCGTTCTGGTTCGGATCGGCGATCGCCTGTTCGGGCATGTGGGCCTCCTCGCGCTTGCGGCGCATGAGCTCCGCGCTCGCGATGCGGAACGCGATCCGGTAGAGGTAGGCCAACGGGTCGCGCACCTCACCGTCGCGCGACATGGCGCGCGCGAAGGCCTCGGCGACCGCGTCATCGGCGACTTCACGCAGCCCGCCCGCGTACGCGTACACGGACCGCCACAGGGTCGCCCCCGACTCACGCCAGATCACGTCGTAATCGTGAGCTGTTTCCACTCCGTCACACTGACAGAGCGCGCGGAGCCAGGGAAGGTGAACCGCGCATCGCTAGAAGATCGCCGAGCCCTCGCACGTCTGGTAGCCGTCGGGGTACCAGTCCTGCCCGTTCGCCGTGAACCCGACCCTGCCGATGACCTTGCCGTCGTCGGTCACGAGCACGACCCAGCGGTGATCTCGAGAGGCCGGATACCCGCCGAACAGGAGGGATCCCCCAGAAGGTGTATCAACGCGCAGGATCGCCTCTGCTGCCGCGAGCAGGGCGGCGTCAGGATCTTCGCCCAGATCGATCGGACCCGCATCGAAGTCCGTCGAGGCGGGCTGCGGGCAGATCAGCTCGGGATCGACCCAGAGACCCTCGGGGTCGGCCACCTCGAAGGTCTCCTCGCCCAGGACGAGGTCTCCTTCGTAGATGCATCCCACCGTGTGTGTGCCAGGCGCGAGGTCGAGCATGGAGGGCCCGTCGTCGACGACAAGGACCTCCTTCCCACGACCGTCGTAGAGCCACACGCGCTCGTTGTTCGGGGAGATATCGACAGCAACGCCGCCAGGGCCTGCGACGACGGTCGAGTGGTCGATGCTGGTTCCCTCGCCGTCGCACGTGATCGTCAGGACGTCTGCTGCCGTGGATGGCGTCGCGGTCGTGGTCTCACCGCTGGACTCCATCGTCATGAACACGGGCACGGCCGTGATCCACGGGTACTCGATCCCGGCGGCTTCCAGGAACGGGTCGCCGACGGGCTCCGTCGTGTCATCGGTCACGTAGACGAACGCGTAGCCGGCGCCGATGTCGCTGCAGGCGGGATCGTCCTCGATCGGCTCGGGAACCGGCAACCCGGAGGGACCGGACCCGAGGCCGACCTCGTACGAGGACACGTCACGGCATCCGTTCGTCGCGACGAGCCCGACATGTGCGCTCGCGCTCGGGGGCAACGTCAGGTCGAACGAGACGCTACCGCCGCTGATCAACTCGCTCGGGTCGGCGTCGGTGGGCAGCCCCACCTGAAGATCCGGATGCACGACCGCGAGCACGCTCCAGGCGCCCGAGGAACCGTCCTGGACGACGCTCATCTGTAGGCCCGAGACGCAGCGCGCGCCGGCGGGGCACGGCGGCTCGACCGCGTAGACCCCCTCCGCGCCGAGCGGGTAGACGCCGGGATCGTCCCAACCCAGGACCAGCAGGACGAATCGGTCGATGAGCCGCTCAGGGTCCTGCCGCCAGGCGAGGTCCGATGGCGTGTCGAGGGCCGGCCAGACCGTGGCTCGCTCGGGGAGTTCCCAGGTGGGTTCACCCGACGGGACGCGCGGGCTCGGCCGGAGCACGCTCGCAGCGAGGAAGGTCGCGATGAGCGCGACGCCCAGGCCGACGACCAGCGCCGAGCGGGAGCGGCGGCGCGCGTGGCGCTCGCGCACCGCATGCAGGTCGGGCGCCGCCGCGCCGTCGACGCGCCGAGACAGACGCTCCATGCGTTCGCGGAGATCCAGGTCATCCATCGTCGGTGTCCTCCAGGTCGCGGCGGAGGCGTTCGCGCGCCTCCTGGGTCAGTCGGCGGACCGTCACATCGGCGATCCCCATGGCGCGGCCGGCATCGGCCGAGCCGTAGCCCAGCAGTTCCGTCAGGACGATCGCCTGGCGGCGGCGGGGTGAGAGCCGCGCCAACGCGCGAGCGAGGGCGTCGCGCTCGTCGGCCTGCGCGAAGAGATCGCCGCCCTCGGCCTGGCCGATGGAGCGCCGGGCCGCGCGGGCGGTGCGTCGCAGGCCGCTGCGGTGGCGGTTGAGGGCCGTCCGGTACAGGTACCCGGTGGGGTCCTCCATCGCACCGACCCGATCCCACCGCTCCCATACGGACACGAACGCCTCCTGCAGCACCTCTTCGGCCTCCTGGGCGTTGCCGGTCAGCAGGTAGAGCGCCCGGAGCAGCCGCCCGCGTTCGGCCTCGAAGAAGTCCTCGAACATCGGCGGCGATGTCGTCACAGCGATCTCCATCGACCCATGAACGCCGAACGTAGCCGTTCCGTTCATCCGTGTCGGCGATGGTCGCTAGGTTGATCGCCTCCCTCCCCCTTTCCGAACCAAGCGAGATCGTCTAGTGGCCTAGACAAACTGGGGGAAGCATGTCACTATGACGGGCAAGGAAGTACTCCGGATCTTGCTCCGACTCGACTGCGAGGTCGTCCGTCAGCGCGGCTCCCACGTGCGAGTGGCGTGTGGGGAGTGTCACGCCACCGTGCCGATCCACGCAGGCCGCGATATCGCGCCGGGGACGCTGCGGAACATCGAGCGAAGCATCGAGCCGTGCAGGGGAGCGCGATGGCTACGTACCGGGTCGTGATGGATCGAGACGAGACCGGCGCCTGGAACGCCACGGTGCCCTCGGTTCGCGGATGCCACACATACGGGCGGAGCATCCGCCAGGCGACGAAACGTATCCGTGAGGCTCTCGCGTTGTTCGTCGACGGCGCTGACCGCGCCGATCTGGAGGTCGATGTCCAGCTCGATGCCGGCTTCCGGCCCCTCGTGAAGGAGGCGCAGCGCACGCGGGCGGCAGCCGAAGCGGCCAACGCCGAATGGTCGGCGGCCGCGATGTCATCCGCACGAGCCCTGGCGGAGGCAGGGCTGAGCCGGCGCGACGTCGGTTACCTGCTCGGGGTCTCTCATCAGCGGGTGCAGCAGCTGATCGACGGCTCGATCCGCGAGGGCCGGTAGGCTCGAAGGGTGTTCGGAACCGGCAAGCGGTATCGCGTCCTGGAGGTGCGGGGGATACCCTTGTACGTCGGTACGTCGTGGCTGGTGGTCGCCGGCCTCTACCTCTACGCCGAGTACCTGCAGCTCTCGCGGTTCACCGATGCGACAGAAGCGGTCGTGCTCGCGGCCATCTCAGCGACCCTCTTCTTCGGCGGGGTCCTCGTGCACGAGGTCGCCCACGCCGTCGTGGCCCGCGCCTTCGACGTACCGGTGTCGGGCATCACGCTCCTGTTCTGGGGTGGGGCCACCGAGGCGCGCTCGAACGTGAAGGGGCCGATCGTTGAACTCCTGATCTCGGCCGCCGGGCCCGGGAGCACGCTGGCGCTCGCCGGCATCTTCGCCTTCGTGGGGAGCCAGATGGACCCGGGCCTGGCGCGCGAGACGGTGCGCGACCTCGCCTGGTTGAACACGATCTTCGCCATCTTCAACGCGTTGCCGGGTTTCCCCCTGGACGGTGGACGGATCGTCCTGGCGCTCACATGGGCCATCTCCCACCGCCGCCGTCTGGCGCTGGTTGTGGCCGGGTGGTCGGGCGTGCTCGTCGGCGGCGCGATGCTGGCGGTCGGCGTGCTGCAGATCACGGGCGGCGACAACCCCGTCTGGGGGATCTGGCTCGGCTTCATCGGGTTCACCCTCTTCGGGGCCGGCAGGCAGATGCCACGACGGGTCGCGCTGCGCGACCAACTCGAGGGGGCCACGGTCGCCGATGCGATGCAGCCCCCCCGAGAGGCCGTCCCCGCGACCGCCTCGCTGTCCGAAGCCCTCGATCGCGTGCTGCGCGATCACCCGGAGCGCTCGTTCCCGGTGACCGACGCCGGACGCGTGATCGGGACGGTCTCGATGGACTCGGCCAGGCGCGTCGGTGGGCGCGATCCTCTGCGGCCGGTGCGCGACGCAACACGTGGACTCGCGACGGCCGCGGTGCTCGCCCCGGATGAGCCCCTGGATGACGCGCTCGAGTGGCTCGGCGGCCGCGAGGGCCTCGTCCTGCGCGACGGGGTGCTGGTGGGATCGCTTTCCCCCACCGACGTCGAGGCGTGGTACGTGCGCCGGCACGCGCCCGAAGGCGCCGTCCCACCTCGCCCGGACCACTAGCCGCCACCCCTGTCGGTGGTGCCGGGTAGCATCGCGATCGTGGCGGCCCCGCCCTTCTCCCCTGACCCTGCCCAGGCGGTTGTCCTGTCCCATCGGGACGGGACGCTGCTCGTCACGGGTGCGGCGGGTACCGGGAAGAGCGCCGCGCTGCGCGAGGCGTTCGCGCGGCTCTTGGAGGACGGCGCCTCGCCGGAGCGGACGGTGGTGGTCGTCGGGTCACGGCGCGCGCGGGATGCCGCCCGCACCACCCTGCTGGGGCGCTTGGAGCACTCGCTCCCGGGGTTGCAGGTGCTCACCGTGCACGGGCTCGCGCACAAGGTGGTGAAGGATCGCGAGGGCGAGCCGCCGCAGGTCCTGGGCGCCGCCGAGCAGTTCGCCCGTGTCCGCGAACTCATGGATGCCCAGGATCCCGGCCGCTGGCCGGCCTACGGACACCTCCTGGGCGTGCGGGGCTTCGCCGATGAGGTCCGGCAACTGCTCACGAGGATGCAGGAAGGCTTGCGCACGCCCGAGGAACTCGCCGGCGCCGCCGAGCGATCAGGGCTCTCGGGCTGGATCGAGCTCGCGCGGTTCGCTGCGGAGTACCAAGACGCGCTCGACGGGGCCGGGCAGGTGGACTACGCGGGGCTCGTGCAGCGCGGGGCCGCTCGCGCGGGCGAGGGACCGCCGCCGTTCGACCACGTGCTGGTCGACGACTACCAGGACACCACCATCGCTGCCGAGGCGCTGCTCCGGGGACTCGGCGCGCCGCACCTGATCGTGGCGGCCGACCCCGATGCCCACGTCTTCGCGTTCCAGGGGACGACGGACGCGCCGCTCCGGCGGTTCGCGACGCAGACGTTCCCGGAGGCGACGACGATCGCGCTCGGCACCCCGCACCGTGCGCCGAAGCCGCCGGCCGCCGCGGCCTGGGTGGCGCCGCACACCTCCGAGGAACACGCGGCGATCGCGCGCGAACTCCGCCGGCGACACGTGGGACGAGGCGTGGCGTGGGGCGACATGGCCGTCATCGTGCGGCGGCAGGGCTCGCACCTGGGGAACCTTCTCCGCGCCCTGGACGACGCGCGGATCCCTCGCGCGGTCCCCGAGCGCGGGCTCTCGCTGACGGCCGAGGCCGCCACCCATCCCTACGTGCTCGCGCTCCGCTGGCTGGTGGCGGACCCGGCGCGCCGCGAGGAGTTGATCGAACCGCTGCTCACGTCCGACGTCGTGGGGCTCTCGCCGGCGGCGGCGCGCGGCCTGATCAGGGTGGCGAAGAGCACGGGCGAGC
>JBBDHX010000011.1:137259-157015 GCA_040880745.1 Actinomycetota bacterium
CCCCCCCCCCCGCAGCCGCCCTGGAACGGACCGACGGCCTCGCGCCGGATGAAGCCGACGCCGTCGAACGGGCCCGCCGGACCTTGGTCAAAGCGGAACTCTGGGCGGGCACCGCCGTCCAGGAGGCCTTCAAGACGCTCTGGGAGGAGCTCCCCTGCTCGGCGCGGCTCGTCGCCGGTGGCGGCAGCGGCCTCGACACCGTGGTCGCGTTCTCCGACCTGGTCAGCGAGGCGGCCGACGGCGGGGATGCCAGCACGGCGGGCTTCCTGAGCGCGCTCGACGCCGGCGAGCACGGCCCCGGATGGGCGGCACGAGCGGCCGGCGGCGCCGACGCCGTGCAGGTGCTGACCGCCCACGGCGCCGCCGGCCTCGAGTTCGACACGGTCATCGTGTCCGGCACGGTCGAAGGTAACTTCCCGTCGCTCACGCGTCCGGAACCGATGTTCGACCTCTCGGTGCTGGAAGGGGTCACCTCGCGCTCCGAGCGGCTGCGCGAACGCCTCGAGGACGAACGGCGCCTCTTCCGGATGGTGCTCGGTCGTGCGCGCTCGCGCGTGGTCGTGACGGCCGCCGACGATCACCCCGATGAACTGAGCCGGCGCTCCCGGTTCGCAGATGAGGCCGGCGTCGCGTGGGCGCCCGTGCCCGGCGTCGGCATCGACGAGCCCGTGAGCACGCGGGAGGCCGCGGCGCTCTGGCGCCGGCAACTGGCCGACCCCGGTCAGGAGGCGTGGCGCCGGCTGGCCGCGCTGGAGGGCCTCCACGCCCTGGGCGTCGACCCCGCCCGCTGGTGGTTCCAGCGCGACTGGACCGAGACCGGCCGGCCCTTGCACGAGACGCTGCGGTTGTCGTTCTCGCGGTTGTCGAACTTGCAGAACTGCGAACTGCAGCACGTCCTGGGCGACGAACTGGGTCTGGGCCGGATGGCCGGGTACCACGCGTGGGTCGGCAAACTCATGCACGGGATCATCGAGGACTGCGAGTCCGACCCCCCGCGCTTGGGCAAGACCAAGGCGGAGCTGCTCGCCGCCGTGGCGGACCGGTGGCGCGAGCGCGAGTTCCCCTCGAAGGCGGTGTCGGTGGCGTTCCGCCGGCTGGTGGAAGAACGCATGCTGCCCAACTGGTGGCGATCGCACGGCGAGGGCACCTCGCTGGCCGTGGAGAAGTTCTTCTCCTTCGAGTTCGAGGGCGCCACGATCGTCGGGGTGATCGACCGGATCGGTGCGATGGCCGGCGGGGGGACCCGGATCACCGACTTCAAGACGGGCAGCGCCGACAACGCGCCGAAAGCCGAGGAGAGCCTGCAGCTCGGCATCTACTACCTGGCCGTGCAGGAGTGCGAAGACCTGGCCGAGTTCCGGCCCGTGCGTGCCGTGGAACTCGCCTACGTCAAGGGCGGGTGGCGCCACCCCGACGAGACCGTCCTCAAGGCGTGGACCGTGACGCAGGGCAAGGCCGAGGCCTACCAAACCGCGGTGCGCTCGGTGCTCGCGGAGCTGATCGCGGAGAAGGAGCGCCTCATCGCCGAGGAGATCTACCGGCCCAACCCCGCCGCCGACTGCCACTGGTGCGATTTCAAGACGCTCTGTCCGCTGTTCCCCCAGGGCCAGGATCTCTTCCCCGTCGCGGAGGCCGCATCGTGAACGTCCCCCCGGAGATCGTCGAGGCGATGGGCGCGGAGCCCACCGAGGAACAGTGGACCGCCATCTCGTGGCCGCTGGAGCCGTGCGTGCTCGTGGCCGGCGCCGGTTCGGGCAAGACGAGCGTGATGGCCGCGCGCGTCGTGTACCTCGCGCTCGCGGCCACCGGCCGGATCGAGGGCCCCGGCGTGATGCCGGCCAACGTGCTGTGCCTCACCTTCACGAACAAGGCCACCGAGAACCTCCGGCTGCGCGTGCGCCGCGCGCTCGCGACGCTCGAGCTCCCCGAGGGCGAGGAACCGGAGATCGCGAACTACCACGGCTTCGCGGCCCTTCTGCTGGATCGCTACGGCGTGCTCGCGGGCTACGAACCTGGCTCGCGCGTGCTGAGCGAGGCCCAGCGCGTGGAGCTGGCGGGCCGTGTCCTGGATGAGATGACGTTCGAGACGGCGTCGGCCACGTGGCAGCCGAGCCTCGTCGGGAAGATCCTCGAACTCGACGGCCAGATGCAGGATCACCGCGTCGACCCGGAGCATGCGCAAGCGTGGATCGCGGCCCGGCTGGAACTGCTGAAAGATCATCGCTCCGACAAGGCGTACGGAGCCGCGCTGGAGCGCATGGAGCTGGTGGAGGCGGCCTCGCGGTACCGGCGGCTCAAGCGCGAACTCGGCGTGATCGACTTCGGCGACCAGATCGACCGTGCGATCGACGTGGTCGGTCGTCACCCCGACGTCGTGGCCGATCACCGCGCTCGGTTCTCCGCGGTGCTCCTGGACGAGTACCAGGACACCAACGTCGCGCAGGCGCATCTGATGCACGCGGTGTTCGGCGACGGACACCCCGTGACCGCGGTGGGCGACCCGGATCAGAACATCTACGCGTGGCGCGGCGCCTCGCTCTACAACCTGCTGCATTTCCCGCAGGAGTTCACGAAGACCGACGGCTCCCCGGCGGCGCGCCTGCCGCTGTACACGAACTTCCGCTCGGGCGCGCGGATCCTGGCGGCCGCCGACACCGTCATCGCGCCCATCCCCGAGGCGCAGCGGCCCGCCGAAGACAAGCACCTGCGACCCCATCCCGCGAACGGCGACGGCGAGGTCATCGTGCGCCGGGTCCAAGACGAGTGGACCGAGGCCACCGCGATCGCGGAGCGCGCCGTCGCGCTGCACGCGGCCGGCTCACCGTGGTCAGAGATCGCGGTGCTCTGCCGGCGGAGCAGCCTGACGGCGCTGCTGCGCCGGGCGTTCGAGGAGCACGACGTGCCGGTGGAGATCGTGGGGCTCGCCGGCCTGCTGCGCCAGCCCGAGGTGGTCGAGGTGCTGGCGTATGCGCGAGCGGTGCTCGACCCGCAGGCCTCGGTGGCGCTCGCGAAGATCCTGCTCGGACCGCGCTACCGGATCGGGTTCAAGGACATCGCCCGCGTGGCGCGGTCGGCTTCGGTGGAGTCCAAGCGCCTGCAGGAGGAGTACCAACTGAGCGAGGACGACGCCGAGGCCGAGCCGTTCCTGCTGGCCGAGGCACTCGAGCGCTTGGACGAGGTCGAGGGGCTCTCCGACCAGGCGCGCGAACGGCTCGAAGGCTTCCGCGCCGAGCTGGGCGAACTCCGGATCGAGGCCCGCCGCCCCGTCGGGGATCTCCTGGGCGAGATCATCGATCGGATCGGCATCCTCGATGAACTGGACGCCGACCCCGACCGCATCCGGGGCGCGTCGGCTCGGCGCAACCTCGCCGCGCTGCTGGACCAGGTCCATGCCTTCGAACCGGTGGAGGGGGAACTCACGCTGCGAGCGTTCCTGGACTACGTGGACGCCGTGGAGGCGCTCGACCGCCAGGAGTGGGCGCCGGTGCAGCCCTCGGCGGAGGACTCCGTGAAGGTGATGACGATCCACGTCGCCAAGGGCCTCGAGTTCGACCACGTCTGCGTACCGGGGTTCGCGCACAGCATCCTGCCCAACCCCAACATCCCGCAGAACCCGGCCGAGCGCGGCAAGTCGCTCGACTTCGAGCTACGCGGGGATCACGACATCCTGCCGCGCTATGACGGCAACCTGAGCAGCTTCAAGGCGGCCCTCAAGGAACAGGAGATCTTCGAGGAGCGCCGGACCGCCTACGTGGCGCTCACCCGCGCACGCCGGTCGCTCCACGTGAGCGGCGCGTTCTGGTACTTCGACAACCAGTGGCCGAAGAAGCCGAGCCTGTTCATGGACGAACTCCTGGCCTGGGGCGAGGACTCGGGTCTGGCGGTGGTCGACCGAGGACCGGACGAGCCGGAGACCCAGAACACGATGCTCGGTCTGCGGGAACGGTTCGTGCGCGACTGGCCGGGCCCCGCGCGGCCCCACGACGCCGATGCCGTATTCCCCCACGGGTGGCGCGGCGCGGCGCTCGAGGGCGCGGTGCAGCCGTCGCTGATCGAGGCCCTGGGGCCGCAGGACCGAGCCGCGTTCCTGGATCTGGCCGCCGACCGGCGGTCACTGGCAGCGCACCTACGCGAGCGCGAGGCGGCCGACGAGGGGCCCCACGCCCCGCAGGCGCCGCGGTCGCTCTCGGCCAGCAGCCTGATGGATCACGCGAAGTGCCCGAAACGCTTCTACTGGAGCGTGGTCCGGCCCCTGCCTCGTTTCCGTGGGGCGGGAGCCCGGATCGGCACCGAGATCCATGCGTGGATCGAGCGGCGGGCCGCGGGTCAGGGGATGCTCCTCGAGGCAGACGCGCCGGTCGACCTGACGTATGAGGAACTCGCCGGTGACCCCGGCCGCATGGACCGGCTGCGGCAGGCGTTCCTGGACTCACCGTACGCCGACAGGACGCCCCTGTTCGCCGAGCGCGAGTTCCTGCTGCGGATCGAGGGGTTCGCCGTGCGGGGGCGGATCGACGCGATCTACGGCGACGTGGACGGGCCGTGGGACGTCGTGGATTGGAAGACCGGCCGCAGCGTCGCGGATCCCCTGCAACTCGAGGTCTACGGCTTGGCCTGCACCGAGATCTGGGGCAAGCGGCCGGAGGATCTCACCCTCACCTACTGCTACCTGGATCGCGACGAGATCGTCTCGGTGCCGATGGGTGACCCCGCCGAGGTCCGCTCGCGGATCGCGGTGCAGGTCGGCGGGATCGAGGCCGGCGAGTTCGCACCGACGCCGGGACCTGCCTGCGGCTACTGCGATTTCCGGGGGTTCTGCGCGGAGGGGCAAGCCTGGGTGGCGGAGCAGCGGGCCTAGCCGCGGTCGCGAACCGTCTCGTCGAGCCGCTCCATCTGCTCGGCGAACGGTCGGTACCCGGCGGCGGGGTCGAACCCGCCTTCGGTGAGGCCGGGGACCAGCCTGACCGCCAGACCGGTCTCGGCCGGAGCGCGCTCCAGCGCCACGGCGCGGAACCACGCCAACGTGCCGGGCGCGATCTGCACCGCTCCGCTCGTCCCCTGACGGCGATGCGAGGCATCATCGGTGATCACCGGGCTCGGCCGGAAGGCTCTGACGACGACGGCGCGCCATTCGTCATCCTCGGCGCTGACATCGACGGTGTCGCCGTTCCATCGGGCGGTCACGAGGACGCGGTGATCCTGGTCTTCGGGGTCGGAGAAGAGGGCCTGCACCGGACCTACTCGGCCAGGTTGGCGTCGACGCGACGGAACATCTTCGCCAGCTCTTTCATCATGTGATACGCCAGCTCGGGGTCTTCGCGCATCGCGATGCGGAAGTCCTTCTGGCTCAAGATCGCGAGCGTCATCGGCGTCTCGCTTATCACCGAGGCAGTGCGGACGCCGCCGTCGATCACGGCGATCTCACCGAAGTGGTCCCCGGGCAGGAGGCGCGCCAGGAACCTCTTGCCGGACATCACCTTCGCCTGGCCGGTGAGCACGACGTAGAAGGCATCACCCGCGTCACCCTTGCGGACGATCGCATGATCGGCCATGAAGTCCGCAACCTCCCAGTGCCCGGCGAGCGCCTTGAGTTGCTTGCGCGAGAGTCCGCGGAACACGGTCACGAGCGAGAGCACATCCTCGAGCTTGGTCTTGGCCACCGTTCCCCCCTGGTCGATCGCGTTCAAGGGTAGCCGAACGTCCGGAGGGCAGGTCCGTGTCGGTGCCTGGGCGTAGCCTGCCGGACCTGGGGTGGTGCCGATGGTCCAGCGCCCGGTGGGCGTCCTCGAACCGCTCCCCCTCACGATCGTGCGGCCCGGCAAGGTGGCCGCTCTCCAGGGTGCGCCCGGCACAGGCGTGTCGGTCGTCGAAGCGGGGTTCCTGTGGGCGAGCGTCGTCGCCACGGACGGCCGGCGGCTCGTGCTCGATGTCCTGGGCCCCGGCGATGCCGTCGGCATGCCGGAGGGAGAAGAGGCGCCCTGCGAGATCCGGGCCGCATCGCCGGTCCGCCTGCGGGGCGTACGGGGCCACGACGCCGAGGCCGCGCTCGCCGCCCGGCATCGCCGCGACGTCCTGCTCGCGCTCGAGCTCGCCCGTACGAGCGCCGCCGAGCGCGTCGAACGCCGGTTGCTCGACCTCGCGGCTCGGGTGGGCCGGCCCGCACCAGGAGGCGCGCGAATACCGCTGCTCATCACGCAGGACGACCTGGCGGGGCTGGCCGCGACCTCGCGAGAGACCGCCAACCGGGCGGTACGCCGGCTGCTGCGCGACGGACGACTGGAGATGGAGCGCCGGGGCCGCTACGTGGTGCGCCAGCAGTTACGGCTGGTCGAGGACTGAGGCTTCGGCGGCACCGGCACCCTGCAACATGCTCACCAAACACCGCCGGCAATACGTTCCCGCACCCGTCATGGCCCGGCCGCACCGGGCGCACGCCTTCGGTGTGGCGAGCGTCCACCGCTGCGCGGCTCCGTGCCCGTGGCGCTCGACACGCCCATCGGCCTCGAGCTTGAGCAGGTGCGCCGTCACCGAGCGGGCGGCGAGCGGCTTCACCTCCGCCGGATAGGCCACGTAGATCGCGTCCACCAGGTCCGCCACGGCCTGCCCGCCCACCTCGAGACCGGCGAGGACCTGCTGCTCGCGTTCGGCACGATGCGCGCGGTACTCCCGGAGCTTCGATGCGGCGTCCACGACGACGGGGCCGTGGCCCGGGTAGATCGTCCGTGCGCCGAGCGCATCCATGGTGTCCAGCGACACGAGGTAGACCGCGAGATCGCCGTCGGGAGGGTCGATGAAGCTCGTGCCGCGCCCGAGCACCGCGTCCCCGGTGAACAACGCACCTGCCGCGGGTTCGAAGAACGCGACGTGATCCGCGCTGTGTCCCGGCGTGGCGACCGCCCGTAGCGTCGCACCCCCGGCGGCGAAGATGGCACCGTCCGCCAGCGGCTCCGCGCCCCGCACGCGCGCGGCATGCAGCGGCGCCCCGACCATCGCCGCGAAGGCCGCCGCACCCTCGGCATGATCCCCGTGATCGTGCGTGACGAGGACGTAGGCGACCTCGCCCGCCGTCCGGGCGACCTCGCGCAGATGGCTCTCATAGGCGGGCCCGGGGTCGATCACCGTGCACAGCCCCGCACCGACGACCCATGTGTTCGTGCCTTCCAGCGTGTACACGCCGGGGTTGGGCGCCAGCACGCGTTCGATCCGGGTCACCGCTCCTCCATCACCGAACGGGGCAGGGTGGCGTACTCCTCGGGTGTCGGCTCGCGGGTCTCGAACCGCAACCCCAGGAGGTCGGCGAGCGTGCTGCACCCCGCCACGTGCAGCACGGTCAGGTACGTGGGCCAGTAGAGCCTGGCATCCCCCGCTGCCCATGCTTCCAGCAGTGCTCCCGGTGTGGTCCACCACGCCGCCGCAGTCTCCCCACCGTCGGGGACCGGGTCGAGGGAGCCGTCCAGCGAGGCCCCGAAGTACCGCGCATCGAAGCGCACGGGGGTGTCGAGCGGTGCGACCCAGTGACAGATCTCCGGCAGGTCCCCGGGCGCCGGCGGCGACGCATGCACGGGCCCGAGGTGGTCAGCCTCCGGCGCCGGGACGCCGCCCGCCGACGTGAGCGCCAGCCCTGTCTCTTCTGCGAGCTCGCGGATCGCGGCCGCTCGGTGGGCCTGGCCCCCGTCGCCGAACCACCGCGACCCGAGGACCTCGTCGTCGCGATCGACCGCGCCGCCGGGGAACGCGACGTAGCCGGCCAGGAACCGGCTGTCGGGGCCACGCTCGACGACGAGGACCTCCAAGCCGTCGGTCCCGTCGCGACCGCAGAGCACCGAGGCGGCGCGCCGGATGGGGCGCTCGTCCATCAGGTCATCCTCCCAGACCACCGCGGAGTCCCGGCCGGCGGGGCGGCATACTGCGCACGTGTGCGCCGACATGCGTGACCACATCCGCGGCGAGATCGCCGCCTCCGGCCCGATCACGTTCGCGCGATTCATGGAACTCGCGCTGTACGGCGAGGACGGGTACTACGACCAACCGCCGATCGGCGCCGGCGGCGACTTCGTCACCGCGCCCCACGTGCACCCCGTCTTCGCCACGCTCCTCGCCCGGGCGATGCGTCAACTCCACGTCGCGCTGGGCGCCCCCGACCCGCTGCGGATCGTCGAGATGGGCGCCGGCGACGGGACCCTGGCGCGTGGCCTGCTCGACGAGCTCGCGGACATCCCGCTCGCCTACACGGTTCTCGACGTCAGCCCCGGCGCCCGGCAGGCGTTGCGAGCGATCCCCGGCCTGGACGGGGTCGGTGCCGAACTCGGCGAACCGTTCGACCTCCTCATCGCGAACGAACTGCTCGACAACCTCCCGTTCCGCCTCCTCCGCGCCGGCGAGGAGATCGGGATCGGGGTGAACGCCGGTGGCGACCTCGAACAGGTCTCGATCGGGACCGGCGCGGGTCTGGCGGCGCTCTCGCGCGAGGGCGCCGAGGTGGTCCCCACCGGGGCACTGGCCTTGGTCGACACGATCGCCGACGTGATCGGCGAGAGCCGCGCCTACGCGTTGTTCATCGATTACGGCAACGACGGCGGGGCGGGCGGACCCGTGCACGGCTACGCGGCCCACCACGTCGTCGAGGACCTGCTCATGGCGCCCGGGCGGACCGACATCACCGCCGGCGTCGACTTCGGTCTCCTGAGCGAACACGCGGGGCGCCGCGGCCTGGTGGCCTTCTCCACCGTCACCCAACGCGAGGCACTGCTCGCACTCGGGTTCGACACCTGGTTCGAGGAACAGCTCGAGACCCAACGCACGCTCCTGAACGCCGGTCAGGGCGTGGCTGCCGTGAAGACCTGGTCCGATAGGAGCCGCGCGAGCCTGCTGGGTGACCCCGCCGGGCTCGGACGGTTCCGCTGGCTCCTCCTCGCCACGCTCGGTCTCCCGGAGCCGCCGTGGCTGCTGGACGCGCACGCCCCTTGACCCCGGCGCCCCCGATCGCGTACCGTCGGCGCCCCGACTCGGAGAACGCCACGATGCGTAGGACGCTCGCCACGCTGCTCGCACTCACGATCATCACCGCCGCCGCCGTGTTCGTGCTGCGCGACCCCGCCCTCGGACCGGCGCCGTTCCGCGCCGACGGCGCCCCCGGGACCGAACTGCCCGGCGACGGCGCCCGGGGCGGTTCGGAGGAGTTGCTGGAGCAGGCGGAGGCCACCGAGCAGCGCGAGCAGGCGCTCGCGGCCGCCATCCTGCGCGGTCAGTTCGCCACCGGCGAGGAAGCGCGCGGACGAGCGGCCGCGGGCTGGAGGGGCCAGCGCATCATGGACCCCGACGACGATGACTGGGAGCCGGCCGTCGCCGCGGACCCGAAGGCGCCGTGGGTGTACCTCCTCTCGACGCGCTACGGCGCGGGAAAGCCCTGCGCAGGGAACTGCCCGACCCCGTGGATCGCTCTCGAGGTCTCCGACGACGGCGGGCAGACATGGTCGACCGGGCGTCCGCTCTGCCCCTGCAAGGGGTCCGGCCAGTACGACCCGATCATCGAGGTGGTCCCTTCGACCGGCGAGGTCTACGCCATCTACATGAACGGATTCAACGTGATGTTCATCACGTCAGACGATCACGGGCGGACGTGGACCGACCCCGTTCCCACCTACGGGAGCGTGTCCTGGAACGACAAGCCGGTGATGGCGACGAGCACGAACGGCCGGCACGTCTACGTGTCATGGAACGGACCCAACGGCGGCGACCCGTGGGTGGCACAGTCCCACGACGCGGGCGCTACCTGGTCGCAGATCAGGCTCCGCAACAACGACCGCTACTTCTTCGCCTACGACGCTGTGGTCCTGCGAGACGGCACCGCCGTGATCAGCGAGAGCAGCATGACGTACACGAACGGCGACGCGATCAGCGGCGTCGTTCGTCAGCACGCGTTCATCAGCCGTGACCAGGGCCAGACGTGGATCGTCAAGCGCGTGGCCTCGGTACGTCCCAGCCAGCCGTGCGCGGATTGCCGCGCCGATTACTACGTCGGGCATTCGGGCGTGAGCGCGGACGCTCAGGACCGGCTCGTCTACACCTACGACGGCGCCGCCACTGACTACGGTCCTCAGCGCGTCTTCGTCGTGACCTCGACCGACGGGGGCCGTCACTGGTCCGATCCGATCAGGCTCTCCGACCCCGCCCAGCACTCCAGCTCTCCGATGGTGGAGGCCAGAGGGGACGGAGACATCCGTCTGGTGTGGATGCAGACCACCGATGGCGGGCTCGCCGATCGATGGGACGCCCTCTCCGTCCGCTCGCGCGACGGCGGACTCACGTGGTCCGCGCCGGTGGACATCTCCGACAAGAACTCCGGCGCCGCATACAAACACCCGGACGGCTTCGAGGAGATCTACGGCGACTACGGCGAGATCGCGATCACCAGCACCGGCGACACGTTCGCGACGTGGGGCGAGGCGTTCTCCTATGCCGGACCCGGCGGCGTGTGGTTCAACATCGGTCGGTAGCTCAGGCCGACCACCCGGAGCGGCTCGACACCCACCGTGAGACCACGCGGTACTCGAGCCAGACGGCCGACGCCGCGACCGCGAACATCGCCAAGGTGGCCGCCGCCGCGTAGCCGTACCGGAGGTACTCGAACCCCTCCCGATAGACGAACAGCGACAGGTAGGTCGTAGCGCCCGGAGGCGGGCCACCGCCGGTGACGATCAGCGCCGGGACGAAGGAGGACTGCAGGCTGAGCGCCGTGTCGCGAACCGCCATCAGCAGCAGCACCGGCGCCATGAGCGGCATCGTCACCCGCACGAACGTGCCGATCCGGCCCGCCCCCTGCTCGGCGGCCATCTCGCCCAGCTCGCGGGGGATCTGCCCGCGCGCGGCTATCGCGATGAGCACGCCCTCTCCGACGACGAACAGGCTCATCAGGATGACGCCCCACCGCGCCGGCGTCGCCTCGGTGAGCCATGCGGGCGTCGGCACGCCGAGCCCGCCGAGCACCGCGTTGAGCGGGCCGTACAACGGGTTGAACAGCCACGTGAACGCGAGCGCCAACGCCACGTCGGGCACCACCGCCGGCAGGACGACGGCGGCCCTCGCCACGCGTGCGCCGCGCGTGGGGCGCGCGAGGAGCAGCGCGACCCCCAGGGCCAGCACGAGGCGCAGCGGCACCGCGAGCGCCGCGAACATCACGGAGTTGCGAAGTGCCAGCCGGAACGTCGGGTCTTCGAGCAGTTCGCGGAAGTTCCCGAGACCGACGAACGACGGCGCCCCGACGAGGTTCGCGTCGGTGAATGCCATCGCCGCGGTCCACAGCGCCGGCCCGGCGACGAGCACGGCGAGACCGGCCAGGAAGGGAGAGGCCATCAGCCACAGAGCTCGGCGCTCGCTCCTCACAGCTCAGCCTCCCGGGAACAGGGGGTCGGTCGCGAACTGCATGGCCGCGATGAGCTCCGGCGTTTCGGGTGCGATCGCGGGCTCGTAGAAGGCCTCCTCGAGCAGCGCGTTCACGGCGTCCTCGATCTCGGGCCAGCGCGCGATGTTCGGCACCGAACGCACCGAAGTGAGTTGATCGAGGAACACCTGCGAGTTCGACGGCTCGGCCCCGGGGGTGAGGAACGCCTCCGACGAGGCGACGGACATCAGTGAAGGGACCGTCCGGCCAGCCCCGGCGGTGATCGCCTGTCCTTCAGGACCGAGCGCGAACTCCAGGAACCGCCACGCCTCGTCCGGGTGTGCCGCGTCTACGGGCATGCAGTACGCGTCGGAGTGCAGGATGCTGACCGGTTCCGGACCGAGCCGGGGCAGCGCCGCGACGTCCCAGTCGAATCCCTCGATCGTGCGGAAGGTCGGGACCACCTTGCGCGACTCCATGAGCATCGCGAGCCCGCCCCGCAGGAACCGGGTCTCCAGATCCTCGGACTCGGCTTCCTCATCGGTCGGGACCACACCGTGGAACTGCCGCAGTTCCAAGAACGCCTGCAGCGCCACGGCCGCCTTCACGGAGTCCATCGCGAGCCAGCGCGGATCGTCGTCGTCGTTGACGACCTCGCCGCCGCCGGACCAGATGAAGGGCGCCACGCGGATGATCTCGGGCTCCACCCCGAGGCCGTAGACGTCGACGGTGCCGTCACCGTCGTCGTCGGTGGTCAGCGTTCGCGCGGCGGCCACCATGTCGTCCCAGGTCCAGTCGTCCGGCGGCGTATCGATCCCCGCGTCCGCGAACAGGCCGGCGTTGTAGTACAGGACGAGCGACGCGGCGTTCTGCGGCACGCACGTCTGCTCACCGCCGTCGCGGAAGGCCTCCATCGCCGCCGGGAAGAAGGCGTCGGCATCGAGGCTCTCCGAGTCGTCGAGGCGTCCCTGCATCGAGGCGAGCGCGCCCGCCTCCCGGAACTGCCCGTAGTAGCGGTAGTTGAGCAGGAACAGGTCCGGGGGGTTCCCCGCCGCGATCGCCGTCGAGAGCCGGCTGATCAAGGCGTCGCGGGCCTCGATCTCGAGCAGCTGCACGGGCCCGCCCCCCGCGGCCGCGTACGCGTCGGCGACAGCGCGATAGGCGAGGAGTTCCTCCGGGTCTCCGGCCACCATCACACGGACCTCCGCCCGGTCCTGCGGCCCCGCGGCGGTGCAGGCGGCGGCCAGCGCCACGACCACGAACGCGACGAGCGCGCGTCTCATCGCCGGCCCTCGGCGACCCGCGAGACCCGCCGCATCACCACGAGCGCGACCGCCAACGCCGGCACGACCACGATCACGGCGCCGGCCAGCATGATCGGCTGCCGTGGACCGTCCGATGCCGCGAGCGTCCCCACTGCCAGCGGCAACGTGGCCCTGCGTTGATCGCTCACGTAGATCAACGGACCGAGGTAGTCGTTCCACGTCAGCACGAACGCGATCGCGGCGATCGCGGCGGTCACCCCACGTGTGAGCGGCAACGCCACGCGCCACCACATCCCCAGTGGCGACAGCCCGAACTCGGATGCGATGTCGAACAGCTCCGATGGCAGCCGACGGTAGCTCCATGCGAACACGAGGACGAACGCAGGTGATACGCCGATCAACGAGGTCGCAATCAACGGGATCAACGTGTCGGTCAGACCGGCGGTACGGAAGATCGTGAGGCGCCCCACGAACAACGACGTCACGGGGATGAGCAAGACGATCACCGCTGACGCGGCGAGGAACGCTCCCTGACGCGACGGCAGCCTGGCTGCGGCGAACCCCGCCCACGAGGCGACGAGCAGCCCGATCGGGACCGTGATCGCTGCCACCAGCAGCGAATTCAGCGCGGGGGCCGCGAGCGGAACCAGCTCGAACAGACGGCGATAGCTATCGAGCGACCACGGTCCGCCGAGGAGTTCCCCGACCCTGGGAGGCGGCAAGCCGACCGGGCGGAACGAGCCGACGAGCAGCAGGATCAACGGCGCGAGGAAGAGCGCGGCGACCACGACGAGAGCCGCGGTCCGCACGACGCCGGCACGACCGGGGGCAACCACGATGGCGATGCTAAGCGGTTCGGGTGCGCCGGATGTGGGCCTCAGTAGGCGATCGCCCAGGTCGCGCGTTCGAGCCCTGCTTCACCGCAGACGGCGCACGCAGCGCCCGGGTCCTCCCGCTCGACCGGGAGGAACCGGATGGTCGCCTTCGTCTCCGTCTTGACCTTCGCTTCGCAGTCCTCTGAGCCGCACCATCCCCCGACGGAGAACCCGCCGGCAGCGACCGACTCACGCAGCTCGTCGTAGGAACCGACGGTGCGCGTGTTCGCCTCGCGGAACGCGAGCGCGTCCTCGAACAACGCTCGCTGGATCGTGTCCATCAGCCCCACCAGCACGTCGGCGGCGGCGTCGAGCGCGACCGGAGACTTCTCCCCCGTGTCACGCCGGACCACGGTCACCTGGGATGCATCCACGTCGCGAGGGCCGACCTCGACGCGAACCGGCACGCCGCGCAACTCGTGGTCGGCGAACTTGAACCCGGGGCGCAGGTCATCGCGCGTATCCACCTTCACCCGCAGGCCGCGCTCGCGCCACTCCGCGGCGATCCGGTCCGCGACCTCCAGCACGCGCGCCGCCTCGTCGTCGTTACGGTAGATCGGCACGATGACGACCTGCACCGGCGCGATCCGCGGCGGCAACCGGAGCCCCTTATCGTCGCCATGGGCCATGATCAGCCCGCCGACGAGCCGGGTCGAGGCGCCCCACGACGTCGCCTGCGCGAAATGCTCCTCACCGTCGCGTCCCAGGTAGGTGACACCGTATGCGCGTGCGAAGTTCTCCCCGAGGTAGTGCGACGTCCCGGCCTGCAGCGCCTTGCCGTCGCGCATCAGCTCTTCGATCGTGAGGGTCTCGACGGCGCCGGGGAACCGCTCGCTCGCGGTCTTGCGCCCCGTGAACACGGGGATGGCCATCACGTCTTCGGCGACCTGCCGGTACACGTCGAGCATGCGGACGGTTTCTTCCCACGCCTCCTCCTGCGTCTCGTGCGCGGTGTGGCCTTCCTGCCATAAGAACTCGGTGGTCCGCAGGAACAGGCGTGGACGCATCTCCCATCGCACGACGTTGGCCCACTGGTTGTAGAGCAGCGGCAGGTCGCGGTAGGACTGGATCCAGCGCGAGTAGGCGTCCCAGATGATGGTCTCGGAGGTGGGGCGCACGATCAGCGGCTCGGCGAGTTCCTCACCGCCTGCGTGCGTGACCACCGCGACCTCGGGCGCGAACCCCTCCACGTGCTCTTTCTCGCGCTCCAGCAACCGCTGCGGGATGAACATCGGGAAGTAGAGGTTCTCGTGTCCCGTCTGCTTGAAGCGCGAGTCGAGGGCGTCGTGGATCGCCTCCCAGATGGCGTACCCGTAGGGCTTGATCACCATCGTGCCGCGCGCAAGGGAGTTCTCGGCCAGGTCGGCCCGCTTCACGACCTCCTGGTACCAGGCGGGGAAGTCGTCGTGTTGGGTGGGCAGCGCCATGCGGATGAGGATACCGGCCCGGCCCCGCCGGATCCTTCTCCCTCCTCAGCCTCGACGCTCCGCGGCCCAGACCATGATCTCGTCGGGACTTCGGTAGTTGAGGATCCGGTCGCGTGGGACGCCCGCGAGCGAGGCCGTCGCCATCGCGATCGGCAGCGCTCCCAGCTCCTCCGCCGCGTGCGCGTCGCTGCCCATCGAGAACCAGCGAACACCGGCCGCGACGGCGACGCGCGCACGTTCCACGTTCAGATCCTGCCGACGCGGCGTGGCGTCCAACTCGATCGCCACGCCCAGACGTGCCGCCTCGTCGAAGACACGCGGCCAGTCCGCGGTGAGCCCGGCGCGGCGTCCGTACATCCGCGTCGTCGGGTGCGCCAGGACGTCGATGGTCGGGTTGCGGAGCGCGGCGAGGTACCGCTCGGTCACGTCCTCGCGCACCCGGAGCTTCGAGTGGAACGCACCGAGCACCAGGTCGAGCCCGGCGAGCGCGTCGGGCTCCATGTCGGCGTCACCCTGGTCGAACAGGTCCATCTCGATCGAGCGCAGCACTCGGAAATCGACACCGTGCTCCGCGTACGTGGCGTTGACGGCGTCGATCCGGGCGACGTGCTCACCCAGGCGTTCCTCGTCCATGCCTCGGGCGACCTTCAGGCTCTTCGAATGGTCGGTGCTCGCGATGGCGGTCCGGCCCAGGGTGCGCGCGGCCTCCGCCATCTCGTCCACCGCAAGCGCCCCGTCGCTCGCGGTGCTGTGCACCTGCAGGTCCGCGTGCGGCGTTGCCTCCCACCACGGATCGTCCGCCAGGACGCGTCGAACCTTCGCCCAGGTCAGGTAGCCGCGGCGGTTCTCGTCGGGCTCGGGGGCCGGCGGCGGATCCTCGAGCCAGGACGCGATCTTCTCGGCGACCCACGGCCCGACGCTGCGCAGTTCGGTGAGCGGGCGGCCGGCTGCGGCGAGCGCGGCGGCCTCCTCGGGCCACATCGGCGCCTCGTGGGCGGCCCGTTCCAACGCGAGACGCCGGTGTCCGCTCTCCTCGGCGGCAGCGAGCCGAAGCAGTTCGCCGATGACGTCGTTCTCGGGGATGTCCATGCGGCCGACCCGGAGGTGGCGTTCCCCCGGGCTACTTGTCGACGTCGCCGACGACGAAGAAGATCGAGCCCAAGATCGCGATGAGGTCGGGCACCAGCACACCCGGCAGGACCGCGGGGATGACGCTCACGTTGGAGAACGACGCCGTCCGCATCTTGAGCCGATAGGCCTCTTTCTTCCCGTTGCCCACCAGGTAGTAGCCCATCACCCCGAGCGGGTTCTCGGTGCGCACGTAGATCTCGCCCTCGGGGATCTTCGGCGTCTTCGCCAGGCCCGCCGCCCGGTACGGACCCGGCGGGAGACGATCCATGCACTGCTCGATGATGTCGCACGACTGCTTCACGCGTTCAACCAGGCACCACAGCCGGTCGTAGGAATCACCGCGGGTGCCGAGCGGCACCTCGAACTCCACCTCGCCGTACTTCTCGTAGGGCTCGTCCTTGCGCGGGTCCATGGCCACGCCGCTCGCGTGCGCGGTGGTCCCCGAACACCCGTAGGCGATCGCGGTCTCGCGCGAGATGACGCCCACATCGCGGCACCGGGCGAAGATGATCTCGTTGCCCATGATCAGTGACTCGAACTGCGTGCACACGCCCCGGACAGCCTGCACCACCTCGGCGGCGCGTGCGAGGAACCCGCGGGGCAGGTCGTCCTTCAGCCCGCCCACGCGGCAGTACGAGTGGTGCATCCGCGCGCCTGTGGCCGACTCGATCAGGTCCTGGACCGCCTCGCGCTCGCGGAACGTGTAGAAGATCGGGGTCATCGCGCCGAGCTCGAGCGGGTAGGAACCCATGAACACGAGGTGGTTCATGATCCGGTTCCACTCCGCGAACATCGTGCGGATCCACTGGGCCCGATCGGGCACCTCGATCCCGGCCAAACGCTCCACCGCGATCGTCCACCCCAGCTCGTTGTTGAAGGCGGAGAGCCAATCGTGGCGGTTCATCAACACCAGGGTCTGGCGCGCGTCGCGGAACTCGGCCAGTTTCTCGGCGCCGCGGTGCATGTAGCCGATCACCGGTTCGGCACGCCTGATGATCTCGCCGTCGAGTTCGACCACGATCCGGAGCACACCGTGCGTCGAGGGGTGCTGCGGGCCGATGTTGAGGATCATCTCCTCGGTCTGGAATTCCCCGGCAGGGATGATGTCCACGCCCCCGCCGCGCACGAGGTTCGTCAGTTCGTGGCTCTGGAACGCGGGGCGCACACCGGTATCCGCCATGGTGAGCCGCATCGTAGCCGACCCGGCAAGCGGCCGCCCGGCCGAAGTAGGCTGCCGGACATGGCCGGCGACGAGCGACGCGAGGTCCCGAGCGTGGACGCCCTGCTGCGATCAGAACCCGGCAAACGAGCGTCGCGAACCCTCGGACGAAGCGTCCTCAAGCAGAGCCTGGTGGGCGTGCTCGCCGAGGCGCGGGAACAGGCGCAGCGCGGCGGCGGCCAACCCGATCGGGAGGTCATCCTGGCGCGCGCGGTGGCACGCGCAGGCCGGGTGGCCGGCGGGCTCACCTCCGTGATCAACGCCACGGGCGTGGTGCTGCACACCAACCTCGGCCGGGCTCCGCTGGCCGCACCCGCAGCAAAGGCGGTCGCCCGGGCCGCGGGCTCCTACGCCGACCTCGAGGTCGACCGGGAGAATGGCCGGCGCGGCAAGCGGACGGTGCGCGCCGAGGCCTTGCTCACCGCGCTCACGGGTGCCGAGGACGCGCTCGTGGTGAACAACTGCGCCGCAGCGCTCCTGGCTTCGCTCGCCGTACTCGCCAAAGGCAAGCGGGTGGTGGTCAGCCGCGGCGAGTTGATCGAGATCGGCGGCGAGTTCCGGATCCCCGACATCATGGCGGCCAGCGGCGCGCGCCTCGTCGAAGTCGGCGCCACGAACCGCACCCGCACCGCCGACTACCGCGCCGCGCTGAAGGACCCGGCCGCCGCGATCCTCAAGGTTCATACCTCGAACTACCGCGTGGTGGGCTTCAC
The DNA here is from genome assembly GCA_040880745.1 of Actinomycetota bacterium. GTDB lineage: Bacteria > Actinomycetota > UBA4738 > UBA4738 > HRBIN12 > AC-51. The sequence continues at coordinate 155,270 of JBBDHX010000011.1, forward strand.
CGAGGAGGCGCCCGCCGGCGAGCTCGCGGCCTTGGCCCAGGAGCACGGCATCCCGTTCCTCTACGACGTCGGGTCGGGTCTGCTCGTCCGCGAGCGCGGGTTCCCGGGGGATGAGCCCACGGTCCAGGGCGCGCTCGATGCCGGTGCCGACCTGGTCACGTTCAGCGGAGACAAGTTGCTGGGCGGACCGCAGGCCGGATGCATCGTCGGAGGCCGCGATCTCCTCGCCCGTGTGAAGAAGCACCCCATCGCGCGAGCCGTCCGCGTGGACAAGCTGCAGCTCGCGGCGCTGGAGGCCACCCTGGTGCTGTACGCGACCGGCCGCCACGCAGAGATCCCGGTCCACGCGATGATCCACGCTCCTATCGACGTCCTTGCCAAACGGGCCCACCGGCTCTCCGAGGCGATCGGTGGCGACCTGGAGGGAGCGCACGTCGTCCGTACCACCTCCGTCGTCGGGGGCGGCTCGCTGCCGGGCTTGGAGCTGCCGTCATGGGGCGTCCGCGTCCGCGTCCCGGACCCCCCTGCGTTCGCCGGACGTCTGCGGAGCAGCAGGCCCGCGGTCTTCGCGCGGACGGCCGATGACCACGTACTGCTCGACGTGCGCTCCGTCACCGACGCGCAGGTGCCACACCTGGCTCGCGCCGTCCTATACGCGCTGGAGGGCGACGACTTCACCGATGAGGACTGAGGCGATGGCGGGCGAGCTCCGCGTCATCGCCACGGCCGGGCACGTCGACCACGGGAAGTCCTCGCTGATCGTCCGGCTCACCGGCATCGACCCCGATCGATGGGCCGAGGAGAAGCGTCGCGGTCTCACCATCGACCTCGGCTACGCGTGGACCACGTTGCCGAGCGGGCGGGAGACCGGCTTCGTCGATGTGCCCGGTCACGAACGGTTCATCCGCAACATGCTGGCCGGTGTGGGGCCGGTGCGGCTCGTGCTGTTCGTGGTGGCCGCGGACGCGGGATGGAAGCCCCAGTCCGAGGAGCACCTGCAGATCCTCGACGTGCTCGGGGTCCAGGGGGCCGTCATCGCCCTCACGAAACGTGACCTGGTGGATGACGAGACGCTCGAGATCGCGCGCGAGGAGATCCGCGATCGCGTCGGCGGCACCGCGCTCGAAGGCGCTCCGGTGGTGGCCGTGAGCGCGCGCACCGGCGAAGGTGTCGATGAGATCGTCGCCGCGCTCGACACCATGCTGGCGGCAGCACCCGCGCCGGAGCCCGGGCGTGCGCGGCTGTTCGTCGACCGGGTGTTCACCATCACCGGGGCGGGCACCGTGGTCACCGGCACGTTGATGGGCGATCGCCTCGCGGTCGGCGAGGACGTTTCGGTGGAGCCCTCCGGTGACATCGCGCGGATCCGTTCGCTGCAGACCCACAAGCACGACGAACAGACCGCCTCCCCGGTCGCCAGGGTGGCCGCCAACCTCGTGGGCATCGAGCGCAGGACGCTCGAACGAGGCGACGTCATCGCACATCCGGGGACGTGGCGTGCCACCACGTCGTTCGACGTGTGGATCCGGCCCGTCCGAGGTCTGGACGCGATCCCGGCGCGAGGCGCCTTCACCGTGCACGCCGGAGCCGCGGAGTCGAGCGCCTCGCTCCGCCTCGGACCGAGTGAGGGCGAAGGCCGGCTCGCGAGGATCCGGACGGCGCGGCCGATGATCCTGGAGCCGGGTGACCGGTTCGTGCTGCGCGAGGAAGGACGTGGTTCCACGGTGGGCGGGGGCGCGGTGATCG
>JBBDHX010000011.1:157025-163883 GCA_040880745.1 Actinomycetota bacterium
CCCCCCCCCCCGAGGCCATAGCCGCGCTCCTCGTGGACGAGCGTGGGGCCTTGCCCGCCGACGAGGTCCTGCTCGCGACGGGGGCACCGGCCCCCGCGGGGACGCTGCTCGGCGGGTGGGCGGTCGCCGAGCCGGTCCGGACGGCGGCGACCGGCGCGCTGACCGAGGCCCTCGCCACGTTCCACCGCGAGCACGCGCTGGAAGAAGGCATGCCGCTCGCCGGCACGCGAGCCGCGGTGGCGGCGGCACTCCGGCCGCTGCACGCACCGCCGGCGCCGGATCTCATCGACGGGCTGATCGAGGCGGCCGAGGACGTGGTGCGCATCGCGAGCGTCGTCCGCCTCATCACCCACCGCGTCGACCTCGGCGAACGCTCCGAGGACGTGCAGCGCCTGCGCGACGCGATCGGGGGTGACCGCGAGGCGTCGCCGCCCGGGGTCGCGGACCTCATCGCGGCAGGGTTTCCCGCCGACCTGATCGAGGCGGCCGCGCGGGCCGGCGATGTGGTGAAGATCGCACCTGCGCTCGTGATCCATCCGGGCTTCGTCGACCGTGCCCTGGCCGTCGTCGTGGATCACGCCGGCGAGGGGGTCTCGGTCAGCGCGCTCCGCGAGGCGCTCGGCACCAGCCGGAAGTTCGCGGTCCCGCTCGTCGAATGGATGGACGCGCACGGTCTCACGCGGCGCGAGGGCGACCTGCGGTTCCCTCGCTAGGGCGTCAGGGCGGCGGTCACGGCGACCTCGACCGCGGCTCCGAGCGGCAGCGATGTGGCGCCGACCGCCACCCGGGCATGACGGCCGGCCTCGCCCAGGACATCCACCAACAGTTCGCTCGCTCCGTTGGCGACCGTGGGGTGCTCCACGAAGTCCGCGGTGGCCGCGACGAATACGCTCACCTGCACGATGCGATCGAGGCGGTCGAAGGAGCCGAGGGCATCACGCAGGACCGCGAGCGCCTGGAGCGCGGCTCGGCGGGCCCCATCTGCACCGTCGGCAACCGTCACGCCGTCGCCGAGCCGGCCGATCGGTGCGGGCTTCCCGTCCGCCATCGGGACCTGGCCCGCGACCCACGCCATCCCCTCGCGCACCACGCACGGGACGTAGGCGGCGATCGCCGCGGGCGGAGGGGGTAGCGCGAGGCCGAGTTCGTCGAGCCGGGCCAGGATCTGCTCATCGCGCACGCGCGCATGCTCCCACGCGGGGCGGCACGCGGCACCCGGTGACTACCACGCGGCCACGGTGCGCCGCCCGCGCAGGACGGCCCGGCGTTCGGCCTCGTTCAACCCGCCCCAGACGCCGTGTGGATCGCCCGTCGAAAGGGCGTGCTCCAGGCACGCGGGCCGCACGGGACACCGCAGGCACACCGCCTTGGCGACGGCCTCGCGCGCGAGCTTCTCCGCCCGCCGCTCGAAGTACGACGGCGCGAAGAACGGGGTCGCGTCCTGGCCGCCGCACCCGGCCACGTCCCCCCACGGCCCGGGCTGCACGTCCATATACCGGGTATCCGCGAGCGGAGGCCCCGCGGCTTCGCCGCGGGGCAGATCCGCAACGAGATCGTCACACGGGTTCGGCGGGCGGTGTCTGCCCGTCCGGAGGGGCCCCGGGCTCCGCCTCCACCCGCAGCATCAGGCCATCGACACCGCGGACCCGCACGGGGGTCCCCGACGCGATCGGGTCCCCGATCGACCGGCCGCGCCACATCGCGCCCTTGACGTGCACCGGACCGTCGGGCGCCAGGCGCCCCCGCGCCTCCCCGAGGAGCCCGATCAGCCCCTGCTGGGTGGAGAAGATGCGATCGCGCGACTGGATCGCCACCGTGAGCCCGAAGCCGTAGTACAGGAGCGAGCCCAGCGCGATACCGCCGATCAACCAGGGGGAGATCCGCATCGGTTCGGCGACCCCCCGGTAGACCAGGAGCGACCCCGCCACCATCGACACCATCCCGGCGGCGGTCAGCACCGCCAACCGGCGGGCCACCACGTCCGCGATCAACAGCCCGACACCTGCGAGCAGCATGGCCAGCCCGACCCACGAGGGCGGCACGATCCAGATCCCGTAGAGCGCGAGCCCCAGCAGGAACAGCCCCGAGAACCCCGCGAAGCCGAACCCCGGCTGGGTCAACTCGAAGGCCAGACACGCCACGGCGAACAGCAGGACGAAGTAGACCATCGACGGCGATGCCATCGCGTGCTGCACGCGCGTGATGGGCCCGGGTTCGTGGAACCGGATCGACGCCGACTCGCCCGCGTCCAGGTCCGCCTGCGTGGTGGCGATCTTCGTGTCGAGCGTGACCATCCCCTCGGACGTGGGGACCTCGCGGCCGTCGATCTTGATGAGCAGATCCAACACCGAGGGCGCGAACTCCTCGGCGAAACCGTTGTCCAGGGCCTCCTGCGCCGTCATGGCGCGGTCCTCCTGCGTCCGATCCGCGTCGCGGCCCCGCGCGGCCAGCCAACCGTCGATCGCGGCGTCGAGCCCTGCCACGTCCGCGTCGGGGTGCAGGACGTCCAGTGGCAAGAGCGGCCCGGTCTGTGAGCCCGGAGCCACCGCCGCGAGCGACGAGGCCTCCATGATGAGCAGGGCGCCGCCGCCGGCGCGAGCCGGGACGGTGCCGACCCACACGATGACGGGGATCGGGAGGCCGGCGATGCGGTCGGCCAGCGCCACGGCATCCTGATCCAGGGTCCCGGGCGAATCCAGCTGCACCACGAGGACGGCGCCGTCGGCCACCGCGGCGTCGATGCGCTCATCCAGGTAGCCCAGCAGCGGGGCGTCGATCGCACCCTCGACCTTCACGATGTCGATCGGAGGCCCTGAGGCGGCATCCTGGGCGAAGGCCCATGCCGGAACGGAAAGGGCGATGAGCAGGGCGAACACGCTGGCGAGCCGACGCATGGGTCGTCATGCTACCCAGCGAGCCGGGGTATCCTGCCTGCACGACCATGCAGCGCCGCACGGATCATCCCCGCCGGGCGGGCCGCCGTCCCGTCACCGACCGCTGGGCCTTCAAGCCGGTGGCCCTCTTGCTCCTTGCCGCCACCGTCGCCGCCACGTCGGCGGCCGCGGCCATCGTGCTCGCTCCTCCGTTCCTGGCGGCCGGACTCGGAGTGCGTGAACTCGACCGGCGCCTCGAAGAAGCGGGATCGGACTTCACGAGGATCCCCCGGTTCCCGCAGCGTTCCACGATCTACGCGAACGACGGCACCACGATCTTGGCTCGGGTCTACCTGGACAACCGCGAGATCGTCGATCTCAAAGACATCAGCCCCGCGGTGCGCAAGGCCGTCCTCGCGATCGAGGATTCCGACTTCTACGAACACGGCGCGCTCGACATCCGGTCGATGTTCCGTGCCGCGGTCGAGAACATCCGCCAGGGCGACATCGTGCAGGGCGGCTCCACCATCACCACCCAGCTCGTCAAGAACACGCTCGGGATCGATGCGGCGGACCAGAGCCTCGAGCGGAAGTTCCAGGAGCTCGCGCTCGCGCTCCGCGTGGAAGAGCGCTACCCCAAGAACCGGATCCTGAGCATGTACCTGAACCAGGTCTACCTGGGCAACAACGTCTACGGGATCGGGACGGCCTCCCAGTTCTACTTCCACAAGCCCGCCTCCGAGCTCACGGTCCGCGAAGGCGCGCTGCTGGCGGGCATCATCCGCGCGCCCGCCTACTACGACCCGCTGAAGCGTCCGAAGAAGGCCCTGCTGCGTCGCAACGACGTCCTCAACCGGATGATCGCGCTCGGTCCGGAGTGGCTGAGCGAAGAGCGAGGACAGCGGATCAAGGAGAGCGACCTGGCGCTCGCCCCCGACGTCGGCGAGCTCAGGCTCCCGAAGCCCCCGTTCATCGTGGACTTCGTCAAGGAGCAGATCCTCGAAGACCCCTATGGTTGGTACAGCGTCCTCGGGGCGACGCCGGAGGAGCGCGAGCGCTCGCTCAAAGAGGGCGGGCTCGACATCATCACGACGTTCGACGCGGACCTGCAGCAGAAGGCCCAAGCCGCGGCCGACCTCCCCTGGGCTCGCACGCCCGCCTACCCTGACCACGACCCCCCCGCAGACCTCGGGATCGTGACCGTCGACGTCCCGACGGGCGCCATCGTCACCATGCTGTCGGGCAAGAACTACTTCACCGACGAGATCGACACGGTCACTACGGCACACCAGCCGGGCTCGTCGTTCAAGCCCTACATCCTGGCCACGGCCTTCCTGAAGGGGATCCCGCCGACCGCGATCTATTCGGGTTCACAGACGGCGATCGACGACCCTCGCTGCCGCGACGCCGTCACCGGCGCGGCCTGGACCCCCACGAACGCCGAGGGACGCAGCGCGGGCAGCATGGATCTGTACACGGCGACGGCGAACTCCGTGAACCTCGTCTTCGCCCGCTTGATCTTGGACGCGGGGTTGCCCGAGACGGTCGCCACCGCCCAGGCGATGGGGGTGCAGAGCCCGTTGCAGCCCGTGTGCTCCCTCGCCACCGGGTCGATCGGCATCAGCCCGCTCGATCAGGCGTCCGGCTATCAGACGATCGCGAACCGAGGCGTGCACTGCAAACCGTTCGCGGTCACGGAGATCCGCCGCCAGGAGCAACCGCTGTACGTGCACCGTCCCGACTGCGAGCAGGTCCTGCCGAAGGTGGTCGCGGACCTCATCACCGAACTCCTCGTCGGCGTGGTCGATCACGGCACCGTCGGCGGCTACTTCGACTACAGCTGGGGAGACTGGCCGGTCGCGGGCAAGACGGGGACGGCGGACTCCAACACCAACGTCTGGTTCGTCGGGTTCACGCGGCAGCTCTCGACGGCGGTGTGGGTCGGATCGCAGGGCAACCCGTACAGCCTCGGCGAGTACTTCGGTGGCGACATCTTCGGCAGCACCGTGGCCGCACCCGTGTGGAAGGCCTACATGGTGCAGGCGATGCAGGGGCTGCCCGGCCGCGACTTCCCCGAGCCGCACCTGGTGTCCGTTCCGAGGGTGATCGGTCTGCCGGAGGAAGCGGCGATCGCGGCGCTGAAGGAGGTGCGCCTCAAGGTCGCGACCGAGGTCGTGGACTCCTACCTCCCGGCCGGGACGGTCGCGGCGCAGACACCCAGCGGGGGCTCCGTCACGCTGCCCCGGGCCACCGTGACGATCGGGATCAGCACCGGCATCGCCCCCGTCCTCAGGATGCCGAAGGTCTTCGACCTGACCGCCGAGGAGGCGATCGCCCTCCTCGAGTCCCTCAACCTGTTCGTCGAGATCGTCGAGGTCGAGGTGGAGGACCCCGACGAGGTCGGTCAGGTCCTGTCCCAGGGGCCGCCTCCCAAGACCGTGATCGATGAGGGCTCGAGCGTCACCTTGAACGTCGGCGTCGCCCCGCCTGAAGGGACCGGCAACGGTGGTGGGAATGGGAACGGTGGTGGCGGTGGGAACGGGCCGCCCGAACCCAGCCCGTTGCGGCGTTAGCCGCCAAGGCGTTCCTTGACCGTGCGCTGCACCGCAGCGCCGTCGGCGCGGCCCTTGACCTGTCCCATGATGAGCCCCATCACCGTGCCGAGGTCCTTCGCACCCGAGGCCCCCGTGGCCGCGAACGTCTGCTCGATGATGGCGTCCACCTCCTCGGCCGACAGCTGCGAGGGCGCGTAGGGCGCGAGGATCTCCCGCTCCGCACGTTCCTTGTCCGCCAGCTCCGGCCTGTTCGCTTGCGCGTACGCCTCCATCGCCTCCGTGCGCCTCTTCATCTCTCGGGTCGCCATCTCGCGCAGCTCGTCGTCGGAGAGGTCATGCAGCAGTTCCTTCTCGCGGTTCGTGATGGCCGCGGACAGCATCCTGAGCGTCGCGACACGCAGCTTGTCGCCCGCCTTGAGCGCGGTCGTGATCTCCTCGCGGAGCCGATCCTTCAGCGCAGCGGTCATGCGTAGACTCCCTCCCCGTGTTGCCCCTGCTGGTCACGTTGATCGCGCTCGGGGTGGCGTGCGTCGCGTGGGGCGTGGTGATCGAGCGCTCCTGGTACCGCCTGCAGCGCTACCGCCTGGCCATCCTACCGGCGAGCACCGTTGCACTCACGGTCCTGCACCTATCGGACCTGCACTTCGTCCGCTCGGACGCGAAGAAGGCGCGGTTCCTCGCCTCCCTCCCGGCGGCCGATCTCACGGTGATCACCGGTGACTTCCTGGCGGAGTCACGCGCGGTCGAAGCGGCGGTCGAAGCGGTTGGCCCGGTGCAGGGACGCCTGGCGTCATGGTTCGTGTTGGGGTCCAACGACTACTACGAGCCCGCGCCACTTAATTACCTGGAGTACTTCAAGATCCGGCGGCGCGCGCGCGTGGGCATCCGCGGCCGGTCCTCGGATCTGGTCGGCGGTCTCACCGCCGGTGGTTGGGAAGACCTGACCAACGTCCGCCGCGACGTCCGGGTCGGGGACCTCGACGTCGAACTCCTGGGCTTGGATGACGCGCACATCACCCGGGCGGACCTGCGCATCGTCCCGAGGGCGGCACCCGAGCGCTTCGGCATCGCCGTCATGCACTCGCCCGACTCGGCGCCGGAGGCCGCAGCGGCCGGCTATGACCTCGTCCTGGCCGGCCACACGCACGGCGGCCAGGTCTGCCTGCCGTTCCTGGGCGCGCTGGTCACGAACTGCTCGATGCCGCGGCGCCTGGTGGACGGGCTCATCCGCATGGGTCCCGCGATCCTGCACACGTCGCGGGGTCTGGGGACCAGCAAGTTCGCCCCGTTCCGGTTCTGGTGCAGGCCGACCGCCACCATCTTGGACCTCGTTCCTCGACCGCCGCAGGACACCCCCGCTACACTGGCTTCTCCCCGGGACGTGGCGCAGCTTGGTAGCGCGCAGCGTTCGGGACGCTGAGGTCGCGGGT
>JBBDHX010000012.1:0-40458 GCA_040880745.1 Actinomycetota bacterium
CAGCGCGCGCGAGACCGCAGCGCGCGTCGCCGGCGGAGCGCTGTGCAAGGCCCTGCTGAGGGCGCTCGGGATCCAGATCGTGTCGCACGAGGTCCGCATCGGCACGGTGAAGGCCCCGGCGCGAACCCCGGTCCCGGCCGACCAAGAGGCGATCGACCGATCGCCGGTCCGGTGCGCCGACGCCGACGCCTCGGTGCGGATGGTCGCCGAGATCGATCGGCTGCGCACGGCACGCGACTCGGTCGGCGGGATCTTCGAGGTCATCGCGTGGGGGGTGCCCCCGGGTCTGGGCTCATACGTGCACTGGGATCGGAAGCTGGACGGGCGCCTGGCGGCGGCGCTGATGTCGATCCAATCGGTCAAGGGCGTCGAGATCGGCGACGGTTTCGCGTCCGCGCAGCGTCCCGGCTCGAAGGCCCACGACGAGATCGTGACCGGCCGGGATGGCAGGCTGTCCCGGCGCACTTCGCGGGCCGGGGGCATCGAGGGGGGCATGTCGACCGGCCAGGCCATCCGCGTGCGGGCGGCGATGAAACCGTTCTCCACGGTGCCGCGCCCGCTCGCCACGGTCGATCTCCGCACGGGCGAGGCCGCCGTCGCGATCAAGCAGAGGACGGATGCATGCGCGGTCCCTGCCGGCGGCGTGGTCGGGGAAGCCGTCGTGGCCCACGTGCTGGCCGACGCGCTCCTCGAGAAGTTCGGGGGAGACTCCCTCACGGAGATCGAGCGGAGCATGGAGCACTACCTGGAGGCGCTGCCGTGATCGTGTATCTGGTGGGGATGCCGGGCTCGGGGAAGTCCACCGTCGGGATGGAGCTCGCCGGGCGCTTCGGCGTCCCGTTCGTGGATCTCGACACCGAGGTCGAACGGGCCGCTGGCAAGCCCGTGTCCGCGATCTTCGAGGAGCAGGGCGAACCGGCGTTCCGCGCGATGGAGGCCGACGCTCTCGTGAAGGCCTCGAGCCACGATCCGTCCGTGGTCGCGTGCGGTGGCGGGGTCGTCCTCGAGCCTGCGAACCGGATCGTCCTTCGAAACTCGGGCATCGTCGTGTTCCTCGACGTTCCGCTCGAACGCCTGCGGGAGCGGGTCCGCCCGGCGGCCGACCGCCCCCTCATCCGCGTGGAGGGCGACCTCGAGAGGCTCCACGAGGCGCGCGAGCCTCTCTACCGTGAGTTCGCGGCGCATGTGGTGGATGCCACCGTGGCCGCCGGCGAGGTCGCCGATGCGATCGTCGAGGAGCTGCGTTGGAGCGCGTAACCGTCCCGGTTCCGGGACGGGCCTACGACGTCGTGACGGCGAGCGGTCTGCTGGAACGGGCGGCCGAGTACGTGCCGGATCTCGGCGTCGCCGAGCGTGCGTTCGTCGTAGCTGACGCGGCCGTCGTGCAGCGGTGGTTCGCGCCGTTGGAGGTGTCGCTGCGCTCACGCGGCCTGCACCCGCTGCTGCTGCCGGTGCCCTCCGGCGAGGACGCGAAGACGTTGCAGGTCTACACGGCTCTGCTGCACCAGCTCGCGGCGCAGGAGGCCCACCGGGAGGACGTCGTCGTGGCTCTGGGGGGAGGATCGACGGGTGACCTCGCGGGCTTCGTGGCCTCCACGTACATGCGCGGCATCCGCCTGATCCAGGTGCCGACCACGCTCACCGCTCAGGTGGACGCGGCCATCGGTGGCAAGTCGGCCGTGAACCTGCCCGAGGGCAAGAACCTCGTCGGCACCTTCTACCAGCCGATCGTGGTGCTGTGCGACGTCCAGACACTCGAGACGGTCCCCGAGCGGAGTTACCGCACGGGGCTGGCCGAGGTCGCGAAGTACGCACTGGCGCTGGACCCCGGGTTGCTCGACCAGCTCGAGGCCGATCCGGGTCCCATCGTGTCGCGCGAGCCGGCGGCACTCGAGCCCCTGGTGGCACGGTGCGCGTCCATCAAGGCCATGTCCGTGGCCGAAGACGAGCACGACCGGGGTTCGAGGATGTTCCTCAACTACGGCCACACGCTGGGCCATGCGCTCGAGCGGCTCGATGCCTTCGCGGGAACGACCCACGGCGAGGCGATCGCGGTGGGGATGGTGTTCGCCGCGCGTCTGGCCGAGCGGCGAGGGATGACGACCGAGGGCCTCGCCGGGCGAACGGTCCGCCTGCTGCACTCTCTCGGACTGCAGGCCGACGGGACGCTGCCGCCCGCGCGTGCCATCCTCGACGCCCTCAGGATGGACAAGAAGTTCCACGGGGGGGTGCGGTTCGTGCTGCTGGCCGAGGTCGGGCGCCCTGTGGTGGTGGACGGCATCGGCGAGGACGAGGTGCGGGCGGTCCTGGTCGAGATGGGAGCGGCAGCATGAACGTTGCGTACCTGTTCGGACCGAACCTCGGCGCGCTCGGGCGACGCGACCCGTCGGTCTACGGCTCGCGCTCGCTCGCCGACATCATGGGCGAGGTACAGGAACGGGGCGAGGGCCTCGGGCACGCCGTGACGTGGCAGCAGTCCGACCACGAAGGGACGCTCATCGAAGCCTTGCTGGCGGCGGGTGACGGGGGCGTGGACGCCGTCGTCCTCAACGCGGGCGCGCTCACGCATTACTCGTATGCGCTCCGCGACGCCGTGGAAGCGTGTGGGGTACCCGTCATCGAGGTTCATATGAGCAACATCGACGCGCGCGAGGGGTTCCGGCGCACCTCGGTGCTGGGCGACGTCTGCGTGGGGTCGATCGTGGGCTTCGGGGACGGTAGTTATCATCTGGCGCTGGAGGCGATGCAGTGGATCATCAGGTGAGACGGCGCGCCCTCGGCGCGCGCCTCGATGAGCTCGGCGCGGACGCGATGCTCATCACGCGCCTCGTGGATGTCCGCTACTTGAGCGGATCCACCGGAACGAACGGGCAGCTACTCCTCACGCCGGACGCGGGCGCGTTCCTCACCGACGGCCGCTACGACGAACGGGTGCGCCACGAGGTCCCCGACATGGACCGGAGGATCTACCAACGCCACTACCGCGGCGAGGTCGCGGCGTTCGTCGCCGATCACGGTATCGAGCGCTTGGGTTTCGAAGCGAACGACCTCACCGTGGCGGCGCACTTGCGGCTGCAGGCCGCCCTCGAAGGTGTGGAGCTGGTGGCCGTGCATGACGCGGTCGAACAGCAGCGCTGTGTGAAGGACGAGGAAGAATGGGAGTTGCTGCGATCGGCGCAGCGCGCGACCGACGCGGCCTTCGAAGCGGTGCTCGACCTCTGCAGCGTCGGGGTGAGCGAGCAGCATCTGGCGCTCGAGCTGGAACGCCTGCTACGCAGCGAAGGTGCGGATGCTTCGGCGTTCGAGCCGATCGTCGCTTTCGGGGAGAACGCGGCCGAGCCGCACCATGATCCCGGTCATCGGCTCCTGGAAGAGGGCGACGTGATCACGTTGGACTTCGGTGGGCGCGTCGAGGGGTATCACGCCGACATGACCCGGACGGTGTCCTTCGGTGCGGCGCCGACCGAACTCAGGAAGATCCACGACCTCGTCAGGCAGGCCCAGCAAGCCGGCATGGATGCCATCCATGCCGGCGTGAGCGGTGCGGCGGTGGACGCCGCGAGCCGGAGCGTGATCGAGGACGCCGGCTACGGCGACCGGTTCGTGCACGGTCTCGGGCACGGTGTCGGGCTCGAGATCCACGAGGAGCCGTGGCTGGGCGCCGGGCACGAGGGCGAACTCCCCGCGGGGACCATCGTCACCGTCGAGCCCGGTATCTACGTACCGGGGCTCGGCGGCGTCCGCGTCGAGGACACGGTGGAGGTCACGCTCGACGGCTGCCGGCCGTTGCCCACCTCGACACGCGAGCTGATCGAACTATGAGCCCGGGCGAAGGAGCGCAGGGGTCGTGAGCGTCTCCACGAACGATCTGAAGAACGGGATGACCCTGGACCTGGATGGCGCCCTGTTCCAGGTGATCGAGTTCCAGCATGTGAAGCCCGGCAAGGGCGGCGCCTTCGTCCGGACGAAGCTCCGCAACCTGAAGACCGGCTCGGTGTTGGAGCGGACCTTCAACGCGGGGATCAAGATCGCCCAGGCCATCGTCGAACGCAAACAGATGCAGTTCCTGTACACGGATGGGAGCGACGCCGTCTTCATGGACCTGGACACCTACGAGCAGGTCCATGTGTCCGACGTGGTGATGGGTGAGGCCACACGATGGCTGGCGGAGGGAGCAGACGCCCAGGTTTCGCTGCACGAAGGCATCGCCATCTCGATCGACCTGCCGGCGAGCGTGGTGCTCCAGATCACCCAGACCGATCCCGGAGCCAAGGGCGATACCCGGACGGGCGCACTCAAACCCGCCACGCTCACGACCGGAGCGCTCGTGCAGGTGCCGTTGTTCGTCGAGGAGGGCGAACGGATCAAGGTGGACACGCGCTCAGGTGAGTACATCGAACGCGTGAAGGGCTGAAGGTGACGAGCCGCCGCGCGGCCCGCCGCACCGCGATCGACATCCTCTATCAGGCCGACATCACCGACGAGGCTCCCGCGACCGTGCTGCACGGGTGGATCGACGCCGAGCGCTCGGTGCCGGTGTTCGCGCGGGAACTGGTGGAGGGCGTGGCCGAGCACCAGCCCGTGATCGACCTGCTCCTGGAAGAGGCGGCGCAGGGGTGGACCGTCGCCAGGATGACGGCGCTTGACCGGACGATCCTGCGCGTGGCCGTGGAGGAGCTTCGCCATCGAGCCGATATCCCGGCTTCGGTGGCCATCAGCGAGGCGGTCGAGGCGGCCTCGGAACTCTCCTCCGAGGACGCGAAGCGGTTCGTGAACGGGATCTTGGGGCGGATCGCCCGCGAGCCTGGCTAGGCCTGCGCCGGTGGCTGGTCTGCGGGTGGAGCGTCCTGCGTGACCGGCGGTGCCGCGGGTGGAGCGGCTGCCGGCGGTGCTGCGGAAGCGGCCGCGTCTTCCTCGGAGGCGCCCTCCTTCAGACCCTTCTTGAACTCCGTCTGTGCCTTGCCCACGTTGCGCGCGATCTGCGGGAGTTTCGCCCCCAAGAAGATCACGGCCACAGCGATCACTGCGACGACGCCCCATTCCATGGTCGGATCCTACCTTCCGTCAGGTGTGTGCCCAAGGATAGCCCGTGGGAACGGGTGCGGCCGACGTGGCGTTGTGAAGGGGGTCGGCCTGCGGCTATCCTGACCGGCGAGGGAACCCACCCTTTAAGCCGGTCCCGTGAGGCCGGGAAGGGAGCGAAGATGCTGCTGCAGCCACACGCCTCCCCGCTCGTGCAGGGAGGCGTTCGCGTGTGAGCGCCAAGGTCATGGAGGCGGCCGACGTTCGCCGTGCGCTGACCCGCATCGCGCACGAGATCTGTGAACGGGACAAGGGTGCCGCGGATGTCGCCCTGGTGGGCATCGCCGATCGTGGCGATGACCTCGCGAGGCGGCTCGCCGCGGAGATCGCACGGATCGAGGGGACCGAGGTCCCCGTCGGTACCCTCGACATCACCTTCTACCGCGACGACATCGGGATGCGCGCCGAAGCCCCCGAGGTCCACGAGACCGCGATCGGGTTCGATATCACGAACAAGATCGTGATCCTCGTCGACGACGTTTTGTTCACAGGTCGCACCATCCGTTCCGCGATGGATGCGCTGATGGATCTGGGGCGCCCCCGCAAGATCCAGCTCGCGGCCCTCGTGGACCGCGGGCACCGCGAGCTGCCCATCCGCGCTGACTACGTGGGCAAGAACGTGCCGACGAGCCGCGCGGACGACGTGCGCGTGCTGATCGAGGAACTGGACGGCGAAGACGCAGTCATCGTGGAGGCGGCGACGTGAACGAACACCTGCTGTCGATGCATGACCTTTCGGCCGGCGACGTGACGCGGATCCTCGACACGGCGGCCTCCTTCCGGGAGGTGGGCACCCGTGTGATCAAGAAGGTCCCGGCGCTCCGCGGCCGCACGGTCGTCAACCTCTTCCTGGAGAACTCGACGCGGACGCGGATCTCGTTCGAGCTGGCGGCCAAGCGGCTGTCCGCCGACGTCATCAACTTCAGCGCCGGAGGTTCCAGCGTCGCGAAGGGCGAGTCGATGAAGGACACGGCCCTCACGCTGCAGGCGATGGGTGCGGACGCCATCGTGATCAGGCACGCATCGAGCGGGTCGCCGCTGCAGCTCACACGGTGGGTCGACGCGCACGTCATCAACGCCGGGGACGGCACGCATGAACACCCCACGCAGGGGCTGCTCGATCTCTACACGATGCGTGAGCGGCTGGGCCATCTCGAGGGGTTGCGGGTCGCGATCGTCGGTGACGTGTTGCACTCGCGCGTGGCGCGTTCGCTGTCCCTCGGGCTCGTGAAGATGGGCGCCGAGGTGACGCTGGTCGGACCGCCGACCCTGATCCCGCCCGACGCGCCCGGCTGGGGTGTGGGGGTGTCCTACGACATCGACGGCGTGGTCCCCAAGCTCGACGTGTGCTACGTGCTGCGCGTCCAGAAGGAACGCCAGCGCCTCGAGTACTTCCCGAGCGTCCGCGAGTACGCGCGCCTGTTCGGGCTCACCCGCGAGCGGGCGGCACTGCTTCCCGGACACGCCCTGATCATGCACCCGGGTCCGATGAACCGGGGGGTGGAGATCGCCTCGGATGTGGCGGACCTGCCCGAGTCCGTGATCGAGGAGCAGGTGACCAACGGCATCGCCATCCGGATGGCCTTGCTGTACCTGCTTCTCGGCGGCGCGGGGACGGAGGGCTCCTCATGAGCGATCACTTCGTCATCGAAGGGGCACGGGTGGTCGATCCCGCCGCGGGGACGGACGCGATCCGCGACGTGGTGGTGAGCGGTGGCCTGATCACGGGGACCGAGGCCGCCGAGGGCGCGGAGAAGATCGACGGCCGTGGTCTGATCCTCGCGCCCGGACTCGTGGACCTGCACACCCATCTGCGCGAGCCGGGGTTCGAGCACAAGGAGACGATCCAGACCGGGACGCGCGCGGCGGCGCTCGGGGGCTACACGGCGATCGCGGCGATGGCGAACACCGACCCCGTGACCGATCATGCCGCGATCGTGCACGCGGTCCGTGATCTCGCAGCGGCCGCGGGGTTGTGCGACGTCTTCCCGGTGGGAGCCATCACCAAGGGTTCGGCGGGGGAGTCCCTGGCGGAGATGGGCGAGATGGTCGCGGCCGGCGTGAGGGTGTTCAGCGACGACGGCAACAGTGTCCCGAACGCCCGGATCCTGCGGAACGCGTTGACCTACGCGAAGGCTTTCCCTGTCGAGGTCGTGCTCGCCGATCACGCGGAAGACGCCGCGCTCGCCGACGGTGGGCACATGCACGAAGGTGCGCACTCGTACGCGCTCGGCCTCGCCGGCCGGCCGGCCGAAGCGGAGGAGATCGCGGTCGCCCGCGATCTGGCGATAGCGCGTGCCACGGGTGGGCGCCTGCACCTGTGTCATCTCTCGACGGCCAGGGCGGTCGATGCTGTCCGCCGCGCCAAGTCCGAGGGCGTCCGGGTCACCGCAGAGGTGACACCGCACCACCTCACGTTCACCGACGCGGATCTCGTGACCTACGACACGAACCTGAAGATGCACCCACCCGTGCGCACGGCGGAGGATCGCGACGCGCTGCGCGCCGGGCTGGCCGACGGCACGATCGACGCCGTCGCCACCGACCATGCGCCCCACGCCGTCGAGGAGAAGGAGGCGGAGTTCGATCTGTCACCCCCCGGCACGATCGGCCTCGAGACGGCGTTGGCCGTCGTGCTCACCGAACTGGTCAGGCCCGGCCTCATCCCGCTCGCCCGCGCCGTGGAGGCGATGTCGGTGGCTCCGGCCCGGATCCTCGGGGCGACCGAGCATGGAGGGCCGATCGAGCTCGGGCGCCCCGCGAACCTCGTCCTGTTCGATCCCGAGGAGTCCTGGACGGTCGACGCGCCGTTCGCCTCGAAGGCTCGCAACAGCGCGTTCTTGGGGCGCACGCTCACGGGTCGCGTGCGGGCCACGGTCCTGCACGGTGCGTTCACGGTGGCCGGCGGGAAGCCCACCCGATGACCGAGGCGCTCTTCGTCCTCGAGGACGGCGGCGTCTTCAGGGGCACCGGTTTCGGTGCAGGAGGCGAGACCTTCGGGGAGGCGGTCTTCAACACCGGGATGGCGGGCTATCAAGAGATCCTGACCGACCCCTCCTACGCCCGCCAGATCGTCGTCATGACCTCGCCCCACCAGGGGAACTACGGGATGAACTCGCTCGATCCGGAGTCCTGGGGGATCCAGGTCGCCGGCTTCGCTGTCCGCGAGGCGTCCCGGCGCGCGAGCAGTTGGCGTTCGGAGGCGACGCTCCAGCGAGCCCTCGAAGACGCGGGCGTGACCGGTATCGAGGGGATCGATACCAGGGCCCTCACCCTGCGACTGCGTGAGCAGGGTGCGATGCGCGCGGCGATCTCCACCGTGGACCTCGATCCATCCTCGCTGCTGGAGCGGGTGCGTGCGGCCGACGGGATGCAAGGAGCCGACCTCGCGCGGACGGTGAGCACGCCCGAGCCGTACGAAGCGGCGGTGCTCGTCGGCCCGGCGTCCACCGACCGGGGGCCCGTGCACCGCGTCGCGGCATACGACTTCGGGATGAAGCGGAACATCCTGCGCCTGCTGGCCGCCCACGGCATCGAGACCACGGTGTTCCCCGCGGAGACCCCTGCCGCGCAGGTCGCCGCCGGCGGTTACGACGGGGTCTTCCTGTCCAACGGCCCGGGAGATCCCGCCGCCACCTCCTACGGCATCGCGGCGACGCGCGAGCTCCTGGGGAAGGTGCCCGTGTTCGGGATCTGCCTCGGGAGCCAGTTGCTGGGGCTCGCTCTGGGCGGGCGCACCTACAAGATGAAGTTCGGGCATCGAGGCGTGAACCAGCCCGTGAAGGATCGCGCGAGCGGGAAGGTCGAGATCACGAGCCACAACCATGGTTTCGCCGTGGACCCCGCGGGGTGGCCCACCGACACCGAGGGCATCGCGAGCACCGACTCCGGGCGGGTGCATCTCAGCCACTGGAACCTGAACGACGGGACCCTGGAGGGGATGCGCTGCCTCGACGTCCCGGCGTTCGCCGTCCAGTACCACCCCGAGGCCGCACCGGGACCACACGACTCCAGGTACCTGTTCGAAGAGTTCCGCTCCCTGATGGGGGCGGCCTGATGCCGCGGCGGAGCGATCTGCACAAGATCATGGTGATCGGCTCCGGACCGATCGTGATCGGGCAGGCATGCGAGTTCGACTACTCGGGCACGCAGGCGTGCACCGTCCTTCGCTCGGAGGGCTTCGAGGTCTCCCTCATCAACTCGAACCCGGCGACGATCATGACGGACCCGGGGTTCGCTGACCGGACCTACATCGAGCCGCTCACGCCGGAGTCGGTGCTGCAGATCGTGGAGCGGGAGAAACCCGACGCCATCTTGCCGACGCTCGGAGGGCAGACCGGGCTCAACGTGAGCGTGGCGCTCGCGGAGTCCGGCGACCTCGAGAGATTGGGGGTCCGCCTGATCGGTGCTTCGCTCGAGGCGATCCGCACGGCGGAGGATCGAAGCGGCTTCCAGGCGGCCATGATCGCCGCGGGGCTCGACGTCCCCCGCGCCGGCGTGGCGCACACGGTCGAGGATGCGGTGGCGCTCGGCGACGGCCTCGGGTTCCCCGTGATCGTCCGGGCCTCATTCACGCTGGGCGGGGCCGGTAGCGGCTTCGCGTCCAACCGCCAGGAGTTGGCCACGCTCGCGCGGCGCGGGCTCGAGGCCAGCCCGGTGACCGAGATCCTCGTCGAGGAGTCGATCGCCGGGTGGAAGGAGTTCGAACTCGAGGTGATGCGCGACGGGGCGGATAACGCCGTGATCGTGTGTTCCATCGAGAACGTCGATCCCATGGGGGTGCACACGGGCGATTCCATCACCGTGGCACCCCAGCAGACCCTCACGGACCGCGAGTATCAGCAGATGCGGGACGCCGCCATCCAGGTGCTCCGCGTCGTGGGCGTCCAGACGGGCGGGAGCAACGTCCAGTTCGCGGTCGACCCTGCGACGGGGCGCCAGGTCGTGATCGAGATGAACCCACGGGTATCGCGCTCCAGCGCGCTCGCCTCGAAGGCCACCGGCTTCCCCATCGCGAAGATCGCGGCGCTGCTGGCGGTCGGCTACCGGCTCGATGAGATCACGAACGACATCACCGGCGCGACCCCGGTCGCGTTCGAGCCGACGCTCGACTACGTCGTCGTCAAGATCCCCCGGTTCGCGTTCGAGAAGTTCCCCGAGGCCTCACCGGTGCTCTCCTCGACGATGAAGTCGGTGGGGGAGACGATGGCGATCGGACGGACGTTCACGGAGGCTCTCGGCAAGGCCTGGCGAGGGATCGAGAAGCGAGACCTCGACGCGTCGTGGCCCCTGGGGGCCGGCCACGGCCTGCTCGAGGACCTGGTGACGCCCGGGGAGGGCCGTCTGCACCTGGTGGCCGCTGCGCTGAAGCAGGGAGCGAGCGTGGACGAGGTGGCGGCCGCGAGCCGGATCGATCCGTGGTTCGTCGACCAGATCGCGCAGGTGGTCGAGGAGGCGAGTGCACTCGAAGGCAGGACGCTTCCCACGCTCTCGGCGGCCGACGTCCGTCGCGCCAAGCGCCGGGGGATCTCCGACGCCGCGCTGGCGGCGCTGACCGGCGCCACCGAGACGGCGGTCCGCCGTCATCGGGATGCCCTCGGCGTCCAGCCGGTCTTCAAGACCGTCGATACCTGTGGTGGCGAGTTCCCCGCGGCAACCCCGTACCACTTCTCCACCTACGAAGATGAAACGGAGGTACGCCCCGCGGAGCGTCCCCGCGTGGTGATCCTGGGCGCGGGGCCCAACCGCATCGGCCAGGGCATCGAGTTCGACTACGCGTGCGTGCACGCGGCGTATGCGCTCGCGGAGGCCGGGTACGCATCGGTCATGGTGAACTCCAACCCGGAGACCGTCTCGACGGACTACGACACGTCCGAACGGCTGTACTTCGAGCCGCTCTCGCCCGAGGACGTGGTGGCGGTCTGCCGGGCCGAACAGCCCGTGGGCGTGCTGGCGCAGCTGGGCGGGCAGACACCGCTGCGGCTGGCGCGCATCCTGCAAGACGAGGGGTTCGTGATCTGGGGGACCTCGCCGGACGCGATCGACCTCGCCGAGGACCGCGGGAAGTTCGCGCAGATCTTGGCCGAACTCGAGATCCATGCCCCGCCGCACGGGGAGGCGCGGACCCTGCAGGAGGCGCGCGACGTCGCCGCGAGGATCGGCTTCCCGGTCGTCGTGCGCCCCTCCTACGTCTTGGGAGGCCGCGCGATGGAGATCGTGTACGACGAGGACGAACTCGAGCGGTTCGTGCAGACCGCTGCTGAGGCCTCGCCCGATCACCCCGTGTTGATTGACCGCTTCTTGGAAGGAGCCATCGAGGTCGATGTCGACGCGGTCGTGGATGCTGCCGGGGACGTGTTCATCGGCGCGGTGATGGAGCACATCGAAGAGGCCGGCGTGCACTCGGGTGATTCGTCATGTCAGATCCCGCCCGCGACGCTCTCGGACGAAGAACTCGACACCATCGAGGACATCGCCCGGCGCGTCGGGCGGCGTGTGGGGGTCGTGGGTCTGTTGAACCTGCAGTTGGCTATCAAGGACGAGCGGATCTGGGTGATCGAGGCGAACCCACGCGCTTCACGGACGGTGCCGTTCGTCTCGAAGGTGATCGGGGTTTCCCTCGCGCGGGTCGCCACGCTCGTGCTCACGGGGCGACCTCTCGAAGAGCTCACCGCGGAAGGGGTGCTCCCCGCGGACCCCCACCATTACCGGCACCTGCCGTACACGAGCGTGAAAGCGGCTGTGCTGCCGTTCGGCCGCTTCCCGGGTGTCGACACGGTGCTCGGGCCGGAGATGAGATCGACAGGTGAGGTGATGGGTGTCGACACCGATAGCGGTATGGCACTCGCCAAGGCCATGGTCGCGGCCGGGCACGCGTTGCCCACGTCGGGGTCGGTCTTCATCAGCGTCGCCAACCGCGACAAGCGTGCCATCGTCTTCCCGGCTCAGCGACTGGCCGATCTGGGGTTCCGTCTGCTCGCGACGGGTGGCACCGCGGGGGTCCTGCGCAGGGCGGGGATCGCCGTCGAGGCGGTGGCCAAGGTATCGGAGGGTCCGGACAACATCGTGGAGCTCATCAGGCGGGGCCGGATCGATCTGGTCATGAACACCCCGTTCGGCCGGGCCCCCCGGACCGACGGCTCCCTGATCCGGACAGCGAGTGCGGCCGCAGGCGTCCCCTGCATAACGACGTTGCCGGGGGTCTTCGCCGCCGTGCGTGGCATCGAGGCCCTCCGAGGCGAGCCCACGGAGCCCCGCAGCCTGCAGGAGCACCACGCCGCGGCGATGCAGGAACCGCTGCAGGCGCGACTGGTCTTCGAAGCGTCCCCGGAGGGCGTTCGATGAGGCGTGCTCGCGCCGAGATCTTGTCCACCCGCCGGCTGGGCGCGTACACGACGCTCACCCTCGTGGCACCGGAGATCGCCGAACGGGCCAAGCCCGGGCAGTTCGTGGCGGTCGCGATGCCGAAGGGGCGTGAGTTCATCCTGCGTCGCCACTTCGCGGTGCATCAGGCGTCACGCCGCGGGGGCTGGGCCGGGACCCTCGAGTTCGTCGTCGATGCGTCGGGTCCGGGCACGGGTTGGCTCGCGAACGCGCGCGCGCACGAGACCCTCGACGTGATCGGACCGCTCGGCAGGCCGTTCGCCTACCCGAAGAAGCTCACGAACTGCGTCCTGGTTGCCGAAGGCCGTGGCGCGGCGACGATCTACTTCTTGGCTCAGGAGTTGCTGGCGCGCCACAAGCGGGTCGACATGGTCATCGGTGCTCCCGACATGGAGAGCGTGTTCAAGCCGATCGAGGCCAAGCGGTTGTCCCAGACGGTGGCCGTGATGACCGCCGATGGCTCGTTGGGCGGGCGAGGGGGCGTGCTCGACGCGCTCCCCGAAGCCCTGGAACGGGCGAAGGCCGAGGTCCTGTACGCGGCGGCGCCTTCGCAGACGCTGCGGTCGATCGCGGAGCTGTGCGTGGCGCGCCGGATCCCCGCGCAGGTGGCGGTCGAGGAGCGGATGGGCTGCGGATACGGGCTCTGTCATAGCTGCGTGGTTCCCGTGGCGCGCAAGGACGGGAGCGGCTTCGACCAACTCCGCGCGTGCGTGGACGGTCCCGTGATGAACCCGGCGAGGGTCCTGTGGGACCGCTGGCTCTCGGAGGCGCCGAAGGTGCTGCCGACCCCGCCCGGTGGGGTGCCCGTCGTCCGTGACTGGCCGGGCACGGGGGAGGGCGCATGGCGGGCGTGAAGCGGAGTCTCGCGGTCGATGTCGGCGGCCTGCGGATGGTGACGCCCGTGCTGATCGCGTCGGGATGTGCCGGGACCGGGAAAGAGTTGGCGGGGCTCGTGGATCAACACCGGATCGGCGCGATCGTCAGCCGAACCATCACGGTGGCCTCGCGCAAGGGAGCGCCGACGCCGCGGATCGCGGAGACCGCTTCGGGGCTCGTGTGGGAGACCGGCCTGCAGAACCCCGGCATGGATGCGTTCGTGGCCGAGGAGCTCCCTCGCCTCGCGAGGACCCAGACACCGGTGGTCGTCTCCATCGGTGGTGGATCCCTGGAGGAGTACGTCCGGCTCACCTCCGCCCTGCAGGGTCGCCCCGAGGTCGCCGCGATCGAGATCAACCTGTCCTTGCCCGACGACGAGATGGACCGGCCGATACTGGGGACGCATGCAGACCGGGTGAGCGAGATCGCCGGTGCGGTCGCACGGTCATCCCTCGTGCCGGTCTTCGCGAAGATCCCGGGCGGATGTGACGACGTGGCCGGCCTCGCGGCCGCAGCGGTGCGATCCGGTGCCACCGGCGTGACGCTCTGCGGATCGCCTCCCGCGCTCGCCGTCGACGCGGTTCGTCTGCGCGCGGAGCTCGGAGCGGTCGCGGGGTGGCTCTCCGGACCCGCACTCAAGCCGCTCACGTTGCGGGCGGTGTTCGAGGTGGCGAGGGCGCTCCCGGGCACGCCCATCCTCGCGAGCGGCGGCGTCCGCACCGGCGTCGATGCGGTGGAATGCCTCCTCGCGGGCGCCTGGGCCGTGCAGGTCGGGACCGCCACGCTGATCGATCCGGCGGCTCCCGTCGAGGTGGCCCAGCAGATCGCCCGCTACCTCAAGTCGAAGAACGTGGCGTCGCCATCGGACGTGCGATCGCGCCTGCGGGTCCCCGCCGCGACGGCGCCCACGCAGGAGGCACGCCGGTGATCCCGGCGCCACCCAACCCCCTGGCCGTCGCGCTCGACGTTTCCGATCTCGAGGAGGCCGAGCGCTTGGCGAGGCTCTTGGCGCCCGAGGTCGGTCTGCTCAAGGTCGGTCTGGAGTTGTTCTCGGGCTTCGGACCCGAGGCCGTGCTCCGTGTCCTCGGGCATGGGCCCGTGTTCCTGGACGCCAAACTGCACGACATCCCCACCACCGTCGAGCGTGCGAGCGCCAACATCGCACGCCTCGGCGTTCGCATGTTCAGCGTCCATGCGCTCGGAGGGGACGCGATGATGCGGGCCGCCCGCGATGGCGCGCTGCGCGGCGCCGCCGACGCCGGCGTCTCGACGCCACTCGTCATCGCCGTCACGGTGCTCTCGTCGCAGGCAGGGGAGGATCTCGCGTCCCCGGCGTCGCTCGCGTGGGAAGCGAAGGAGGCGGGCATCGACGGGGTGGTCGTTTCCGGTGAGGACGTCCGCGATGTCCGCGACGTCTGCGGCGACGCGTTCTGTCTCGTCGTCCCGGGCATCCGACCGAGTGGAACCAACGGTGATGATCAGGTGCGGGTGCTGACACCGATGGCCGCGGTCGAGCGCGGTGCCGACTACCTCGTGGTCGGCCGGCCGATCACCGGTTCGTCCGATCCCGCCGCCGTCGCCCGCGCGATCGTCAACGACGTTCGATAGAAACCGCAGGTCAGCAAGCATGAACCGCGTTTGTGGCGCACGCGGAGCCGTGCGTATACTCGGCCGTCCTGCCACCTTCGACGAGCAAAGGAGCGTGTTCATGGCTCTTCCGACGCTGACCCCCGAGCAGCGGGCCGATGCCCTCAAGAAGGCCGCCGCGGCCCGCAAGAAGCGCGCCGAGATCAAGGGGGAGTTGAAGTCGGGGAAGCGAACGTTGGCCGACGTGCTGAAGAAGGCCGACGACGACGGCACCCTCGGCAAGATGAAGGTATCGACCGTCCTCGAGTCGCTCCCGGGCGTCGGCAAGGTCCGAGCGCAGAAGATCATGGAAGAGCACGACATCTCGGCGACGCGCCGCGTGCGTGGCCTCGGCTCCAAGCAGCGCGAGCAACTGCTCGGTCGATTCGGGAAGAAGTAGGCGAGTTCGCCGGCTCGGTGGCACACGGCCGGCTGATCGTGATCGCGGGCCCCTCCGGGGTCGGGAAGGGCAGCCTCGTTCGCAGGCTCGTCGCCCGGGACCCGGATGGACCCGTGCTCTCGGTCTCCGCCACGACCCGAGAGCCCCGCGCAGGTGAGATCGATCGGGTCGACTACCGCTTCGCGTCCGAGGACGAGTTCGATCAGATGATCGAGCGAGGCGATCTCTTGGAGTGGGCCGCGATCGTCGGGCATCGGTCAGGTACCCCGCGCGCCTTCGTGACCGAACAGCTGGACGCGGGCCGCGACGTGATCCTCGAGATCGATGTCGAGGGCGCCCGCCAGATCCGCGAGCGCATGCCTGAGGCGCTGCTGATCTTCCTCGTTCCCCCGTCGTTCGAGGAACTCGAGCGCCGGCTCCGGGGGCGCGGGACCGAGGATGAGGAGCTGATCCGGCGGCGTCTGGACACCTCCGCGTGGGAGATGGACCAACGAGACTGGTTCGACCACGAGGTCATCAACGACGACCTCGTCCGAGCCACGGACGAGGTCGCTGCTATCATCGAGGCGTCCCACACCCTCTGAGCTGCAGGAGTGCCGTAACCATGATCGAACCGAAGATCGATGATCTGCTCGCTGCCGTCGACTCCAAGTACACCTTGGTGACGCTGGCAGCGCGGCGTGCTCGCGAGATCAACTCGTACTACAGCCAACTCGGTGAAGGCCGCGGCGATTTCGTCCCACCGCTGGTGGAGACCGGCTTGCGTAACAAGCCGCTGTCGATCGCCCTCGAGGAGATCGCCCAGGGCAAGATCGACTACGAGCGGCACGAGGAGATCGTCGAGGTCGACTGAGATGCTGGCCGGCCGCCGGGTGTTGCTCGGTGTCTCCGGCGGCATCGCCGCGTACAAGGCCGCACTGCTCGCCCGCGCGCTCACCGACGCCGGCGCCGAGGTCACGTGTGTGTTGACGGAGGCGGCGACCCGGTTCGTGGGGCCCGACACGTTCTCCGGTCTCACGGGCCGCAGGGCCTACACCTCGCTGTGGGAGCGCCCCGGTGAGGTGCTGCACGTTCGTTTGGCGCAGGAGGCCGACATCGCGGTCATCGCGCCGGCGACCGCGAACCTCCTCGCGAAGCTCGCGCACGGACTCGCCGACGACCTGCTGAGCGCCACGCTCCTGGAGTTCGGTGGTGCGCTCGTGGTGGCGCCCGCGATGCACTCCGGGATGTGGGCGAACCCGGCGACGCAGGCGAACGTGGAAGCCCTCCTCGAGCGCGGGGTCCGGTTCGTCGGCCCCGTGGAAGGGGCGCTCGCCCACGGAGACCGAGGACCGGGCCGCATGAGCGAGCCGGAAGAGATCCTCGCGGCGGTGCTCGCGGCTTCGGGACCTCATGATCTGGCCGGACGTCGATTCCTCGTCACGGCCGGACCCACGCATGAGCCGATCGACCCCGTGCGCTTCCTCGGCAACCGCTCGAGCGGCAAGATGGGGATCGCGGTCGCCGCGCAAGCGCGCGACCGCGGCGCTCACGTCCGCCTGATCGTGGGGCCCGGGACCGTGGCGCCACCGTCAGGGGTCGACGTCGTCCGGGTGGGGACGGCCGAGGAGATGCACGCCGCCGTGATCGCTCACGCCGATGACGCCGACGTCGTGGTCATGGCGGCGGCGGTCGCGGACTTCCGGCCGAAAGCGGCAGCAGATACCAAGCTCAAGAAGGAACAGGGTCCGCCGGAGCTCATCCTGGAGGCCACGCCCGACATCCTGGCCGAGCTGGGGGAGCGCAGCCGCCCGGGGCAGATCCTGGTCGGGTTCGCGGCGGAGACCGGCGACGTGGAGACGGCTGGACGAGACAAGCTCGCTCGCAAGCATCTCGACCTGCTCGTCGCCAACCTGGTCGGCGAGGAGGGGACCGGGTTCGGCGCCGACACCAACGAGGCCGCCATCCTGAGCGCGCACGGCCCGGATCGGCCGATGCGCCGTTGGACCAAGTCCGACCTCGCGGCCGCTCTCTGCGACGCGATCGTCGACCTGACCCCCTGACGGGCGTCGGGACCGGCCGATAGACTCGACCGATCATGACCAGGTCGCACCTGTTCTCCTCCGAGTCGGTCACCGAGGGCCATCCCGACAAGCTGGCCGACCAGATCAGCGACGCGGTGCTCGACGCCATGCTGGCCCAGGACCCGCGGTGCCGGGTGGCCTGCGAAACCCTCGTCACCACCGGGGTCGTTTTCGTCTCGGGGGAGATCACCCTGGCCCAGGGGTGGGTCGATATCGCCTCGATCGTGCGTCAGACGATCGTGGACGTTGGGTATACCGACGCCAAGTTCGGCCTGGACGGGTACACCTGCGGGGTCATCACCGCGATCCAGGAGCAGTCCGCGGACATCGCGGTCGGTGTGGATCACGCGCTGGAGGAACGAGAGGCGCATTCCCTGGATCAGCTCGACGCGCAGGGTGCGGGAGACCAGGGGATGATGTTCGGCTTCGCCTGCCGCCAGACAGACGAACTGATGCCGTTGCCGATCGCGATGGCTCACCGGCTCTCCCGGCGCCTGTCCGACGTGCGGAAGGCGGGTGTGGTGCCCTACCTCCGCCCCGACGGCAAGTCGCAGGTCTCGATCCGATACGAGGACGGGGTCCCCGTCCGCGTCGACACCGTCCTCATCAGCGCGCAGCATCGCGAAGAGGTCGACGTCGCCACGCTTCTTCGCCCCGACATCGAGGCGGAGGTCATCGAGCCCGTGTTGCGGGAGTTCCCCGATCTGGACGCGGACGGGGTGCGCATCCTGGTGAATCCCACGGGACGGTTCGAGATCGGCGGCCCGAAGGCGGACACGGGGCTGACCGGGCGGAAGATCATCGTGGACACCTACGGTGGGTACGCGCCGCACGGCGGCGGTGCGTTCAGCGGGAAGGACCCAACGAAGGTCGATCGCTCGGCGGCGTACATGGCCCGCTACGTGGCGAAGAACGTGGTCGCCGCAGGGCTCGCCGACACGTGCCAACTCCAAGTGGCATACGCGATCGGGACCGCCCACCCCGTGTCGTTGATGGTGGAGACCTTCGGCACCGAACAGGTCGATCCCGTGAAGCTCGAGGCGGCGCTGTGGGAGATCTTCGACTTCCGGCCCGCGGCCATCATCCGCGACCTGGACCTGCGCCGGCCGCTGTACCTCGACACGGCCGCCTACGGTCATTTCGGACGCAAGGAGTTCCCCTGGGAGGCCACCGATCGCGTCGACGAGCTCCGAAGCGCCGTCGGCGCCTGAAGTCCTCGCGGGGCCGGTGGCGGTCTGCGTCGACCGGCCGATCCTCTCACTGGACCGTCCCTTCACCTACGACCTGCCCCCCGATATCGGAGCCGGCGTCGGGTCGCTCGTCCGGTTCCGCTTCCACGGCAAGCTGAGCACAGGCTGGGTGCTCGGGGCCACCGAGGACATCCCGGCGCGGATGCTCCCCGTGCAGCGACTCGTTTCGCCTGTGCGGTTCTTCGACGACTCCATGCTCGCGCTCGCCCGGTGGGTGAGCGAGCGGTACGTGACCCCTCTCGCCACCGTGCTGGGGCGGCTCTCGCCGCCGCGGGTCGCTGGCGAGGACGACACGGAGATCGTCCCCCCGGGCGCTCACGGTCCGGTGTCACCAGGAACCGCACTCGCCACGTACGCGGGCGGCACCGATCTCCTTGACCTGTGCCGTCGTGGCGCCGGCGCGATGGCGCTTCGTCCTGCGCCGGAGCAGGAACAGATGGTGGCGGTCGAGGCCGTCGCGGCCTGCCTGCGCGGCGGGCGCCGGGCTCTCGTCCTCGTCCCGGAGGCCTCGCCGCTGCCGGGGACCGCGGCGGCGCTCGTGCGGATGTTCGGCGAACGGGTCGCTGTCTTCGCCGGTGGTGACCGCCGGACGCGCTATCGGACCTGGCGGGCGATCCAGGGCGGGGCCGCCGACGTGGTCGTGGGGACCAGGCCGGCGGTGTTCGCGCCGCTCCCCGGCTTGGGCTTGATCTACATCGCCCGCGAGTCGCATCCGGGGCACCGGGAAGAGCGTGCGCCCCATTACCACGTGCGCGAGGTCGCCATCGCGCGAGCGAAGCGGGACGGCGCAGCGGTCGTTCTGGCCGCGCTGTGTCACTCGTCAGAAGCAGCAGTGCTCGGTCTGCGAACGGCTCTGCCGCGCGGCCGGGTCTGGCCGAAGGTCGAGGTGGTTCGGCCCGGCTCGGAGGGCAAGGCCCCGCGGCTCGTCCAGGCCTTGCGAGAGGCCAAGCGGGGCTTCGTGTTCAGCCCGATGCCCGGCTACGGCACCGCCCAGATCTGTCGCACCTGTCGCTCCGCGGCGGTGTGCGGCGTCTGCGGGGGCACGCTCCGCTTGGAGGAGGGCAGCGTTCGATGCGTCGTGTGCCAGGCTCCCGGGCGGTGCGCTGCCTGTGGGGCCGAGCGCTTCGGCATACGGCGCGGGGGAGCCGAACGGGTGACGGAATGGGCATCGGGGCTCGCTCACGTGCCGGTGCGTGAGGTCGCCCGGCCGCGACTCCCCCGCGCGAACGAGATCTTGGTGGGCGGTCCGGAGGACGTCCGCGATCTGGGACCCGGCGGCCTCGATCTCGTCGCGATCATCGACGCCGACGCATCGGGCCGGCGTCCCGGCCTCGCCGCGCGCGAGCGGACGCTGGCCACGTGGATGGAGGCCGCTGCGTGGGCGCAGCCCGGTGGGCACGTCATCGTGCAGTCCTCCGACCCGGGCGATGTGATGATCCAGGCGCTCGTTAGGGGGAACCCGGCTCGGTTCCTCGCGCGGGAGCGTGAGCGTCGCGAAGAGGCTGGATTCCCGGTCGGCGCGCCCGTGTTCCGGGTCGTGGGCGATGACCGGTTGGAGGAGGAGGTCATCGCCCTCGCGCCACGCACCGTCCTCGTCTCATCGATCGCGGGCCGGACGGTATGCTTGCTCGCGCTCGAGCCCGGGCGCCTCCGGACGTTCGGCGCCGCGATGCGACGACTGGCCGTGAGCGGCGTCGTCGAGCGTGTCGAAGCCGAACCACATCTGTAGGAGGACGCCACCGGCATGATCCTGCCGATCCGAACACTGGGCGACCCGGTCTTGCGCGAGCCGGCGAAGCCCGTGGGGGCGTTCGACGCCACGCTCCGGGCGTTGGCCGAAGACATGTTGGAGACGATGTACGCCGCTCCCGGCGTCGGGCTCGCCGGACCGCAGGTCGGGGTCTCGCTCCGGATCTTCACCTTCGATGACGGCCAGACGGGACCGATGGTGATGGTCAACCCGGTGGTCTCAGGCGCGGAGGGCTCGCTCCTGGAGGAAGAGGGCTGCCTCTCGATCCCGGGTCCGTACCACCCCACCGCGCGCTCGGCGGTCATCACGTGTACCGGGCGTGACCTCCGGGGCGAGGTGCTCACCATCACGGGCGAGGGACTCCTGGCGCGGATCTTCCAGCACGAGACGGATCACCTCGACGGGGGGCTCTATATCGACCACCTGGACGACGAAGGGCGGCGCTCGGTCCTGGCGGAGCTTCGCCGTATCGAACTGGGACTCGCGGAGCCCGGTCGCCGGGAACGGGGATGACCTTCCGCGTCGCGTTCTGCGGCAACGACCCCTGGTCGGTCCCCTCCCTCGAGGCGATCGCGGGCGAACCCGATCTCGAGGTCGCGCTCGTCCTCACCAACCCGGCGAAGCCCGCCGGCCGCGGGGCGGATCTGCGGCCCACCGCGGTCGCGGACGCGGCACGTCGCGCCGGGTTGCCCCTGGTGGAGGTTGACGGTGTCCGCGAACCGCCGGGGCTCGGTCTCCTGCACGCCGCCCGCCCCGACGCTCTCGTGGTGGTCGCCTACGGCGAGTTGCTGAGCGCCGAGGTCTTGCGGTTGGCCCCGCGCGGCGCCGTGAACCTGCACTTCTCCCTGCTGCCGCGCTGGCGCGGGGCCGCGCCAGTGGCCCACGCTCTCATGGCGGGGGACGAGCGCACCGGCGTCACCGTGATGCGGATGGATGAAGGGCTCGATACCGGCCCCATCCTCGCCCAACTCGAAGAGGAGATCAGGTCGGAGGACGACGCGGGAACGCTCGGTGCGCGCCTCGCGGCGCTCGGGGCCCGTCTGTTGGTCGGGGTGCTCCGGACCCTGCCCGACGGTGGCCCGCCGGAGCGCCGGCAGGATGAGGCGCTCGCGACGCGTGCACCGCGTTTGCGGCCCGAAGACAGGGTGATCGACTGGGCGATGCCCGCCGCCGATATCGTCCGGCGTGTGCGGGCCCTTTCCCCGGAACCGGGCGCCACGACCGCGTTCCGGGGTCAGGGGCTCAAGATCGCGGCAGTGGGCATCGCGCACGACGGGCAGGGCCGCAGACAGGACGATGCGCCGGCGCCCGGGGTCATCCTGACGTCGGATGATCGAGGGGTCCTCGTCGGGGTGAAGGACGGGGGTGTGCGTCTGCTCGAGGTCGCGCCGGCTGGCCGCAAGCGGATGGCCGCCGCCGACTGGGCTCGCGGCGCGAGGTTCACCCCCGGCGAACGTCTCGGATGAGCCCCTCGTCGCGTTCCGTCGCGATGGAGGTGATCCGGCGCGTCATCGACGAAGGCGCCTACTCGAACCGGTTGCTCCCCCCTCTGCTCGCGCGATCGGGCCTCCAAGCGCGCGACCGCGCGTTCGCCACGGAGCTCGCCTACGGCACCCTGCGCCACCGGCTCTGGTTGGACCATGCGATCGAGGGGTCCGCGAGACGGCCGATCGATCGGATGAGCCCGGGTGCTCGCCACGCGCTGCGCCTCGGTGCCTACCAGGTGCTCGTCGCCGGGGTCGCCCCGCACGCCGCGGTGAGCGAGACGGTGGAGCTCGCCGGGGGCCGCGAGCGAGGCTTCGTGAACGCCGTCCTGCGACGCCTCGTCACCGAGGCCCCGAGGCCGCCGGAGGGTGAGGATGAGTCGGCGCTCAGCATCCGGACCGGTCTTTCCCGGTGGGCGGTGCGGGAACTGCGGCACCTGCTCGGGGACGAGGCGGAGGCGGCTGCATCGGCCCTCGCGACGCGCGCCCCGCTGTGCCTGCGGGCACGCGATCCTGCGGGGTTGGCCGACCGGCTCCGGGAGACTGGCGTCGAGGTTACACACGGGACCGTCGATCCTTCGTGCCTGCTCGTGCAGGGAGGCGATCCGGCCCGCCTCCCGGGCTATGGGCAAGGGGCGTTCGCGATCCAGGATCAGGCGAGCGCGTTCGTCGTCCGCGTCCTGGACCCACCTCCTGGCGCACGCGTCGCCGACGTCTGTGCGGCCCCAGGCGGGAAGGCGGTGTTCGCGGCCTCGCTCGTGGGACCCGGCGGCGTGGTCGTGGCCGCCGACGTGCATGAGCGGCGCGCACGTGTCATCCGTGACGAGGCAGCCCGGCAGGGCGTGAGCCCGCTGCTCCTCGTTCAAGACGCCGCGCACCCCGCCCTGGCCGCCGGGTCGTTCGACCGCGTCCTCGTCGATGCGCCGTGCAGCGGGCTCGGATCGGCACGGCGTCGCCCCGAGCTTCTGTGGCGCGGGAGCAAGGACGGTCTCACGGAACTCGCCGCCCGTCAGCTCGCCGTCACCACCGCCGCCCGGGAGTTGCTGCGGCCCGGTGGCCTGCTCGTCTACTCGGTGTGTACCTACCCACGCGCGGAGACCGACGCGGTCGTGGACACGCTGCTCGCTCGGTGCGGCGACCTTCGTCCCGTCCCGACGGCCGGGCCGGACGGCATCGCCGAGCGACATCGGCTCTGGCCACACCGGCACGGCGCCGATGGGATGTTCGTGGCTGCCTTCGAGCGCGTCTCCTAGCCGGGGCGCCCATGAGCGGCGGGTACGATACGCCGCGATGGGCAGGCTCTCCGCATCGATCCTCGCCGCGGACTTCGCGCACCTGGGTGACCAGGTCAAGCTGATCGAGCCGTATGCCGACGTCATCCATGTGGACATCATGGACGGCCATTTCGTGCCGCCGATCGCCCTCGGATCGGTGGTGGTCGCTTCCCTACGCCATGTCACCGACCGCACGCTGCACGGTCACCTCATGGTGGAGGCCCCCGCGGACTTCTTCGACGATCTGCGAGGAGCCGGCCTCGACGTGGTCTCGTTCCACATGGAGGCCGTGCCCGAGCCCGGGCCCGCGATCGCGAAGGCTCGTGGAGCGGGGCTGGGGGTCGGGCTCACGCTCAACCTCCAGACCCCCGTCGAGGCGGTGCTCCCGTACCTGGAGGACATCGATGACGTGATGCTCATGAGCATCGAGCCGGGGTGGTCCTTCCAGCAGCTGAACCCCGATGTCTACCCGCGGCTCGAGGCCGTCCGAGACCAGATCGACCGCCGAGGCGTCGACGTCGACCTGGAGATCGACGGCGGTGTGAAGGCCGAGAACGCCCGCCGGGCCGTGGATGCCGGGGCGACCGTGCTGATCGCTGCCTCGGGGATCTTCGCCCAGCCAGACCCCGCCGAAGCCGCTCGTCGGCTCCAGGGCATCGCCCGAGGGGAAGCGGCCTGATGCCTGAAACCGTCCTCGTCGTGGACGACGATCCAGACATCGCGCGGTTCGTCGAGGTCAACCTTCGAAGCGCCGGCTACGACGTGGCGGTGGCGGCCGACGGCATGGAGGCTCTCGAGAAGGCCGTCGAGCTCCGGCCGGACCTGGTCCTGCTCGATGTGATGATGCCGAAGATCGACGGGTTCGAGGTGGCCCAGCGCCTGCGCAAGAACCCACACACGGCGAACGCGAGCATCATCATGCTCACCGCGAAGGCGCTTTCGGCCGACAAGGTCACGGGGTTACAGGCCGGGGCTGATGACTACATCATCAAGCCCTTCGACCCCATCGAACTGCTCGCGCGGGTGAAAGGCACGCTCCGACGTGCGAAGGAGATGCGGAACCTCTCGCCGCTCACCGCCCTGCCCGGCAACATCCGCATCCAAGAAGAGATCGAACACCAGGTCCGCGAAGCCAACGATTTCGCCGTCCTGTACTGCGACCTCGACAACTTCAAGGCGTACAACGACCAGAAGGGGTTCGTCCGGGGGGACCGGCTGATCCAGGCCGCGGCGAGGATCATCCAGGACGCCGTGGTCGAGGAGTCCGGCGCCGGAGGCTTCATCGGCCATGTCGGTGGCGACGATTTCGTGGCCGTCGTCGGTCCCGGGCCGGCGGAGACCATCGCGAAGCGGATCTGCGATCGCTTCGACGTGGCGCTCGCCGACTTCTACGACGCCGAGGATCTGGAGCGAGGGTTCGTCCGGGTCGAGGACCGCAAGGGCGTCATGCAGGACGTCCCGCTCGTCTCGATCTCGGTGGGGATCGCGTCCTCATCCAAACGGCAGTTCGCCCACTACGGCGAGGCGGTCGCGGTGGCAACGGAGATGAAGTCCTTCGCCAAACGAGACGCCGGCTCCTCCTACGCGGTCGACCGCCGCACCGAGTAACACGCCCGCCCGTCCTCTCGCTCTCTATACTGGCTGCAGCCTGTTCCCGGGGCGGGGCGCAACTCCCCACCGGCGGTGACAGTCCGCGACCCCACGGCAGCCGGCCGTGGGTGGACCCGGTGCGATCCCGGGACCGACCGTGAGAGTCGGGATGAGAGGGGACAGGGCGCGAAGTGCCGTCGCGCGATGCGGCGGCGGCTCCCGTGCCGTTCCATGCCCCGGGTGAAGGGGAGGATGATGGAGCGGTTCCACGACACGATGGGCACGGCCCTGGCGCTCGCCGAGCGCGGCTGGGGCCGCGTCTCACCCAACCCGCTGGTCGGCGCCGTGGTGCTCGCTCCGGATGGTGAAGTCCTCGGGGAGGGCTGGCACGAAGGCCCCGGGTCAGAGCACGCGGAGGTCATGGCGCTGGGGGCCGCGGGGGCAGCCGCACGCGGTGCGACCGTGGTGGTCACCCTCGAGCCCTGCGACCGGTGGGGACGGACGCCTCCCTGCACGCGAGCGCTGATCGACGCCGGCGTTGATCGCGTCGTCGTCGCGGCGACCGACCCGAACCTCGGTGATGAAGCACCTGGCCTCGCGGAGCTCAAGGCTGCTGGGATCGACGTCACCACCGGCGTCCGGGAGTCTGAGGCGCGCAGGATGAACGCCGCCTTCGAGGCCCACGTACGCACCGGACGGCCGTTCGTGGTGCTGAAATCGGCGTCCTCCCTCGACGGCAAGACCGCGGCCTCCGACGGGTCCTCGAGATGGATCACCTCCGAGGAGGCGCGCGCCGACGCCCAGCATCTGCGGGCCTGGGCTGATGCCATCGTCGTTGGCTCGCGCACGGTCCTGGAGGATGACCCCGCCCTCACGGTTCGCGAGCCTGCCCCGCACACGAGCCGCGCGCCGTTGCGCGTCCTGGTCGATACGGCGGGCCGGGTCCCGGCCACCGGCCGGGTGTTCGACGGCGCGGCACCGACGCTGGTCGCCACGACCGATCACGCCGCGGATGCGCGGGTGACCGAGTGGGAGGCCGCGGGCGCCGAGGTGACCATCCTGCCGAGGGACGGTGCGGGCGGCGTATCGCTCGATGCGCTCCTCGATCATCTGGGCAAGCGCGACGTCCAGGGGCTGCTGATCGAGGGCGGAGCGACGCTCGCGTGGTCGTTCGTGCGTGACGAACTCGTCGACCGGGTGGTGCTCTACCTCGCTCCGAAGCTCCTCGGTGGGGCGACGTCGCCCGGGGTCGTGATGGGCGGCGGGTTCGCGCCCGTGGACCACGCTCAGATGCTCGAGTTCGAACGGGTGGAACGGATCGGCCCCGATCTGAAGGTGGAGGCGCGTGTTCACCGGGATCGTTGAAGAACGCGGAGAGATCGCCTCGCTCGAGGGCTCGAGGCTCGCGATCGCGCGGCGCATGGTCTCCTCGGAGAGCGTGCAAGGGTCCTCCGTGTCGGTGAACGGGGTGTGCTTGACGGTGGTCGACCGCACACCGGACGGGCTCTCGTTCGATGTCTCGCCGGAGACCTTCGCCCGCTCGGCGCTGGGCCGTCTCCGACCCGGTGACCCGGTGAACCTCGAGCGTCCCGTCACCCTCGCGGCGCGTTTGGGTGGGCATCTGGTCCAAGGCCATGTGGACGGGGTCGGAGACATCGTCCGTGTCGACCCCGACGGTGAGGGGGGCGCTCGGTTGTCGATCCGGATCCCGGAAGCCCTGCAACGCTACGTCGTCGAGAAGGGCTCGATCACCGTTGAAGGTGTGAGCCTGACGGTGGCGGGGATCGCAGACGGGCATGTCGAGATCGCCGTGATCCCGCACACCCTCGCCGTGACGACGCTCGGCCTCGTTCGTGCCGGCGACCCCGTGAACCTCGAAGTGGATGTGATCGCGAAGTACGTGGAACGCCTGATGGAAGGGATGCACCGATGAGCCGCCAGGATGTATCGCACGCGGAACAGACAGAGGGATTCGCCACGATCGACGAGGCGCTGGAGGATCTGCGCCAAGGCAAGATGATCGTGGTCGTGGATGACGCCGACCGCGAGAACGAGGGCGACTTCATCATCGCCGCGGAGAAGTGCACCCCTGAGGCCCTGAACTTCATGGTCACCCACGGCCACGGCATCGTGTGTCTGCCTGTCGCGTCCTGGCGGCTGGACGAACTGCAGATCCCGCAGATGGTGAGCAGCAACGGGGGGGACGAGACCGCCTTCACCGTCTCCATCGACTACGGTCCCGAGGTCACCACAGGGACGAGCGCACAGGACCGTGCGGCCACCGCCCGGGCGATCGCCGACCCCGGTGTGAAGCCGCAGGACTTCCTCCGTCCCGGCCATGTGTTCCCGCTCAGGGCCAAGGACGGGGGCGTGCTCAGGCGCGCGGGTCACACCGAGGCCGCCGTGGATCTCGCTGAGCTCGCGGGGCTCTTCCCCGCGGGGGTCATCTGCGAGGTGATGAGCGAGGACGGCACGATGGCGCGACTCCAGGAGCTGCGTCGCGTCGCCGCGGACTTCGATCTCACCCTGATCTCGATCGCGGATCTGATCGAGTACCGGCGGGCTCGCGACGTCCTGGTTCGCCGGGTGGCCGAGGCGACGATCCCCACGGCGTGGGGGGACTTCCGCGCGTTCGCCTACGAGAGCGCCGTGGACGGGCGCACCCACGTCGCCCTCGTCGCAGGGGAGATCGGTGACGGCACGCGGGTCCTCACACGCGTGCACTCGGAGTGCCTCACGGGCGACGTGTTCGGCTCGCTCCGCTGCGACTGCGGCTCGCAGCTCGACCAGGCGATCGCGATGATCGGCCAGGAGGGCCGCGGTGTCGTCCTGTACGTGCGTGGTCACGAAGGGCGAGCCATCGGTCTCACCCACAAGCTCCGCGCCTACGAGCTGCAGGATCAGGGTCGTGACACCGTCGAGGCCAACCTCGAGCTCGGGTTCCAGGCGGACCAGCGCGACTACGGTATCGGGGCGCAGATACTGGCTGACCTCGGTGTCCGTTCGATGCGCCTGTTGACGAACAACCCCGACAAGCGCGCGGGGCTCGAGGGGTACGGGTTGTCGATCGACGAGCGCGTGCCACTGCAGACGACACCGAACACGCACAACGCCGGCTACCTGCGGACGAAGGCCGAGAAGATGGGCCACCTCTTGGACGTGCCGGCGGGGACCACGTGAGGGAGTATCGGGGCGTGCCGAGCGCAGATGGCTCGGCCATCGCCATCGTGGCCGCCCGGTTCAATCCCGGGGTCACGGAGCGGTTGGTGCAAGGCGCACGGGCGGCGCTCGACGAACACGGCATCGACGACGTCGACCTCGCCTGGGTGCCCGGGGCGTTCGAGATCCCGATCGTGGCCCGGCGCTTCGCCACGTCGGGCCGCTACGCAGCGGTGATCTGCCTCGGCGCCGTGATCCGCGGCGAGACGGCGCACTTCGAACTCGTGGCGAACGCAGCCGCACAGGGGATCGCGCGGGTGGCGCTCGAGACCGGGGTGCCCTGCATCTTCGGGGTCCTCGCGACCGAGGATCTCGCACAGGCGGAGTCCCGTGCCGGGGGGAGCCAGGGCAACAAGGGCTGGGAGGCGGCGGGATCGGCCCTCGAGATGGGGGGACTGCTCGCCGATATCGACCGCGACCTGGGCTGATGGTCGACGCGCGTCGGTGGCTCCCCCTATACTCCTGTCGCGAAAGCCGCACGTGTATCCGTCATGCACCGGCATCGGCCGGTGCTCGTTCGTCTAGGAGGTGATGCGGGGTCTCCACCGATCCACGGATCAACGACCGGATCAGGTCTCCCCAGGTGCGCCTGGTGGGTGCCGATGGACAGCAGATCGGGGTGGTCGACACCCTGGATGCGCTCCGTCAGGCGCACGATCTCGATCTGGACCTCGTCGAAGTCGCCCCGCAGGCCGACCCGCCGGTGGCCCGCATCATGGACTACGGCAAGTACAAGTACGAGCGCGATGTCAAGCTCAAGGAAGCGCGCAAGAAACAATCCCGGACCGGCTTGAAGGAGATCAAGTTCCGCCCGAAGATCGACCCGCACGACTACGCCACGAAGAAAGGCCACGTCACGCGGTTCCTCTCGGGGGGGAACAAGGTCAAGGTCACCATCATGTTCCGGGGCCGCGAGATGGCTCACACGAACCTGGGGCGGAAGATCCTGGATCGGTTGATCGCCGACCTGGGCGAGCTGGTGATCGTCGAGGCGATGCCGAAGCAAGAGGGGCGGAACATGATCATGGTGATCTCGCCCAACAAGCGGCATCTCGAGGCGATGGCGAAGCAGCGAGCCAAAGAGGAACGCGAGGCAGCGAGGGCCGGTGGCGATCTGACACCGACGGATGAGGAACACACCGTGGATGCAGACCTGGAGGTCGACGTCGAGGCCGGCGTAGACCCCATGCAGGATGAGGCTGTCGTGGCGGAGTCCACCGCATCGGACGAAGGGTAAGAACCATGCCGAAGATGAAGACCCATAGCGCCACATCGAAACGGTTCCGCGTGACGCGGAAGGGGAAGGTGCTCCACCGCAAGGCCACGGGCAACCACATGCTCACGAAGAAGAGCGGCAGCCAGCGCCGACGGATCGAGGGTATGGCGGAGGTCCAGGCCACGGGCGAGCGGAAGAAGATCAAGCGACTGCTCGCGAGGTGATCCGATGACCAGGGTGAAGCGTTCCGTCCATGCGAAGAAGAAACGCCGCGAGATCCTCGCGGCCGCGAAGGGCTATACCGGGACACGCCGCAAGCGGTATCGGGCAGCCAAGGAGCAGGTCCAGCACTCGGGCGTCTACGCCTACCGGGACCGGCGCGACCGCAAGGCGCAGTTCCGCCGCCTCTGGATCGCCAGGATCAACGCGGGTGCCCGGGCCAACGGCATGACGTACTCCCGGTTCATCAACGGCTTGAAGGCGGCAGGCATCGAGGTCGACCGCAAGATCTTGGCCGACCTCGCCGTCAACGACCCGAAGGCGTTCGCGTCGCTCGTGCGGTCGGCCAAGGACGCCGCCCAGGCCGCCTGAACGGCCGGAGCCCGCGCACACCTACACTCGGGATACGCAGGCGCGCGGGGGGTCTCGTGCTCTCGAGCATCAAGAATCCGAAGATCGCCGCCGTCGCGCGGCTGCGCAAGCGCGCGAACCGCGACGAGGATCGCCACTTCCTGGTCGAGGGCGCCCAGGGTATCCGTGAGGCGCTCGCCGAAGCGCCGGCACGTGTGTCCACGGTCTGCACCGCCGACCCCCTTCACGAGTTGGCGATCGCCGCTGAACGGGCCGGGGTGCACGTGCACCACGTCGGTCCGGAGGTCCTTCGGCGACTGACGTCCACCGTCACCCCGCAGGATCTGGTCGGGGCTGCGGCCTACCTCGACGTCGCGCTCGGCGATCTCGTCACAGACGGGTGCTGGGCGATCCTGCACGAGGTGCGAGACCCCGGGAACGCCGGGACGGTGCTCCGCTCCGCCGACGCGTCCGGCGCCGCGGGTGTGGTGTTCTCCTCCAGCTCGGTCGACCCATACAACCCCAAGACCGTCCGCGCGTCGGCCGGTTCCATCTTCCACGTGCCGATGGTCCGTGGGGCCTCGACGGCCGAGGCCGTGGCGGCCGCACGAGCCGGCGGCATGCGCGTCCTCGCCATGGACGCACGAGGGAGCCAGGATCTCTACGTGGCGGACCTGAGCGGGCCGGTGGCCTTCCTGTTCGGCAACGAGGCTCATGGGTTGCCGGGGGACGTCGTCGCACTCGCGGACGCGACGGTGCGCGTGCCGCAGCGGGGGAGGGCCGAATCCCTCAACCTCGCGGCCGCCGCCACGGTGTGCTTGTTCGAATGGGCGAGGCGGAGGATGGGCCAGGGTGCGACGCTCGAAACCATCATCGCCGCCGCCGCGCACGACATCCGTTCACCCCTCACGGCGATGAAGGGGCTCGGCTACGCCCTGGAGCGGCGGTGGGAGCAGCTGGACCCCGAGCAGCGGTCGTTGATGCTCACCGGGATCGTCCACGACGCGGACCGGATGGACCACATCCTTCGCCTGCTCGTGGATGCTGCGCGCATCGCCGCCGGTGGCCTCGAGTTGTTCCCAGAGCAGACCGACGTGCAGGACGTGGTGCAGGCGATCGCGGTCGCTCAGGCTCGCGACCCCGACCACCCGGCGGTCTCGTTCGAGGGAGACGGCGGGCCGTTCTTCGTCGATCCGGCTCGCCTTCGGACCGTCCTGCTCGCCTTCTGCGAGTCCCTGGTCTGGTGGGGGGCGCCGGGCGACATCACCATCATCGCCACCCGCGAGGGGACGTGTCTTCGGATCGAGGCCGCCCGCGCGGCGGGCCCCGCGCTCGATGAGGATGGCGTCGCGCAGCTGTTCCGTGCCCGCCGCGCGGGCTCGGGCGGCGGGTCGAAGATCGGTCTGTTCGTCGCGAACGGCGTCGCGCAGGCCCAAGGCGGCCGGTCGTGGGCGACGCTCGCCGACGGCGTGCTGAGGCTGCATCTGGAGCTACCGCTCGCGTGATGACTCGCTGCAGGGGCGCCGTGGGTCGATCGACTAGACTCGCCCGATGGACGCCGAGGCGATGCGAGGCACGCTCGAGACCGAGCGGACACGCGCCGAGCGGCTCGCAGCGGGTGCATCCAGCCTCGAGGACCTCGACGCGGCGTGGACCAGCGTGCTTGGGCGTAGGGCCCCGTTCAGCGAGGTCCAACGGGGTCTCGGCGCGCTCCAAGAGGTCGACCGCCGGGACCTGGGCCGGGCCGTCAACGCCGCGCGCCAGGCGATCCAGGCTGCGTTCGACACCCGGCGGGAGGCGCTCGCGGCCGCCGCGGAAGGAGCCCTGCTCGAAGCCGACCGGCTCGACCTGAGCCTCCCGGGTCGGCTCGGCCCCTCGGGTTCGCTGCATCCGCTCACCCTCGTCGAGGACGAGATCGTGAAGGTGTTCACGCGCCTGGGGTTCCGGGTCGCCGAGGGTCCGGAGATCGAGGACGATTGGCATAACTTCCAGGCCTTGAACATCCCCGCGGATCACCCGGCACGGACGATGAAGGACTCCCTCTACGTGGCTATCCCCGGCCATCCCGAGTTGCTCTTGCGCACCGAGACGAGCGCGGTGCAGGTGCGGACGATGCAGAGCCAGCCCCCTCCCGTCTACGTGATCGCTCCGGGCCGCGTCTACCGGCGTGAGAGCGCCGACGCGACGCACCTGCCGGTCTTCCACCAGGTGGAGGGGCTCGTGGTGGACGGAGGCATCACGTTCGCGGACCTGAAGGGCACGTTGGAGGCGGTGTCGCGCGGCCTGTTCGGGGAGCAACGCCGCGTTCGATTGGGCCCGGCCTATTTCCCCTTCGTGGAGCCTGGAGCCGAGGTCGGGGTTTCGTGCTTCCTCTGTGAGGGAGCGGGGTGCCGCGTGTGCGGCAACGGGTGGATCGAGCTGCTCGGAGCGGGGATGGTGCATCCGCAGGTCCTCGAGAACTGCGGGTATGACCCGGAGCGGTTCACGGGCTTCGCGTTCGGGATGGGTATCGAACGCGTGGCACTCCTTCGCTACGCGATCCCCGACATGCGCATGCTCGTGGAGGGTGACATCCGCTTCCTCGAACAGTGGGGAGCCGCCTCATGAGGGTGCCGCTTCCCTGGTTGCGCGAGTTCGCTCCCACCGACATGGACGCGGAAACCCTCGCCGAACGCATGACCCACCGCGGTGTGAAGGTGGAGGCGGTCCTGTATCCGTGGTCGGGGCTCGACGGCGTGATCGCGGCTCGTGTGATCGAGGTCCGCGATCATCCGAACTCGGAGAAGCTCTGCGTCGCTCGCCTCCAGCACGGGTCCGGTGAGGTGGAACTGGTGGTCGGCGTCCGCAACATGGGCCCGGGGGATCTGGTCCCCTGGGCACCTCCGGGCGCCCGCGTCCCGGTGCTGAGCGAGCCCCTCGGGACCCGGGTCCTCCGGGGGGTCGACTCCCAGGGGATGCTGTGCTCGCCGCGTGAGCTGGCCATCGGGCCCGATCACGGCGGCATCCTGCTGCTGAACGACACCGGGTGGGAGGTCGGTACCGACGTCGGTGCGGCCCTCGGTCTGCACGAGGCCGTCCTGGACATCGAGGTCGAACCCAACCGACCCGACTTCCTATCGATCTACGGGGTCGCGCGGGAGGTCGCGGCGGCGACGCAGGTCGCCCTGGCGGAGCCTTCCGACAGCGTGCCCGAGACGGACGAGGCCGCGAGCAGCGTGCTGAGTGTGCACATCGAGGCTCCGGACCGATGTCCCCACTACGTCGCTCGCGTCATCCGCGGGGTGAGCCCCGGGAGTTCCCCTCTGCAGGTGCAGGCGCGACTCGCCGCCTGCGGCATGCGTCCGATCGACGCCGTCGTCGATGCGACGAATTACGTGATGCTCGAAGTGGGTCAGCCCCTGCACGGGTTCGACCTGCAGGCGCTGGCCGGTCCGGGGATCGTCGTCCGCCGCGCGGGAGACGGAGAGCGGCTCACGACGCTCGATGAGGTCGACCGCACGCTCAGCGCCGATGACCTCGTGATCTGCGACCTCGAGCGTCCGGTGGCGCTCGCGGGCGTCATGGGCGGGCGTTCCTCGGAGGTGGGGGCGAAGACCACCGACGTGCTCTTGGAGTCCGCTTCCTTCACGCGCGGTGGCGTCTTGCTCACCGCTCGCCGGCTCGACCTGCACTCCGAAGCGTCGCATCGCTTCGAACGTGGCACCGATCCCGAGGCGGTCGAGCGCGCCGCCGCGCGATGCGCCGGTCTCATCGCGGCGTGGACCGGCGCGAGCGTCGCGTCGGGGGTCGCGAAGGACGGGACGGTCGCTGAACGGAGATGGGTGCGGATGCGACCTGCCCGCGCCGAACGGCTGCTCGGCTATGCGGTGAGCGCCGGAGATGCGGCGGCGGTGTTCGACGAGCTCGGCATGTCGCACCGAACCGCGGCCGACGCGATGGAGGTCGAGGTCCCCGGGTACCGAACCGACATCGACCACGAGGTCGATCTGATCGAGGAAGTCGTTCGGATCCAGGGGTACGAGCGCGTCGGTTCCTCGCAGCCCCGGTCACCGCAGATGGGTGGCGTGCCCGAGCCCTACGCGTTCGCACGTCTGGCGAAGGATGCGTTGGTCCGCGCCGGGCTCCGCGAGATCCGACCGATGCCCTTCTCCTCCGACGAGGACCTGGACCTGTTCGGTGACCGTGACGCCGTTGAGGTCGCCAATCCGCTGCGGAAGGAGGAGGGGTTCCTGCGGACGCGACTGACACCCGGCCTCCTGCACGCCGTGGCGCGGAACCGGGCCCTCGGTGCCCGCCGCGTGGCGCTGTTCGAGGTGGGGATCACCTTCCGCCTCGGGTCGCCCTACACCGAGCACCGCAAGGCGGGCTTCGTGCTGGCGGGGCCGGCGGCTGAGGGGTGGGGGAGCGACGGGCATACCCTGGATGTGCTCGACGCCAAGGGGGTGCTCCGCTCTTTGCTCGGTGAGCTCGGGGTCACGTCTTGGGCGCTGGGGCCGGTGCCCGATGGCCCCTTCCACCCCGGACGCTCGGCGCAGATCCTCATCGGGGGACAGCCTGTGGGTGTCCTGGGTGAGATCCATCCATCGGTGGCGCGACGGCTGGGTATCGAGGGTCGTGTCGCGGTGGGCGTGGTCGGTCTGGGGGCCGTGGCCGGGTTCGCCGATCGGGGCTTCTCTTTCCGTGATCTGCCGCGTTTCCCGCCGCTGCGGCGCGACCTGGCGTTCGTCGTCCCCGACGCCGCTGCCGCCGGCGAGGTCCGTGATGCGATCGTGAGATCCGCCGGCGAACTGGCTGAGGGATGCATGCTCTTCGACGTCTACCGCGGTCCGGGCATCCCGGAGGGGACCAAGAGCCTGGCCTTCGCGCTCGACCTGCGGGCGCCCGACCGGACGCTCACCGACGAGGAGGTCGCGCCGCTCGTCGATGCGATCGCGACCGACCTCCGCGAGCGGCTCGGCGCGGAACTCCGCTCCGGCTGAGTCCCGGGCGGCCGGGAGCGGCGCCTCGCTACACTCCGGCACATGTCCCGCGACTACCTCTCCGCGGATGACCTCTCGGTCGCAGAGCTGACCGAGGTCCTCGACCGTGCGGCAGCGATGAAAGCCGACCGGAGCCTGTATGCAGATGTGCTCCGCGGCCGTTGCGTCGCCATGATCTTCGAGAAGGCATCCACGCGCACGCGGGTGTCCTTCGAGGTCGGCGTCGCCCAACTGGGAGCCCATCCGCTGACCCTCACGTCCGGCGATCTCCAACTGGGTCGCGGGGAGACGATCGAAGATACCGGGCGCGTCTTGTCGCGCTACGTGGACGCGATCGTGCTGCGGACCTTCGAGCAGGAGCGGGTAGAGGTCCTGGCGGAGGCGGCCTCGGTCCCCGTCGTGAACTCGTTGTCGGACTTCGAGCACCCGTGCCAAGCCCTGGCCGACCTGCTCACGATCCGCGAGCATCTCGGCTCGCTCCCAGGGCGAACACTGACCTATGTGGGCGATGGCAACAACGTGGCGCACTCGCTGCTGCTCGCGGGGACCAAGGCCGGGATGCACGTGCGCATCGCCACACCGGCGGGCTTCGAGCCGATCCCACAGGTGGTGCATCGTGCTCAGGAGATCGCCGCGGAGACGGGTGGCAGCGCCACGCTCACGAACGATCCGTTCGAGGGCGCGCGCGGCGCCGACGTGTTGTACACGGACGTCTGGGCCAGCATGGGGCAAGAAGACGAAGCCGATGAGCGCGGCCTCGTCTTCCGTCCGTTCCAACTCGGCGAAGGGCTCGTCGACGTCGCGGCCCGGGGCGCGATCGTCATGCACTGCCTCCCGGCGCATCGAGGCGAGGAGATCACCGACGGTGTGATCGACGGCCCTCGCGCCGTGGTCTTCGATCAAGCCGAGAACCGGCTGCATACGCAGAAGGCGCTGCTGTTGTTCCTGTTCGGCATCTCGTGAGCTCGAGACGCTTCGATCGCTCGTTCTTCGCCGCCCCGGCACTCGAGGTCGCACCCGCCCTGCTGGGCCACCACCTGGTGCGCGGAAACGCGGATGGGTCGACCATTCGGGCGAGGATCGTCGAGACCGAGGCGTATGAGCCCGGCGACCCCGCGAGTCACGCCTTCAGGGGGGCGACGCCGCGCAACGCGGCGATGTTCGGACCCCCCGGCCACGCCTACGTCTACTTGATCTACGGCCTGCACCACTGCTTGAACGTCGTGACCGGTCGTACGGGGGAGGGGAGCGCGGTCTTGCTCCGGGCAGCCGAGCCGCTCGGGGGTCTTCTCGGTGCTGACGTCTGCCGCGGCCCGGGCCGGCTCGGACGGGCCTTCGCCGCGGATCGGGGCCTCGACGGTACGGACCTGGTCGAGGGCGCCGATCTGTGGCTGGAGAGGGTGAGTTCGGCGAGCGCCGCGGCGATCACGGCCGGTCCTCGGGTCGGGATCAC
This sequence comes from Actinomycetota bacterium, assembly GCA_040880745.1. Lineage (GTDB taxonomy): Bacteria > Actinomycetota > UBA4738 > UBA4738 > HRBIN12 > AC-51. The sequence continues at coordinate 36,216 of JBBDHX010000012.1, forward strand.
GAAGGGCACCGAGCGACCATGGCGGTTCGCCCTCGCCGGGGATCCCTGGGTCTCACGCTAGAGCTCGCTCGGCGCCAGGGCCGTGGCGACGGTGATCGTGATCGTCTCCGTCTGTCGCTCGAAGGCACCGCCGATCGGATCTTGATACACGACGGTCCCCTCGGGCTGGGTGGAGGGCGTCAGCTCGACCCGAACGTAGAACCCGGCCGTGCGAAGGGCCGACATCGCCTCGGGCTGCGGCCTGCCGATCACCGAGGGGACCACCACGTCCTGCAGCTCTGTCGGCGTGGTGCAGACGGCGGTGGGCTCGGTCCCCACCAGGAAGCTCCGGAGGTCGATGTTCGACGGGAGCGTGAAGGCGTTGGGCAGGCACGCGGGCTCTTGACTGACGTCGACCGCGGCCGTGACGTAGCGCGCTTCGGGTGTCGGGAACGGCTCGGGCGGCAGACCCGCGGTCGCTTTCAACATGAGCAGCCGCCAGATCTGCGCCGGCCACGTCCCTCCCAGGACCTCGGTCCGGGTTCGGGGAGGCTCCATCGGTATCTGGCCGGCCTGGAACCCGACCCACACCGCCGCCGAAAGCTGCGGGACGGCGCCCACGTACCACGCGTTCGCGTGGTCGTCGTCGGTGCCCGTCTTGCCGATCTGCGGACGGCCGATGTTGGCGGCCGTTCCGGTCCCGTACAGGACGACGTCATGCAGGATGTCGACGGCCGCGGCCGCGACCTGTGGGCTCACGACCTGGGCGGGGCGTGGGCTCGCCTGCCACAGGACGTTGCCCTCAGCGTCGCTCACCGTGATGACAGGGACCGGGTCCACGTGCTGGCCACCCGTGGCGAGCGTGCCGTAGGCGCTCGCCATCTCGAGGGTGTTCGCCTCGTTCGCGCCGAGGACGGCGGAGAGGTGGGGTACGAGTGGCGAGGATGGCTCGGCGACCTCGACGCAGCAGCGCATGCCCATCCGCTCCGCCGTCTCGATCACGACCTCGGGGGTGATCTGCTGCATCACCTGGGCGTAGACCGTGTTCACGGAGTCGATCGTCGCCGAGCGCAGGCTGAGCGTGCCGTAGCCGACGCCGCCTGCGTTGGTCACGGGCCAGATCCCGCCGTCGGGCAGAGCGATGTCGAGGGTGGCCGGGGCGGCGAACATCGAGTCCGGGGAGATCCCGTGCTCGAGCGCCGCGACCAAGGCGTACGGTTTGAACGCCGAGCCGGTCTGTCGCCCGGTGCCCCCCACACCCGTCGCGAGGTTCACCCGGCCCGCCCGGCGATCCGCCCAGTAGTCGGCCTCGTTCCCGCCGACCATGGCCCGGATGTACCCCGTGCGGGGGTCCAGGACCGTCACGGCGGCGTCCGGGTCGCCCGGGTAGGACAAGATCGCGTCGGCGGATGTTTGGGCTGCTGCCTGGATCCGCGGGTCCAGGGTGGTCGTGATCCGCAGGCCTCCCGTGAAGAGCAGTTGGTACCGATCCCCACGTGTGCGCCCGAACGCAGGGTTCGCCATGAACCACCGCTTCACGTGATCGACGAAGTAGGGGTAGGGGTGGCGCTCCTCGTTCCGGTCACGCCGCAGGACCACCGGCTCAGCAGCTGCCACTCGCCGCTGGGCGGCCGTGATCAACCCCTGCTCGCGCATGAGCCGCAGCACGACCGCCCGTCTGCCGATCGCCGAGCGCGGACGGATGTAGGGGTCGAAGTGGCTCGGGGCTGAGATCAGGCCGGCGAGCAGGGCCGATCGACCGAGGGTCAGCTCGGCGGCGTCGACGCCGAAGTAGGTCCGTGCCGCAGCCTGCGCGCCGTAGGCGCCCTCGCCGAAGTAAACGGTGTTGAGGTACTTGTTGAGGATCTGCTCCTTGGTGAACCTATCCTCGAGTTGCCAGGCGAGCGCGGCTTCGTCCCACTTGCGGCGAAGACTCACCGCATCCCCGACGTAGAGATTCTTCACGAGCTGTTGCGTGATCGTGGAGCCACCCTCGATGACCTCGCCACGGGAGAGGTTGACGACCGCGGCGCGGCCGAGCGCCCGCGGATCGATGCCGTGATGCTGATAGAAACGTCGATCCTCGATCGCGACCGTGGCCTCTCGGAGCCAACGCACCATCTCGCTTCGACCGAGCACGACGCGGTCTTCGGTGGCGTGCAGGGTGGTGATGAGAGATCCGTCCGCGGCGTACATGAACGATGTCTGCGCGAGCGGGCGCGCCTCGTAGTCGTCCAGGTCGGGTACGGCACAACCACCCGCGAGGACCGCGAACACCACCGTCCACGCGAACGGCCCCCGGACCTTCCGCATCGCGAGTGAGCCTACCCCTGACCTGCGCGTTCGCTGGTAGGATCGCGCGCCGATGGCCCCCGACGAGCTGAGTCTCCTTCGCAGCGGGGCGGCCGAGATCGTCCCGGACGGCGGGCTGGCCGAGAAGCTCGAGCTGGGCCGGCCCCTCCGCGTCAAGCTCGGCCTCGATCCGACCGCGCCGGCGGTCACGCTCGGATGGGCGGTCGTGTTGCGGAAGCTGCGCGTGTTCCAGGATCGTGGCCACACGGCCGTGCTCATCGTCGGGGATTTCACCGCGCGTGTGGGCGATCCGAGTGGCAAGTCCGATACCCGCCCGCGCCTGTCGAAGGGCGAGGTCGACGGGTACGCCGACCGCCTGCTGGAGCAGTTCGGTTCGGTGCTCGACATGGGGCGCGTCGAGCTCCGACGCAACTCCGAATGGCTCGAGGAGTTGGGCATGGAGGATATCCTCGGCCTGATGGCGACGACGACCGTTGCACGGATGTTGGAGCGCGACGATTTCGCGGGCAGGTTCGCATCGAAGCGACCTATCTCCCTGATGGAATTCCTCTACCCGCTGCTGCAGGGCTACGACTCGGTCGCGGTGCAGGCCGATGTCGAACTCGGTGGCAGCGATCAGCTGTTCAACCTCCTCGTGGGGCGAGATCTCCAGCGGGCCCACGGGCAAGAACCGCAGGTTGCACTGACGACGCCGCTGTTGGAGGGCCTCGACGGCGTGCAGAAGATGAGTCAGAGCCTCGGCAACTACGTGGGGATCACCGACGCTCCGCAGGAGATGTTCGGCAAGCTCATGTCGATCCCGGACACCTTGATCGCCACGTACGAACTCCTGTGCACCGACCTCGGTCCCGAGGATCATGCGTCCGTCGTCGCGGGTCTGGGCGACGGATCCATCCATCCGAACGCCGAGAAGCGCCGGATGGCCAGGACCATCGTGGACCTGTACCACGGAGCGGGCTCGGGGGCCGAGGCCGAGCGGCGGTTCGACCAGGTCTTCAAGAGCCACGAGGTCCCTTCTGATGCGCCCTCGGTGACCCTGCCCGCCGATGTCATCCGCGAGGGTCGCGCCTGGCTCCCGCGGGTCTTGGTCGCGGCCGGTCTCGCCTCGAGCAACGCCGAGGCCCGCCGTGCCGTGGTGCAGGGTGCGGTGCGGCTGGACGGAACGGCGCTCACCGACCCCGACCAGGAGTTCGAGCCTGAGGGGCTGGTCGGGCGTACGCTCCAGGTGGGGCGCAGGCGATCCGCTCATATCGGGTCCATCGAGTCGGCCTCCGGTTGACGGGAACACGGAGACTGTTACCATCTCCACCCGGCGCGGTCCCCCGCGCGGGATCGATGCTGGTCCGCTCGGGGGGATCATCACGCCCGTCGCACCTTGAGAACTGAACAGCGTGTGAATGCCAGTGCCTCGTCGGTTCGAGGCGTGGTTCGCCACGTATCGAACCAGACGACCGTACATAACACGAACCGCCCCCTCGGGGGCGGGTCAGGAACAGGCCGGACCCGGAGGTGCCTCTTCGGACCGGTCGACTCCGAACAAGAACGGCTGAACCGGCGGCCTTCGGGCCGGCGGCGATGCGATCTCTACGGAGAGTTTGATCCTGGCTCAGGACGAACGCTGGCGGTGCGCCTAACACATGCAAGTCGAACGGTGAACGGGGCTTCGGCCCCCGGATCAGTGGCGAACGGGTGCGTAACACGTGGGCAACCTGCCCCTCACTCTGGGATAACCCCGGGAAACCGGAGCTAATACCGGATACTCCGACCGCACCTCATGGTGTGGTCGGGAAAGGTCCGCTGGTGAGGGATGGGCCCGCGGCCTATCAGCTTGTTGGTGGGGTAACGGCCTACCAAGGCGACGACGGGTAGCTGGTCTGAGAGGACGGCCAGCCACACTGGGACTGAGATACGGCCCAGACTCCTACGGGAGGCAGCAGTGGGGAATCTTGCG
>JBBDHX010000013.1:0-22851 GCA_040880745.1 Actinomycetota bacterium
CGAGCGATGACTCCGCCACCGAGACCACCGCCGTCGTGACCGAGGCCGACCTGTCGATCCTGAAGGTGGCGCTCGACAGCCGCATCGCCGCAGGCGGGACGGTCACCTACGAGATCGCGGTCGACAACGCAGGACCGTCCGACGCCGCCGACGTCGAGATCACCGACGACATCCCAGCCGAGGCGTCGTTCGTGTCCGCGAGCCTGGGTGGCACCGAAGCCGGCGGGGTCGTGACCTGGAACCTTGGGTCGATCGCCTCCGGAGGGAGCGTCACGGTCGAGCTCGTCCTGCGCACCGACGCATCGGCGGCCGGATGGATCTCCAACACGGCGATCGCCACGTCGAGCACCCCCGATCCCGACGGCGAGCCACCCCGGTCGACCGCCGACATCCGGGTCATCGGGGCAGACGTGGTAGCCGATCTCGCCGTGACGAAGACCGCGGACGTCGCCCAGGTCCGGCCCGGCCAGACGATCGTCTACACCGTCGACGTCGTCAACCGCGGCCCGGTCGACGCGACCGGCGTCGTGATCGTCGATGACCTCCCGGCGGTCCTGACCTTCGAGCGCGCCGAAGCCTCCGCCGGCCGCTTCACTCTGGCAAGCGGGTGGGAGCTCGCGCGCCTCGAGGTCGGCGAGCGGGCCGCGCTCACCCTGTGGACGAGGCTCCGCGAGGAGGCGTCCGCCGGGGATCTGGTCAACGTGGCCCGCGTGCTCGCGCTCGACCAGAGGGATCCCGCGCGCGGGAACGACGCGAGCACGGAAGTCCTGAGCGTGTTCGCCGAGAGGAACGATCTCGCAAGCACCGGCCTCGCCGCCGGCCGCGCGGTAACGGCCGCCCTGCTCCTCCTGCTGACCGCGATGGTGCTGTTCGTCACGTCGGCCAAGCGCCGCGACGACGGTACGGTCAGCCGTGCCCAGGACGTCGACGCAACGAGATAACGACGCCACCGGGATCTCCCCAACGTGGCCCAGATCTGTAATGATCTCGGCCGTACGATCGCGAGATGCTGCGGATCAGAGCGTGTCTGCTGCTCGCAGTCACGCTGGCGGCGGCCTGTACGAGTGGCTCCGGTTCGTCGTCGGCCCCGCCGTCGGCCGCCGGCGTCTACTCATTCCCACCGGCTCCTTCCGTTCCAAGTGGGGACCTCACGCCGGAGGCAGAAGATGCCGTCGGCAGACTGGGGCCCTCGCTGCTCGCCGGCTCGTTCGACATCGGCGCCCTCAGGGTGGTGGGCCGATCCGAAGACGCCCGGCTGGGGTGGTTCGTGTCCGACCTGCTCCGCTTCGTCCCACCCGGCAGGGAGCAGGACGAGTTGGTGGGGGCGTTCGTCTCGCTCACGGGTGTCGATCCGAGGGACGACCCCGAGTTCGTGGCCAGTCCCTGGCGGAGCGTGACCGACCACCTGATCGTGTGGGATCTGCCTGCTCCCCCGGGCTATCGCGAGCTGAAGTCCGGCCTGTTCCTGGAGGTGGAACCGGGATGGGAGCCGTTCTTCTCCGACGCCGACGCGGAGATCGACTGGCGGTTGCTCAGCTGGGGTGGCGTCTTCATCGACGACCGGCCGCTCGGCGACCGGCGGCCGTGTCCGGGCGGATGCATCCCGGCGCTCGATGATCCCCCGCTCACCGACGCCGACCGCGGGAACTGGTACCCGGACGAGCGGATCGTCTTCGGGGTGGTGATCGAGGATGAGGCAGTGGCCTTCCCGAAGAACCTCATGGAGGTCCACGAGATGGTGAACATCACCATCGGCGGGCGCCGCCTCGGCATCCCGTATTGCACGCTGTGCGGGTCGGTGCAGGCCTACTACACGGATCGTGTCCCCCGGGGTATCGACACACCCGTACTGCGGACCTCCGGATTGCTCTCGCGATCGAACAAGGTGATGTACGACCTCATCACCTCTTCGGTCTTCGACACGTTCACCGGTCGGGCGCTGTCGGGACCGCTGCAGGACGCGGGCGTCGAGCTCCCGCAGGCGACCGTGGTCACCAGCACGTGGGGCGAGTGGAAGCAGGCGCACCCGGACACCCGGATCCTGGCCGAGGATGGGGGGATCGGTGAGACCTATCCGCTCGATCCGCTTGGGGGCCGTGATGACGACGGACCGATCTTCCCGATCGGGCAGGCCGACCAGCGCCTCGGCGTGCAAGAGTTGATCGTCGGCGTCATCACGCCTGACGGTTCGCCGGTCGCATTCCCGGCCGAGGACGCTCATGCCGCGATCGATGCTGGCGAGGTGGTCGAGGCAGGCGGCGTCGAGCTGTTCACCGACGGCGGGGGTCTGCGAGCCCGCCTCCTGGATGGTCCGGAGCTGGCCGCGCACCAGGCCTTCTGGTTCGCCTGGAGCCAGTTCCACCCGGACACCGTCCTGTGGACCCGCTGATGCGTCCGAGCCGTCTCAGCCGGTGATGGCGACGCCGAGCAGGCTGCCGATCGCGTACGTGAGTCCCGCGGCAGCCAGACCGAGCAGCGCCTGACGAAGGCCCGATCGCCACGCGCCTCGGCCGGTCACGAGGGTGATGCCGGCTCCCGTCGCGAACAGCGCGAGGCTCGCCGAGGCGAGGCTGATGATGACCGCGGCCGCCCCGCTCGTGAACAGGAACGGGAGCACGGGGATGACGGCGCCGAAGCCGAAGAGGAAGAACGATGTGGTGGCTGCTTCCCACGGCGAGCCACCGAGTTCGTCGGGGTCGATGCCGAGTTCCTCCCGCGCGAGGGTGTCCAGGGCCGTCTCGGGGTCCGACATCACCCGGGCAGCCAGCTGCCGGGCCTGGTCCTCGGGCAAACCCTTCGCCCGGTAGATGAGCGCGAGTTCCTCTTCCTCCTCCTCGGGGATCTCCGCGATCTCCATCGCCTCGATGTCGATCTGGCGCTGGTAGAGCTCGCGGGAGGACTGCACGGAGAGCCACTCGCCGAGCGCCATCGATGAGGCTCCGGCCAAGAGTCCCGCGAGCCCCGCGATGAGCACCGCCTGGTTCGAGATGTCGGCACCCGCGACCCCCGTCACCAAGGCGAGGTTCGACACGAGTCCGTCGTTGGCGCCCAGGACCGCAGCACGGAGCGCGTTGCCGCCCACGGTCCGGTGCCGGCCCTCGAGCCTCGCCAGCGCGCCACCCTCCACGCCGCCGGTTCCATCCGTGAGCGTGCGCAGCAGCCGGGCGTGCGAGCGCTCGTCCGCGGGCAGGGACGTGTCGTGGGCCTCGGGCTGATCGTCGTACACGAACTGGCCCGCTTGCTCTTGCCTCGCCAACGTCTTCGAGAGCACGCCCGGACCGAGCCGGCGCGCGGACCATGCGAGGATGCGGGCGCGCCGGGTCGGCCTCCGAGGAGGAACCCTCTGGCCTGCGCCCCTGATCTTCTCTTCCCAGAAGGATGCGTGGCGTTCCTCGGTCAGAGCGAGGCGCTCGTACAACTCGGCCAGTTGCGGCTGGTCCTCGAGTTCGGCCAGCACCCGATACAGGAACGCCCCGTCGGTCTCGTCGCGGATGTTCTCGCGATACCGAGCCACGTCGCCGGGATCGGTTGTCATGTCGTCGATCCCGGATCCCTTCGAGATGTCTCGATGACGTCGCAGCTGAAGACCTCCACCCTCTCCCTGAGCATCTGCATCGCACGCGGCCCCTTCCGATCATGCCAACCCTACGTCGCTGCCCCTGTGCTAGCCTCCGCGTGCTCGGGACGATGAGTTCCCGGGACGCACGGGCTCCAGCGAAGTCGGGTGAGATTCCCGCGCTGTCGCGCAGCTGTGATGCCCCCTCGAGGGGCGAGCCAGGTCGCCTGGGCCGTGCGGACGGCAACGTTCTCGCGATGAGGAGCGTTCCGTCCGGCCCCGCGCCGGCGGCCCTCTCTTCATCCTCCCGAAGGGGGGATGTGCTGTGCGGAAGTTCCGTTCCGCAGCGCTCGCCGGTGCGGTGGTTCTCGTGCTGGCGGCCTGCTCAGATGTGTCGACGACGGTCCCGTCGTCGGAGCCCTCGCCCACGACCGAGGCGCCCGCGTTCCCGGTCACGATCGGCACCGGCAAGTATGGGGTGACGATCGACGAGCAGCCGGCGGCGATCGTGTCGCTCTCGCCGACCGCCACCGAGATGCTGTTCGCCATCGGCGCCGGCGACCAGGTCGTCGCGGCCGACGAGTACTCGGACTACCCGGCGGAGGCTCCGACCACGGATCTGAGCGGCTATGACCCCAACGTGGAGGCGATCGTCTCCTTCGAACCCGACCTGGTGATCCTGGAGGGAGCGCGAGGGGCCGTGGTGGATGGGCTCGAGTCGCTCGGGATCCCGGCGTTGATCCAACCCGCCGCCGCCTCGCTCGAGGATACGTACGCGCAGATGAAGGACCTGGGGGTCGCCACGGGGTACGTGGACGAGGCGACCGTGACCATCACGGCCATGCGTGCGGACATCGAGGGGGCGCTGGCAGCGGTTCCTGACGCCTCGGGTATACGCGTCTACCACGAGCTCGATGACACCTACTACAGCGTCACGACCGACACGTTCATCGGGCAGGTCTACGCCGAGTTCGGCATGGTGAACATCGCCGATGCGGCCAAGGGGGCGTCGAGCGGGTACCCGCAGCTGTCCGCCGAGTACATCGTGAAGGCCGATCCGCAGCTGATCGTGCTGGCGGACGGGGACTGCTGCGGCCAGTCTGCCGAGACGGTGGCGGCACGTGACGGCTGGGGGGACATCGCTGCGGTTCGCGACGGCGGTTTGATCGTGATCGACGACAGCGTCGCCTCGCGATGGGGTCCGCGCATCGTCGAGTTCATCGAGGCCGTCTCCGCAGGGCTTCAGGGGTTGGCCACCTAGATGCGCCTGTCGGCGAGCACGAGCCGCGGACGGCGCATCGCCGTCGTCACGGGAGCGGCGGGTCTGGTCGTGCTGGCCGGGCTCGCCGCGGTGCTTGTCGGTCCCGCCGACCTGTCCCCCGCCGCAGTGATGCGTGAGCTGTTCGGGTGGGTGCCGGGCGTTGGTCCGAGCGGGCTCTCGGAGCAGGAGGGCGTGATCCTGTGGCGGTTGCGGGCTCCCCGCGTGGTCATGGCCGGCATCGTCGGCGCCTGCCTGTCGGTCTCCGGAGCCGCGTACCAGGGTGCCTTCCGCAACGCGCTCGCCGATCCGTACCTGTTGGGCGCGGCCGCGGGCGCCGGTCTCGGCGCCACGCTGGTGCTCGTTTCCGGCGGGACGGGGGTGCTGGTCGGTGGCACGCCGCTGCTGCCGGTGGCCTCGTTCGTGGGCGCGATCGCGGGCGTTGGGCTCGCCTACGCGGTGGGCGGCTCGATGGGGGGGCGGTCCAGGACGGGGCTGATCCTGGCCGGGGTGGCGGTCGCCTCGTTCCTCACCGCGATCCAGACCTTCGTGCAGCAGCGCAACTCCGACACCTTGCGCGAGGTGTACACGTGGATCCTGGGCCGGCTGACGACCGCGGGGTGGAGCGACGTCGTGCTGATCCTCCCGTACGCGGCCGTGAGCATGGTCGCGCTGGTGCTGCACGGCCGGCTCCTCGACGTGCTCGGGCTCGGCGACGATGAGGCGGCCAGCTTGGGCATCCGGCCCGCCCGCGTGCGGCTCGCAGTGGTAGGCGCCGCGTCGCTCGCCACGGCGGCGGCGGTCGCGGTGGCTGGGCTGATCGGGTTCGTGGGGATCATCGTGCCTCACGCGGTCCGTCTGGTTGTCGGAGCGTCGAACCGATGGGTGGTGCCGCTCTCGGCGCTGGGCGGTGCCGCGTTCCTCGTGCTCGCGGACCTGGCGGCACGGACGGTGGTGGCGCCGGGTGAGTTGCCGATCGGGGTCGTGACCGCTTTGCTCGGGGCACCTGCGTTCGCGCTGCTGCTCCGACGCCCGGGGAGGATGGCATGAGACTGGACCTCGAAGCCATCGGGGTGGCGCTGGATGGGCGCGATGTCGTCCTCGACGTGTCGGTGGAGGTTCCCGACGGCGGGTGGCTCGGGGTGCTCGGACCTAACGGCGCCGGCAAGTCCACGCTGCTCCGCGCGATCGCGGGGCTCGTCGAGCACCGAGGGCGTGTACTGCTGGACGGACGTGACACCGCCACGTTGTCGCGCAAGGAACTCGCTGTCCGGGTGGCGGTGGTGGCGCAACGACCGACGGTGCCCGAAGGCATCACGGTCGCCGACTACGTGCTGCTCGGCAGGACCCCGCACATCTCCCACTTCGGGACCGGCGGCTTGTCCGACCTCGCTGTCGTCGGTGACGTGCTGGAGACGCTCGACCTCGGCCCGGTGGCCACCAGGCCCCTGCAGTCGCTCTCGGGCGGTGAGGCTCAGCGGGTGTTCGTCGGCCGCGCCCTGGCGCAGGAGCCCTCCGTGCTGCTGCTGGATGAGCCGACCACATCGCTCGACGTCGGCCGCCAGCTGGACGTCCTGGAACTGGTGGAGCACGTCCGTCGCGAGCGTGGAGTCACGGTCGTCTCGGCGTTGCACGACCTCTCGCTCGCCGGGCAGTTCGCCGAACGCCTGCTGCTCCTGCACGAAGGCGTGGCCGTCGCCTCGGGCGATCCGGGGCACGTCCTCACCGAGGAGATCGTCCGCGAGTTCTACGGCGCCGAGGTCCGCCTCGTGAGCGTCGACGGCGACGACGTCCTTATCCCCGTCCGGCGGCAGGGACGCCGCACCGTCAGGTGATGGCCGGGCGTCCGCCGGAGGAGGGTCCCGACACCGCTGCTTTGCGTCATGCCGACTCCCTCGTTCTCATCCACACCGGCGATGGCAAGGGGAAGACCTCGGCTGCGATGGGGATGGCCGTTCGCGCGATCGCCCGTGGATGGCGTGTGCTGGTCGTGCAGTTCATCAAGTCGGGCGCGTGGCGCGCCGGGGAGCACGCGGTCCTCGGCGGGCTCGGCGCCGAGTGGTACGTAGGCGGGGACGGGTTCAGCTGGGACTCGGAGGACCTGGATCGAAGCGCGGAGCGGGCTGTCGACGCGTGGAACCGCGTGCGGGAGGCGATACGTGCCGGTGAGCATGAGCTGGTCGTGCTGGACGAGATCACCTACGCCATCAACTGGGGCTGGATCGACGGTGAAGAGGTGGCGCGCACGATCGGCGAGCGGCCGGCCCACGTGAGCATCGTCGCGACCGGGCGCGATGCGCCGGCCCACCTGCTCGCCGTGGCTGACACCGTCACGGAGATGACGAACGTGAAACACGCGTTCGACGCCGGGATCGCGGCCAAGCGCGGGATCGATTTCTAGATGCTTACCCTCCTGACCGGCCCGGTCGCGAGCGGAAAGTCCACCCTCGCCGTGCGGATGGCGTCCGGGTGGGAGGGACCGGTCGTCGTGTTCGCCACCGCGGAGGGGCGTGACGACGAGATGGCCGAGAGGATCGCGAGGCACCGCGCCGAACGTCCTTCGTCCTGGGACGTCGTGGAGGAACCGATCGATCTGCTGGACGCCGTGCGGCGGGTGGCCCCCGGCGCCTGCGCTGTCGTGGACTGCGTCACGCTCTGGGTGGCGAACCTGCTGGGCGCCGGGGTTGAAGATCAGGACGTGCTCAAGCGCGCCCACGGCGTCGCCGCGTTCGCGGCCGGGCGCTCCGCGCTCACGATCGTCGTCACGAACGAGGTGGGCTGGGGCATCGTGCCGGCGAACGACCTGGCCCGCGCGTACCGCGGCATCCTGGGGGCGGTGAACCGCACGTTCGTCGAGGTCGCGGACCGGTCGCTGCTGGTGGTGGCAGGCCGCGCGGTGTCGCTCGAGGTACCCGCACCGTGACCGGTTCGCTCGCGCGGCTGCTCCGCGACCTGCCCGGGCCTGACGAGGAGGCGCGCGCGGCCGTCCGGGACCGTGCCGCGAACGTCCTGCGGCCCGCGGGTGCGCTGGCCCGCCTGGACGAGATCGCGGTCTGGTTGGCCGGGTGGCAGCGGCGGCAGGCGCCGGCCGTGCGGTGGCCGCACACCGCGATCTTCGTGGCCGATCACGGCGTGGTGACCGGCGGGGTGAGCGCGTACCCGGCCGAGGTGACGAAGGCGATGCTCGATGCGCTCCGTGACGGTGTGGCGACGTCGGCCGCGCTCGCTCGCGCGGTCGGTTCGACGTTCGACGCGGTGGATGTGGGCGTGGGCGAGCCGACCGGGGACATCCGCGTCGAGCCCGCGATGGATGCCGGGAGGTTCGGCGCGTGCGTGGCGGCCGGTGCCGGCGCCAGTGACGTTGCAGCCGAGGCGGGCGCGGATCTCCTGATCGTCGGCGAGATGGGGATCGGCAACACGACGCCTGCCGCCGCGGTGTGCGCTGCCCTGTTCGGTGGCGATCCCGCCGGATGGACCGGACGCGGGACCGGCGTGGACGATGACGGCCTCGCCAGGAAAGTCGCCGCGGTGACGGCGGCTCGCGACCGCGTCGCGGCGGTGACGGAGGATCCCCTCGAGGTGTTGCTCCAGGTTGGCGGCGCCGAGCTCGTGGCGATCGCTGCGGCGGTCGCGCAGGCGCGACGCCGTTCGATCCCGGTACTGCTGGACGGGTTCGTGGTCGGTGCGGCCGTGGCGGCGCTCGCGCTAGCGGCCCCCGGGGCGCTCGCCCACTGCCTCGCCTCGCATCGGTCCGCGGAGCCCGGCCACCGCCTGCTTCTGGAGCGACTCGGCATGGCGCCCGTGCTGGACCTGGATCTGCGCTTGGGAGAGGGCAGCGGCGCGCTCGTGGCGCTGCCGCTCATACGGCTGGCGGCGGTCGCCGTCACCGATGTTGCCACGTTCCAGGAACGGGGGCTGGCGTGAAGCGGTTGCTCCTGCTGCGGCACGGCAGCACAGACTGGTCATCCGAGCGCAAGCTGTGCGGTTCGAGCGACCTTCCTCTGAACGACCGCGGACTCCGGGAGGCGCACGAGGCCGCGTCCCGCGTGGCGCTCTTCGCGATCGACGCCGCGTGGAGCAGCGATCTAGACCGGGCCGTGACCACGGCGCGGATCTCGTCGCCGCTCCCGGCGTCGCCGGATCCGCGCCTCCGAGAGATGAACTTCGGTGATCTGGAGGGCGAGCGTTTCGACGATCTCGAGGTGAGGACGCGAGAGGCGTTGCTCGCGTTCGACGGGTTCGCGGCACCGGGGGGCGAGGCGGTCTCGGCCTTGTCCGCGCGGGTGGATACTTTCCTCGACGAACTCGCCCACGGCACGCACCTGATCGTGACCCATGGTGGCGTGATCCGGTCGCTACTACGCCGCTACGGCGAGGGAGACCGTCTCGTGCTTCCGTGCGAGCTCGTTCCTGTGGTGCTCGAGCCCCGGACGTGATCGGTCCGATCGAAGGCGTCCGTCGCATCGGGGTCGCGATCCAGTTCCTGACGCGGATCCCTGTGCCGGCGGTGCGGTTCTCCGACGGCGATCTGCGCCGCGCCCTCGGCGCATTCCCGCTGGTTGGGCTCGTGGTCGCGGGCGTGGGGGCCGGCGTTCGGTTCGTGCTGATAACCATCTGGGATCCCGCCCCGGCCACGGTGGGGGCGGTCGCGGCGATGATCCTCGTGACCGGCGGCTTCCACGAGGACGGCCTGGCCGACACGTTCGACGGGCTTTGGGGAGGGCGGACCCCTCAGGAGCGTCTCGCGATCATGCACGACAGCCGGCTGGGCACGTACGGGACGCTCGCGCTGTTCCTGGTGATCGGGATGCAGATCGTGCTGCTCGCGCCGTTGGCCGGCTCGACGTTCGTCCGTGCGGTCGTGGCCGGAGCGGTGCTCGGGCGAGCGAGCTCGCTGCCGTTGCTCCGCTGGATGGCCCTCGTGCCGGGAAGAAGCGCCGGGCTCGCGGGCCCGCCCTCCACCGCCGCGCTCGTCGTGGCCGCCTTGACGGTGGCCGTCACGCTCGGGGTGGCGTTCGGGCCCGGGGCGTGGATCCCGCTCGCGGCGGCTGCCCTGATGACCGCGTTGTGCGCGTTGGTGATCGCGCGGAAGCTCGGCGGCATCAACGGTGACGTCCTCGGCGCGACGAACCGGCTCGTGGACGTGGCCGCCGTGGCGTCATGCGTCGCGATCAGCGTCTGAGGCGGGCCGCGCGATAGCCCGCCTTCGCGAGCGCCAGACGCAGCGGCGCGTGCACGCGTGTGTTCCGCCCGAAGCCGACCAACTCCCCGCCGAACTTCGCCTTGAAGTCGCGCACGCCGTACTCCTCACCGGGCTTGCCGGCGCCACCGAAGTCGTACGTCCGGTAGCCGTTCTCGGCGCCCCACTCCAACACGCGCCACATCAGCAGTTCCCCCGGCGTCCGTTTCGCGAACCCACGGTCGACCCCGCCGTACCACCCGTAGAGCGTCTGTCCCCAAGGCAGCTCCACCGATACGGCAGCGGGCTCTCCGTCCACACGTGCTAGGACGAACAACGCCATCCCGGCCGGATGCAACACGTCGAACGTGGCCTCGAAGAGCGACCGATCCGGCACGGGCACGCGAGCGTGAGCGTAGGTCCGGCTCAAGACGTCGTAGCAGATCGCGACGTCCCTGCGTGAATCCGCGAACTCGACGGTGACGTCGGAGCGGCGCAGGCCCTGGCGGATCTGTTTGCGGGTGCGCCGGCCGATCGCGCCGAGCACGTCCTGCACCGGCTTGGCGATGTCGACGAGGTAGTTCACGTGCTCCTCGAAGGCGTAGCCATGAGCACCGAGCACTCCCTGCACGTCGGTGGCGTCCGTGAGGTGCCGGATCTCGGTGAACAGCACGGACCTGCTCAGCCCGCGTTCGTAGGCGGAGAGGACGGCGACGAGCGCGGCGGTCCCGTCCGGGCCGGGCGTGTGCAGCGCTCCGGCGTAGGCGACCGCGCGCGTCGTGAGGTAGCGCGCGGCGCCGGAACGCAGGCTGATCCGCACGGGCGTGAACAGCGCGTGCACGTCATCACCACGCACCGCAGCCCACACCTCGGGGCGGTGACCGTCGGTACGGGAGAAGACCTCGAACATCTCCGGCGTGTGGAACACGCTCGCACCGGGGAGCTCTTCCAGCGCGCGGCGCCAGCGATCCTCCGGGAGATCCCGCACGACCTGCACGCCGGAGACGATAGCGGCCTCGGTCTTCACGCTCGGGCCGCTCCCGCATGTCCACGGCTCGATGCGAAGCCCGCGATGGTCACGCGCACGGTCGCGAGCACGTCCTCGTAGGGCCGGTCGGCGTCCACGCGAACGAAGTTCGGCGTGCGCTCGCCCTGCGCGATGATCGCCGCGCGCCGGCGAGTCAATCTCCTGATCGACGTCTCGCCCTTGCGCGCGTGCATCACCTCGGGCGAGGCGTCCAGGAAGATCACGAGGTCGGGTTGGCCCAGGCGTCGCATCACCCAGTACTCGAACCGGTCGAAGCGGTCGCCGCCGGTCCCGGGCTCGCCCGCATAGGTGGCCGCCTCGAACAAGAAGTGCCGATCGCTGATGACCACGAAGCCCTGCCGGGTGGCCCGCCACACGAGCACGCGGCGCCAGGCCGCCTCCGTCGTGCGGTTCGCCAGGCTGGCGGCCACGCGCAGACGGCTCCGTCGCTTCTTCGCTACGCCGGGCGTCTTCGTCTTGGGGAGCGGTTCGGTCCGTTCCTTCGCGGCGCGAGCCAGACGCGACGTGGGCAGGGCGCGGTCGCTCGAGAGCACGCTTTGACCCATGTAGACGTAGCGGCACGCGACGGGGTCGGCGCTCGCCTCCAACTCCTTGGCGATGGTCGTCTTGCCTGCGCCGTCACCGCCCACGAGAGCGACCGTGAACGTCATGCTGCCTTCCTGCACAGGAAGAGGTTCTCGTCCAGGCGCAGCCCGTGGCGGGCGACGATCGCCGGGTCGAGGTCGGCGGCCAGGTCGACCTCCACGTCGAACCCGGCTTCCTCCAGACGCTTCACGATGTCGTGGCCGTAGACGCGGACGTGGGCCTCCTCGCCGAACAGACGCCTGCGCTCGTCCTCGTCGGTGATCGAGGGATCCTCGATGGTCACGTTGTCCATGTCGGTCGGCACGGACACGAGGGCCCACCCTCCGGGACGCAGGATGCGCTGCAACTCCGCCATCGCCGTGGCGTCGTCGTCGATGTCCTCCAGGACGTGCACGCAGAGCAGCGCGTCGAAAGCCCCTTCGCGCAGCGGCGCGGCGCGCAGATCCATCCGAAGGTCGATGTTCGGCCGTTTCCCGAGGTCGGCACCGACGAACCACAGGTTCGCCATCCGCCGGAACCGCCGGGAGAATGCGTACTTGGGCGAGATCTCGAACAATCGCACCCGGTCGCCGAACAGGTTCGTCCGCTCCTGCAGGAACAGCCAGATCCGGCGGTGTCGCGCTTTCGCGTTGCATCGCGGACACGACGCCGTCGCACGGGTCCGCAGCGTGGTGCCGCCGTCGTTGAACGCCCGGACATGCCAACCGCAACACGGGCACACGAACCGGGTCCCCCACATGAGCACGCCGCGAGCCAGTAGCCAGGCCTCGGCCGCCGCCTGCGAACGCATGCCCAACCGGGAAACCACGAGCCGCTCCGCCTACAGCCGGCTGCGCGTGGCCGACGGGAGGTAGCGCTTCTCGGCGTCGTCGAGTTCGGCGGCGTCGGTGAGCCGGAAGATCTCCTTGACGGTCGCGATCCGGTCCTCGATGCCTTCGAGCGAGCGGGTCCGCGCCAATTCGCCGGCCATCTGCTGCATCGCGGCCACGCTCGCGCGGAGCAACTGGTTGCCCCAGACCACCGCCGCGATCCCTGCCCGCTCGAAGACCTCGGGCGCGGTGCGGTAGTAGGTGGTGGGCACGATCACGATCGGGCAGGCACCCGACCATGCGCCCATGAAATCCACGATCTCCTCAGCCGTCGTCTGTTTGCTGTGCACCAGGACGGCGTCGGCGCCCGCCTCGCGGTAGGCCTCGGCGCGGTAGAGCGCCTCGCCAATCCCCAGGCCGGTGATGAGCGCCTCGCACCGCGCCACCACCGTGAAGTCGGGGTCGCGCTGGGTGTCCTTCGCGGCGCGCAACTTGCCGCAGAACTCGGCCACGTCCATCAACGGCTGCTCCTCGCCGCGGATGTAGGAGTTCGTCTTCGGGTAGAGCTTGTCCTCGACGCACATCGCGGCCGCACCGCGCTCCTCGAGTTTGCGGACCAGACGGCGGACGTTGTTGAAGTTCCCGTAGCCGGTGTCGGCGTCGACCATGATCGGGACGTCGGTCGCGTCGGCCATGAACTCCACGTGCTCGAGGACCTGGGTCCACGAGGCTTCGTTCGCGTCGCGCACGCCCATCGATGCCGACATGCTCAGTCCGCTCGCCCAGATCGCCTCGAACCCGGCCTCCTGGGCGATGCGTGCGCTCAGTCCGTCGTGGGCCTCCATCACGAACGCGAGCCTCGGTGAGGTGAGGAGTTGGCGGAACCGAGTGGTCCGGGCGGTGTCGGGGTCTGTGTTCATCGTGTGGCCTCCAGGGGGTGAGGGGACGCGGCGTGCTCGTCGATGATCTCCACGACGCGCTCGCCGATCATCCGCTGGGCGTCGGTCGCCATCGCGCCGATGTGGGGGGTCAAGATCACGTTGGGGAGGTCGGCGAGCGGGGAGCGTTCGCCGTCAGCCTCGCTCCCATGGACGTCGAGGGCGGCGCCGGCGAGATGCCCGGTCTCGAGCGCTGAGCGCAGCGCGTCCTCGTCCACCACGCCGCCGCGCGCCAGGTTGATCAGGTAGGAACCGCGCTTCATCCGGGCGATCACGCCGGCGTCGATCAGGCGGAGCGTCTCCTCGGTGCGCGGGACGTGCAGGCAGAGGTGATCGGCTTCGGCCACCACGTCCTCGAAGGGCAGGAGCGCGATGCCGGTGCGCATCAGGTCGCGTTCACGCTCGGGGGTGGCGTTCCGCACGCAGCCGACGGTCCGCATGCCCCAGGCCAGGCCCATCGTCGCGACCCGCGTGCCGATCGTACCGAGCCCGACGATCCCGAGCGTCTTGCCGAGGAGCAGCGAGCCTTCGAGTTCGAACTTCGCCCAGCGGGCCTCGCGCATCGAGCGGTCGGCGGCGAGCAGGTTGCGGCTGAGCGCGAGCATGAACGCGAAGGTCAGCTCCGCCACCGCCTGCGCGCCCGGCTCGGGGATCCGCACGAGGCCGATCCCCCGCTCGCGGACGGCGTCCATGTCGAGGTTGTCGAGTCCCGAGCCCGCACGGACCAGCAGACGGAGTTCGGGGGCAGCCTCGAGCAGCTCCGCGGTCACCGCGACGCCGCTTCGGAACACCAAGACCTCCCGATCCGCGATCGCGATGGGGAGCGAACCGGGGTCGTCGAAGGCGCGCACGACGTCGTGGTGCTCTCGGAGCCGCGCTATGGCAGCGCCGTCGATCGGGCTCGCCAGCGCGATCCGCACGAGGTTCGTTCCCTCCCTTCAGCTGAGGAAGGAAGCGTGGACCGTAGACGGGGTGCGCTGGAAGGTGCCCGGAACGTAGGCGCGCTACGCCGATCGGACGGGCTCGCGGCGGCATCCACCCTCGGGTCGGCTTCGAAGCCGGTGCTACCCTTGCTCTTCTGCGCCGGTAGCTCAATGGACAGAGCATCTGACTACGGATCAGAAGGTTGGGGGTTCGACTCCCTCCCGGCGCGCCAGACGGTCGCTTACGAGCGCGCGGGCTTCTTCTCTTTGAACAGATGTCCGCAGTCGGTGCACTTCATGTTCACCCGGGCGACGGGCCCGGCGAACGTGAACGGCTGCGTGTGCATCGACCCGCACGAGGGGCACGCCGGCCGGGGCGGGAGTTCGGTGGAGGGTCTCACGGGCCGGTCGCCGTCGCCCGCTGCCACGCTCATCGCCCGTTCCGCGCGCCCTGGCGGCCCGAGCGACCGTTCCTGCCGCTCCTGTTCGATCTGTTCGGCGGCGCTTCCTCCCTCGGTGGAGCCGGGGAGAACCCTGCCTGCTCGAACTCGGCGTGCAGGTCCAGCCGTTTCGCGATGCGTCCGACCTCCAGGCGCTGCTCGGGGGTCACGAACGTGACGCCCTCGCCACCGCGGCCCGCTCGTGCCGTTCGTCCCACGCGGTGAACGTACGCCTTTTCGTCGGCCGGCGCATCGAAGTTGATGACGTGGGTGATGTCATCCAGGTCAAGACCCCGTGCCGCGACGTCGGTCGCGACGAGCACGTCGTTCGCGCCGGAGGCGAAGCGCCCGAGCGAGCGCTCGCGCTGGGGCTGCGACATCCCGCCGTGCAGTTCGCCTGCGCTGAAGCCCTCTTTGCGGAGGTTGCGGGCGAGACGGTCCGCGCCGCGTTGGGTCCGGACGAAGATCAGGGTGAGGCCGCGGTCGGCGGCCAACTCGCGCACGAGCGCCTGGGTCTTGCGGGGGTGCTCCACCGAGATGAAGCGGTGCGTCGCATGGTCGATGTTCGGGCCCGCCTCGCCGCTCTCGTGCAGGACGGCATCGCGCGTGTAGCGCTGCGCGAGCCTGCCGACCTCGCCATCGAGCGTCGCCGAGAACAGCATCGTCTGGCGATCAGGACGCAGCATCTGCAGGATCTTCGTGACGTCTGGGAGGAACCCCATGTCGAGCATGCGGTCGGCCTCGTCGAGCACACAGGCGCGGACGCGATCGAGGCGCAGCAGTCGGCGTGCGACGAGGTCGAGGAGCCGCCCCGGCGTGGCGATCACGATGTCTGCGTGCCTCGCACGCTTCGCCTGCGGCGTGATCCCCACCCCGCCGTAGACGGAGGCGACCTGCAGGTGCCGCACGTCGGCGACCGCGCGGAATTCCTCGGTGACCTGGCTCGCCAACTCGCGGGTGGGCGTGAGGATCAGCCCGGTCGGGCTCTGACCGCTCGGGCTCAGCCGCTCCACGAGGGGCAGGACGAACGCGAGCGTCTTGCCCGACCCGGTGCGCGAGCGCGCCAGCACGTCGCGGCCGGCCAGCGCGTCCGGGATCACGAGGGATTGGATCGCGAACGGGCGGTCGAGTCCGCGCATGCGGAGTGCTTCGGCGACGGGCTCGGACACGCCGAGCGATCGGAACGTTGGTTGGTCGGTCTGGTCTTCAGAGCGCACGGCGGCGCTCGATCCCGCAGGTGTGCTTGGCATGGTTCGGTGGTTCCTCTCCTGGGTCGTCGTCGGTGCGCGTCGAGGGCCGGCGCACTGCGCAGGGAACGCCCAGGAGGGCGGAGCGTGCGAAGGATCGCGAGACATCGTCGCGCGTGTCTCAGGGTGCGAGACGGGCGCGTTCTGCCGCAAGGATACCCGGATCGGGAGGGTCTCGGCGCGTTGACTCCAGCAGCACCGGCCGGGCGTCGATACTCCGGCATGGCCCGGATCCTGCTGATCGACGACGAACCGGACATCCGCGCCGTCGTCCGCATCCTCCTCGAGCCCTACGGCCACGAGGTCCTCCTCGGGGAGGACGGCCTGCGTGGCTTCGGGATGGCGCAGCACCAACGCCCCGACGTCATCCTCCTGGATCTGATGATGCCGATCCTCGACGGCCATGCGGCGTTGCAGATGATCAGGGGAGACGAGCGTACCTCGCATATCCCCGTGGTGGTGCTGACCGCGGTGTCGCAGCGGGCCGTGCACGATCGGTGCATGCTCGAGGGAGCCGATCGCGTGCTGACCAAGCCGTTCGACCCAGACGACCTGGCGGGTGCGATCGACGAGGTCCTGGCTGCGGGGCACCCGTAGTCGATCAGGTCGCGAGCGCGCGATAGGCTCGCGGGTCATGGACCCCGTACCCGCGTCGAAGGTTGGACTGGGCGTCCTGCGGCCGCTGCGTCATCGAGACTTCCGGCTCCTGTGGTACGGCCAGACCGTCTCGATGGTCGGTGACGGCATCTACGTGTTCGCCGTCGCGTGGTACGTCTACAAGGATCTCGACGCCTCGCCCGTCACGTTCTCGTTCGTCGGCGCTGCGTGGTCGATCCCGCAGGTCCTGCTGCTGATGGCCACCGGCGCGCTCTCGGACCGGATGGACCGCCGCCACCTCATGATCGCCGGGGACCTCCTGCGCCTGCTCGCGATCGCCGCGATCGGCACGTTGATCCTGCTCGATGCGCTCACCGTGCCGCTGCTGATCGCGCTGGTCGTGCCCTACGGCGCGGGCCAGGCGGTCTTCGGACCGGCGTTCTCTTCGATCATCCCGATCATCGTGCCGGAGGACCTCCTCGTCGAGGCCAACTCGATCGGGCAGACCGTCCGCCCGCTGGCCATGATCGTGGTCGGACCGCTCATCGGTGCGGTGGTCGTCGCGAGCGCTGGCACCGGGTGGGCGTTCCTGGCCGACTCGGCCACGTTCGCGATCTCGGCGGTGTGCATCTGGCTGATGCGGGTGCGGGAGTCCCGCGATGCCAGGGCCGAGCAGACGTCGATGTGGGTCGACGTCCGCGAGGGCATCGCGTTCGTGCGGGCCACCCCGTGGCTGCGTCTCGGGCTCCTCGGGGGGTTCGTGAGCCTGTTCGCGGTCTGGGGGCCGTGGGAGACGCTCGTGCCGTTCGTGATCACCGACCAGCTACACGGCTCCGAACTGGACCTCGCGCTCGTGTTCGGGGCCGGCGGCGTCGGCTCCATCCTGGTCGCCCTGGCCCTGGCCCAGCGCGGCGGGCTCCCGCGCAAGCCCATGACGACGATGTACCTCGCGTGGGCGCTCGGGATGGGGCTCACGGCTGGGTTCGGCCTGGTATCGAACATCCCCGGTGCGATGCTCGTCGCCTTCTTCGCCGAGGCGGGGATCGGCGTCTTGGTCGTCATCTGGTTCACGGCGATGCAGCGGCTCGTTCCTCCCGATCTGCTGGGGCGGGTCTCCTCGCTCGATTGGATGATCACGATCATGGGGGCGCCCATCTCGTTCATGGTCGTAGGCCCGCTCGCCGAGATCTTCGGCGCCGACGCTGTCTTGATCGGCGCGGGTGTGCTGGGCGGGTCCGCTACCTTGTTCTTCATGACACGCCGGGGTGCCCTCGACCCCGAACGCGATGGTTCGCTCGCGTTGGCGGATGCTGCCCCGAGCCCGCCGTAGACTCGACCCATGGAGTACACCCACGTCGGGCGTTTGGGCCTGAAGGTGAGCCGGCTGTGCCTGGGCACGATGAACTTCGGTCCCCACACGTCTGCCGCCGACTCCCACACGATCATGGACACGGCCGTCGCCTACGGCATCAACCTCATCGATACCGCCAACGTCTACGGCCGTCACCTCGGGGTCGGCACCACGGAGCGGATCATCGGTGACTGGCTCGCCAAGGGCGAGGGCCGCCGCGACAGCGTGGTCCTCGCCACGAAGGTCTACGGCACGATGGGGGATGGGCCGAACGACGCGCGTCTGTCCAAGCTCGCGATCGTCCGCCAATGCGAAGCGTCGCTCGCCCGGATGCGAACGGACCGGATCGACCTGTACCAGATGCAGCACGTCGATCGCGACGCCTGGTGGGACGAGATCTGGGAGGCCATGGACCAGCTCAAGCGCGACGGCAAGATCGTCTACGTCGGATCGTCGAACTTCGCGGGCTGGCATATCGCACGCGCGAACGAGATCGCGGCGTGGAGGCATTCCCTGGCTCTTGCGACCGAGCAGTCGGTGTACAACCTCAACGAGCGGATGATCGAACTCGAGGTGATCCCCGCGGTGAGCGAGTACGGCATGGGCTTGATCCCGTACAGCCCGCTCGCCGGCGGGCTGCTTGCCGGGGCCTTGGAGAAACTCTCGGAGGGCCGCAGGGCGTCGGACTACATGCAGGGCGAGATCGACTCCAAGCGCGACCGGCTCGAGCGCTGGGAACTGCTCTGCAAGGACCTCGGCGAACGGCCCGCGGACGTGGCGCTGGCATGGCTGCTGCACCAACCCGTGGTCACGGCTCCGATCATCGGCCCGCGGACCGAAGAGCAACTGCTGGGCTCGATGCGCGCTCTCTCGATCACGCTGGACGCGGCGATCCTGGAGCGGTTGGACGAGATCTTCCCGGGGCCCGGGGGCGCCGCCCCCGAGGCTTACGCCTGGTAGTCAGGAGGCTTCGGTATGCAGGAGATGTCCACGAGCGGGGTCCGAGCAACGGTCCTGGACCTGCTCGGCTACGGGGGGGTTGCACTCGCCATCGCGGGCACGGTGATCGCCCTGGAAGGAGCCGGGCTCACCACGCAGACGATCGCCGGTGCCGCGGTGACCGTGGTCCTGCTCGGCGCCGGATGGCTCGTGGGTGGTTCGGGGGCCGGGGATGCGCAGCACCGCATGCGGGGCATCTTCTGGTTCGTGGCCCTGCAGAGTTGGTCGCAGGTCATCTCGGTGCTGCTGGGCGCAGACGGTGCGGACCTGCAGGGCCGGTCGCTGATCCTCGCGTCCGGACTCCTGCTCGCCGTGCTCGCCGTGCCGCTGTGGTTCATGGAGAAGCGCAGCTTGCAGCTGATCGGTGCGTTCAGCGCCGTCCTGACCGTCGCGGGCGCACTGGTGTACTCCGAGACGGAGGTGTTTGGAAGCCCCATCCCCAACATCAGGTGGATGGCCGTCGTGACCGCGGTGCTGGGCGCCGGGCTGCTCGTGATGGGGATGTGGGGGGCGGCCAGGCCTCGGCGGACGGCGATGGTCCTGGGCTCGCTCGCCCTCATCGCCGGCGTGACGTTGGCGACGATCGATGTCGTGGGGCTGGCGCTTTCGGGCGGCAACGCCTCCGACGTGACGTTGATCGCTCTGGTCGCGACGTCGGTCCTCGTGGTGTTCGCGGGCGAGCGTGCCGGGATCGTCGCGGTGTTCGGGATCGGGATCATCGGCATGATCGCGGGCATCGCGGCGCTCGTCGGCGAGCACGTGGAAGGTGACGTGGGTGGCGTCATCGTGGTCGTCGCCGGCGTGGTGCTGTTGGGAGCGACGATCGCGCTCATCACGAAGAAGGCGCCGGCCGCGCCGGTCATGCCGGAGGCGCCCGCCGCGCCGGCCGCGCCCGACGCCGCGCCCGAGGCCTAGGGCTCGGCCCCGAGCGCGGCCCCGATCTCCTTCGCCGCGGCGAGCACCGCTGGCGCGCGCTCCTTGGCCCGCAGCGGAGGGAGCCGTGATGCCGGCCCCGAGATCGACACCGCGGCGACCAGCGTTGCACCGGGGCCGAAGACGGGCGCGCTCACCGATGCGACGCCCGGTTCCCGTTCGCCGTGGCTGTCGGCCCAGCCGCGGCGGCGCGTCGTCGCGATCTGCTGTGCGAGGCGCTCGGAAGCCGTCTCGAGCGGGTTCGGAGCCCATGCGAGGAAGACGCGTCCGGCCGAGCCGCGGTCGAGTGGGAGCGAGGCGCCGATCTCGACGATGGTGCGGAGTTCCTGTTCGGACTGCATGGCGTCCACGCACACGCGGCGGGCACCGTCGCGGATGAACAGCTGCGCGCTCTCGCCGGTGGTGTTCGCCAACCGCTCGAGGGCCGGACGGGCGAGCTCGCGGAGCGGGAGTTCGCGCATCGCGGTCGCGGCGAGCCCGAGCAACCGTGGCCCGAGGGCGTAGCCGAACCCACCGACGTGGAACAGCAGGCCGTGGTCCTCGAGTGCGCCGATCAGCCGGTGGGCCGTTGGGCGGGTGAGGCCGGTGGCGTTCGCGATGGCGGAGAAGGTGCGCGCGCCGCCCTGTACCGCATCGAGCACGGCGACGGACCGGTCGAGCACGCCGACCGGGGTCCGGGGGGCGGGGGGTGGCCCTGCGCTCCTCCCACGCTTCACGGATGCCCGGTCCAGTGTGGCGAGCGCCCAGCGGACCTCTTCGTCTTCACGACCCATGGGTGGGTGGTATCCTTCCCGCTTGTTCCATAGTTCGGAATGAAGTTCCAGTATATGGAACACACCGTACCATGTGAGAGCGCCGGCACCCGGGGGATCGAGAGCGATGATCGCACCGAGAACGCTCGCCGAGAAGGTCTGGGAACGCCACGTCGTCCACCGCGCCGAGGGCGAACCCGACCTCCTCTACGTCGACCTGCACCTGGTCCACGAAGTGACGAGCCCGCAAGCCTTCGACGGCCTCCGTCTGCACGGCCGGCGCGTCCGCCGTCCGGACCTCACCGTCGCCACCATGGACCACAACGTCCCCACGACGACGGGGCCGATCACGGATGCGGTGAGCGCTCGGCAGATGCAGGCGCTGCAGGCCAACGCCGATGAGTTCGGCATCACGCTTTACCCCTGGGGCGGCGCCGGCCAAGGGATCGTGCACGTGATCGGGCCCGAGATGGGCTACACGCAACCAGGCCTGACCATCGTGTGTGGCGACTCGCACACTTCCACGCACGGCGCGTTCGGCGCGCTCGCGTTCGGGATCGGGACCTCCGAGGTCGAGCACGTCCTCGCTACCCAAACGCTCCCGCAATCGAAGCCGAAGTGGATGGCCGTGACGGTGGATGGTGATCTGCCGCCCGATTGCAGCGCGAAAGACATCATCCTCGCGATCATCAACCGGATCGGGACCGGCGGTGGCGTGGGCCACGTCATCGAGTACCGGGGCTCGGCTATCCGCGCGCTCTCGATGGAGGGTCGGATGACGGTCTGCAACATGTCGATCGAGGCTGGCGCGCGCGCCGGCGTCGTCGCACCTGACGACACGACCTTCGACTACGTGGCCGGTAAAGCCTTCGCACCGAAGGCTTGGGAGGAGGCGCTCGCGTACTGGCACACCCTGCCCACCGACGAGGGAGCCAGCTTCGACGCCGAGATCACGCTGGACGCCTCCTCGTTGCAGCCCTACGTCTCCTGGGGCACCAACCCCGCGCAGTCCACGACCATCGACGGCGTCGTCCCCGATCCGGCGTCGCTCGAACCATCGCGGCAGGAGGCGGCTCAGCGTGCGCTCGCGTACATGGATCTGCGCCCCGGGACGGCCATCCGTGACATCGCGCCGGACACCGTGTTCATCGGTTCGTGCACGAACTCCAGGATCGAGGATCTGCGCGTCGCCGCCGACGTGGTCAGGGGGCGAATGGTGAAAGACGGCTTGCGGGCACTCGTCGTGCCCGGGAGCGTCGCGGTCAAGATCCAGGCCGAGAGCGAAGGCCTGGACCAGGTCTTCACCGCGGCCGGGTTCGATTGGCGCGGCGCCGGATGCTCGATGTGCCTGGGGATGAACCCAGACATCCTGCAGCCGGGCGAGCGGAGCGCCTCGACCAGCAACCGCAACTTCGAGGGTCGCCAGGGCAAGGGCGGCCGCACGCACTTGGTGAGCCCCCGGGTGGCTGCCGCCACCGCGATCGCCGGCCGCTTCAGTACCCCGGAGGACCTGTAGCCATGCAGCCCGTCACGCGCATCGCCGGCACCGCGGTCCCGCTGGACCGGGCCGACGTCGATACCGACCAGATCATCCCCGCGCAGTACCTGAAGCGCGTCGAACGCACCGGGTTCGGGCCTTTCCTGTTCGACGAGTGGCGCAAGGATCCGTCGTTCGTGCTGAACGACCCGCGCTACGCAGGCGCCAGCATCCTGCTCGCCGGCGCGAACTTCGGCTGCGGGTCCAGCCGCGAGCACGCCCCGTGGGCGATCGAGGACGCAGGGTTCCGCGCCGTCATCGCACCGTCGTTCGCCGACATCTTCCGTACGAACTGCCTGAAGATCGGGCTGCTGCCGGTGGAGCTCCCCGCGGAGTCGGTGTCCGCGCTGATGCGCGCGGCCGAAGACGACCCGGCGACCCAGATCGTCGTGGATCTGCAGGAGCGCAGCGTGCGGGCTCCCGGCCTGGACGGAACGTTCGCGATCGACGACTTCACGCGCTGGCGTCTGCTGGAAGGTCTCGACGACATCGGGCTGACGCTCAGGAAGACCGACGCGATCGACGTCTTCGAGGCAGCGCGTCCCGCGTGGCTCAGGTGAGCACGCCGGCCAGGAACTCGCGGACGAGCGCGTCCATGGCGTGCGGGTCGCGGTTCCAGCACTCGATGTGATCGGCACCGGGGCACTCGTGCAGGGTCACCGTGCCGGGGTAGCGCTCGGCCGCGTCGCGCGAGGTCGC
>JBBDHX010000013.1:22861-28763 GCA_040880745.1 Actinomycetota bacterium
GGGACCGTCAGGTCCCGATCGCCGTGCACGATCAGGGTGGGCGCCGAGCCCAGACCCTTCGGGTCGCTCAGGTAGTCGAGAGCCGACCACTCGACGTCGTAGCGGAGAGCGGCGATGAGCTTCGCCGTCCAGGTGAGCGTCGGCGGCACCGTGATCGGTCCCACCAGCGGCTCGCGCGCCGCGTTGTCATCGACCGTGCGCGAGAAGTCCAGCATCGGCGCGTCCAGCACCACGGCCCGCACGGCCCGCGCCCGCTCGGACCGCAGGAGGAACGACTCGATGACCCCGCCTCCCATCGAATCCCCCAGGAGCACAACGCCGTCTGACCCTGCCCCCACCGCGTAGGCGACCGCGGCCTCGAGGTCTTCCCACTCGGTCTCGCCGTAGCGAAGCAGCCCGCTCGGGTCCTCGGGCGCGCCGGCGTCGTTGCGATAGGTGATCGTGAGCGTCGGGTACCCCGCGTCGTGCAGCGCCGGGAGCCACCGGACGTTGTCCAGGCGCGACATCGAGTTCCCATGGACCACCACCACCCAGGTCGGTCCCCCGGCGTCCACGAGCCACGCGGGGTAGGCGCCGAGAGGACCGTCGACCACGACATCCTCGGCGTGCACACCGGCTTCCTGCGGCGAGGCGAACACGCGGGGCTCGATCTGGACGGCGGTGCCGGGTTCCGGCGCGGTCCCGGAGACGACCTCGAAGCTCCGTGCGACATCGCCGTCCTGTACACGCAGCACCTCCCCCACGGTCCCGTGGCCACCTTCCCATCGCAGACCGAACAGAGCCCCGGACTCGAGCGCCGCGGGCGGTGACTGCTCGTCGTCGGCGCGGAGCACGATCGTGGAGTCGGTGACCGCCTTCACCGTGATGTCTGGCTCGAGGTCGAGGGTGCGTCGGAGCGCCTCA
This sequence comes from Actinomycetota bacterium, assembly GCA_040880745.1. GTDB lineage: Bacteria > Actinomycetota > UBA4738 > UBA4738 > HRBIN12 > AC-51. The sequence goes on from JBBDHX010000013.1 coordinate 23,765, forward strand.
CCGGAGAGCGCGAGTTCGTGGATCACACCGCTGAAGTAGAAGCCGCCCCCGACGTGGAACACCGCGACGAGCACCACGACGAGCCACAGGAACCGTCGCAGCCGGCGTCGCGGACGCCGTGCCGTGCTCATCCTGCACCCCCGAGCCCGGCGCGTTCGAGCGCGTCCCGCCGGGTCGTGGCCGTGAGCGAACGCAAGGCGTCGGAGTGCCGGACACCGACGCGCTCGGGATGGGCGAGTCGCCGGGCCTTCGCCGGCAGCGCCTCGAGGTCGGAGGTGAAGAGACCTCGCATCTCGGGGATGGTCGGGTCTTCGGCCACGCGCCGTCCTTCGCGCATGACCGTGTGGAGCAGCGGTTCCCACCCGCCGGGCCCGGCCTCGCCGGCGACCGCGAGGAGGTCGCCCCCCTCGCCGGGCCCGCGCCACACCTGTTTGGGTCCCGGCGGGCTCGCCTTGGCCGCCGAGAGCTTCATCGCGGGCCGCCCGTCGTACTCGACGAGCTTGTAGACCGTGTCGAGGTAGGGCCGGTCGGCCGAGACGCCCATCTGCGTCCCGATCCCGAAGGCGTCGACCGGCGCGCCGGCGTGGAGCAACTCGGCGACCTCGTGTTCGTCGAGGCCGCCGCTCGCGAAGATCTTCGCGCGTTGCAGACCCGCCTCGTCCAGGAGGGAGCGTGCTTGCCGCGCCAGGTGGTCGAGGTCCCCGCTGTCCAGCCGCACCCCGATCTCGCCGGTGAGAGAGAGCGCTTCGATCGTCTCGATCGCGTTGCGCACGCCGTTGGCCGTGTCGTAGGTGTCGACCAGGAACGTGGTGCGGTCGGGGTGGTCCTCGGCGAACGCTCGGAAGGCCTCTTCCTCGGTCGGGAACGCCTCGATGAACGCGTGCGCCATGGTCCCGGCCACGGGCAGATCCCACCGCCGGGCGGCCTCCACGTTCGAGGTCGCCGTGAACCCCACGATCGCGCTCGCACGGGCCACCGCCACCGCTGCTTCGAGCCCGTGCGTGCGGCGGAACGAGAAGTCGACCAGACCCCGGCCCTCGGCCGCCAGCACGTACCGTGCGGCCTTCGAGGCGAGGGTGGTGTGCAGCGTGACCTGGTTGAGCAGGTAGGTCTCCACGAGTTGCGCGACCGCGATCGGTGCGGTCACCTCCAGGATCGGCTCCTCGCCGTGGACGATCCGCCCCTCCGGGACCGCGCGCACCTCGCCGTCGAACCGCACGAGCGCGAAGTCCTCGAGTGCGCGATCGTCGAACCCGATCGCGCCGAGGTAGCCGAGTTCCTCGGACTCGAACGCGAACGACTCCAGGAAGTCGAGGCAGTGACCGAGACCCGACGCCACGGCGAACCCGCGCTCGGGGGGCAGTGACCTGACGTAGAGGCTGAACGTGGCCGGCGCGGTCATGCCGCGCCGGAGATAAGACGCCGCCATGTTGAGTTCGTAGAGATCGGTGAGCAGCGCCCCGGGCATCGCGTGCGTAGGCTACCTGCCGTGCCCGAACCCGTGACCCGCGAACGCTTCGAGGAATTGGCGGCCGAGGCCATCGACGGTCTCCCCACCTGGGTCCTCGACACGATGTCGAACGTCGAGGTCCTCATCGAGGATCTCCCACCGCCGGATCAGCGGAACCTCCTGGGCCTGTATCACGGGATCCCGCTGTCCCAACGCGGTCATTGGTACGGCAACGTCTTGCCCGACACGATCACGCTTTATCGAGCCACGATCATGGCGGTCGCCGGGCACGATGAGGATCGCGTCCGCGCACAGGTGGCCCGCACCGTGGCGCACGAGGTCGCGCACCACTTCGGGATCAGCGATGACCGGCTGCGGGAACTCGATGCCTACTGAGGACGAGCGCTGGATGCGCCGGGCCTTGGACATGGCCCAGGTGTGCCGGGGGCATGGGGACGTGCCCATCGGAGCCGTGGTCGTGGGTGCCGACGGTGTGGAGCGTGCCGCGGCGGGCAACGAGCGCGAACTGCGGAACGACCCGACGGCGCACGCCGAGGTGCTCGCCCTGCGCTCGGCCGCCGAGCATGCGGGATCGTGGCGGCTCGAGGGGTGCACCCTCTACGTCACGCTCGAGCCGTGCGCGATGTGCGCGGGCGCGCTGGTGTTGGCGCGCGTCGACCGCGTGGTGTTCGGGGCTTCCGACCCCAAGGCCGGGTTCGCCGGATCGCTCGGGAACCTGCTCGCCGACGACCGGTTGAACCACCGGCCCGAGCTCATCGGCGGGGTGCTGGCCGCTGAGTGCGGCGAGGTGCTCCGAGACTTCTTCCGCGAGCGCCGCTAGCGCGACATCCGCGCGATGGCGAGCATGTCGTGCTTCATGGTTTTCGCCGAAGAAGTCGCTAGGCGCAAAGCGTCGCGACCACCTCGGCGTCGCGGCGGACCTCAGCGCAGAGCGCCCTGGTCGAGTCGGCGTCATCCGCGAGCCGCGCGACCTCGGCCAGTTTGAGCACGTCCATGGCCGCATCATGAGACGCGCGGGCTGAGCCCGCTGGTTCGCTAGACTCGGCGACGGAGGCGTGCCGGAGCGGCCGAACGGGACCGCCTCGAAAGCGGTTAGGGGGGCAACTCTCTCGCGTGTTCAAATCACGCCGCCTCCGCGTTGGTGAACGGGCGGGCCCTGGCGGCCCGCCCGTTCGCGTTCCGTAGACTCCTGCGCGGAGGCCTGCCCGAGCGGCCGAAGGGACACGCCTGGAAAGCGTGTAGGGGGGCAACTCTCTCGAGGGTTCGAATCCCTCGGCCTCCGCTCTAGAGATCGATCCCCCAGTTCGTGAAGGACTCGACGACGCGCATGCCGATGCGTTCGTACAGCGTGAGCGCACCCGTGCGTGAGTCGGTCGACACGCTCGTGTGGTCGTAGCCGCGCTCGAACGACCGTCGGAACGCGACGTGCAGCATCCCCCGCGCGATCCCCCGGTGCCGATGGTCGGCGCGAACCGCGAACTTGTCGATCCAGATCTCGTCGCCGGCATCGATCAGGAAGGCGCCACCCACGATCTGGCCATCGTGCACGGCGAGCACCAGGTCCTCGGGGGCGAAGCCCTCGCGCTCTGTGGTCATCGCCCTCCAGGTGGCAAGCGTGCTTGGCTTGCGATCCGTGAACTCCGAGAACGCGTCCTCGAACATCGTGAGTACCTCGTCCTCCTCACCCGGCCGGAACGCCCGGACGCCGATGCCGGGGGGGAACGACGCCTCAGGCGGCCGCCGGGGATTGTCCTTCTGCAACACCCACGAGGTGTGTCTCGGCGTGTAGCCGGCGTCGCGGAACATCCCGCTCACCTCGGCGCGGCGGTCGTCGATCGTCTGACCCACACGATCGACGCCCATCTCGCGGCCGCATGCCTGGGTCCACGCGAGCAGCCAGGCTCCGATCCCGCGGCCCCGTGCGTCTGGGTGCACGTCGGCCCAGGCGCTTCGCCGGTGCACGAGCATCCCCCATGCGACGGGTCGTCCGTCTTCGAACACGCCGACCCAGTCGCGCTCGCTGTCGAAGCCGTCGGTGCTCGAGTCCGCCAGGAGATCGGCGCGCTCCCACATCGGGCGCCCGGAGTCGTGCACCTCGCACGCGTTGATCATGGCGACCACGTCGTCGACGTCGCCCTGCGTGAGCGGGCGCGAGATCATGCCGTCGGGGAGCGGGGCATCCATCCCGGGCAGCGTAGCGGCGCTACCGGCCCCGGCGGCGGCGCTCCTTCGGTGAGGTCGCGCCACACGTCGTCGAAGTCCGTCCAGGGGCGGTAGGGGACGCCGTCGCGCTCGCAGTGATGCACCAGGACATCCTTCGCGTAGACCAGGTCCGCGTACACGGCGGCGTACTTATCGCTCGATCCTTCCCCGATGAACGCCACCGGTCCCGGCGCCTGCAGCACCGCGCGCATCTTGCACGTACCGCATCCGATGCAATCCGGATGACCGTTCGGGAACGCGATCTCGCCACCATCGACCCACGTGTTCGTCACGATCGCCACGCCCTCGATACCGACCGCTCGCAGGAGGGGCTCGATGTAGAGGCCGAACCCGTCAGAGACGAGCGTGACCGGGACCCCTGCGTCCTGACATCGCCGAACGAACGGCGCGAAGGTGGGCTCCATCGGGCAGTGTTCGACCGCGAACGCGACGATCTCCTGGGTCGGCCGGCGCATCATCGCGGCCTGGATGGTGAGGCTCTCGGGCGCGCCCATCTCGCCGCGTTCCCAAACCTCGTCCAGCTCTCGCCACCCAGCCTGGCCGAACGCCTCAAGGATGTGCTCGGCCGCGTCATGGGCGCACGCCGTCCCGTCGAAGTCGATCAGGATCGATCTGACGCCGAGCACGCGCGGGAGGCTACCCGCCGATGCGCGTGTGGGACCCTGCATCGCGATGGACCCCGCGGAAAGGATGGCTGCGTTCTTCCCTCTGGCCTGGCGGCGTCGGGCGCTCTCACTCGGTGGCACGGTGCATGAGGCCGACGGGCTGGTCGTGACGCTCACCGGGGTCGCGTTCGCGCCCTTCAACGCGACCATGGTGCAGCGGCCTCCGGTAGATCCCGACGCGGCGTTGGCGGCGGCGCGCGAGATCCACGGTCGCACGGGGCTCGCCTTCGGATTGGACCTCGATCCCGTGTTGCACGCGCCGGTGCGTGACGCGGCCGATCGGGCCGGGCTCTCGGTCATCGAAGCCCGCCCGGGGATGGTGGCGGCGACGGCCGGCGTCCTCATGCCGGCGATGCCTCCGGGCGTCGCGATCGAGTGGGTGACCGATCGAGCCGGCCTCGACGCGGTCGCCGACGTGGATCACGCGTCCTTCGGCGGCGACCGATCGCTGATCCGCGCGTTCGTCGGTGATGGCACCTTGTCCGATCCCGCCCAGCGCGCCTACGTGGCGACCCTCGACGGCCGCCCGGTCGCGTGCGCCGAGACGGCATGTCTCGATGGGACGCTCGGGGTCTTCGGGGTGGCTACGGTCCCGGAGGCGCGGCGGCGAGGGATCGGCGCCGCGATCACGGCGTGGGGG
>JBBDHX010000013.1:28773-39722 GCA_040880745.1 Actinomycetota bacterium
AGATCTCGTCAAGACCATCGCTAGTGCGATTGAGGGCGCCGCGATCACGGCGTTCGCGGTCTGCGACCGCGCAGGCGAGGCGGAACTCGCGGTCCTCGACGCGTCGGATAGCGGCTTCGGGGTCTACGAGCGTCTCGGCTTCCGCACGGTGTCGACGTGGGAGGTGTGGGGGACGCCCCCGGCCTGAGATGCGCGGAGGGCGGCCCTGGGAAGCGGGCCGCCCCTCGCGGTTCGGGGAAGGGGGAAGTCGGTGCGCTACGCGGCGCCGTCCACGATCGTGCGGCCGGCGAGCGGTTGATCGAGTGTGATGATCGCGCGCTTGAAGACCCCGATCTCGATGCACGCCACCTGGCCGTCCGTGAGGTCGCTGCCCTCGAACAGGGTGATGGTCACGGCGCCGGAGGTCTCCTCGACCGAGATGTGGTCCAGCACGTAGCAGGGCTCGATGCCCGACACGAAGTCGATGGTCACGGTGCGATCGTCATCACCGACGGTGGCCGAGTCGAACGGCCGTGCAGCGACGTTCGCCATGCCGGGTGTGGGCTCGGTGATCGTCGGCTCGATGGGGGCGGGCGGGTCCTCGGAGTCGCACGGCGTGTACGAGACGGTCGCGTCGGGACCGTCGCCCTCGACGACCTCGACCCCGCAAGGGACGTCATGCACGAGGCTGCCGTCATCGGGCTCGAGGGTGATCGGCCCACCGCCGATGCTGCCACCGCTGCCCGATCCCGGCTCGGTCTGACCGCCGTCATCGACGATCATGTCGTTGCAGTCGGGCACGCCTTCGACGCACATGGCCATCCCATCCCCGTCGATCGGGGTGCCGGGGGTGTCGTTGCAGTCGACGGTCCCGACCTCACAGGCGCCCGCGGCGCCTCCGCCCCCGTCCTCAGCCGGCATCGGCGAAGGAGTGGTGCCGGAGGCGCCGGCCGCGATCGCGGAGATCGCGAGCACGGTGATCGCCGAAAGCGTGGCGATGGCGGTTCGGAGCGTGGTCCTCATCGGGAAGTCCTCCTTGCGGGTCGGGGACGGGCCGTTGGGTGCTTCCGTTCTCGGGGGAGGACGCCCCTACGTGACCATCGGGTTCCCGGATCGGTTCAGAGATCTCGACGCTGGATGACGAGGTCGTCGCCGTCGGGGTCCGTTCCCCGCGCGAGGTCGGCGAACCCGAGGCGCCGGTAGAAGGGCGCGACCGAGGGCGCGGCCTCGAGCACGACGGGGCCGCCGCCCCGCTCCTCGATCCTTCGCAGCGCATACGTCATCACTCGCGTTCCGAGTCCGCGCCGCTCGAGGCCGGGCTCGACGCCGACCGGTCCGAACCACCAGTGTGGAGCGTCCGGATGCAGTGGCGCGAGCCACCGCCGGTACGCCAGCATCCCCGCCTGTTCTTCGTTCACAGCTTCAGGGGCGTCCGCCAGGTTGTCGCACGCGCACCGGCTCGGGACCGTGGCTCGCGCGAACGCGACCGGGTACCCGTCGGCGTAGGCGGCGACGACGAGGTGGTCCGCGGAGGGCACGTCTGGATAGGCGTAGGTCCGGTACGCGGCGAGCAGGCGCTCGACCGGATCGTCGCCCACGGAGGAGAACAGGTGCACGAGCGAGCGTGCCGACACCGCGGATGCATGAGCGAAGCCTTCCGGGGCGACCTCGCGGACCTCGACGTCGGTCACGGCCCGGCGACCGCCCGCGCTCGCGCGAGGTAGGCGGGGGTGCGCAGACGCTCGAACGTCGCGGCCGCGGTAGCCGCTCGCGACGCTTCACCCCCCGCTTCGGCGATCTCGAGGTCGGTCACGGCCGCGTCCCAGATGCACCCCAGCGCGCTCCGTGCAGCGCTCGCGGTCGCGAGGAACCGGATGCCGCGCTCGACGTCACCGGCCGCCAGCGCGGCCCGGCCCTCGAGGCGCGTGATCTCCGATCCGAGCGCCGGCCACGTCGAGGACGCCGCACACGCGCGCATCTCCTCCAGCAGCGCCGGGACCTCGTCCCAAGCACCCGCTGCCGCCGCGGCCTGCCCGCGCGCCTCGAGCGCATCACCGACCATGGTTCGCCAGGCATCCGGCAGCATGCGTGCGCGCGCTGCGTCGACCTCGCCGCGAGCCAGATGCATCCTGAGCATGTCCGAGTAGAGCTGCACGCCTCGCTCGGGCGGCATCCGCATCACGATGTGGGCGAGCAGGTCGCTCTCGACGCGCTCGCCGCGCCGGGCGTGGATCGCCGCGACCTTCGCGTATGCCGCGGCGCAGAAGTACGGAGGAGCGTCGCGACGGTCGCCCAGGAATCCGCGGATGACGTCGAGTTCGGCCACGGCCTCGTCCCAGCGACCGAGCGCTTCCAGTGCGCGCACCTTCCAGCCGCGTCCGTGGATCTCCACGTTGGGTCCCCGGCCGCCGATGCGCGCGATGCCCTCGTCTGCCAGCGCGAGCGCCTCCTCGTATCGACCGGTCACCGTGCGCATCCACGCTCCCATGCCGTAGAAGTCGCCGATCTCGGTGACCGAGGTCACCTGCGGCATGATCTCTCGTCGCCGGAGCCATGCGCGCTCGGCTCGGTCGTACAGACCTTGCGACAGGTACGGACCGTTCGCTTGATCGAGCACCGCGGACGCGAGGTTCGGCAGGCCGAGCCTGATCGCCGCCTCCCCGGCCTCCATCCCGGCGGCCTCCCCAGCTTCGAGTTCCTCCATCGACGCGTCGTCGCGGGGGAAGGCGAACAACCAGCCGGCGCGGAGCCCCAGCAGCCGGATCCGCTCCTCGCTGTCACCGGAGGGGAGCGCCGCGAACCCGCGCTCCAGCACGGCCCGGACCTCCTCCTCGGGCGGCGTGGCGTCTCGCATCGATCCGGGCCATCGCTGGGCGATCTCGCACGCCCGAGCGCAGAGGCGAACGATCCGCAACCCATCGAACGGCTCGACGCGCTCGCAGACGTCGATCGCCTCCTTGAAGTACCGCCACGCCAGGTCGCCGACGGCCTGATCGAGCATCGCCTTCGCGAGCGCTTCCAGCGCGTCGGTGCGCTCCAGGTCGTCGGCCGCCAGATCGAGCGCCGACTGCGCCAACCGTTCGGACTTGGCGAAGACCAAGCGCTTGCGCGCCGCGCGCGATGCCTCGAGCGTCCAGCGGAGCGCGCTCTTGCGCAGCTCCTCGTCAGGCGCATCACCGATCTCGCGGGCGGTCTGCACCGCGGTCGCCCCGTGGTAGGCGAGCAATTCGCCGAACTCCGATGCCCGGTCGCCGGCGGTCGTCTCGAGCCACGAAGCCACCGCCCGGTGCGCGGTGACGCGCTCGCGTCGGGGGAGCGACTCGTAGGCCACGTCGCGCGTGAGGATGTGCTTGAAGAGGTACTCGCGCTCACCGGCGAGTGTGGATCCTGCACGCGACGACACCAGTTCGCGATCTTCGAGGCGCCGCATGGCGTCGGCGACGTCGGTGCCCGCGACGCTTCCCAGCTCGGCCACCGGCCCCGTCCAGAAGACACGGCCGACCACAGCCGCTGCCTGCAACAGACGCTTGTCGGCGGGATCGAGCAGATCGATCCGGGAGGCGAGGACCGCCTGCACGGTGTCGGGGATCTCGACGCCGGCGATCGTGGCCGTCGCCCGCCAACGGTCGCCCTCGCGCACGAGCGACCCGTCGTCGATCAGGCGGCGGATGATCTCTTCCAGGAAGAAGGGGTTGCCCTCGGCGCGCTCGACCATCGTCGTGTGGACCGACGGCGGCAGGTCGTCCACGGTGAGCAGCAGCTCGATCAGGTGCTGGGCCTGGTCAACCGTGAGGGGGTCGAGCGCGATCGCGGACATCGACCGACGGCCCCCTCCCCAGGTGGGGCGGCGCGAGGTGAGGTCCGGTCGCGATGGGCACAGGAACACGGCCGCCCCCTCGGCGCGATCGGCCAGTGTCTCGAGCAGATCGAGCAGGACCGGGTCGGCCCAGTGGATGTCCTCGACGACCACGATCGTCGGCGCGGCGGCCGCGAGCGCCGTGAAGAACGATCGCCACGCCGCCTCCACCTCGTCGCGGACCTGGTCGGGATCCATCGTCTCCAGGGGAGAGTCCGGGTCCGGCAGGCCGATCGTGTACGCGAGCGCCGCGGTCGCGAGCTGGGGATCGGCGGTCACGCCCGGGGTGAGGAGGTCCTTCCCCAGTTTGCGGACCTTCTCGAGCGCAAGGTCGGGCGGGTCGGTGTCCAAGATCCCGGCGTGACCCTTCAAGATCTCCGCAAGCGGCCAGTACGCGATGCCGTCGCCGTAGGGCAGGCACCGGCCGCGGAGCACCAGCGGCGCCGGTGTCTGCGTCTCGGCCCAGGCGAGGAACTCTCGCGTGAGACGGCTCTTGCCCACGCCCGCGTCACCGTAGACCGTGACCAGGCTCGGCCGTCGCTCGCCCACCGCGCGCGCGTAGACGCTCCGCAGCAGGTCCATCTCGGCGTCGCGGCCCACCATGGGTGCGCGCAGGCCGGGGACGCCGCGCTCGGTTTCGAGGACGTCCTCGCCCGTGAGGCGGAAGCCGCGGACCGGCTCGGCCTTGCCCTTCAGATCCAGGTTCCCGAGGTCGATCAGGCGCGCCCGCGGCACCGACCGGGCGGTGCGCTCGCCCAGCACGACGGTCCCTGGCTCGGCAGCCGCCTGCAGCCGCGCTGCGGCGTTGACGACGTCGCCGGTCACCATCGGCTCCCCGGGTTGCGGGCTGACCGTCGCGAGGACGTCGCCCGTGTTCACGCCGATCCGGATCTGCAGGCGGACGTCGTGGCGGGCGCTGAGTTCGTCGTTCACCGACTCCAGCCGGCTCAGCATGCGCGCCGCGGCTCGGAGGGCCCGCGCCGGGTCATCCTCGTGGGCGACCGGGACGCCGAACGCAGCCATCACCGCGTCGCCGATGAACTTCTCGACGGTGCCGCCCTCGGCCTCGATCTCCTCGCGCATCGCTGCGAAGAAGGTCTCCAGGACCTCGCGGAGGCGCTCGGGGTCGAGGCGCTCGCCGAGTGTCGTCGACCCCGTCACGTCGGCGAACAGGACCGTGACGAGTTTGCGTTCACCCTTCGGTGCTGCGGCGTCGCGCTCCGCGGTGGGCGTCCCACAGGTGGGACAGAACGCGGCGCCGTCGGGGAGGTCGGTGCCGCAGGATGCACATGCGGCGCTCAGGGATGCACCGCACGACGCGCAGAACCGCGCGCGGTCGGGGTGTGCGGCGCCGCAATTCGGGCACGCTCCCATGGTCAGGCGAGACTACCCGCAGGACGTGGGTCTCGGACTCAGCTCGTGCGGTACTTCGCTCAGCTCGCGGATCGTGACGATCGGCCGTCTTCGATGGCCACGACCAGGACTCGGTTGGTCGCCTCCTCGTACCGGTACGCGATGACCATCCAGCGCCACGGGCCGAGCACGAACCGCAGGCCCGCCCACACGCCGGTCAGCGACGACCCGAGCTCAGGGAAGCGCTCGAGCGGTTCGATCGAGCTGGTGACCCTGGCCCGGGTGTCAGAGGGCAGGTTGTGCGTCACGATCAGTCGATCGAGGCTCGCGACGGCCGTGACCGTCAGCTCGATCTTCGCCACGTCTCAGAGCGCTTCGAGCGGGACGGTGCGACCCGCCTCGGCGTCGCGGAGGCTGCGCCGCAACCGCGCATGCGCCCCCGGGATGCCGTCGAGCATCTGCACGATGTCCCGGGCATCGACGTCGGCTTCGTCGATCGCTCGCGAGAGGAGCGACCGAGCCAGCGTGCCCTCCTGCACGTGGGCACGCTCGGCGAGCCGGGCGAGTTTCGCTGCGTACTCGTCATCGAGGGAGACGTTCAGCCGGTTCGCGGTCACCATCGGCACAGAGTAGCACGAGATGACACGGAACGTGTGTCTACCTCACCCCGTCCGAGGGATCGGATCGGCGGGCCCGGCGAGACGGGCGCTCCCCGGGGGACCGACGGTGATCGGGCACCGACGCCCGTGTCGGGCGACCCCCGTATACTCGGCTCGGCCGTGCTAGGCGGGGAGCTAGCGGTGCCCTGTACCCGAGATCCGCTCATGCGGGGCTGAATCCCCGCCGGAGGCCCGCGAGGTCCGAGGCAGCACTCGGTGCGGGGCGTTGAAGGTCGGGTCCTACGCGACGTCGGACCGCGAACCGGGTCAGGGCGGGAACGCAGCAGCCCTTAGCGGTTCCCGGCGGGTGCCGTAGGTTCGCCTGGCCGGAGCCTGCCGCGCTTGGGAGCGCTCGAGTCTCACGTGGTCGAAGGCGGGTGCACGGCCACTGACGTACGTCGAAGGGCACGGTGTGACCGAGGAACAGCATCAAGCGTTGTACCGGCGGTACCGGCCCCAGACCCCGGCCGAGCTGCTGGGGCAGGACCACGTCGTCCGCGGCCTCACGGGGTCCATCCGCGAGGGCAGGCTCCATCACGCGTTCCTGTTCTGCGGTCCTCGCGGCACCGGCAAGACGTCCACCGCGCGGATCTTGGCCAAGATGGTCAACTGCGAGCAGGCGCCCACCGCCGAGCCGTGCGACAAGTGCGACCAGTGCATCGCCATCCGCGAAGGGTCACACGTCGATGTCGTCGAGATCGACGCGGCATCCCACGGCGGTGTCGATGATGCTCGCGAACTCCGCGAGAAGGCGCCCACCGCCGCGATGGCGGGACGCGAGAAGGTCTACATCATCGACGAGGCGCAGCGCCTTTCGCGCGAGGCGTTCGACGCGCTCCTGAAGCTGTTCGAGGAGCCGCCGCCCGGCGTTCGATTCGTGCTCGCCACCACCGAACCGCACAAGATGCCCGCCACCATCGTGGGGCGGTGCCAGCGATTCGACTTCCGGCGCTTGACGCTGGAAGACCTCGCCGCGCACCTGGTGAAGGTTGCCGCAATCGAAGGTGTCGCGCTGGATGCCGCTGCGGCCCACGCCATGGCCCGGCGGTCCGAGGGTTCCGCGCGTGATGCGCTCTCCCTGTTGGACCAAGCCACGGTCCTGGGCGGCGCCACCGTGAACGAGGAGACGATCCGGGCGCTGCTGGGCGCGCCCAAGGCGGAGGTCCAACACGAGCTGGCCGACGTGGTGGCGCTCGGGGACGTCCGTGGCGCGTTCGAAGTGGTCGCGCGGCTGGTCCACGGGGGCCAGGACCTGCGCAACGTGACCGGCGAGGCGCTCGCGCATTTCCGTGACCTGCTCGTCGTCCAGTCCGCGCCCGGGCAGGAGGACCTGCTCGACATCCCCTCCGACGGGTACGAAGCGTTCCGCATGCAGGCGGAGAGATTCACCCCCGGCGAACTCGCGCGGGTCATCGGCCTGCTTCTGGCCGCGCAGAACGACATGCGGTGGACCACGTCACCGCGGCTCACCTTGGAACTCGCGCTCGTGCGAGCCTGCGTCCCGGAGACCGATCCCACCCCCGCCGGTGTGGTGTCCCGACTCGAACGCCTGGAGCGTCTCGCGAACGTCACCGCCGGGCCCGACCCTGGCACGCCCCAGCCTGATCAGATGAGCGACGCGGTAGCCAAGGAACGGAGCGAGGCCTCGCCGGAGCCGAGCGGAGGCGAGCCTTCGCGGAGCTCCACGCCCGAGCCTGCCCCAACCACGCAGCCCGACCAACTCCCCGTGCCCCACGCCGCGAACGCCGGCAGCGTCGATGTCGCCATGTTGCGGCGTTCGTGGCCCGCGCTCATGGACCATCTCGGACAGCTGCGACAGCCGTTGCTCCGCGCGGCGCTCGACGCTGCGACCGTCTCCTCATTCGATGGGCAGACGCTCGAGCTCGCGCTCCCGCCCGGCAAGCATCGCGTCGCCGTCGCCAAGGTCTCCGAACGTCAGGAGGGGCTGCAGCAGGCGCTCGAGGACCTGTTCGGGATCCGGCCGAACGTCGTGTGCATCGTGCGCGAATCGCGCGACCCGGCGGGCGTGCCGGAGGTCCAGATCGTCGAGGAAGAGGACGTCCCCGACGAGGCCGAGGCGCTCCGCAGGGTGCAGGAGATGCTCGGCGCCAAGCCGGTGGAGGGTTAACCGGTGTACGAGGGGCCCATCCAGGATCTGATCGACGAACTGGCGCGGCTCCCGGGCATCGGGCCGAAGTCCGCGCAACGCCTGGCCTTCTGGCTGGTCAAGGAGCAGCAGGAGGACGCGCGCCGGTTGGCGCAGGCGATCGTGGCTGCGAAGGACAAGATCGCGTTCTGCCGCGAGTGCGGCAACGTGGCCGAGGGCGACCTCTGCCGGATCTGCCGGGACGAGAGCCGCGACCGCTCCGTGATCTGCGTCGTGGAAGAGCCCAAGGATGCGGCGTCCATCGAGAAGAGCGCTCTGCACAAGGGCCGCTACCACGTGCTCGGTGGCGCCATCAGCCCGCTCGACGGGATCGGCCCGGAGGACCTGCGCGTCCAAGAACTGCTCGATCGGGTGGAGCGCGACCACGTCACCGAGTGCATCCTCGCGACCAACCCGAACCTGGAGGGCAACGCCACAGCCATGTACGTGGCCGCGCTCCTGAAGCCCGCCGGCGTCCGTGTCACACGACTCGCCAGCGGTCTCCCGGTCGGCGGCGATCTGGAGTACGCCGATGAGGTCACGCTCTCGCAGGCCCTCGAGGGCCGGAGGGAGATGTGAGCGAGCGGTTCGCCGGGCGACCCGCCGCGGATCTGGAGTATCCGCGCCAGCAGGCACGGACCCGGGGATACAGCTGCGGTCAGCCGCGGACCTTCACGGTCTCGCCCGACGGTGAGCGCGTGGTGTTCCTGCGGTCGCTCGGGGACGAGGACCCCGTGTTGCGCCTGTGGGTGCTGGACGTGCCGAGCGCGCAGGAGCGATGTGTCTTCGACCCCCTGGATATGCCGCACGACGAGGTCGCGCTGACCCCTGCGGAGCGGGCTCGCCGTGAACGCGTCCGCGAGCGGGCAACCGGTGTGGTCGCGTACGCGTGTGATCGTGCCGTGCGGTTCGCGGTGTTCGTGGAGGCGGGCCGTCTGATGCTCGCCGATCTCCTCGCGGGCGAAGCGCGTCAACTCGATGCCCCCGGCACGCCCGACGATCCGCGCCTGGCACCCGACGGATCGCAGATCGCCTTCGTGTACGAGGGCGCTCTCTGGGTCCGCCCCGCCCGGGATGGGGCCGCGCGCGTCGTCGCCGAGGCCGGCGAGGACGACGTGATCTGGGGACTCGCCGAGTTCGCGGCCGCCGAGGAACTGGACAGGTCGCGCGGCTACTGGTGGTCGCCGGACGGCAGGCGCATCGCCGTCGCGCGCGTGGATGAGCGGCCGGTGCAGACATGGTGGATCACCGACCCCACCGATCCGCACGCCGAGCCGGTCGCCGTGCGGTACCCGCGTGCGGGCACGGACAACGCCATCGTGACGCTCCACGTCGTCGACCTGAGTACCGGGGTCCGTACCGATATCGCGTGGAGCGAGGCAGACCGGTTCGAGTACCTCTCGCGTGTGGATTGGGATGAGCACGGGCTGACCATCGAGGTGCTGGCACGCGATTTCACCGAGAGCCGCGTCCTCGTGGCAGATCCCGTCACCGGCAGCACCACCGTCGTCGCGTCACAGACGTCGGATCGGTGGTTGGATCCGATCGAAGGGCTGCCGGCGCGGCTGGACGACGGCCGGTTGGTGACCTCGGCGGCGGTCGAAGGCGTGCGCGCCGTCATGGTGGACGGTGAGCGCGCCAGCCCTCCTGGGTTCCACACGCAGGCCGTGTTGGGAACCAGGGGTGACCTCGTCTTCTGCGTAAGCGCGTACGGCGATCCGATGCAGGAGCACATCTGGACGGTGGGCCCTCATCACGAGGCCGAGCGGCTCACGCGCGATCACGGGGTCCACGTGGCGGTCGTGGGCGCGAAGGGTTCGGCGCGCCGGTCGTGGTTGGAGGATCGCCAGCATGCCTGGTGCGGCTACGACGACGGCGATCGGTGGCTCGAGATCGCGAACCTGGCGCAACGGCCGCTGGTCACGCCCGCCCCGCGGTTCCTGCGCCTGGGTGAGCGAGGGTTGCCGGCCGTGCTCCACGTGCCGGGCGGCAAGGACCCGGCCGAGCCGCTCCCGGTCCTGATCTCTTCCTACGGCGGACCGCACGTGAAAGAGGTCATCCGGTGGATGGGGGCGTTCCGCGACGAGCAGTTCTTCGCCGACCGCTTGGGCGTGGCGGTGCTCACGATCGACGGGCGAGGGATGTTGGGTCACGACCTGGCGTGGGAGCACGCCGTGTACAGGGACTTCGGGCTCGCGCTGGATGACCAGGTCGCGGGGCTGCACGCCGCCGCCGGAACGCTCGGCTTCCTAGATCTTGACCGCGTCGCTTTCCGAGGGTGGTCCTTCGGCGGGATGTTGGCCGCGATGGCGGTGCTGCGGCGGCCCGACGTCTTCCACGCCGCGGTCTCGGGCGCGCCGGTGAGCGACCAACGGCTGTACGACACGGCGTACACCGAGCGCTTCCTCGGCCGGCCCCAGGACGAGCCCGAGGCCTACCGGGTGTCCTCGCCCATCTCGTTCGTGGACGATGCGGATCCGCAGCGGCCGTTGCTGCTGATCCATGGACTGGCCGACGACAACGTGTTCGCGGCCAACACGCTGCAGCTCTCGGCCGCGTTGTTCGCGCGTGGGTACCACCACGACCTCGTGCTGCTGCCGAACGCCTCGCACATCGGGGGGTTCGACGACCTGGTGACGGCGCGTTACGTGGCCGAGCTGGACTTCCTTCGGCGCTCGCTCGCCCTGCCCGTCCCGTGAGCGAACGACCGACCGCCCCCGAGGTCGCCGACCGTGCGCTCGTCCTGTACGCGCTGGCGCGCCGCGCGAGCATCGAGGTCGCGCTGCAGGGGGTGGACGAGGAACCCGTGCGGTTCGCCCAGGCGGAGCGGGCGCGCGCCGAGACCGACCGGTGGTTGGAACGCGGATCTCTCGCAGCGGTGCCGCTGCCGCAGGAGGCCGTGCTCTTCGCCGCGGCGTCGGGGACCTGGCCGAGCGACGCGGTGGTCGACGGCCTC
>JBBDHX010000014.1:0-11304 GCA_040880745.1 Actinomycetota bacterium
GGATGAAGTGCAACTGGTTGCGCTCGTCCGCCGCGTCGGTGAAACAGAACTCGAGCAGGCTCTCGTCGATGAACTCTCGCGGGGTCCAACCGAACGCCTCGACACCGCTCAGCCGTCCGCCTGTGTCGGGTATGACCACGTCGCCGCTCTGACGCCGGGGCGGTGCCCAGAACCGCACGCTGGGGAACGGCGTGGGCTCGACCCCGAGCTTCGCCCAGTCCCCGGCGGCGTCGGGGTGCGCATCGAACAGCCGGTTCGGCATGTCGAGCCAGAGCAGGTCCTCGCCCTTCACGTTGAACACGAGCACCCGCAGGTTGGCCGCCCCCTCGCCGACGAGCGCCGGCGAGCCGGTCAGCATGCGAAGGAAGAAGAGGGCGAACGAGGTCTTCGTGGCCACGCCGCTGACGCCGCTGATCGACATATGGCCGCCCTTGCGGCCATCGAAGAAGTCCAGATCGACGTGGACCGGAGCGCCGTCGCGACCCAGACCGATGGGCAGGGGCCGCTCCATCTCATCTGCGTACAGCGCTTTGCGCCGCTCTTCGCCGGTGGCCCGGTCCACCTCCTCGCCAGGGTCCGCGCTCACCCAGACCTCGGGGTCCACGCGCGTGACCGCCACACGGGCCGTTCGCACCTTCGCGGCCGGCATGATCCCCAGTTCGGCGATCCGATGCGTGTCGGATTCGAACGACGCGCCCTCGAAGACGGCCTCGGCCTCCGTGATCACACCGTAGGTTCGCACCGTTCCGGCGCCGGGCACCTCGGTGCGCACGACGACGAGGTCATCGAGTTGCAGGTGCTGGTCCTCATCGAGCACGACCCGGAACTCCGAGGTGGTCGTGTGCTCCGATCCCAGCACGCGCCCGACCCGTTCGCTCACGAGGCCCTCCGCTCCGAGACGGCCTCGCGGAGCCGGCGGAGCACCAGGCCCGGGTCGCCGATGCGGTGGCGAAGCACGCGTTCGAGTCCGCCGATCGGGACCAGGTTCTGCGGCGCTCTGGGGTCGACGTGGGCTTCGCTCGCGACGATAGGCAAAAGCGCTGCCGTGCGCCCCGCGATCGCGATGACGTCTGCGATCGGCAGCGTCTGTGCGGCCTCGCACCGCACCACCCCCGACCAGGCGTGGCCGTCGGGCACGTCCGCGAGCCGGACGTACCACGAGTACCGCGCGTAGCCGCCGAACGTGAACAGCGGTGTCCGCTGTCCGCGCGCGAGTGCGCCCACCACCCGGTTCCGCTCCGGATCCAAGTACATGACCCGATGCGATTTCACCGTGCCGACGACGGGCCTCGGTGCGAGTTCAGCCAACGGACCATCGGCGATGACGAAGCCCTCCTGGCTCAACGCCGCAGCCAGGTGTGCCTCGGCGCTTCGCATGGCCGACTGCAGCGCGCGGACCGGCGCCGAGGGATCGTCGCCGTGAGCGGCCATGGTCCCGTAACCGGGCCGCAGGTCGACGTCGGGGAAGATCTCCTCGCGCCCGGCGGGGAGCACGGCCCACCGCTCGATCCGCTCGGCCACGATGCGGCTCCGAGGCTCGGCGCGATCCCACGTGACGGCGCCGACCGCGAACGTCCCGCAGAGCCCCGGCACGGGGCCCGCGTCGGGGTCCTCGAGGATCAAGCGGGCGTCGATCCGGCGGACGCCATCTACGAACGTGACCGCGTCGATGCCGTCGTCCTCGCCATCGATCGGCGCCCATGACGAGGTTTCGACGGCGGCGTCGACGGTGCCCTCGGCCGGGGCGAGCGCTTCGTCGGGATCGAGCGGCGCCCCGTAGCTCGGAGCCCACCCCTCGACGAAGATCCGCGACATGGCCGGATACTAGCCGGGGGTGCCGACGGCCTCAGATGTCGCTCCGCTCCACGCCGGCGACCGACCAGATGCCGTCCTCACCGTAGATCAGGGTGGTGACCTTCATGCCGCTCGGACAGCAATGAGGATCCCCCGGTCCGAAGACGGCCTCGCTGAGAAGCAGTCCGGGGATGCCCGGGGCCGGTTCGAGCCGGGCGTCGCAGACCTCGGGTCGCTCGTAGATCTGGCTCCCGGTCCCGAGATCGACCACCGCGTACGACCCGCAGGTGCCCGTGCCACCGGTGGCGGCGAACAGGACGATCTCGTCGGAGCCATCGCCGGTCACGTCGCCCGTGGAGGCCTCGAGCCCCAGCACGCGGTCGTTCACCCGGTACGAGGTGCCCCAGACGGGCCGCCACGGCGCTCCGCCGTCGGCGAAGCGCCGCCACGCGGCGACGCCACGCGCCACACGGAACGGGTCCTCGCCCGGGACCTGCCACGCGACGATCATCGCCTCTCCACCGCTGGTGGCGGCGAACCATGTCCCGGTGACCTGCGCGCGGAGCGGGACGAGCGCGGCGGCCGGCACGTCGGCGGCCGGGACGTCGCCCTCGAACGAGGGCGGGACGCCGGCGGGCACGGAGGCAGCCGGTGAGGGCGACTCCGGCGTCACGGCCGTGCTCGTCGTCCCGGGCCGGACGCAGGAGGCGAGCACCGACGCGAGGCCAAGACCGATGACGAGGACCGGCCGTCGGATCATGGTCGATGAGCCTAGGGGGTCGGCGGCCGATACGATGCCCTCGTGAGCGACCCGCGCCCGGCATCGGCATCCCGCGTGACCCTGACCCAGTTGATGGAGGTCACCGACGCCAACATCCTGGGCAACGTGCACGGTGGTGTCCTGATGCGCCTGGCCGACACCGCCGCCGGCCTCGCGGCCTTCCGTCACGCACAGGGTCCGTGCGTCACGGTGTCGGTGGACGAGATGGCCTTCCTCGAACCGGTGCACGTGGGCGATCTGGTCACGGTGCAGGCCAGCGTGAACGACGTCGGCACCACGTCGCTCGAATGTGGCGTCCGCATCGAAGCCGAAGACGCCGTGCGTGGCGAACGGATGCATGCATCCAGCGCGTACTTCGTCTTCGTCGCGCTCGACGAGGACGGCCACCCGCGCCCCGTCCCGCCCCTGGTGTGTGAGACCGATGACGAGCGGCGACGCCGAAGAGAAGCCAAGCTTCGTCGCCAGACACGGCTCGCGCATGCGGCGAAGCTCGAGGCAGACCGCGACGCAGGCCCGCGATCGCAGGGATGAGTCAGCGCAGGACGATGGTGTTCGCTCGTGGGAAGGTGTCTGCATGACCACGTCTGAGTTGGGAGGCGCTCGCGCGCCGCTCGCGACGCCGGACGGGCCGGTCGATCTCTACCGACTCCCGTGGCTCGCCGAACAGCAGATCGCAGACATCACGCGGTTGCCGCACACGGTGAAGATCCTGCTCGAGAACCTCCTGCGGCGTGCCGGCACGCGCGACGTCACCGACGACGACGTTCGCGCGCTCGCCGGTTGGCCCGGGCCCATCCGCGATGTGGCGTTCATGCCCGGTCGGGTCCTGATGCAGGACTTCACGGGTGTCCCGGCGGTCGTGGACCTCGCCGCGTTGCGGAGCGCGGTCGCCCGCGCGGGCGGTGACCCTGGGACCGTGAACCCGCTCGTGCCCGTCGATCTCGTGATCGACCATTCCGTGCAGGTCGACCTGTTCCGCACGGCGGACGCCTACGAGGCGAACATCGACTTCGAGTACCGGCGCAACGGCGAGCGGTACCAGCTGCTGCGGTGGGCTCAGCAAGCGTTCGACGGGATCCGTGTCGTGCCTCCGGGTGCGGGGATCTGTCATCAGGTGAACCTCGAACACCTCGGGCAGGTGGTGAGCGTCCGCGACGGTGTTGCGTTCCCGGACACGGTCGTCGGCACGGACTCGCACACGACGATGATCAACGGTCTGGGCGTCCTGGGGTGGGGCGTCGGTGGCATCGAAGCGGAGGCAGCCATGCTCGGCCAGCCGATCGCGCTGCCACAGCCACTCGTCGTCGGGGTCCGCGTCCGGGGGGCTCTGCCCGCCGGCACGACGGCGACCGACCTGGTCCTCACCCTGACCCAGATGCTCCGTGCCCACGGCGTCGTCGGGTCCTTCGTCGAGTTCTTCGGCGACGGCTTGTCGAGCCTCCCCGTCGCTGATCGAGCCACCCTTTCTAACATGTGCCCCGAGTACGGGGCGACCTCCGCCTATTTCCCGATCGACGCCGCGACGCTGCGCTACCTGCGCTTCACCGACCGAGCCGCGCTCGTGCCTCTCGTCGAGGCGTACGCGCGCGAGCAGGGCCTGTTCCGGACCGACGGCGAGGACGAGCTGGCGTTCTCCGAGGTCCTCGATCTGGACCTCGGTGCCGTCGAACCGTCCATGGCGGGGCCGAAGCGACCGCAGGATCGCGTCGCGCTCCCCGGTGTGTGGGACTCCTTCGTGGCCGCGTTCGCCCGCCACGAGGAGCCCGACCCGAAGGCCGTCGAGATCGGTGCGTTCATGGCCGAAGGAGGAACGGTCCGCCACGAGCGTCTCCCCGGTGGCGAGCTCTCGGGCGTGGAGATGCCGATCGACGGCGCAACGGTTCGTGATGGCAGCGTGGTCATCGCGGCGATCACGTCGTGCACGAACACCTCGAACCCCTCGGTCATGCTGGCGGCCGGCCTCCTCGCGAAGAACGCGGTCGAGGCCGGGCTCGTCACGAAGCCGTGGGTGAAGACCTCGCTGGCGCCCGGTTCGCGCGTCGTGACCGAGTACCTGGACAGGGCGGGTCTCACGCCCTACCTGGAGAAGCTGGGTTTCGCGCTCGTTGGGTACGGGTGCACCACGTGCATCGGCAACTCCGGCCCGCTGATCGAGGAGGTCGCGTCGGCCGTGGACGAGGGTGACCTCAGCGTGGTCGCCGTGCTCTCGGGCAACCGCAACTTCGAAGGACGGGTTCACCCCCAGGTCCGCGCCTCCTACCTGGCCTCCCCGCCGCTGGTCGTGGCCTACGCGCTCGCGGGGCGCATCGACTTCGATCCCACGACGCAGCCGTTGGCCGAAGGCCCCGGCGGCCCGGTCGCGCTCGCGGAGATCTGGCCCGATCCAGAGGAGGTCGCCGCTGCGGTGCGCGATTCGGTGACCGCCGAGCAGTTCCGCAAGGAGTACGCCTCGATCTGGACGGGCGATGCGCGCTGGCAGGGGCTCCCGACACCTGCGGGTCCCGTGTACGCGTGGGACGGCGCGTCCACCTACGTGCAGGAGCCGCCGTTCTTCGCCGATCACGCACCCCGCACGATCGGCGACATCGAAGGCGCTCGGGCGCTCGTGAAGGTGGGGGACTCCATCACCACGGACCACATCTCGCCCGCCGGATCGATCAAGGCGGACTCGCCCGCCGGCAGCTACCTCGCTTCACAAGGTGTCGTGCCCCGAGACTTCAACTCGTACGGGGCCCGGCGCGGCAACCACCAGGTGATGATGCGCGGGACGTTCGCGAACGTCCGCCTTCGCAATGAGTTGGCTCCGGGCACGGAGGGATCGTGGACCACCCACCTGCCGAGCGGCGAGGTGATGTCGGTCTTCGATGCTGCCGAGCGGTACGTGTCGGAAGGGACGCCGTTGCTCGTGCTCGCGGGCAAAGAGTACGGAGCAGGATCCAGCCGGGACTGGGCGGCCAAGGGGCCGGCGCTCCTGGGCGTGCAGGTGGTGCTCGCCGAGACCTACGAGCGCATCCATCGGTCGAACCTGGTGGGCATGGGCATCGTGCCGCTGCAGTTCGCCGACGGCGACTCGGCGGCTTCACTCGGTTTGGACGGCACCGAGGTCTACGCGGTTCGTGGTCTGGCGGGCGGGATCACGCCCGGCCAGCGGGTCCAGGTGGAAGCACGAAGAGGCGATGGGACGACGGTCGCGTTCACCGCGGTGCTCCGGGTGGACGGGGCGGCCGAGGTGGACTACATGGTCGCGAACGGGGTGCTCAACCTCGTCCTGCGCCAGACGATCGCCTCGGCATAGACGAAGGGCGGGCGCTTGCGCACCCGCCCTTCGCGATCGACCTGATCAGTACAGGTACCGGCGGTCCTTCACGAAGCCCAGCCGCTGCCAGGCCTTCCCGAAGCCGTAGTACCGGCCCGCGTTGGCCAGGATCAGCCCGATGAGCACGGCCGTGTAGACGATGTGGTCGTCCAGGAACGGGTTGTGCTCGGGCCAGATGGCGGTCGCCGTGTAGAAGATCGCCATCCAGACGATCCCGCCGGCCGCGGCCAGCCGGGTCATCACACCGGTGATCAACCCGATACCGATCGCGAGTATCGCGAGCATGTACACCCAGTCGACCCAACCCGCGACCACGGGCCCGGCGTCGGTCATCTGGAACCCGGTGACCGACTGGTAGAAGCCCTTGAACGGGTCGGTGAGCGCGAACCCGACCACGCCCGCCGCCGGGGAAGCCCCGTCCACCCATGCCGCTGCCCTGTCGATCGTGCCGTCCTCGAGACGGCCCGTCGCGAACCCCAGCGCGAAGGTCTTGTCGATGAACGCCCACAGGAACGTCCACCCCATGAACAGCCGCAGGGCACCGAACACGGCCCGAAGGCCCCTCGTGTGTACGGGCTCGAGCCGCTCAACGGGCGGCATCTCTATGGGGGTCCGAACCTCCATCTCGGTTCTCATCCGACCCACCTCCTTCTCGATGTACCCATCTTGGCGGACCGGGGGCGCCGAACGAGTGGCGGAGGACCCTATGCGAGCGGGACGGATGGCGCCGATCCGTCAGCGCGTGGTGGTGGTGAGCCTGCGGGGGAGTTACTCGGGGACCGAACCGGGCGTGGTGGTGTGCCGAGCGAGGTAGGCGGCCGCCTCGGCCCGGCGGGCGACCTCGAGCTTCGCGAGGATGCTCGAGACGTAATTCTTGACCGTCTTCTCCGCAAGTCGCAGGTCCTCACCGATCTCGCGGTTGGTCCGGCCGTCGGCGACCTGCTCCAGGATCCGCTCCTCCTGCGGAGAAAGGCGGGCGAGCTTCTCATCCTTCATGAGGTGCTTGCCCTTGCGGAGCCGATCGAGCACCGCGGTCGTGACGCTCGGATCGAGCAGCGAGTCACCGGCACCGACGGCGCGGATGGCCCGCAGCAGTTCGCCGGACTTCACCTGCTTCAGGACGTACCCGCTCGCCCCCGCCATGATCGACGCGAACAGCGCCTCGTCGTCGGCGAAGGAGGTCAGCATCAGCACACGGATGTCCGGGTGCGTCGCGCGGATCTCCCGGGTGGCCTCGATCCCGCTCCCGTCGGCGAGCCGCACGTCCATGACCACGACGTCGGGCTTGGTCCTGGCCGCCTCATCGATCGCCTCGCGGACGGTTCCGGCTTCGGACGTGACGATGACGTCCTCCTCGGGATCGAGCATGGCGCGGATGCCGTCGCGGACGATCTCGTGGTCATCGACGAGCATCACGCGGAGCGGCGGCGTCTTGGGCATCCGGTGATCCTACCCGGCAGCGTCGCGGAGCACCGCGTCGCGGACCCCGTCGAGGAAGTCCTTGATCGTCGCCTCAGCCACACGGTGCAGCAGCGCACGGTCGATGACGCGCCCGAGCCGCCCGAGCGGCGGGACGTACCGGGCACTCATCGCGAGTTGGGTCGCGCCTGCACCCAGCGGCGCGATCTCGAGGTCGGCGTCGAGCGAAGGGAAAAGCCCTGGCCCATCCGCGGCCTCCCAGTGCAGAGGGAGCACCGTCTTCGTAGGCATCCTGATCGGCTCGCCGAGCGAGACGGCGACCCGCCGGGCTATCCGGACGTCCTCGCCGAACCCCACCTCGGCGAGCAGGGCATCGCCATGACGGTTCGCGGCCTCGACCAGCCCGGGCAGCCAGCTCACCGATCCGTTGGCGAGCACGGCCTCGGCCCGTTCGGCGGGCAGATCCAGCTCCACGTAATAGCGTGCGAACACGCAACCAAGTGTGCGAGTCCCGCGAGCCACCATCCAAGGCCAAGAGGCCCGGATGCAGAAGGACCCCCGGCACCTCGAAAGCCCAGCAGACCCGGCAGACTCGGCCGAGTATCCACGATCGAACCAGGAAGGAGACGCAGGATGCGACGAAGGCATCGGACAGTGCTCGCGCTCACGCTCGCCCTATCGCTGGTCGCCGTCGGCTGCACGGGTGAAGGTGCGCCGGCGGCAGGAGGCGAAGGCGACGGCGCCGCCGGCGAGGCCACGGCGGTGGAGATCACGTTGACCGATTTCGCGATCGATCCCGTGATGCCCGAGGTCCCGGCCGGGGTGCCGGTGGTGTTCAACGTGACGAACGCCGGCCAGGCGCCCCACACGTTCGGGATCGTGGTGGGTGAGCAGACCTACGAGACACCGATGCTGAACCCCGATGAGTCGGCGGTGTTGGAGACCCCGGCTCTCGCCGCAGGCGACTTCGAGACCCTGTGCACGGTGGCGGGCCATGCGGATCTGGGCATGGTGGGGATGGTCCACGCGGTGGAGGGAGCCGGCACGGGTTCCGGCACGGCCTCGCCCGCTCCTCCCGCCACCATGACGGCCGAGGAGATGGCCGCGGGTCACGAGGAGGGTGTGCTCGCGTTCGCCGGTCAGCTGGAGGATGGACCGCTCACACCGGACCACGGGGGCCAGCCGCTCGAGCCGACGATGGACGCCGGCGTGAAGGTGTTCGACCTGGTGACCTCGGAGATCGCGTGGGAGATCGCCCCCGGCGAGACCGTCGATGCCATGGCGATCAACGGGCAGGTACCGGGGCCCGAGATGCGCGTCCAACCGGGAGACAGCGTTCGGTTCAACGTCGAGAACCAGATGTCCCAGCCCTTCACGCTGCACTTCCACGGCGTCACGCTGCCCAACGATCAGGACGGCGTCCCCTACATCACGCAGCCGCCGATCATGCCGGGTGAGTCGTGGACGTATGAGTTCAAGATCGTCGACCCGCCCGGGTTCTACGTCTATCACTCGCACTTCAACTCGACGGAGCAGGTCGACCGCGGCTTGTACGGCGCGCTCATCGTGGAGCCGAAGGGTGGGGCATGGGAGAGCGTCTACGGCGTGGAGCCCGACGTCGAGACGACCATGTTCATCGGCGACGGCGCGTTGGGATACAACCTCAACGGGAAGTCGTTCCCGGCGACGCTACCGGTGATCGCGGAGCAGGGACAAGACGTGTTGTTCCACATCGCGAACGAGGGCCAGCTGCTCCACCCGATGCACCTGCACGGGTTCCACTTCGAGGTCGTGGGGATCGACGGATACCCGTTGCAGGCCGACGACCGCTATCTGCTGGATACCCTGGTCGTGGCCCCGGGGGCCCGCTACGACTTCATCGTGCGGGCGGACCAGCCGGGGATCTGGGCGTTCCACTGCCACATCCTTCCCCACGTGGAAGGGCCGGGCGGGATGTTCGGGATGGTGAGCGCGCTGATCGTTCAGTAGCGGCCCGTTACGCGGGCAGCAGGGCGGAAACGGTCGTGCCCTCACCATCGACGGAGTCGATGGTGAGGGTTCCGCCCAGGGCCTCGACGCGAGCACGGAGGTTCGCAAGTCCCATCCCGGTGGAAGCGCTCCCGACGTTGAACCCACATCCGTCGTCGTCGATCTGGAGCTCCGCACCCTCGCGAAGGCGTCGCAGCGAGACGCGGCACGTGGTCGCGTCCGCGTGACGACCGATGTTCGACAGACACTCGCGGATCAACTGGATGATGTCGGCCGCCACCGATGCCTGCTCGGCGGCGACGGCCGGATCGACATCGGCCACCGTGACGACCCCCGAGCGCACCTCGAACTCGCGGCACAGCTCATGGATGGCCTGATCCAACTGGCGGTCGGCGAGGATGCCGGGGCGCAGACCGAAGATGTAGTTGCGCAGGTCGCGGATGGTGTGGTCGATGTCGTTCGCCGCGTTCTCCAGCCGCCGCGCCATCTCGGGGTCCGAGGCGTTCCCCGAAGCTCCCTGCAGCCCCATCCCGACGGCGAACAGGGCCTGGATGACACCGTCGTGCAGTTCCTTCGCGATGCGCTCGCGCTCCTCCATCACCTCCAGACGCCGCAGTTCCTGTTGCGCGTGCGCCATCTCGCCGTAGAGGCGGGCGTTCTCGATCGCGACCCCCGCTTGTGTCGCCAGGACCATCGCCGCGTCTTCGTCGTCCTGATCGAAGACGTCCGCGCCCTGCTTCTCGGTGAGGTAGAGGTTGCCGAAGACCCGGCCGAGCGCCTTCACGGGCACACCGAGGAACGAACGCATGGGCGGGTGGTGATCGGGGAACCCCGAAGAGCGGGTGTCTGCGGTCAGGTCGGCGATCCGGATCGGCCGCGCGTCGTCGATCAGGAGACCGAGGACGCCGTGACCGGTCGGGGGGTCGCCGATCTCTGCGCGCTCCTCATCGGTCAGTCCGGTCGTGATGAACCGCACGATCCGGCGTTCGTCCGCGGCATCGCCTCCGAGCACGCCCAACGCCCCGTATCGCGCGCCCGTGATCTGGACCGACAACTCGACGATGCGCTGCAGGACGGCCTCGAGGTCGAGTTCGGACGAGAGGGCCAGGCCGGCCTCGATCAACATGCGGTCACGGGCGGCGGGGCGTACCGGCTCCCTCCCGCTCCTCGACACGGTCAACAGCGTAGCAACGGCCCACCGGGCCCTCCGGGAACAGGCCGACCGGCCCGTCCCCTCGCGTCGCGGCGATCCTAGCGTGGTCTCGAAGGGACCGGAGGAGGTGTCGATGATGACCGGGACCGTCAGCGACGTCATGACGAAGATCGTCGTGGCCGCCCCCGCGTCCGCGCCGTTCAGGGAACTCGTCCGCATCATGCACGATCACCGGGTGAGCGCCCTGCCCGTCCTGGATGCGGATGGCACGATCGTGGGCGTGGTTTCCGAGGCAGACCTGCTCCTCAAGCGCGACGCGGAGGTGCTCGCCTGGCATCTCTTCGAGGGGCGCCACGGCCGGGCCGACCGGCGCAAGGCACTGGGTCGGGTGGCATCCGATCTGATGAGCACGCCGCCCGTCACGATCGGCCCTGCGGCGACCCCGGGCGAGGCCGCCCATCGGATGCATGAAGCGGGGGTGAAGCGACTCCCGGTGGTGGACGAGGATGGGCGCGTGCTCGGCGTCGTGTCTCGCATCGATCTGCTGCGGGCTTTCTTGCGCGGGGACGAGGTCTTGACCGAAGAGGTCGAGGCGTTCGCCGCCCAGGTCGTTCCCGATGTCGAGGGCGTCCGGGTGAGCGCGCACGACGGCGTCGTGCGCCTGGAAGGGATCGTGGAGCTTCGCACGACCGCCCGACGGCTCGCAGACCGAGTGCGCCTGCTCGACGGCGTGGTAGCGGTCGACGCTCAGGCGCTGGACTGGGCCGTGGACGACACGGTTCCGCCCGTGTCGGCCGTACCGTGGGCCGGGTTCTGAACCCAGCCCATCGCGGGGGGGGGGGGGGGGGGGGG
>JBBDHX010000014.1:11314-36453 GCA_040880745.1 Actinomycetota bacterium
CCCGCGTTCCCTCCCGTGGCCGTGCGGCGTGGCCCACCCGCTCGCGTCATCCTCGCCGTCATGCCGCGGACGAGCAACAGGAACACCGTGACGAGGCCGGTGATCCCGTACAGGGCAACCATCCACGGTTCGTTCGTGTCGGTTCCGGCGAACACGCCGTGCAGGAGCGCCAGCAGGAACGCCGGCGTCGCGATCAGGTGCATGGCTCGCCACATCCGCGTCGAGAGGCGCTTGCGAACCCAACTGCTCGCCACGACGGCGATCGCCATGTACATCGCGACGACGCCGAACCCCACCGCGACCGGTCGGTACGGCGCGCCCCAGGGGACGAGGACGTCCGCCAGGTCGAACGGCATGAAGTCGTGGATCATGAGCAAGGCGAGGTGGACCGCCAGCATCACCAGACCGGCGACCCCCGTCGCCGCATGGAAATGGTTCGACGCCGGCTTCGAGACGCGCTTCGTCACCACGCCCGTGGTGGCGACCAGGCCCCATGCGACGGAGGAGAACAGGGCGACGTAGGAGCCGATCCCCGCCGCTCGCAACCAGAGCCACGTGCTCACGCGGCCTCCTCCGTCCGAGCGGCGACCTGGACGTCGCCGGTCGCATGCACGATCACGCTCGGCCGGTGGCCGTCCGCAGCTCCGGCGATGAGGCAGGCCGTCGCTCGGACCTCCGCCTCCGCGCAGGTGGGTGCCCAGACCGTCGCCTGGACCAACGGCGAACGCGATGGGGCTCCGGTCCGCGGATCGATCACGTGATGCTGCCCCTGCCCCCACGCGCGGCGCAGCGTCGAAGAGGTTGCGAGCGCCCCGCTCCGCAGACGCAGGCGGGTCAGTTCCCGGTCGGGGGCCCATGGGTCTTCGACCGCGACATCCAGGGCAGGCGCCTCGCCCGCCACACGGAGATCACCGCCGGCGTTCACCAGCACCCACCGCACCCCGTCCCCGATGGCGTCCTCGGCCGCGCGGTCGGCGGTCCACCCCTTCGCGATGCCCCCGAGGTCGAGGTGCACGCCCCGTGGGAGATGCAGCACATCCCCGTGAAGACGGACGTCCGTCCATCGTCCACACGGCCGCGCGGGGTGCAGGGTCCCGCGGGCACCTGCGAGGACCTCGTCGAAGTCGCGGTCGTACCCAGCGGCGAGCACGGCGTCGTGCACCGTCGGGTCGAACGCGCCTTCGGTGCTCCTGGCAGCCCGGAGCGCCTCGGCCACGACGGACGCGAACGTGGGGCTCACCCTCGTCGGCACGCCCGCGTCACGGTTCACGTGTGAGAGCTCGCTGCTGCCGCTGAACCGGGAGAAGCGTGCCTCCTCCGCCTCGCATCGGGCCCGGACGGCGGTCCTGGCCCGCTCGGCCGAAGCAGGGTCCGGCGCGAGCACCGAGACCGTCGTTCCCATGGCGCGGAACGTCAGAGCGTGCACTCACGAACCTCCCGTCGTAGCCGGCGCTGGGGCCGGTTGGACGGCGGGCGGTGCGATGACGGTGACCGTCTGTGGTTGCGGCGGCGCCGACGGAGGGTCGACGACGATGATCCGCCTGATCACGTGCACCTCGGCCGCCCGCTGTCGCTCTGAGCGAGCGGGCCGCGACGGCGCCACCGGCGGATCGGTCGCGAGCGCAGCCCCACCGGCGAGCACCGTCGCGGCCCCGGAGAACCAGGCGAGCACCTGGATCCTTCGCTTGGGCCAACGCGCGCGGCGAACGGGCTCAGTCGTCATCGTGCTCCTGGTCCTGCTCGGACGCTCCTTCATGTCCGGAGTCGTCGTCGCTCGGATCCTCATGTTCGAAGCCTTCGTGCTCACCGTCGTCGTCGGTCTCCTCGAACTCCGGCGCGCCGGTCGAGGTCGCCGTGGACGTGGCCGGGACGATCGTCCGGGTCGCGGTCGCTGCCGAGGTGGTGGCGGCCGGACGGTGGATCGTCACGATCTCGGTCGTGGTGCGGACGGGTGGCGTGGCCGGTCGACCGGCACCGCCGGCACGCGCCGTCGGTCCCGTGACCCCCATGGTGACGGCGACCCCGGCGATCAACATGGCGATGACGAGCGCGCCCGAGGCCACCATCGCGGTTCTGCGGTTCATGCGGCACCTCCTGTGGCCGGCGAGCCCGGCCTCTCGATCAAGGTAGGAGGTGCTCCGCAAGCGGCATGGCAACGGCCGGTTAAGGCGGACCCAAGGCTGGCTGGCTCAGCCGCGCGTGGCGAGACCGCGCATGGCCGAACCGAGGATCTCGGCCAGGCCGGCGCTGCTCCCGTGCTCATAGCGTGCCGTGCCGACCGAGAGCGAGAGCGATCGCGGATCTTCGCGACGCGTGTCCTGCACGGCGATCGCCTCGACGAGCCGCGACAACACGGCGGTCTGCGCTCCCTCGGCGTCGCCGGTGAGCAGCACCGCGATCGTGTCCGGCGCGATGCGCGCAGGGACGTCGGCGTCGCGGACCGCCTCCAGGACGACGCCTGCGGCTTCCTTCGCCAACTGCTCGGCGGGTGCGTGGCCCTCCTCTTCGAGGAGCCGCGCGTGATCCTCCAACCGGATGAACACGAAGACCACGGGGTGCTGGTTACGGTCTGCCATCCGGAGGTGATGTTCGGCGATCGGCGCGAACCCCCGCAGGTTGGGCAACTCGGTGATCGGGTCGATCGTGCTCAGTTCCGTCCGGACACGGCGGATCGCGACCGCGTACCGGATCGCCCTGGGCAACAGCGCCGTGAACAGGTCGTCCTGCACGAGGTGATCCTCGGCACCCGCGTGCACCGCGATCGCTCCGTCGGCGGCGTGGTTCGCGTCGGTCACCACCACGATGGCGGCTTCTGGCGCCGACGCACGGGCCGCACGCAGGGCGTCCAGGGGGCGAGTGCCGCCGAGGGTCAGCACGATGGCGTCCTCGTCGATCCGTCCGCCCGACGCGATGTCGCCGGTCTGCCGAACCACGAACCCGCCGTCGCTCGCGAGGGCAGCCCCACCGGAGGGGTCGATGCCGACGAGCAGGACGGATACGTGTTCGGACACGGATGGCTCCTTTCGGTCCTCGGGCGCGGAGCATCATCCCACACCTGCCTGCGCCTCTTCCCGGCTCCGTCACAGGAGCGCGACGGGAACGTCACACGTGCGCCGCGTGGCCCGGGCCGGCCCGGCCGTACGCTAAGCAGATGATGAGCACCGCGCCCGGGCGCCGCGCACGCGTACTGGTCGCGGTCGCGGCGTCCACGTCGTTGGTCCTCGGCCTGGGCAGCGCCGTGTTCGCGGGTCTCTGGCTGCATGCGCGAGGTGTCGGCACCGAGGTGGACGGACCCTTCCCGACCCAGGGGGGGGTGCCGCCCCCATCGACGGGACCTGAACCGCTGCCGACGGGGGACTGCGCGGAGCGCGCGTGCAACTACCTGTTGATAGGAAGCGATAGCAGGGCAGGGCTGACACCGGAGCAGCAACAGCAGTTCGGGAACGAAGACGACGTCGGGGGTGGCGAACGGGCCGACACGGTGATGCTGGTCCACACCGACCCGGTCCGGCGCAAGACCGTGATCCTTTCCTTCCCACGTGACCTCTGGGTCCAGATCCCGGGTGTCGGGTGGGGCAAGCTCAACTCGGCGTTCACCGGTGGCGTGTCGGGCGAAGGCCCCCTCACGGTGGCGAAGACGATCGCGAACCTCACGGGCCTTCGGATCGACCACTTCCTCTACATCGACTTCCAGGGTTTCCAGAGCGCGGTGGATGCGCTCGACGGCGTGCAGATGTGTCCGCCCGCCTATCTGGCGAACGCCGAGGGGAGGATCATCGACGAGTACTCGAGCCTCGACATCGCGCCGGGATGTCAGCGGATGGACGGGGCCACGGCGCTCGCGTTCGTTCGCGCACGTCACCTGCCGTGCGACAACGTCCCCGACTTCTCCCGGATCGGCCGGCAGCAGCAGTTCTTCAGGGCGCTGATCACACAGATGCTCAGGCCGGGTCAGATCTTCCGCGCGGTGGGGCTCATCCAACCGGTCCTCAGCGTGCTGCGCCGCGACGAGACGTTCCTGCCGGGTGACCTCGTGCACCTCGTCGGGCAGATGCGGGGTCTGTCCACCGGGGCCGCGGAGTTCCGAGCCGTGCCCGGTGTCTCGGGCATGGAAGGATCGCTCTCGGTGGTCCGGATGGACGCGAGCGCCGAGGAGTTGTTCGCCGCGATCCGCGCCGGCGAGACCATCACCGATGTCGGGACGGTGCTGGAAGGGACGCCCATCTCCCCGGCCAACGTCCGGGTCGCGCTGATCGACGCAGCATCTGCGGGCGCCGCTGCGAGCGTGGAGACCATCCTCGGTGACGCGGGCTTCGATATCTCCCCGGGCATCCTGCCCGCCTCGGATCTGCCCGCCGATGCCCGGGAGGGGCTGGCCATCTTGTACGCGCCTGGGCACGATCAGGAGGCGACCGTCCTGTCGAAGTACCTGCCGGGGGTACCACTCGTCGAGTCGTTGAAGCTTCGAGGCGTTCCCGTGGCGGCCGTCATCACCGCAGGCTACGAGCCGCAGGAGCAAGATCCCGCCGCCGCCGCCACGTGCCCCCCACCGTAGACTCGCCCCCATGCGTGCGCTCGTCCTGGCCGGTGGCAAGGCAACCCGGCTCCGGCCGATCACCCACACGAGCGCGAAGCAGCTCATCCCCATCGCCGGCGCGCCGATCCTGTTCCACGCCCTCGACGCGATCGCTGCCGCCGGGATCACGGAGGTCGGGATCGTGGTCGGGACCACGGGTGAGGAGGTGCGCGCCGCGGTGGGGGACGGGTCACGTTGGGGCGTGCGCGTCTGCTACATCGACCAGCCCGAGCCCCTGGGGATCGCGCACGCGGTGATGACGGCTGCCGAGTTCGTTCGCGGCGAGCCGTTCCTGCTCTACCTGGGCGACAACGTCTTGTTGGAAGGGGTGGAGCGCTTCGTCCGGGGGTTCGAGCGGTCACGGCCCGACGCGCAGATCCTGCTCACCCCGGTCGAGGAGCCGGAGCAGTTCGGTGTCGCGGTCCTGCAGGATGACCGCGTCGTCCGGCTGGTGGAGAAGCCGACGACGTTCGTGAGCGATCTGGCCCTGGTGGGGGTCTACTTGTTCGATGACTCGATCCTGGAGGCCTGCGCCGCGCTCGTGCCCTCGGCGCGGGGGGAGTACGAGATCACCGAGGCGATCCAATGGCTCGTCGACAACGGCCGCACCGTGCGCGCCGAGCGCGTGCAGGGGTGGTGGAAGGACACCGGGCGGCCCGAGGATCTGCTCGAGGCGAACCGCGTGCTGCTGAGCGTCGCCACCGGGCGGGTCGACGGGGACGTGGATGAGGCGACGCACATGACCGGAGCCGTCGTGGTGGCCGAGGGTGCCGTCGTCCGATCCAGCCAATTGATCGGACCGGTGTACATCGGCGCGGCGTGCACGGTGGAAGACTCGACGATCGGGCCCGATGTGTCCCTCGAACCGGGGTGCGCCGTGCTGCGCAGCGTCGTGGCGGATTCGATCGTGATGCAAGGCAGCAGGATCACCGACGTCGACGGTCTGACGGGCTCGATCTTGGGACGCGACGTCGAGGTGCGCCACCCCGGACGCGCCAACGTGCATCGTCTCGTGGTCGGGGACAACAGCCTGGTCGAGGTGGACTGAACGTGGCGGATCACGACCGCGTCCTCGTGACCGGCGGCGCCGGGTTCGTCGGTTCGCACCTCGTCGACCTGCTGCTCGCCCAGGGTCGCCGTGTCACGGTGCTCGACCGCCTCTCCACGGGCGGCTCGCGGATGAACCTGGAGCAGCACGAGGACAACGCATCGTTCCACCTCGTGCACGGCGACGTGAACGATCGCGCGCTGGCGAGGGCGTTGGTCCAGGAGGCAGGCGCCGTCATCCACGCCGCCGCGGAGTCTCACGTCGATCGTTCGATCGATGATCCCCGGCCGTTCTTCGAGTCGAACGTGCTGGGGACCCAGGCCATCCTGGAGGCGGTCCGATCGAGCGGAGCACGCATGCTGATGATCTCCACCGACGAGGTGTACGGCCCCGGCGATCCGGCGGGCGGCGTCTTCGGGGAGGACGCACCGCTGCGGCCGCGGTCACCGTATGCGGCAAGTAAGGCCGCAGCGGACCTGGCCTGTCAGGCCTACGTGCAGACCTACGGGATCGATGCCACCGTCGTCCGCGCGACGAACGCATACGGACCGCGGCAGATCGAACGCGTGGTGCCCACGTACGCGGTCTGTGCGCTGGAGGGCGACCCGCTGCCGGTGTACGGGCGCGGCGAGCAGCGCCGGGAGTTCCTCCACGTGCGGGACTGGGTCCGGGCCGCCGCGCAGGTGCTGGACCGGGGCGAGCCCGGCGTCCTGTACAACATCGGGGCGGGCACGGAGTTGTCCAACCTCGAGTTGGCGGAGAAGGTCGCGGATCTCGCCGGTGTCTCGCGCGACGCGATCGCGTTCGTGCCGGACCGTCCGGGGCACGACTTCCGCTACGGCGTTTCCTCCGAGCGGGTGCGAGCGCTCGGGTGGGAACCCGAGGTCAGCTTCGATGACGGGCTCGCCGAGACGGTCGGCTGGTACCGCGAGCACTTGGCGTGGCTCCGGCAGGCCCACGAGGTCGATGTCGTCACGCGCCCGCGTGCTCCGGAGCCCGGCCGATGAGGATCGTCGTGACCGGCGCAGGTGGTGGGCTGGGCCGCGCTTTGTGCGCCGGTATGCCCTCGCATCACGACGTGATCGCGTTGGGCCACGCCGACCTGGACATCGGCGATCACCACGCCGTGATGCAGACGGTCCCGGGGCTCTGCCCGGATCTCATCGTCAACTGCGCCGCGTTCACCGCGGTGGACGCGAACGAGTCCGACCCCGTCCGCGCGCACCGCGACAACGCCCAGGGTCCCCAGTCGCTCGCACTCGCCGCGCGGTCGGCGGGTGCGCGGATCCTGCAAATCTCGACGGACTACGTCTTCGATGGGACGCAGACGCGCGCGTACGACGAGACCGACGAGCCACTCCCGCTCTCGGTGTACGGCCGTTCGAAGCTCGCGGGCGAACGCCTGGTGCGCGAGGTCACTCCCGAGCACCTGATCGTGCGCACGGGGTTCGTCTTCGGTGGGGGTGGAGACTTCCTCAGCCGCCAGCTGGACGAGCTGGCTGCGGGACGAGAGGCGGCCGGGCTCGAGGATCGGGTCGGATCGCCGACCTCGGTGGGGGAGCTGGCGGCGCGCTTGTTGCCGCTCGTGCTCACGGGCCTTCCCGGGACGTTCCATATCGCCGGGCCCGAGGCCACCACCTGGTTCGACGTCCTCCTGCGCTGCAAGCGGATCGGCGGGTTCGCGGGCCAGGTGCGGCCCCAGCGTGCGAGTGACCTCGGCCTGGCGGCGCCCCGGCCCTCGATGTCGGCCCTCACCAGCGTGCGCCTGCCGCAGATGCCGGTCGCACCGATGCCGCCGTTGGATGCGTCCCTCGGCGCGATGATCGCCCGGTAGGCTAGGTGATCCCATGCGCCGGCCCATCCGAACCGCCCTCGTCCTCACCGCGGCCGCCGCCACCGTGGCCACCGCGTGCGCGTCGATCGTGACCGACGACGGGCCGGTCGTGCGGCGCGCCGGCGGTCGCGGGACGGTGGACCCCGAGACGGGCCAGGGACTCTTCGAACCCCCCGATCTCATCAGCGCACCGCTGCCCGACGCCGTCGACGCGTCGGTGTTCGACACGCGGTGGCCGATCAAGCACGTGGTGTTCCTCATCATGGAGAACAGGTCCTACGACAACATCTTCGGAGCGTTCCCCGGTGCGAACGGCGCATCGGTCGGCATCGACCGAGGGGTCTCGCGGCCGCTGGAGCGTGCCGAGATCGGGCGCGTGCACGACCTGCCGCATTGCTACAACTGCAACGTCGCCTCGGTGAACGGCGGCGCCATGGACGGGTTCAACCAGACGGAGTCCGCCGACGCCTACGCGTACACCCGCTTCGAGGAGGACCAGATCCAGGCGTACTGGAACTGGGCGGAGAGGTACGTCTTGGCCGACCGGTTCTTCGCCTCGGCCATGGGGCCATCGTTCCCCAACCACCTGTACACGATCGCGGCGACCTCCGCAGGTGCGCTCGACAACGCCTGGCAGCCGGGTCCGTATCTCTCGGAGATGCAGAAGGAGGGCTACGCGAAGTCCTGGGGGTGCGATATCGCCCGCGGTGGCTACGTGGAGGTGATCGACCCCGAGGGCTATCTCGTGAAGGTACCGCCGTGCTTCGACTTCGAGACCGAGGGGGACCTGTTGAACGCCGCGGGGATCCCATGGTCCTACTACGCGGCGACGAACGCGCAGTTGGGCTACATCTGGTCGGCCTACTCGGCCCTTGACCGGTATCGCAACGACCCCGACCTCTGGGGCAGGCACATCCGGCCGGTGGACGACGTGATCCGTGACATCCGTGAGGAGCGCCTCCCGCCGGTGACGTGGATCACGCCGCGGTTCCAACTCTCCCAGCATCCCGAGTACGACTTCTGCTGGGGTCAGAATTGGTCCATCGCCGTGGTCAACGCCATCATGAGGAGCGAAGCCTGGAAGGACACCCTGATCGTCCTGACCTGGGACGACTACGGCGGCTACTACGACCACGTTCCGCCCGTGCCTCTGGATGACTTCGGGTTGGGGATCCGGGTCCCCACGATGGTGCTCAGCCCCTACGCCAAGCGTGGGTTCGTGGACTCCACGATGTATGAGTTCTCGAGCGTCCTGCGCTTCATCGAGGACAACTGGGGTCTGAGCACGCTGACGCGCCGCGATCGCCAAGCGGACAACCTCACGGCGGGCCTCGACTTCGATCAGGAGCCGCAAGCGCCGCTCCCGCAGCCTCTGCGCACCGACTGCCGAGGTCCCATCTGGGATCCGCCTCCGCCTCCGGAGTGACCGTGCGGCGGCTCCTCGCGGGTGTTCTCACCGCGAGCGCCCTGCTCGCCGCGTGCACGGCCGTCCCGGGTCCACCGACCACTCCGGCGAGCCCGTCGGCATCCGTCCCTTCGCCGACCGTGGCGCCATCCCCCCCGCGAACGGTGGACGCCTCGCGGTTCGACACGCGGTGGCCCATCGAGCACGTCGTCTACCTGATCAAGGAGAACCGGACGTATGACCACATGTTCGGTCGGTTCCCGGGTGGCAACGGCGTCACGACCGGGATGGATCTCGGCGAGGAGGTGCCACTGACCCGCGCGCTCGACCGGATCCCCTCCGACATCCCGCACGGCTACCTCTCCGCCGTCCAGGCCTACCGCGGCGGGGCGATGGACGGGTTCGGCCTCGTCACGCGGGCGTTCGAGGCGGCGCCCGAACTGGCGTACACGCAGTACCACCCCGACCAGATCCCGAACTACTGGCACTGGGCGGAGCGCAACGTCCTGTTCGACAACGTGTTCGCCTCGGCGATGGGTCCGTCGTTCCCCAACCACCTGTACACGATCGCCGCGCAGTCCGGCGGGGCTCGCGACAACCCCCGGCGCGCGGGGATCATCTCGAACACGTTCGGGTGCGACGCGCCCGAGACGCAGCTCGTCGAGGTCTACGACGCGGAGGGCCAGGTCGTGAAGGTCCCGCCCTGCTTCGACTTCCGCACGGAGGGCGACCTGTTGTCGGAGGCGGGGATCCCGTGGGCGTACTACGCCGCCACCGAGGAGCAGCGTGGCTACATCTGGTCCGCGTACGCTGCGATCAGGCGCTACCGTGAGGATCCGGACCGCTGGTCGAGGTTCATCCGGCCGGTGGACCAGGTCGTCGGCGATATCGAGGACGGCACGTTGCCTCCGGTGACGTGGATCACGCCGCGCTTCGAACTCTCTGAACACCCGGAGTTCTCCATGTGCCACGGCGAGAACTGGACGACGGAGGTCGTGAACGCGATCATGGCATCGCCGATGTGGCGCACCACGGCGATCTTCATCACGTGGGACGACTACGGCGGCTTCTACGACCACGTGCCCCCGCCCCAGGTGGATCGCCTGGGGTTCGGGATCCGCGTGCCCATGCTGCTGTTGAGCCCCTACGCGAAGGACGGCCACGTCTCCAGTGAGCTCGGCGAGTTGTCCAGCGTGCTTCGGTTCATCGAGGACAACTGGCGTCTGAGGCCTTACCTCACCGACCGCGACCGGGATGCGACGCCGCTCCTGTCCGCGTTCGACTTCGACCAGGAGCCGCGCCGTCCGGACCCGCTGCCGTTTCGCACGGACTGCGTGGGCCCCCGGTTCCCTTGAGGTCCATCAGAACGCCACGCGATCGTGACGTAGGTCTGCAACAGCCCGGGGTAGACTCCCTTCCACCCCGCGCACGCACGCCGCGGGTAGGTGGGACATCCGTGGCGACCTCCATCGATTTCAACGAACGAACCTCCGAGCCGCCGCACCTTCGGGTGGGCACGCGCCTCCGCGAGCTGTGGGTGTTCCGGGAGATCTTCGTGAACCTGGTCCGCAAGGACCTCAAGGTGAAGTACGCGGCCTCGGTGCTCGGCACCGTATGGTCGCTCTTGAACCCGGTTGTCTTCCTCCTGGTGTTCTCGTTCGTGTCGAAGTTGCTGGGCGGTGCGGCGGAGGACTACCCCGTGTTCCTGCTGTCGGGTCTGCTCGCGTGGAACTTGTTCTCGGGGGCGCTCAGCGGAGGCGCACAGGTCTGCGTGGGGAACGCCAACCTGATCAAGAAGGTGTATTTCCCGCGCGAGATCTTGCCGCTGTCGGTGATCGGCGTGGCCGTGGTCGACCTGCTCCTGCAGTCCGCGGTGTTCTTCCTGTTCATCCTGATCCGGCCCCTCTTCATCGACAACGCCGCCGGGTTCGCGCTCGAGTTCGTGTGGCTCTACCCGTTGTCGATCGTGGCGTTGCTGCTGTTCACCACGGCGGTGACGCTCTGGGTCTCGGCGTTGAACGTGCGCTACCGCGATATCGAGCATCTCCTGGGGCTGTTGCTGCTCGTGTGGTTCTGGATGACGCCGATCGTGTATGCGACCGGGGTCGCTCACGCGGCGTTCATCGACAAGTACGACCACGGCGTCTTCTTCTGGCGCATCTACCAACTGAACCCCATGACCTGGGTCGTGTCCGGTCTGCAGCGAGCGCTGTACCACCACGGTGACGCCGTGAGCGTTCTCACTCCGCCCTCCGACGGAGCGCTGATCCTCGGGTTGAGCGTGGTGATCCTTGCCTCCACGGCGCTCCTGTACCTGACGTGGCGGACGTTCTTCGCGCTGTCGGGCGACTTCGCGGAGGAGCTATGAGCTCGAGTGCGGCGATCCAGGTCGATCACGTGGGCAAACGGTTCCGGATCTTCCGGGAGAAGCCTGGGTCGCTCAAGCGGCGGGTACTGGGTGGCCGGATCCGCGCCGAGGACTTCTGGGCACTGCGCGATGTGGACTTCGAGGTGCCGACGGGTGAGACGCTCGCGCTGATCGGACACAACGGGTCGGGCAAGAGCACGCTGCTCAAGGTGATCGCGGGGATCCTTCGACCCACGGAGGGCCTCGTGCGCCAGCGAGGCCGGTTGGCGGGGTTGCTCGAGTTGGGCGCCGGGTTCCACCCGGAACTCACGGGCAAGGAGAACGTCTTCCTCAACTCGTCGTTCCTCGGCCTGTCGCGCAAGGACACCGAGCGCGTGTACGACGACATCGTCGCGTTCGCGGAGTTGGAGGACTTCATGGGTACGGCTGTGAAGTTCTACTCCTCGGGGATGCTCGTTCGCCTCGGGTTCGCGTGCGCCGTGCACGTCGATCCCGAGGTGATCTTGATCGACGAAGTCCTCGCGGTCGGTGACGAGCACTTCCAGGCCCGATGTCTCGACCGGGTCCGGACGTTCCAGAAGGAGGGCCGCACCATCGTTTTGGTGAGCCACGCCTTGGACCTGGTCCGCCAGCTCTGCGATCAGGCCGTGATGCTCGATCACGGGCGCGTGCAGGTGATCGGCGACCCCGACGACGTCGTGCGGGAGATGCGCCTCACGATCTTGAAGAACGACCTCGAGTTCGCGCGCGAGGAGGGATCGAAAGAGATCGAGATCGTGGCCGCTCGCCTCGGACGATCGGGCGTCCCGATGGACGGGCCCCTGGACCCCGGTGACCAGCTCACGCTGGAGATCGAGCTGAAGGCGAACGAGCCGGTCCACGATCCCGTCGTCTCCTTCGCCCTGCACGACGGTGCGAACAACTTCATCTTCAGCACCGACACCGCCCGCGAGGGGGTCGACCTCGGCGTCCTCGATGCAGAGCGCCTCGTCCGGTTCCGAGCCGGGCCGGTCCCGTTCACGGGGGGGAAGTACTGGGTCACGATCGGGGTGCACTCTCGCGACAACGAGCGTGTCTACCACGTGCAGGACCAGCGATACTCCTTCGAGGTGCGCCAGCGTGAGGGGCGCCGCGATCAGACCTATATGCCCGTGATCGTCGAGGTGGAGGACCGTGAGTGACGCTCGCCGGTCCCCCGCGGACAGGGAGGGTCATCTACCGATGCTCGTCGCCATGATCCTGGTGTCTGTCGGCCTCGCGTCGGTGGCGCAGCTGACGCTGAAGGCCGGGATGAACCAGGTCACGGAATCCATCGGGGGCGTCGTGACGCTCTCGGGCGCGGCCGCCCGGACGATGCTCTCCAACGCGACCGTGTGGGGCGGCCTGGTGATGTTCGGTTTGTCGGCCGTCGTCTGGATGTTCGTGCTCTCCCGGACCTCGCTGTCCTTCGCCTATCCGTTCGCCGCCCTCACGTATCTCTTGATCGTCGCGGTGGATCGGTTCATCTTGCACGAGACCGTCCCGCCGCTGCGGTGGTTGGGCGTGGCATGCATCATGACCGGCATCGTGCTCGTCGCGCGCACCGCGCCCGCATGAGCCTGGGTCCAGCGGCCGATGTCGCCGTCGTGATCGTGAACTACGACACCGGCTCCTGGCTGGCGCGGTGCCTGGACTCGCTGGAACGACGCCGCGGCTCCGTGAAGACCGAGATCATCGTGGTCGACAACGCCTCGCGTGACGGGTCCGAGCGCGCCGCCGAGCGTTCGGGGGTCCAGCTGGTCCGCAACCCGACGAACGTGTTCCTGTCACCGGCGTGGAACCAGGGGGCCCGACTGACCGAGGCCCCCTTCCTCCTCTTCCTGAACCCGGACACGGAGTGGTTCTCCGGTACCGTCGAAGACCTGGTCGCGGTGGGACGCTCCCATCCTCGCGCGGGGATCGTGGGACCGATGATCCGGGACCCGGCGGGCGTCGTGTACCCGAGCGGACGGACGTTCCCGAGCGTCCTCGACGCCGCCGGGCACGCGTTCCTGGCGCCGTTCTCCCGGGCGAACC
Source organism: Actinomycetota bacterium (assembly GCA_040880745.1). Lineage (GTDB taxonomy): Bacteria > Actinomycetota > UBA4738 > UBA4738 > HRBIN12 > AC-51. The sequence continues at coordinate 24,601 of JBBDHX010000014.1, forward strand.
CTTTCACGAGGCGTTACGAGATGGACGGGTGGGATCGCACCACCGAGCGGTCTGTGGACTGGGTGAGCGGCTGCTGCATGCTCATCCCCCGTGAGGCGTTCGATGCGGTCGGGGGTTTCGACGAGGCGTTCCCGCTCTACGCCGAAGAGCTCGACGTCGCGACCCGTCTGCACGACGCGGGTTGGTCCGTCGTGTTCACGCCGGAGGTCGAGGTCCTGCACCAGATCGGCGTGTCCACGGGCGGCGTGCGCCGCCCGCACCGGTTGGTGGTGATGCACTCGACCAGCATGTACCGGTACTACGCGAAGCATCGGGCCGGGGGGTGGCGTCGCCTCACCCTTCCGCTGGCGTGGATGGTGCTGCGGTCGCGCGCCGAGATCGCTTGGCTCGCAGGGAGACTGATCCGTCGATGAAGGCGGTGGTGCTGGTCGGGGGGTTCGGCACGCGTCTGCGTCCGCTCACGGAGACCGTGAAGAAGGAACTGCTCCCGCTCGTCGACCGGCCGATCTTGGACCACACCCTGGACCGCCTCGTGCAGCACGGCGTGCGCGAGGTGATCATGTCCTCCCCCTACCTCGAGGAGGCGTTCGGCCCGTTCATCGCTGCTCGCGCCGGTGAGCCCGCGATCACCTGGGTCACCGAAGAGCGACCGCTCGGGACCGGTGGCGCCGTCGTGCGGACCCTCGACGTCGTGGGCAGCGACCCGTTCTTCGCGCTGAACGGCGACATCTGCACCGACCTCGATCTGACGGCCATGCGGGCCTTCCACGACGAGCGCGGCGCCTCGGTCACGATCGCGCTGCATCACGTCGAGGACGCCCGCGCCTTCGGCTTGGTCCAGACCGAGGAGGACGGCCGCGTCGTGGCGTTCCGCGAGAAGCCCACGGACGCGGTGGCCGGTGACATCAACGCAGGCACGTACCTGCTCGACCCCGCCGTCCTGGGGGCGTTCCCGGCCGGTGAAGAGATCTCCATCGAGCGGACGATCTTCCCTGAGGTGATCGCAGCCGGGCATCCGGTGTACGGCTTCGGAGCCGATGGCTACTGGATCGACCTGGGCACCCCGGAGAAGTACCTGCAGGCGCACGCCGACCTGCTCGCGGGCCGGGTCCGGGGCATCTCCTACGACGCACCGTGGATCCACCCCAGCGCCGAGGTGGATCCGAGCGCCCGGCTGGACGCGGCCGTGGCCGTGGGCGCCGAGGCACGGGTCGGCCGGGGCGCCCGGGTCGAACGAAGCGTGCTGCACGCCGGAGCGTTCATCGGCGCCCAGGCAGTGGTGCTCGGCAGCGTCGTCGGGGCGGAGGCTCGCGTCGGTGCAGGTGCGCGCGTGTCGGACTCCGTCCTGGGCGCCGGGGCGCGTGTGCCCGACCATGGCGTGCTCGAGGGTGCCCGGGTCTCGGTGGACGCCGACGTTGCACCCGGCTAGCGTCCGGGCACTATCCCCCGGTCACCCGACTCAACGGCACCTGCGGGCGTGCCGATGGTGCCAAGGTGCCGGCACCGGGCCGGGGGAGTGGGAACGACAGCCGCGATGCGCCGAGCGATCATCACCTCCATCGTCGCCATCCTTTCGGGGACGGCCATGCTGCCGAGCGCTCCGCCCGCGGCGGCCGGTGGGTCGTTCACGTTCGACGGCTCCGGCTACGGACACGGTCTAGGGATGTCGCAATGGGGCGCGTACGGCCTCGCCAAGATGGGCTGGACCCATGGCCGCATCCTGCGCCACTTCTATCAGGGGACGAAGGTCGAGCGTGCTCCGGAGGTGCCCGACCGGATCCGGGTCGGGCTGACCACCGGCCGGACGGTGGTGCATCTGGGAGCCCAGGGCGGCCCGGTGCGCATCTGGGAGGGGAAGGCCGGCCGTCGGCTGGCCGGGAAGATCCCCGGCGGCGCGACCTGGACCGTCACCGCGAAAGCGGACGGCTTCGCGATCCGCGACGGAGCGGGGAGGCTGGTCGGCGAACGCCGCTGGGGCGGTCCGGCCGTCTCGCTCACCGTCACGTATGAACGCGATGGCGCACGCGTGTTCATCCCGGAGGCGGATTCGATCTGGTACGACGGGTTCGCCTACGCGCGGGGATCGATCGAGATCGATCTGTACGACTGCACCAGTGGCTGTCGGGAGCGGTTGATCGCGCGCGTGAGCATGCAGGACTACCTCTACGGGTTGGGCGAGGTCCCCGCCTCATGGCCTCGGGCGTCGTTGCGGGCCCAGGCTGTCGCCGCTCGTTCCTACGCCACGTACGCCATCGTCCGCTACGGACTGCGGAGCGACTGCGCGTGCCACCTCACCGACGGCTCCGGCGATCAGACGTACATCGGCTATGACCGCGAATCCGGCTCGATGGGCGATCGCTGGCTGGCGGCGGTCGACGCGACGGCCGGTCAGGCCGTGACGTTCGGGGGCCGCGTCATCCAGGCGTTCTATGCGGCGTCCGACGGCGGCCACTCCGAGAACGTCGAGGATGTCTGGCACGCCGGCAACGATGCGTTCGCCATACCGTGGCTGCGCGGCGTGTGCGACCCGGGGGAGTCCACGTCCGCGAACCCGTGGACCGCGTGGGAACGGACGTTCGACGCCGCGAGCGTGACCTCCCGGCTCGGCCCCTACACCGGCCCGATCGGCACGGTGAGCGCTTTCGACCGGATCACGCGGGGCTCCTCGGGCCGGATCGTCACGCTGCGGGTGCTCGGTACCGGCGGGAGCCGCACGATCACCGGGACGCAACTCCGCGCCGGTCTGGGGCTCCCCGACGACCGTGTCTGGATCAACGCCGACCGCACGATCTCCGGGCCGATCCGCGAGCGCTATGACCAACTCATGTGCGCGCCCGGTCTGCCGTCCTCGCCCACCACCCAGGTGCCGGGCGGCGTTCAGCAGCTCTTCACCGGCGGTGGCCTGTATCGCAACGGTTCGAAGGGGTTCACGGTCTGGATCAAGGGCGCGATCGACGACGAGTATCGGGCCGTCGGGACCGGGTCCGGCGTGCTCGGTGTGCCGACCACGAAGGTGCGTGATCTGTCCAGGGCGCGCGCCGTCTCCTGCACGAACTGCAAGGTGTTGGACTTCGTCGGCGGACGGATCTACTGGAAGGGCGTCACCGGCGCCCACGCCCTGTGGGGGCCCGTGCTCCGCGCTTACCTCGACGAAGGTGGAGCAGGCGGGTGGCTCGGGTTCCCGCTCACCCGGGTCCTCGAACGCGCGGATGGGGGCGTGCGGGCTCGGTTCGAGCATGGTGCCATCCGCTGTGCGACCCCCAAGACGTGCGTCGCGGTCGCGGACTGATCGGCCGCCTCAGCAGCCGTCGCCGTTCTTGCCCTCGGGTGCGTTGGATGTGCAGGCGTAGGCGTCGATGAAGCCCTGCGCGATCGTGGCCGCCTGGTCCGCGCTCGTGCCCACCGGGCAGAGCATCCGCTTGTTCCAGGCGGTGAACGCGAGCCCCTGTCCCTCCGGCAGGCCGGCGTAGGGGATCAGGTAGGAGGCCGGTCCCGCCGTGACCACCGTCGCGAGCCGGTCGACCACGTCCTGGGACACACCTGACTCGGCGGGCAGCCGGTAGTAGGCGATGACGCCGCCGTGCTCGAGGGTGTGGACCGCCTGCGTCTCGTCGACCGGCACGGTGAGGACACGGGGCGTGGCGGGCAGCGGCGCCTGGGCGTGGAACCCGCTCGTGCCCGGCGGGTCGTCGTAGACATACGTGGCTCCGGGGTCCAGATGCTGACCCCCAGGTGCGGTGCTCTCAGGGATCTCGAGGTCGCCACAGCCGGCCTCCCGGGCTGCAGCCGTTGCGGCGTCGGGCAGGGGCGTCGGCGACGCCACTCTGCCCAGGAACGTGATCACGGCGAACCCTGCCACGCCGATCACGGCGAAGGTGAGCACCCTGCGCCGGGCGTTCGCACGGGCCCGGCGCTTGCGCTCGGCCTCCCGCAGCGCGCGAGCCTCATCCTTGCGCTCGCGGCGGGCGACGTTCGCCCCACCCATGGGCTCCGTCGACGCCCGGGCGCGGTCGGGCCGCTTCCGCTTCTTCTTGTTGGCCATGGCGTGTCCCTAGGACCCGAAGGTGAAGGAGTCCGGGATGGTCTCGGGGAGCTCGTCGTCCGTCCCGTACGTGAGCACGATCGCGACCTCTTCCACCACATCGAGTTCATGCATGGAGATCGTGCGAGGGTCGCCTTCGAACGGCTCGCCGTTCACGAAGACCTGGAGGGTGTCGTCGCCTTGGGAACAGTAGGCGCCGATGCAGTCGCTCGACAGGCGGAGCCCCCACGTATCGAAGAACGTTCCGAGGCTCGGCGCCCACGACATGTCGACCGCCTCGATGTGAATCGTCCCGGTGGTGTCGTGCGTGTGCAGCGGCGAGGCGATGTCGCCCGGGAAGCCGAGGTCGGTGGGGACCTCCTCCTGCTCACCGTGCACGTAGATCCATAGGCGCGCGTGCGCGTGACCCTCGTTGTCCTGGAACTGCGGCAGGTCCAAGATCGCCATCCGCTCGGCGAGTTGGTCGTTGTTCGCGCCCCAGGGGGCGATGGAGGTCATGAGTCCGGGGAGCGCCGTGCCCGACGGTGTCGTGCCTGGTTCTCCCGTCTCCCCCGACAAGGAGATGACGAGCACGATCACGATAGCGGCGGCCGCGATGCCGACGATGAGAGCGCCGACCCGGCTCCGGCGTCGCCGGGCCATCCGTGCGTGGATCTGCTCGCGCTCGGCGCGTGCCTCATCTTTGCGTTCGGTCTTCGTCGGGCGGTCGGGCTGGGGCTTGTTCGCCCCACGGCCGCCCCTCGGCTGGTTCCCCACGCGCGATGACTCCTTCGTCTCGGTCGGAGCCCAGGGTATCGAACCCCGCGCGAACGCTGCGGATGCGTTGCTGCGCGGCTTGCGTCAGAACCGCGTGGTTCCTATGCTCGCGATGCCTTCCCCACGGCTCGCCGGCCTCCCGTGCCGGCTTGGATCGAGGGGGGTGCATGGCCAAGACCGAGAACGACCGGCTCGTTCGCGTGCCAGGTGGTGGGGGAGGGGCCGGCATGGACCGGTTCTTCAAGATCTCCGAACGGGGTTCCACGGTCCGCACGGAGGTGATGGCCGGCGCCACGACGTTCCTGACGATGGCCTACATCCTGTTCGTGAACCCGGGGATCCTGGGCGCCGTCCCGGACTCGGCCGGCACCACGCTCGCGTTCCCGCAGGTGCTCACCGTCACGGCCTTGGTGGGTGGGATCGCGACCATCGCGATGGGTCTGTACGCGAACTACCCGTTCGCGATCGCTTCGGGGCTGGGTCTCAACGCCTTCGTCGCGTTCACGCTCGTCGCCGGTTACGGGCTGACGTGGCCCGAGGCGATGGGGGTCGTGGTCGTCGAGGGCCTCATCATCACGGCGCTCGTGTTGACGGGCCTGCGCGAGATGATCATGAACGCCATCCCGACGGACCTGAAACGGGCCATCGGGATCGGGATCGGGATGTTCCTCATGATCATCGGGCTGGTGAACGCCGGGATCGTCGTGAACAGCGACGCGACCCTCGTGACCCTGTCCACCGACCTCACGACGCTGAGGATCCTCGTGTTCGCCATCGGTCTCGCCACAGCCATCCTGTTCACCGTACGCAAGACGAAGGGCGGCCTGCTGCTCGCGATCCTCGCCGCCACCGTCGCAGGGGTGATCATCAACGAGGCGTTCGCCGATGGCGCGATGTGGGCTGCGACCCCCGGTGTGGGCGTCGTGCCGGACGCGGTGACGTCGAGTCCGGACTTCTCCCTCGTCGGGAAGTTCTCGTTCGGGTTCTTCTCGACGCTCGGGTTCATCACGGCGCTCGGTCTGGTCGTGGCCGTGATGCTGTCGGACTTCTTCGACACCATGGGAACGGCGAACAGCCTGGCCGACGAGGCCGGCCTGCTCGCGGACGACGGCACCTTGCCCGACGCCAAGAAGGTGCTCCTCGTCGACTCGCTCGCCGCCGCGGCGGGCGGAGCCGCGAGCGCCTCGTCGAACACGACGTTCATCGAGAGCGCATCGGGCATCGGTGAAGGCGGCAAGACCGGCCTGGCCAGCGTCGTGACCGGACTGCTGTTCCTCGCGTGCCTGTTCATCTCGCCGATCGCCGGCGTGATCCCGGCCGAGGCGACCGCCCCCGTCCTCATCGTGGTGGGCTATCTGATGATGCAGGGCGTGGGTGAGATCGCGTGGCGCGATCCGGCCATGGGGATCCCCGCGCTCCTCACCGTCGGCCTGATGCCGTTCACGTATTCGATCACGAACGGCGTAGGGGCGGGGTTCATCTCGTTCGTGTTCATCCGTCTGATCCAGGGGAAGGCGAAGGACGTGCACCCGCTGCTCTACGTGGTCGCCGTCATCTTCCTCGGCTACTTCCTCAAGGGTGTGCTCGCCTAAGCCCAGCGCAGGAAGTCCACCGGATCGATCGGAGGGCGGGGCCGCGCGGCTCCGCCCTCCGGCATCGGTCCGCACGCCACGGTCCCGAGCGCGTGCCAGCCGTCGTCCACGCCGAGCGCGGCTCTCGTTTCCTCCTGACAGAACAGCGTCGAGGAGATCCAGCACGACGCCACGTCTCGCGCGTGCAGCCCGAGCAGCAGGGTCTGGATCGCCGCACCACCGGCGAGCAGGAACATCTCGCGCTCGGCGCCCGCCCGCTCCTCGTCCGCGTAGGGGTGCGCACCGTCGAACCGGACGAAGGGCACGATCAGCGTTGGGGCGGCGCCGAGGACCTCGTCGCTCCGCGCGATCCTGCGCGCGATCGTCTCCTCCGGTGTCCCATCGCGGCGCAGGTCTGCCCGCCACGCATCCGCGATGGCCGCGAGCAGGGCGCGCTTGGCCGGTGACCCGTCCAGGGCCACGAACATCCACGGCCGGGTGTGATGCGGGGCGGGCGCTGTGCAGGCTGCCGCGACGGCCTCGGCCACCGCCTCCCGCGCGACGATCCCGGGGCCGAAGGACCGGATGGTGCGGCGCGCGTGCAGGGCCTGCATCGGCGATGCACGGAACAGATCGTCGGCCGCCGCTCGCACCAGATCGGCACCGCGACCGGCCGCCGCCGTCCACCGGAGACCTCGCACGATCGCGGCGGGGATCATCTCGTCCTTGCCCATGACCATGCCGGCCGCCGCCGCCACCTGGTCGGCCAGCGCCACGACGGTGGCGTCCAACAGCCGTCCCGTGTGGTCGGTGGTCCCCCGTAGATCCACCACCGCGGGCATCCCCGCGACCCCCAGGGCGACGTCGACGAGACCCTCCCGCCACGCTCGCCCGAAGGTGTCCGTCACGACCACCGCGAGTTCCTCGATGCCCAGGGCCTCCGACAGGCTGGATCGGAGCGCCGCCGCGCTGCCGTCGGGGTCCTCCGGGAGCAGGGAGAGCGAACCGGCGCCCACGTTCGACGCGTCGACGCCTGCGTTGGCGCACACGAACCCGTGCCTGGTCTCGGCGATCACGAGGTCGCCGCGCCGAGCCACCACCCGGGCGGTCTCGGACTCGACCACCGTGGCCCGGTCCGTTCCTGCGATGACTCGACCCTCGGCCTTGGAGACGATCTTCTGCGTGATCGCGATGACATCGCCGTTGCGCACGCCCGCTGTTCGTAGTGCGGGCGCGAGCAGCGCGGCGAGGTCATCGCCCTCCCGGACCTCGGGCAGGCCCTCGACGGGCACGACCGCGAGGCTCACGCCAACAACTCCAGCGCCGCCCGGGCGACGGCCTCGGCCCGGTCATCGCCCGTCATGATCGTGTCGGTCGCCCCGTAGGCCATCCCCAGCGCTCGGATGCGGCCGGCGAGCGTGGCGTCCACCCGATCGATGAGCCAGGCGGCGAGCAGCCCGCGGTAGTACTCCGCCACGCCGGCAGCGCTGACCTCGATGCCGGCCGCCGGCATCAAGCGGTCGGCCATGCCCGCCACGGGGCCATCGCCCACGATGCCGCTGATGCCGACGCAGACATCGCGGCGGGCGGCGACCGCCGCACGGAGAGCCGGCATGGCGAGCATCGGCCCGATCGAGACCACGGGGTTCGATGGGCAGATCACCACGGCGTCGGCCTTCGCGATCGCCTCGAGCACCCCGGGGGCCGGTGCGGCGTCCGCCGCTCCCACGTACCGGATGGCCTCGACGGCGTCGTTCCCGCGCCGTTGCACCCAGTACTCCTGGAAGTGCAGGTCGAGCGTCTCGCCCGTCGAAGCGTCCACGGCGTCGATGCGAGTCTCGACACGGTCATCGCTCGCCGGGATCAGGGTCGCGCCGACACCGAACCGCTCGGCGATACGGCGTGTGATCTCCGAGAGGGGGATGCCCTCCGCGAGCAGCTTCGTCCGGAACAGGTGGGTAGCCATGTCGAGGTCGCCCAGGCCGAACCAGGCATCCGCAGCCCCGAAGGCGGCCAACTCCCCGGTTGCGCGGAAGGTCTCCTCACGTCGCCCCCAGCCGCGCTCCCGGTCGAAGACGTCGCCGAGCCAGTACGTGACCGAGTCCGGATCGGGGGAGACGTGCAACCCGTGGACGACGACGTCGTCGGCCACGTTCACGATCACGCTGAGGTCGGCGCCGGGCACCACACGGGTCAAGCCACGCAGGAACTTCCCCGCACCGACTCCACCCGCGAGCGCCGCGACCTTCATAGCCGGGAAGGGTAGTAGGCTCGCCCGCGATGGCCGACGCCACCTCCCACGCACTCCGGCGGGCACTCGCCCGCGCCGAGCAGGGGAAGGCTCTGAGCCTCGAGGAAACAGAGGCTCTGTTGGATGCCCGGGGCCCCGGCTTGCGACGCCTGATGGCGGTGGCCGGCCAGCTGCGTGACATCGGGTGGGCCGGCGCGGTCACGTATTCGCCGAAGGTGTTCGTGCCGCTCACCATGCTCTGCCGCGACCACTGCCACTACTGCACGTTCGCCAAGCCCCCGGCGCGCGTGCAGGCGCCCTTCCTCACCCCCGAGGAGGTCCTGGGCATCGCCGGGGCCGGGCGGCTCGCCGGCTGTAAGGAGGCGCTGTTCACGCTGGGGGACAGGCCCGAGGATCGCTACCCCGAGGCACGGGCGTGGCTCCTGGAGCGGGGCTACGGATCCACGCTCGAGTACCTCCGTGCCATGGCGATCGCGGTGATCGAAGAGACCGGACTGCTCCCGCATCTGAACCCCGGCGTGATGACCTACGAGGACCTGGCGCGCCTCAAGCACGTCAGCGCATCGATGGGGATCATGCTCGAAACCTCGAGCGAGCGACTGACCGAGCGGGGGATGCCGCACTTCGGCTCACCCGACAAGGTTCCCGCCGTCCGCCTCCGAACGATCGAGGACGCCGGCCGTCTGGCGATCCCGTTCACCACCGGGATCCTGGTGGGGATCGGCGAGACTTCGCGCGAACGTGCGGAGTCGCTGTTCGCCATCCGGGATCTTCATCGCCGGTACCACCACATCCAGGAGGTGATCGTCCAGAACTTCCGGGCCAAGCCGGGCACGGCGATGCATGCCGCCGCGGAGCCGGCCGACGAAGAGTTCCTGGCGGCGGTCGCCACGTCCCGTGTCGTGTTCGGTCCTCACCTGAGCGTCCAGGCGCCGCCGAACCTCTCCGACGAGGTGCAGCAGCTGCGCCTGCTCGATGCAGGGATCAACGATTGGGGAGGGGTCTCGCCGCTCACACCCGACCATGTGAACCCCGAGCGACCGTGGCCACAGATCGAGAGGCTCCGCGAGACCACAGCCTCCCGGGGCAAGGACCTCCGGGAACGCCTGACCATCTACCCCCGGTACGCCACCGAACCCGACCCCTGGATGGCAGCGAAGATGCGGGCCCCCGTTGCAGCGCTGCTCGGCGCCGACGGTCTGGCTCGTGCGGGTGCGCGCTCCGAGCCGGTGCCCTGGCAGGACCCCGACGTCACCTTCAAGCCCAGGACCATCGCGCTCACCTTCGCGAAGGCCGGCGGGGCAGGCCTGCGGCCCGACGCGGAGCCCGTCTACGGCTCGTTCGAAACCGAGGACAACGCCATCACCGCGGCCTGGGCCACGCGACGCCGCGACCCCGAGCGGCTGAGAAGCGATATCCGCACCGCGCTCGCGAAGGCCGCGGCACACAGGCCCATCTCGGATGAAGAGGCCCTCGCGCTGTTCCAGGCCGAGGGTGCGGCGCTGGATGCGCTCTGTTCGGTGGCCGACGATCTGCGCGCGGAGGCCGTCGGACCCGAGGTCACCTACGTGGTGAACCGGAACATCAACTTCACCAACGTCTGCTACGTAGGATGCCGTTTCTGCGCCTTCGCCCAGCGCGAGGTCGACGCCGAGTCCTACACGCTCACCCTGCAGGAGGTTGCCTCCCGAGCCCAGGAGGCCTGGGACAGAGGCGCCACCGAGGTCTGCATGCAGGGTGGGATCCACCCGGACCTGCCCGGCACCTTCTACTTCGACCTGCTGGACGCCGTGAAAGCGGCGGTGCCCCAGATGCACATCCACGCCTTCAGCCCTATGGAGGTCCTCAACGGTGCCACACGCCTGGGGGTTTCCTTCGGGGAGTTCCTGACCGAGGCGAAGGCGCACGGCCTGGGGACGATGCCCGGGACCGCGGCGGAGATCTTGGACGATGAAGTCCGGTGGCTCCTGACCAAGGGGAAGCTGCCGGCCGACACGTGGGAGGAGATCGTGCGCACGGCCCACGGCGTCGGGATCCGATCCTCGAGCACGGTGATGTTCGGCCACGTCGACGCGCCGCCCCATTGGGTCGCGCATCTGCGTCGTCTCGCTGCGATCCAAGCCGACACGGGAGGCTTCACCGAGTTCGTGCCGCTGCCGTTCGTCCACCGGAACGCTCCCATCTATCTCGCCGGGAAGGCGCGTCCCGGCGCGACCTTCGAGGAGAACCTGAGGATGCACGCGGTCGCGCGCATCCTCCTGGACGGCGCGATCGACGAGATCCAGGTGTCCTGGGTGAAACTCGGTGTGCAGGCATGTCAGGCGATCCTGCAAGCCGGTGCGAACGATTTCGGCGGCACATTGATGGAGGAGACGATCAGTCGCATGGCGGGCGCCGAGTGGGGCATCGAGATGACGCCCGCCGGTTTCGACGACGCTATCCGTGCGATCGGACGTATCCCCGCCGTGCGAACGACGACGTACGAGCGCGTCGTGCACGCTTGAGGGCCGCCTTCGGTCGATCTGGTTGACCGTTTCCGTCAGGGTGCTGAACCGTCGTATTTCCCTCTCCATGCCCTTGCAACCATGCCGAACGATCGCTTCGATGGGTACGAGTCCATGAGGGAGAGGCAGAGGATTCCTTCGAAGGACCCCTTGTCAACGGGGGTGTTCTTCCCTCAGAATCACACGGATGTGATTTCGGGGGGAGATGAGGAGTGCACCACTACATCCCTTGGCAGGAGCGAGCACGGTGTCGCGACCATGATCCGGAGATCTTCTTCCCCGAGAAGGGAGGCTCATCGAGGGAGGCGAAGCGGATCTGTAACGAGTGTTCCGTTCGCATCGAGTGCCTGAATTACGCCTTGCGGCGCGATGAGCGGTACGGCGTCTGGGGCGGCATGAGCGAACGGGAACGCCGGCGCCTGAAGCGCATGGCGTCATGAGGACCTGACCAACCGGTTCGGGAACGGAAGGGGGCACCATGGCAGCAGCCAAGAAGACGGCCGCACGCAAGCCGGCCCGTAAGAAGACCGCGGCGCGCAAGAGGCCCGCGGCGAAGAAGGCGACGGCACGCAAGAAGACCGCCGCCCGCAAGCCGGCACGCAAGAAGGCCACGGCGAAGAAGGCGACGGCACGCAAGAAGTCCGCCGCCCGCAAGCCGGCACGCAAGAAGGCCACGGCGAAGAAGGCGACGGCACGCAAGAAGTCCGCCGCCCGCAAGCCGGCACGCAA
>JBBDHX010000014.1:36553-39009 GCA_040880745.1 Actinomycetota bacterium
GAAGAAGGCGACGGCACGCAAGAAGTCCGCCGCCCGCAAGCCGGCACGCAAGAAGACCGCCGCCCGCAAGTCGGGGGCGAAGAAGCGCTGACCCTCGATCTGCGCTTCATGAAGGGGGGCCTGCGGGCCCCCCTTCGCGTTCGGCATCAACCACCGTGCTAGGCTCGCCGCCGCGCGGGAGCGCGCCCGTCGCATGACTGCAGCCACACCTTCAGCTCCGACAGCCGCCGAACGTGTCCCGTCGGTCCTCGTCGTCCTCGTGGTCCGGGATGCGTCCGCCTGGCTGCGGGATACCCTCCAGGCTCTCGCCGCACAGACCTACGAACGGGTCGGCGTGCTCGCGATCGACGATGCCTCCGAGGACGGCTCGCACGAGCTCTTGGTGCACGCGCTCGGGCCCGAGCGGGTCCATCGTCTCGACCGCCGGTACGGGATCGCGGGCGCCTTCGGCGCAGCCACGGAGCATCCCGCCGCTGCGGCCGCGGATCACCTCCTCCTCTTACACGACGACGCGGTGCTGGACCCCGAGGCGATCGCCCGCCTCGTCGACGCCACGCGTTTGGCAGGCGCGGAGGGTGTGGGCATCGTCGGTGCCAAGATCGTGGATCACGACGATCCCCGGCGGTTGCGCGACGTCGGACGTTCCTCGGATCGCTTCGGGCACCCGTACACGCCCCTGCAGCCGGGGGAGATCGATCAAGGACAGTTCGACCGCGTCCTCGAGGTGCTGTCGGTCGACACGTGCGCCGCCCTGATCGCCCGAGAGGTCTGGCAGGCCATCGGGCTGTTCGACGAGCGTTTGGGCGATGACGATGGTGACTCGGACCTGTGCTGGCGCGCGCGCGTCGCCGGATGGCGCGTGCTGATGACGCCTCTGGCCCGGGTCAGGCATCGAGCGGCCGGTGAGTACGACGTCCGATCCGATGAGGATCGCAGTCGGCGATACGCCGAGGACAGGGCCGCGCTCGCCGCCGTGCTCAAGAACTACTCACTGGCGAACCTGATCTGGGTCGTGCCCTTGGGGATCTCCCTATCGGCCGTTCGACTGGGCTACCTGACCCTCTCGCGGCGCTTCGACGAGGCGACGGAGCTGCTCCTCGCGATCGGCTGGAACATCGTGCGCCTCCCGGGCACCGTCGCTCGCCGATGGCGGGTGCAGCGGGCCCGCCGGACCAAGGACCGCGCCTTGCGCCGGTTCATGGAGTCGGCGGGATTGCGCATCCCGAGGTGGTTCCACACGGCCGAGAGGTTCCTAGAGGAACAGCGTGAGCTCGACGTCGAGGAGCAGGGCCAGCCCGTGACGAAGCGTCTTCGCCACCGCACGGCATCGTTGTTCGCGACCCACCCCGTGCTCGTGACGTCGGCGCTCGCGATCGTGGTCGGAGGTTTCGCCCTTCGTCACCTCGTCGGGCCGGAACCGATCGCCGGGGGAGCGCTGCCTGCGTTCCCTCGGGGTGCCCAGGCGTTCTTCGCCGAACTGACCTCGGCCGTGCGGACGACGGGCCTGGGAGGCGACCTCGCGGCCAGTCCCGCGCTCGGCGCCATGGGAGGCCTCTCCGTGCTGATGGCCGGCAGCACGGCCTTGGCGCAGAAGGTGATGATCGCAGCCGGCCCGTTCCTGGCTGCGATGCTGGCCTACCGGGCGTGTGTTCGCATCACGGGGCGTTCGGCGCCCGCCGCCCTCGCCGCGGCGTCCTACGGAGCTTCCGCCGTCGTCCTGTGGGCGTTCTCCGACGGGCGGCTCGCGATCACGGTGGCCCTCGTCGTCCTGCCGTCGATCCTCGAACGGTTCGAGGGTGCGTTCGGATCCGCAGACCCTCCCGACACGCGCTGGCGGTTCGTGACGGGGCTCGGGGTCACGATCGCCATCGGCGTCGCGTTCGAGCCCGGGGTCCTGCTCGCCGTCGCGATCTTGCTCTTCGTCCAGGTGCTCGGCGGCCGGCGGCGTGGCCGGGGACTCGCGTGGTCGCTCGGAGCACTCGTGGCCGCGGCCGTCCTGCTCTTCCCCTTCGTGCCGACGATCGCCGCAGGCGCTGCCGCCGCGCTCGGCAGTGGCATCGGTTCGGCCAACCCCTGGGATGTCCTGCGACTGTCCCCAGGCGTGGCCCCAGGATCGTGGGCGCCCGCGTGGTTCCTGCCGGTCGCCGCCATCGCGGGGCTGGCGCTCTCCGGTGAGGAGCGTCGCGGGCCGGCGCTTCGTGCCGGAGCCGCGGCAACGCTCGCGCTCGCCCTGGCGTGGGCCTCGGCCGCGGGCTACCTCCGGGCGGCCGTCTCCAACGCACCCGTGTACATGGCGGCGGCGGCAGCCTGTGAGGCGGTCCTGGTCGCATCGGGGCTCTCCTCGGTGCTCGGTGGGATGGCTCGCGCGTCGTTCGGCTTCCGACAGATCGGTGCGGTCGTCATGGGGCTGGCGCTCGGCGGCGGGTTGACCCTGCAGGCGCTCGCGGCCGGCACCG
>JBBDHX010000015.1:0-9090 GCA_040880745.1 Actinomycetota bacterium
ATCGGGCGCACCCCGCGATCGAATCCGGCCACCTACACCGGGCTGTTCGACCACGTGCGCAAGCTGTTCTCGCAGGTGCCCGAGGCGCGGATCCGCGGGTTCCAGCCGGGGCGGTTCTCGTTCAACGTGCGGGGCGGCCGGTGCGAGAACTGCTCCGGCGACGGCCAGATCAAGATCGAGATGCACTTCCTGCCCGACGTCTACGTCACGTGCGAGGTGTGCAAAGGCCGCAGGTACAACCGCGAGACGCTCGAGGTGAAGTTCAAGGGCCGGTCCATCGCGGATGTCCTGGCGATGAGCGTGGACGAAGCGCTCGTGTTCTTCGAGCAGATCCCCGTGCTGAAGCGGCACCTGCAGACGCTCTCGGACGTGGGGCTCGGCTACGTGAAGCTGGGGCAGCCGGCACCCACCCTGTCCGGTGGGGAGGCGCAGCGGATCAAGCTGTCGAGCGAGTTGCACAAGCGGGCCACCGGCAACACCCTCTACGTCCTGGATGAGCCCACGACGGGCTTGCACTTCGAGGACGTGCGCAAACTGCTGCAGGTGCTCCAGCGGCTGGTCGACACGGGCAACACCGTCCTGGTCATCGAGCACAACCTCGACGTCATCAAGACGGCGGACTGGATCGTGGATCTGGGTCCAGAAGGCGGCGACGGAGGCGGCACGATCGTCGCGATGGGCTCGCCCGAAGACGTCGCCGCGAACCCCGATTCCTATACCGGCCGGTTCCTGGGGGAGGTCCTGGGGAGCCTTCCACTCGCGGCCAGCGGTGCATCGCGAGCGTGACGTTCGTTGGTAGTATCCGCGCCGACGTGACCAGGCGACTCCTGACCTTCGGCGCCCTGATCGCCGTCGTCGCCACGGCCTGCAGCGTCCGCGAGCTGCCGGAGGTCGACTTCGGCGAAGGCCGTCGCTTCATCCCTTCGGTGGCAGATGCACTGGACGACGTCGGCCTCGGGTCCGCGGTCGCTCTGAGCGAAGACGGCACCGCGTACGTCTCCTACCTCGCGTTCCCGGGCACTCTGCAGCCGGGAGAGATCGCGGCGGTGCGGCCGATCGGCACGCCGTTCCTGCCCGCCGTGGCGCTCACCGGCATCTCCCCGGACGGCATCTTCAGCCGTGGCGCGGTGCAACAGACCGATCCCGAGTTCGAACCCGTCGGCGTGGAGCCGCCGTTCCGCCCCGCGAAGGTCGAGGGGCTCGCTCTCACCGCCGAGAACGCCAATGGCACCGACGTGGCCATCGGGCCCGACGGCACGATCCACGTGGTGTGGGCGGGCGCCGAGGGCATCTATCACGCGTCCACCGCCCCCGGGGGTTCGTCCACCGTCGACCTGGCGTACGACTACGGCTTCACGATCTCGATCGCGGGGCCGCTGGGGCGGCCGTCGGTCGCACTGGACGCTTCGGGCGCGCCATGGGTGGCCTTCGGCGTGAACGGCACCTCGGCGGTCGACATCATGGTCGCCAGGCCGGGGGCCGACGGATGGGAGAGCCAGGTCGTGGCCACCGCGGAGCGGTGCAACGGGTGCCCGCCGCCGCTTCCCACCGGGATCGCCACGGCGGGGGAGACCCCCGTCGTCGTGTTCGCAGATCCCGCGGGGTCGGTGCGGTCGGTGCGGCTCTCGGGTGAAGAGTGGCTCGAGTCCTCCGTCGACACCGTGGCGGCTGCCGGGTTGTCGGTGGCGAGCGACGGTGGCACCGCGTACGCCTCCTACTACACGGCCGACGGGGGCGTCGCGCTGGCGTCCTTCTCGGGATCGTCGTGGACGGTGACGGACGTGGCCGAGGTCGCGTTCCCCCAGACCCTGATCGGGCTCGCCGCTCCGACCACCGGCGTCGCTGCAGCCGACGGACAGGTGGCCGTGACATGGGAGGACGCGAAGGGCGTGCACCTGGCGACCGGGGACGGGACCACGTTCGCGGCGCAGGAGACGCCCGGGACCGCGGGCGGCACGCGCCCCTCGATCGCGGCCGGCGTCGATGGGACCGTCGTCCTGGCGTGGGTGGATCCGGTGCGCACGAACCTGATGGTCGGCATCCTCGGCGAGCCCGACGGCCTCGTCGTCGCGAACCCGAGCCCTGTCCCGACGGTGTCTCTGGCTCCCGTCGCGCCGGAGGGGTGCGGTGACGAGAAGGTGATCGACCTGGAGATCGTTGCCCTGGGGATCCAGTTCGACAAGAACTGTCTCGTCGCGCCGGCAGGCCGGCCCTTCGAGATCGCCTTCGACCACCAAGACGTCGGCCAACTCCACAACGTGACGACGCTCGAGGAGGCTGGGGCGGCGGAGGCGATCGTCCGCGAGGACCCCTTCATCGGCCCCGGGTCTGCCACCTACGCGATCCCCGAGCTCCCCGAGGGCGACTACTACTTCCAGTGCGACGTGCACTTGGAGATGAATGGCACCCTCGCCGTCGTGAAGGGCGCGAAGTAGCCCAGGCCGCCCCCCGTGCGGGTCGGCGCCCCGCGCTAGCATCAGCTGTGTGAGCCTCGCGCGGCCGGCCTCTTCCACCATCCCGGACGATCCCGGCGCGTACCTGTTCCGCGACCCCGACGGCCGCGTCATCTACGCGGGCAAGGCAGGGTCGCTCCGCAAACGCCTTGCGTCGTACTGGGGCAGGCCCCTGCATCCACGGACGCAGGCCATGGTGGACTCGGCCGCGTCGGTGGAGTGGATCGTGGCTTCGGGCGAGGTCGATGCGCTGATGCTCGAGTACAACCTCATCCAGCGGCATCGCCCACGTTTCAACGTCCGCTACCGCGACGACAAGTCCTACCCCTACCTGGCCATCACGGTGGGGGAGACGTGGCCTCGCGCGCAGGTGCTCCGTGGCGCCAAACGCAAGGGCGTGCGCTACTTCGGTCCCTACGGGCACGCCTGGGCCATCCGCGACACCCTCGATGCGCTCACGCGCGTGTTCCCCGTTCGCACGTGCTCGAACGCGTTCTTCCAGCAGCGCGCCCGCGCGAAGCGACCGTGCCTCTACTACGACATCGGCCGGTGTGCAGGACCCTGCGTGCCGGAGACCACCGGCGCCACCGAGGCGACCTACCGTGCGCACGTCGACGCGATGGCCTCGTTCCTCGCCGGTGATGCTCGGCCCGTCCTGCAGGGCCTGGAGCGGGACATGCGCAGCCAGGCGGGCGCCGAGGCGTACGAACAGGCCGCGCGGCTGCGGGACCAACTCTTCGCAGCGCGCCGTGCCCTGGAGTCCCAGGAGATGGTCCTCAGCCGCCCAGAGGATCTCGATGTCGTCGCCTTCGCGGAGGATGACCTGGAGGCCGCCTTCCAGGTGTTCTTCGTGCGGGGCGGCCGCGTGCTCGGGCGGAAGGGTTGGGTCGTGGACCGTGTCGAACATCTGGATCGCGCCGGGCTGGTCGCCTCGTTCCTCGAGCAGCTCTACATGGAGCGCGACGAGGTTCCACCGACCGTGCTCGTGCCCGCCGCGCCCTCGGACGCCGGCGTGTTGACGGCCTGGCTCGAGGGCAGACGCGAGGGCCGCGTGCGGATCGGCGTCCCGGAACGAGGAGCGAAGCGGAAGCTCCTCGAGGTCGTCGGCCGCAACGCCGAGGACGCGTTCCATCGGCACAAGCTGCGCCGCGCCTCGGACTTCGGGGCGCGATCACGGGCGCTCACGGACCTGGCCGACCACCTCGGTTTGGACCAGGCCCCCCTCCGGATCGAGTGCTACGACATCTCGAACCTCGGCCCGACGGACACGGTCGGCTCGATGGTCGTGTTCGAGGATGGGTTGCCGAAGCGTTCGGACTACCGGCGGTTCCAGATCAAGGGCGTGCCCGGACAGGACGACTTCGCTTCCATGCAGGAGATGCTCCACCGGCGGTTCACGCGTCTGCTCCAGGAGAAGGAGGCGGCGCCCGGTGAGCGGTCGCGGCGGTTCTCCTACCCACCCGCCCTGGTCGTGGTCGACGGCGGCCGCGGCCAGCTGGCCCAGGCATCCACCGTCTTGGCGGAGCTGGGACTGTCGATCCCGCACGTGGGCCTCGCCAAGCGCCTGGAGGAGATCTACTTCCCGGACCAGCCCGATCCGCTCACGATCGCGCGGGGATCGGAGGCGTTGTTCATCCTGCAGCACCTGCGCGACGAAGCGCATCGGTTCGCCGTGCGCTACCACCGCGCCAAGCGCGAGAAGCGCGCCCTCAGCTCACCCTTGGACGAGATCGCAGGCGTGGGCCCGGTCCGGAAGAAGGCGCTGATGCGGCGGTTCGGCTCGCTGACCCGGGTGCGGGCCGCGTCCGCAGAGGAACTGGCTGCCACGCCGGGGATCGGTCCGGAGATCGCGGAGGCGATCCACGACGCGCTGCACCGCGTCACCACCGGGCGGCGTTCCGCATGACGGACCCCATCGCGCTCCCGGGGTTCACGATCATCACGGGGCTCTCCGGTGCCGGCCGATCGGAGGCCGCGCACAGCCTGGAGGACCTCGGCTACTTCGTCGTGGACAACCTCCCGCCGGCGCTCCTGCCGAAGATGGCCGAGCTCACGGGGCGGCCCGGGGGGCCGGTGCGCTTCGCGATCGTGGTCGACGCGCGGGGCGGGGTGTTCTTCGGGGAGTTGTCGAAGGCGCTCGACGAGCTCAAGCGGCTCCTTGTCGACTATCGCATCGTGTTCCTCGAGGCATCCGACGAAGACCTGGTGAACCGGTACGAGGCCACCCGGCGGCGCCATCCGCTGGCTCCGGCGGGCCGGGTCTTGGATGGCATCCGCAAGGAGCGTCAGATGATGGCGCAGCTCCGTGGTGATGCGGACCTGGTGATCGACACGTCGGGGTTGGCTCCCCAAGCCCTCCGCGATCGCGTCCGCGAGGCCTTCTCCGACACCCCGCCGGAGGAAGGGCTCCAGGTGTCGGTCGTGTCGTTCGGGTTCAAGTACGGCCCGCCACGCGATGCCGACGTCCTGCTCGACGTCCGGTTCCTTCCGAACCCGCACTGGGTCGAGGGTCTGCGGCCCCTGCCGGGCACCGACGATCGCGTTCGCGACTACGTCCGGTCACAGACCGACTTCGGTCCGTACCTGGAACGAGCGCAAGGGCTCCTCGAGGTCGCGATCCCGGGATGGGTCCGCGAAGGGAAGTCCTATCTGACGGTGGCCATCGGCTGCACGGGGGGTCACCACCGCTCGGTCGTGGTCGCCGAGGAGCTCGCCGCCTGGTTCCGTGCCAAGGGCCTCCCCGTGTTGGTGGCTCACCGCGACGTCGAGCGCGGCTGAGCCCGTCGCGCCCGCCCGTTCGCCGCGCGACCCCGGTCGGTAGCATGGGTCATCGGACCCACGTGAACCCTCGAGGGAGGACCCCATGACGGTGAAGATCGGCGTCAACGGATTCGGGCGTATCGGCCGCAACTTCTTCCGCGCAGCCAAGCAGCGCGGTGTCGATATCGACTTCGTGGCGGTGAACGACATCACCGACGCGAAGACCCTCGCGCACCTGCTCACGTACGACTCGGTGCTGGGCCGGTATCCCGGGACCGTCTCGGCGAACGACCAGGGCATCATCACGGTCGACGGCGACGAGCTGCGGGTCCTCGCGGAGCGCGACCCCGCGAACCTCCCGTGGAAAGAGCTGGGCGCGGAGATCGTCGTGGAGTCGACGGGGCTGTTCACCGACCGGGAGAAGGCGGCCGCGCATCTGGCAGCAGGTGCCGAGAAGGTCGTTATCAGCGCCCCGGCTTCGGGCGAGGATCTCACCGTGGTGCTCGGCGTGAACGACGACGCGTACGATCCGACCATCCATCACGTGATCTCGAACGCGTCGTGCACCACGAACTGCGTCGCCCCGATGGCGAAGGTCCTCGACGACGCGTTCGGCATCGAGCACGGCTTCATGACGACGGTGCACGCGTACACCAACGACCAGTCGATCCTGGATCTGCCGCACAAAGACCTTCGCCGTGCGAGGGCCGCCGGCGTGAACATCATCCCCACGTCGACCGGCGCCGCGAAGGCGACAGGACTCGTCCTGCCACATCTCAAGGGGAAGCTCGACGGGATGGCGATGCGCGTGCCGGTGCCGGACGGATCCGTGACGGACCTCGTCGCGACGCTGAAGCGAACCGTCACGAAGGACGAGGTGAACGCGGCGTTCCGCGCCGCCTCCGAGAGCGGCTCGCTCGCCGGCAAGGTCGTCTATACGGAGGATCTCATCGTGTCCTCCGACATCGTGGGGACGCCGGCCTCGTGCACGTTCGACGCGTCGGCCACCATGGTCATGGGCGACACGGTGAAGATCATCGGTTGGTACGACAACGAGTGGGGCTACTCGAACAGACTGGTCGACCTCGTCCTGCTCATCGCATCCAAGGGCTCGTGAGCCTCCGCCTCCTCGACGGGCTCGGCGACGTGGCCGGGCGACGTGTCTTCGTGCGCATCGACGTCAACGTGCCGCTGAGCGGTGGGACCGTCGCCGACGACAGCCGCATCCGGGCGAGCGTTCCGACGATCACGGAGCTCCGCGATCGTGGAGCGGACGTGGTCCTCGCGTCGCATCTGGGCAGGCCCGGGGGCACCGTGCGCGAAGACCTGAGGCTGGCGCCCGTCGGAGCGCGCCTGGCGGACATCCTGGGCGAGGAGGTGACCTGCCTGCGCGAGGTGACCCCCGAGACATCGCCGGCAGATCCCGTGGTCCTGCTCGAGAACCTCCGGTTCGATCCCGGTGAGGAAGCCAACGATCCCGCGTTCGCCGGGCGGTTGGCGGACATGGCGGACGCCTACGTGGACGACGCGTTCGGGGCGGCGCATCGTGCCCATGCGAGCGTCGTCGCGCTGCCGGAACTCATGCACGCGAGCGGCAGGCCGGCGGTCGCGGGCCGGCTGTTCCAGCGCGAGGTCGACGTACTCAGCCGGGTGCTGCACGACCCCGGCCGGCCTTTCGTGGCGATCTTGGGGGGAGCGAAGGTCTCGGACAAGCTCGCCGTGATCGGGAGCCTGCTCGACCGCGTCGACGCTCTGCTGGTCGGCGGCGCCATGGCGTTCACGTTGCTCGCGGCGGAGGGGGCGGAGGTGGGCGGTTCGCTGGTGGAAGCCGAGCGTTTCGCGGAGGTCCGGCAGATCCTGACGCGCGCCCGGGAGCGTGGCATCCCGATCGTGCTGCCGACCGACGTGGTCGCCGCCCCCGCGATGTCCGCGGATGCGGTCGTCACCGTGGTGCCCGCCGGCGCGATCCCGCCGAACCTGTCGGGCTTCGACATCGGGCCGGCGACCGTCGTGGTGTTCACCGAGCACCTCGCGGGGGCGAAAACGGTCCTGTGGAACGGCCCCATGGGCGTGTTCGAACTGGCGCCCTTCGCGGCGGGGACGCGCGGCGTCGCCGAGGCCCTGGCCGCTTCGCCCGCGTTCTCCGTCGTCGGCGGGGGCGATTCGCTCGCCGCGATCCACCGCGCCGGCCTCGGCGCATCGTTCGATCACCTGTCCACCGGTGGGGGAGCCTCGCTCGAGTTCCTCGAGGGTCGTTCCCTGCCCGGCATCGCGATCCTGGAGGACCCCGACCCGGCATGAGTACATCCGAGCGACGGCCCATCATCGCGGCGAACTGGAAGATGCACCTCACGCACCTCGAGGCGATCCAGGCCGTCCAGAAGCTGTCCTACCTGCTCGATGACGCCGACGCCGAACGCGTCGACGTCGTGATCTGCCCAGCGTTCACAGCTCTGCGCGCGGTCCAGACGCTCCTGGAGGCGGACAAGCTGCGCTACGGCCTCGGTGCCCAGAACGTGCATGCGTTAGACAAGGGTGCGTTCACCGGTGAGGTGTCGCCACCGATGTTGCGAGCGCTGAAGGTCGACTACGTGATCGTGGGCCACTCGGAGCGCCGCCAGTTCTTCGGCGAAGACGACCAAGTAGTCAACGCGAAGGTGCGAGCCGTCTTCGCGCATGGTATGACGCCGATCGTCTGCGTCGGGGAGACCGCCGACGAACGCGACGCGGGTGGGACCGAGACGAAGGTCGCCCAGCAGATCCGCCGGGCCTTCGGCGGGGTCGACGCCGCCCAGGCGAAGACCGCGGTCGTGGCGTACGAACCGATCTGGGCCATCGGGACCGGTCGCACGGCCGAGCCCTCGGATGCGGGCCGCGTCGTCGAGACGATCCGCGAGACCTTGGCGTCCTCGTTCGACACGTCGGTCGCCCAGAGCGTGCGGGTGCAATACGGGGGGAGCGTGAAGCCGGGGAACATCCGCGGCTTCATGGCACACCCCGAGATCGACGGCGCACTCGTGGGCGGCGCCAGCCTGGACCCGGAGGAGTTCGCCTTGATCGTGAAGTATCGCTGAGGTGGCCGTGACGAAACTCCTGTACGTATGCCTCGATGGGGTCGGCGACGATCCGATCCCCGAACTGGACGGGCGGACCCCGCTGGAAGCGGCGCCCACCCCGTTCCTCGATGCACTTGCCAGCCGAGGACGGACGGGCACCACGGTCACCGTCGGTCCCGGCATCGCCCCGGAGTCCGACGCAGGGGTCTTCGGGATCTTGGGGTATGACCCGCACGAGGAACACCCGGGCCGCGGCATCCTCGAGGCGATGGGGATCGGCATGGATGTCCGCGACGGCGACCTGGCCTACCGCATCAACTTCGCCACGTGTGACTGGCCAGAGATCGTCGACCGGCGCGTCGGTCGGAGCCTCACGAGCGAGGAGTCACGCGCCCTCGCAGACGACGTGAACGCCGGTCTCACCCTCCCCGGAGCCACGTTCGACCTGCGGGCCACCATCGAGCACCGGGGCGCGCTCGTGATCCGTGCGGACGAACCGCTCTCGGCGAACGTGACGAACACGGATCCCGCGTACCGCCGCGAGGGCCACATGGGCGTGGCGCTCGAGACCTTCGAGGCCCGCGTCGTCACGGCGGAGCCGCTGGATGACTCCGATGCTGCGGCGCACGCCGCCGGTCTGACGAACGCCTTCGTGCGAGGGGCCACGGACGTCCTCGACGCGTCGGACGTCAATGTTCGCCGCCGCGCCGCCGGGTTGTTGCCCGGCAACCTGATCCTGACCCGCGACGCCGGCGATCATCTGCCGCGCCTGCAGCCCATCGAGGAGCGGTTCGGGCTCCGCTGGGGTTGTTTCGTCGAGA
>JBBDHX010000015.1:9152-37952 GCA_040880745.1 Actinomycetota bacterium
GGAGCGCGGCATCTCGATGGCCTTGGGGATGTCGCCGGTCGACGCGCCGAGGCTCGATCCGACGGGCTCCGGGCCCGCGGCCGATGAGTCCTACGCGGTCTGGGCTCGCCTCGCGGCCGAGGCCCTGGACGAGTTCGACGCGCTCTATGTCCACCTCAAGGGCCCGGATGTGCCCGCCCACGACGGCCGGGCGCAGGACAAGCGCGACGTGATCGCGGCCATCGATCGGACGTTCTTCGGTGAGGTCCTGGGGCTCCTCGACACCACCCGGACGCTCATCGCGGTCACGGGGGACCACTCGACCTCGTGCCTGCGGGCGGCCCACACGGCCGACCCGGTCCCACTCCTCGTCTCGGGGGGACCGGTGCAAGCCGATGGCAGCGACTCGTTCGGGGAGCGAGCGTGCGCGAAGGGTTCGCTCGGGGAGCTCCTGGGTCCGCAGATACTCCCCAGGCTCGCCGAACTGATCCGGCCGTGATGCGAGCGCACCCCCTGGGGCCCATCGTATAGTTCTGCGGGGACGAGCCCGGGGATGCCTGGCTGGGCGAAGGTCGTGCCGCTACGCTCCGCGGGTCCAAGAGAGGGAGGCGGATGTCCAGGGTCGACGTCGAGCCCACCGAGCCGGCAGGGCCCGGCGAACAGGCCCCCGACGAATCAGTACCCGCCGAGATCATCGGCCGGTCGCCGGGGGAGCTGTTCCGTCGCCGTTTCCGCAAGGACAAGTGGGCGCTCGCCGGTATCGTGATCATCGCGATCATCGGCCTGCTGGCGCTCACCGCGCCCTTGTTCGCCAAGTGGGTGGGCCACCCCGTGGACGGTATCTACGTCCGCGAACTCACGGAGGACTTCCCTCCTGGTTGCTCGACGCAGGCGATCGTCGATCCGACGAATTGCTCCACCGGCTTCCCGTTGGGTCCGACGTTGCACACGGACATCGGCCCGATCATCTTCGGCGCCGACGATCTGGCGCGTGACCTGTTCATCCAGGTGCTGTACGGTGCCAGGACCTCACTCGAGGTGGCACTCACCGCCACCGTCATCGAGATGTTCCTCGGTGTGGCGTCGGGCATCCTGGCCGGCTTCTACCGGGGCAAGATCGACACGTTCATCTCGCGTCTGTTCGACATCTTCTTCGCGCTGCCGACCCTGCTGCTCATGCTCGGCATCTCCGCCGCATGTGGTGCGCAGCAAAGGGGGCAGGAATGCCTGGGCGGGCTCCTGAAGCCCGGCAAGGGTCTCATCATCGTCCTGCTGGGGTTCTTCTCGTGGCCGTACATCGGACGGATCATCCGTGGCCAGGTGCTCTCCATCCGCGAGAAGGAGTTCGTCGAGGCCGCGCGCTCGCTCGGGGCATCGAACTTCCGGATCATGGTCCGCGACATCCTGCCCAACGTGATCGCGCCGATCATCGTCTACACGACCCTGATCATCCCGACCAACATCCTCGCCGAAGCGGCCCTGTCGTTCCTGGGTCTGGGGGTGCCGCCCGATGTCGCTTCCTGGGGCGCCCAGATCGACTCAGCCACCGCCAACTACCGGACGGCCTGGTGGACCATGGTCTTCCCGGGTCTGTTCCTCTTCATGACCACGCTCGCCTTCAACCTGGTCGGTGACGGGTTGCGGGACGCGTTCGATCCCAAGACGGCCTGAGCGACGTAGATGACCTATGACGCACGGAACACGAAAGGAGCCCGGTGCAGGGGAGTGACCACACGACGACGAGGCACCATCCGACCTATCTGAAGGAGGGATACATGAAGCGCTATCTCAAGTTCGCGGCGCTGGCGGCGGTATTCACCGTCGTCGCGGCTGCCTGCGGCGGAGGCACCACCGGCCCGACCGGGACCGGAAGTGGGACGGGGAGCGGGACGAGTTCGGTCACCGACGACATGTCGGGCGGCACGCTCAAGATCGCCCACACCCAGGACTTCTTCCAAGGGCTCGACCCGACGCAGGAGTACTACTCCGTGTCCTGGGAGTTCCTGCGCTGCTGCATGGCGAGGACCCTGCTGTCCTACACCGGCAAGCCTGCCGAGGAGGGTGGCGGCGTGCCGACGCCCGACCTCGCAACCGAGCTGCCGACCGAGTCGGAAGACGGGTTGACCTGGACGTTCACGATCAAGGACGGCGTCATGTTCGGCGATCCGCTGAACCGAGAGATCACCGCCCAGGACTTCGCGGACTCCATCCAGCGCCTCTCCGATCCGAAGATCAACTCGCCGGCTTATCCCTTCTACTACACGGCGATCACCGGCTTCTCCGATGCGAAGGGCAAGCCCGTCGAGGGCATGGAAGTGGTCGACGACAAGACCCTGGCTATCCACCTCGACGTGCCCGAGCCGGACATGCCGTTCCTGTTCACGATGGCGGCCAGCGCGCCGCTGCCCCGGGAGCTCCTGGACACCCACTACGACGGGGTCGAACTGGGCCAGTACCTGGTCTCCTCCGGCCCCTACCAGTGGGAAGGGATGGAGGGCTTCGACCTCGAGAGCGAGAAGCCGCCCTCGGGCATGGACATCGAGAAGTCCTACGTGCTCGTCCGGAACCCCTCGTGGGACCCGGCCACGGACGACCTGCGCAAGGCGCTCGTGGACCGCATCGAGGTGGCCTCCTACGCCGGTGAGGTGCAGGAACTGCTCGACAAGGTGGACGAGGGCGCGATCGACTGGTGCATCGACTGTGGTGCCACCAGCGCGACGCTGAAGAAGTACCAGGCCGATCCTGAACTCCAGGAGCGGCTCATCATCCACCAGGCAGATGTCCTCTCCTACACGGGCCTGAACGTGTTCGAGCCGCCGTTCGACGACGTGCACGTGCGCAAGGCCGTGAACTGGGCTCTAGACAAGGACGCCATGTGGATCCTGGCCGGCGGTCCGCCGTCGGGCAACATCGCGGGGCACTTCGTGCCGCCGGGCATGATGGGTGGCCTGAACGCCGACTACAACCCGTACCCGTCGGAAGGCAACGCCGGTGACATCGAGGCCGCGAAGGCCGAGATGGCGTTGTCGAAGTACGACGAGAACGCCGACGGTGTCTGTGACGCTGAGGCATGTACCTACGACGCGCTCACGATCACCGGCGACAAGGACGCCATCCAGGCCTTGCAGATCATGGCCGACAGCTTCGAGCCTCTGGGTCTGAAGCTGGAGATCAAGGCCATCAACTACAACGCGCTGGTCGACAAGTGCTCGACCCTCGCGGGGCACACCACCCAATGCCAGGCCGCATGGGGCAAGGACTACCCGAGCCCGTACACGTTCTTCTTCCCACTGCTTGACCAGGGGGAGAACGGCTCGAACTACTCCTTCATGGGAGCCACGGCCGAGGACCTGACCGCGGCCGGCTATTCGGGCTTCGAGGTCGACGATGCCGGTCTCGGGATGCCCAACATCACGGCCGACATCGTGGCGTGCCGTGCGGTCCCGCTCGGTGCCGAGCAGGACCAGTGCTGGGCCGACCTCGACAAGAAGGTGATGGAGGAGATCGCGCCTCTGATCCCGCGCCGGTTCCCGACGGACGTCGACGTTCTCGGTTCGAGGATCATCGCGTACTCCTACGACCAGTTCGCTGGGATCGGTGCCATCGACCAGATCGCGGTCGAGCACTAGGAGGCGTGGAGCGACGGGAGCAGGACGAGCGGTGGGGGGGGGGGGGGGGCGCCCCCCCCCCCCCCCCCCACGCCTGCGGAAGGGGTGAGGCATGGGGCGCTACATGATCAGGCGGACGCTGTTCGGCGTCCTGGTCCTGTTCGTCATCTCGATGATGACGTTCCTGATCTTCATGAAGCTCCCGGCGGGCGACCCCGCCCGCCGGCTGGCGGGACGCCAGCCAACCCCCGAAACCCTTGAGCAGGTTCGGATCAACTACGGTCTGGATCAACCCTTCTTCACGCAGTACTGGCGTTTCGCGAAGGGACTCATCCCGCTCCCCGGCTTCTGGCTCGACGAGAAGGTGTACTACTCGTGGGTCAATCGCCTGCCCGTCAAAGCAGAGATCGCGGACGCGATCAAGTACACAGGGATGCTGACGGCGGGGGCGGTCGTCCTCTGGCTGCTCATCGGGATCCCGATCGGCATCCTGTCGGCGCTCAAACGACGAACGTGGGCCGACAGGGCCTCCATGACGTTCGCATTGTTCGGGGTTTCATTCCCGACGTTCTGGCTCGGCTATCTGCTGATCTACTTCTTCTATTACCGGTTGGGTTGGGCGCCACCCACCGGGGTCGACCATGGTGAAGGGGTCTGGCAGACCGCGCTGGATGGCAAGTTCATCCTGGCGTGGATCACCCTAGCCGTGACCTCAGCGGCGTTCTACACGCGGGTGGTGCGGGGCAACATGCTCGAGACCCTCTCCGAGGACTACATCCGCACCGCCAGGGCCAAGGGGCTCACCGAACGCCGGGTGACCTACAAGCACGCGCTCCGGGCGTCGGTGACGCCCGTGGTCACGATGTTGGGACTCGATGTCGCCGGACTCCTGGCCGGCGCCGTGATCACGGAGCAGGTCTTCGTGCTCCCGGGTCTGGGGGCCTACGCCATCCGCGCCCTGGAGGGGCAGAACTTCCCGCCGGTGATGGCGGTGACCCTCCTCGCGGCGCTGTTCATCGTGGTCGCGAACCTCATCGTCGATATCATCTACGCGGCGCTCGACCCTCGCGTCCGCTACAACTAGGAGCCCGATGCCCGAACCGCTGCTCGAGGTCAAAGACCTGCGCGTGCACTTCCCGACGGACGACGGTCTCGTCAAGGCCGTGGATGGCATCACCTTCTCGGTGGCACCGGGCGAGACGCTCGGGATCGTGGGTGAATCGGGCTCCGGCAAGTCGGTGTCTTCGCTGAGCATCATGGGGCTGATCACACGCAAGCAAGCCGAGATCAGCGGCCAGGCCCTGTTCCGTGGCCAGGACCTCCTGCAGTTGCCGAACGAGGAGATGCGCGAGATCCGCGGCGCGAAGATCTCGATGATCTTCCAGGACCCGATGACCTCGCTGCACCCCTATTACAAGGTCGGCGTCCAGATCGCCGAGGCCATCCGTCAACACCGCGACGTCTCGAAGAAGGAGGCGTTCGACCAGGCCGTGGACATGCTCGGGAAGGTCAACATCCCGCAGCCGAAGGACCGGGCCAAGCAGTACCCGCATGAGTTCTCCGGCGGCATGCGGCAGCGAGCCATGATCGCGATGGCCCTCAGCCTGAACCCCGACCTCGTGATCGCGGACGAGCCGACCACCGCTCTCGATGTCACCGTGCAGGCGCAGATCCTCGAGCTGATCGACCGGCTGAAGTCCGAGTTCAACGCCGCTGTGATCATCGTCACGCACGACCTGGGCGTGGTCGCCGAGTACTGCGACAACATCCAGGTGATGTATGCGGGCCGGATCGTCGAGTTCGGAAGGACCGACGACATCTACTACCGGCCCACCCATCCCTACACGTGGGGCCTGCTCCAGTCGATCCCGCGTATGGACGAGTTGACCGAACGGTTGAACCCCATCACCGGGCGCCCACCGTCGCTCATCAACGTGCCGCCGGGGTGCGCGTTCAACCCCCGGTGTCCGTACACCTTCGATCGGTGCCGGACCGACCTGCCCGAACTCATCCCGGTGGACGGCTACCACGCCGACGCCTGTCACCTTGCGAAGGCCGACAAGGATCGGATCCTGGCCGAGGAGGTGTTAGCGCGCCGATGAGCATGGAGGTCACAGAGCACGCTGAGGACCGGCCGGCGCCCTCGGGGCAGCCGCTGGTGAAGCTGGAAGGGCTCACGAAGTACTTCCCGATCACCAGGGGGATCTTGTTCCAGAGACACGTCGGGGACGTTCACGCCGTCGACGGGGTAGACCTCGAGATCTACGCCGGCGAGACGGTCGGCCTGGTGGGGGAGAGCGGGTGCGGCAAGTCGACGCTCGCCCGCGTCGTGATGCGGCTGTACGAGGCGACCAGCGGATCGGTGTCGTTCGAGGGGCAGGACATCACCCACGTCAAGGGCAAAGAGCTGCGGGCGCTGCGGCGGAACATGCAGATGATCTTCCAGGACCCCTACGCGTCGTTGAATCCGCGCAAGACCATCGGCTCGATCATCGGCGAACCGTACCGACTGCACAAGACCGTGCCCCGGGACAGGGTGAAGGGTGAGGTCCAGCAGTTGATGGAACTCGTCGGGCTCAACCCCGAGCACTACAACCGCTATCCCCACGAGTTCTCCGGCGGCCAGCGGCAGCGGATCGGGGTCGCCCGTGCCCTCGCGCTGCGGCCCAAACTCATCGTGTGTGACGAGCCCGTCTCGGCGCTCGACGTGTCGATCCAGGCGCAGATCCTCAACCTCCTGGAGGATCTCCAGAAGGAGTTCAACCTCACCTACCTGTTCATCGCGCACGACCTGTCGGTGGTCCAGCACGTGTCCGACCGGGTCGCGGTCATGTACCTGGGGAAGATCGTGGAAACGGCCAAGGGCGACTCGCTCTACCGCGACCCACGCCACCCGTACTCAGGCGCGCTCCTGTCCGCGGTGCCGGTCGCCGATCCCGCCATCGCGAGGAGCCGGCGCCGGATCATCCTCGAGGGCGACGTTCCCTCTCCCATCGATCCGCCATCGGGATGCCGGTTCCACCCGCGCTGCTACAACGCTCAGTTCCCGCGATGCAGCGAAGAGTTGCCGGTCCTGCAGGCGATCGGCGATGAGGGGCACGAGGCCGCGTGTCACTACCCGCTCGAGCCCCGTAGCATCATCAAGGAGCCCACACCCGAGTAGCCGGAGATCTCCCGATGCTGAACGCCATCGTCATCGTCTTGCTGATCGTGTCCTCGTTGTTCTTGATCACGACCATCCTCATGCACTCCGGTCGCGGGAGCGGTCTGTCGGACATGTTCGGTGGGACCAGCAACCTCTCCGGGGGAACGGCGCTCGAACGGACCCTGGACAAGATCACCGTGGTCACGGCGGTCGTGTGGGGCATCTGCGTGTTCTGGCTGGCCTGGAAATGGAACCCCTGAGGATCGCTACACTCGCCCAACTCGCGTCGGAGTGGCGGAACATGGCAGACGCGCTAGCTTGAGGTGCTAGTGCCCTCTACAGGGCGTGGGGGTTCAAATCCCCCCTCCGACACCGCTTGCTAGAAGCAGGCTCACGACCCGGTTCCCCAGGCATTTGGTCCGTACCCGGATGCCGGCCCGAGGTCGCCTTACATCTGAGCCCCGCTCTGCCGATACACCTCATGGATCGAACGGGCAAACCCGTCGTGAGGCGGGGACGCAAAGCCAGGGACCTCGGCTCTCGAGGCCGCCCGGCTGCCGAGCTCAAGGGGAACGATGTCCTCCAACGGTTCCGCCCGCCCTGCCGGAGCCGTCCAGCGCCGGGCCTTGCGCGGGCTCGCCGCCGTGGCCGCGGCCGTGAGCGCGCTGCTGGTGCCGTTCCCGCAGCCCTCGAGCGAGGCGCTGGCGCTCGGGCCGCCGAGCGTCGTCGTGATCCTCACCGACGATCAGCGCTGGGACACCCTGCATGCGATGCCCATCGTTCGGTCCGAGCTGGCCGAGCACGGCATGACCTTCCAGAACGCGTTCGTGACCAACCCGCTCTGTTGTCCGAGCCGGAGCAGCCTCCTCACGGGGCTCTACTCCCACTCGACCGGCGTCTGGCGCAACGAGCCCCCGTTCGGCGGGTGGAGCTCGTTCGAGGACTCCTCGACGGTCGCGACCCAGCTCCAGGCAGTGGGCTATCGCACCGGGTTCTTCGGCAAGTACATGAACGGGTACAAGGTCGGTGCCCGGGCCGGCTACGTCCCGCCAGGATGGGATCGATGGATGGCCTTCAGCCGATCCGGGTACTACGACTATCAACTGAGCGTGGACGGCACGTTGCAGGCTCACGGGAGCGACCCCGAGGACTACTCGACGAAGGTCCTCGCGTCCGAGGTGACGACGTTCATCGGGTCGACGACAGATCCCGTCTTCGTTTACTACTCGCCGTACGCACCGCACAACCCGGCGACCCCATCGAGGGCGCACGCGAAAGAGTTCGCCGGACTCGACCCGTGGCGGCCGAAGAGCTACGGAGAGCCTGACATGTCCGACAAACCCGCGTGGGCCCAGACGCTCCCGCGGTGGAAGGAAGTGAAGATCGCGGAGAAGGACGCCCTCCGGGTCGATCAATATCGGGCGTTACAGTCCGTCGATGATGCGGTCGGCAAGATCGTCCAAGCGCTGTCGGACACGGGCCGGCTGGACAACACGCTGATCGTGTTCATGTCCGACAACGGTTTGTCCTGGGGCGAGCACCGCTGGGGGGCCAAACGGGTGGCGTTCGAGGAGTCGATCCGCATCCCGATGGTCATCCGCTTCGATCCTCTCACCGTGGCGCTCAGCCTCGAAGAGCGGATGGTGCTCGGCGTCGACATCGCGCCGACGATCTTCGAGCTCACGGGGATCACCGGCGCCACGGTCGACGGGAGCAGTCTGGTGCCCCTGCTGTCCGGTACCGCTGAGACGTGGCGCGACGCCTTCTTGATCGAGCACATGCAGAAGGAAGTGGACCGGATCCCTACGTTCTGTGCAGTACGAACCGATCGGTACAAGTACGTCTACTACGGCGATGGCACGGAGGAGCTGTACGATCTCGCCGTCGACCCCCTCGAGCGGTGGAGCAGGGCGTCGGACCCGTCGCTCGCGAGCGTGAAAGCTGACCTGCAGATCCGGCTCACGTCGCTGTGCAGCCCGCCACCACCCGGCCTCGTCCTTCCCTGGTAACCACGCCGGCTCGTGTTCGCCCGTCCGCGGTGTACCATGCCGCGGTCGTGAGATAGCGAGCCGCCCTCGTCCCTGCACCCAGCCGCTTCTGCGGCCCCGTTCGCGCACCCGAGGAGCTCGCTCGATGATCCACCCGCCCACGCCCCGTCTCACCTCTTCCGGGACGTCGTCATGACGATCGCCCTAGAGGTGCGTGACCTCGACGTCGAGATCGGCGGCCGCACCGTCGTCCACGGGCTCTCGTTCGATCTTCGGTCCGGCGACAAGATGGGCATGGTCGGTCGCAACGGCGCTGGGAAGACGAGCACCCTGCGGGTCCTCGCAGGAGAGGCGGAGGCCGCACGCGGCCACGTGATCCGGCGCGGCGGGGCTGGCTACCTCCGGCAGGATCCTCGTCAGCATGCCGGGCACGACGAGGACACCGGCCTGGAGCACATCTTGGCGGCCCGGGACTTGGTCGATCTGGCGCGCAGGTTGGAGAAGGCTCGCATCGCACTGGAGGAGTCCCACGAGGACCGCAACGTCCACCGGTTCTCTCGACTGGAGGAGGCCTACCGCGACGCGGGCGGCTACCAGGCCGAGTCCGAGGCCACGACCATCGTGGCGGGTCTCGGACTCCCGCAGGATCGCCTCCGGCTGCCGGTAGGTGCTCTCTCCGGCGGGGAGCGGCGGCGGCTCGAGCTCGCCCGGATCTTGTTCGGCGGCTCGGATCTGCTCCTCTTGGACGAACCGACCAACCACCTGGACATCGACGCGAAGAACTGGCTGATGCGGTTCCTCGCGACGTACCCGGGTGCGCTGATGGTGATCAGCCACGACATCGAACTCCTGGACGGCTCCATCACGCGGATCCTCCACGTGGATCGCGATGGGGTCGTGGAGTATCGCGGCACCTACACGCAGTACCGGGCGGCGCGTGCCCGCGACGAGGAACGGCTCGGCCGCGTCGCGGCTCGCCAGCAGGCCGAGATCACGCGTCTGTCCACGCTCGCGAACCAGATGCGTGGTCAGACGGTGAAGCGGGCGCGCATCGCCAAGACGCTCGATACGCGGGTCGCCAAACTCGAGGCTCGGCGCGTGGAGGGACCGGCGCGCGAGAAGCGGGTCCGGTTCCGCTTCCCTCCGCCGCCGCATTGTGGCCGAACGGTCCTCGTTGCCCAGGGGTTGGCGAAGTCCTACGGGGGCGGCGAGCCCGTGTTCGGGGACGTGTCGTTCGACGTCGGACGCGGCGAGCGACTCCTGGTGCTCGGCCTCAACGGGGCCGGCAAGACGAGCCTGCTGCGGATCGTGATCGGCCAGACCGAGGCGGACCGTGGATCGTGCGAGTTCGGGTCCGGCGTCGAGGCCGGCTACTACGCCCAGGAACATGAGGGGATCCTTGCCGGCGTGGACGTGCTCACGCACATGAAGTCCGCCTCGGGGGCGGAGGATCAGACGCTCCGGTCGTTGCTCGGCATGTTCGCGCTGCACGGTGACATCGCGTTCCAAGATGCGGGGACCCTCTCGGGCGGGGAGAAGACGAAGCTCGCGCTGGCGCAGCTCGTCGCCGGGCGGAAGAACCTGCTCCTGCTCGACGAGCCGACGAACAACCTGGACCCACCTTCGCGCACCGCGATCGCCGAGGGGCTGCGGGATTGGCCTGGGGCCATGATCCTGGTGAGTCACGACCCGGGGTTCGTGGAGGCGCTCGCACCCCAGAAGGTGCTCCTGATGCCCGACGGCGACCTCGACTATTGGAGCGAGGACTACCAGGACCTCGTCGAACTCGCCTGAGGACCGGCCGCCGCCGGAGCGACGCGGCTATGCTGCGGGCCGCTCGCAGACCGGGAGGATGTCCATGGGAACCAACGGCGCCGCCGACATACTGTTCGTGAACGGGTCGGTGTACACGGTGGAAGCCGCCCGGACATGGGCGCAGGCGGTGGCCGTCAAGGATGGTCGTATCACCGCGGTGGGCACCACGGCCGCGTTGAGCGATCTGCGCGGCGAAGGCACCCAGGTGATCGATCTCGCAGGGCGGATGCTCCTGCCGGGCTTCCAGGACGCCCACGTGCATCCTGTTTCCGGCGGGATCGGCATGCTCCGATGCGATCTGCACGACCTCGACACGAAGGATGGTTACCTGGCGGCGATCGCCGCCTACGCGGCGTCGAACCCCGACGAGCCGTGGATCACAGGGGGCGGATGGTCCCAAGACGTGTTCCCGCGTGGCTGCCCCGCGAAGGAAGACCTCGACGCGGTGGTGGCCGACCGGCCCGTCCTGCTCCCGAACCGCGACGGCCACAGCGGCTGGGTGAATTCACGGGCGCTGGAGATCGCCGGCATCACGGCCGCGACCGCCGATCCCCCCGACGGCAGGATCGAGCGCAACGCCGATGGATCGCCCCAAGGGACCCTGCACGAAGGGGCATCGGGACTGGTCTCGGCCCACATGCCCCGCCCCGGCGCCGACATGATCGACGCGGGTCTGCTTCGAGGGCAGTCGTACATGCATTCGCTCGGCATCACGGCGTGGCAGGACGCGATCGTCGAACGCGAAGAGATGGACAACTACGGCGCTTACCTCCGTGCAGGAGCGTCCGGAGCGTTGACCGCTCGGGTCGTGGGCGCGCTGTGGTGGGACCGCGCCAGGGGGCTGGAGCAGATCGACGACCTGGTGGCGTCCCGCGAGGGCGGTAGCGCCGGGCGGTTCCGCGCCACCAGCGTGAAGATCATGCAAGACGGGGTTTGCGAGAACTTCACGGCGGCCGTGCTGGAGCCCTACCTGGATGAGCACGGTCACGCGACGACCAACCGCGGGATCTCGTTCGTGGATCCGGAGGTCCTGGATCAGGCGGTCACGCGGTTGGACGCCCTCGGCTTCCAGGTCCACTTCCACGCGCTGGCAGAGCGAGCGGTCAGGGAGGCGCTCGATGCCATCGAAGCTGCGCGAACCGCGAACGGGTGGTCCGATGGACGGCATCACCTGGCGCATCTCCAGGTCGTCCACCCGGACGATCTCCCGCGGTTCCGGGAGGTGGGGGCGGTGGCGAACGCTCAACCCCTCTGGGCCGCGCACGAGGCGCAGATGGACGAACTCACGATCCCCTTCCTCGGAGAACCGAGGTGGACCTGGCAGTACCCCTTCGGGAGCCTGCAGCGCCACGGAGCGCAGATCGCGATGGGGAGCGACTGGTCGGTGTCCACGCCCGACCCGCTGCAGGAGATGCACGTCGCGGTCAACCGCCAGATGCCGGCCGACTACGCCTACCGCGTGGACGACCGCCAGGTCTTCATCCCCGACGAGCGACTCGACCTGGCGAGCGCGATCCACGGGTTCACCATGGGCTCGGCCTTCGTCAACCACCTGGACACGCAGACAGGCTCCATCGAAGTGGGGAAGTTCGCCGACCTCGCGGTGATCGACCGGGACCTGTTCGCCCATCCGGTTGAGGAGATCGCGTCGGCACGCTGCCTGATGACGTACGTGGAAGGGCACCAGGTGTACGCCGCCGCGGATGCTTGAACTCAAGACCGAACCGAGGATCGCACCCGGGCGAACGGGCTCCGTGCGCCGTTTCGGATCACCAGCCATGATCGCCGCCGGCCTCGCCGTGTCGATCGGGCTCGCCGCGTGCACCTCCACGGGCTCGTTGGTCGGGGATAGCGCAACCGTGGTGTCGAAGGGGCCGCGCGGCCTCGAGGCCGTCGCCGATGTCGCCGACCTGGTGCTGCCCGCCGTGGTGAACGTGACCACCGACGTGTTCCGGCCCGACTCGTTCGGCGGGGTTCAGGAGGGCCAGGGCGTCGGTACCGGGTTCATCGTGCGATCCGACGGTTTCGTCGTCACGAACTGCCACGTGGTCGAGGACGCATCGCGGATCACGGTGTTCACGTCCGACGCGGAGCCCGATCAGTATGAGGCCCGTGTCGTGGGGGGCGATTGCCTGCACGATCTGGCAGTGCTGAAGATCGATGCGACCGGCCTGCCCACCGTCCCGCTCGGCGACTCTGGTTCGCTGCGCCTCGGACAGCAGGTGGTCGCGGTCGGCTACGCGCTCGCGCTCGAGGGTGGACCGAGCGTGACGTCGGGCATCGTGTCCTCCCTGGACCGCGTCATCCAGGCTCGCGACGCCGCCTGCGACGCGTGCCCGAACGGACTTCGGACCTACTCCGACGTGATCCAGACCGACGCCGCGATCAACCACGGGAACTCCGGTGGTCCCCTCGTGGATATGGCGGGCCGTGTCGTCGGCATCAACACCGCCGGCTCCGACGCGGCAGAGAACATCGGGTTCGCGATCGCGATCGACGCTGCGAGGGAGACCATCGCTTCGGCCATGACCGACCCCTTGGGTGCCTCGGCCTACCTCGGCGTCCAGACACAGGACGTGAGCGTTGAGTCCGCGTTCCAGCTCGGATTGACCGTCGAGACCGGGGCGTATGTCGTCGCGACAGCGGGCGACGGCCCCGCACAAGGCGCCGGGATCGATCAAGGCGACGTGATCGTGGGCATCGACGGGGAGGCGGTCGCCTCGGCTGCCGACGTCGGGCGGATCTTGGAGGGACTCGATGTGGGGGCGGATGTGCAGATCGAGGTCGTCCGCCCCGACGGCGAGCACGACACCGTTGACGTGATCCTGGGAACCCGCCCGTTGCCGACAGTGCTGCCCTGAGGGCGCCGGAGGCCCTGGCTGCGCTAGCCTGCGAGGCGTGAACGTGCGGCTGCGCAATCCCGATCGTGACGTCGAGGTCGCCGGCGGACGGACGCTGCACGAGGTGCTCGCGGAGCTGGGTGTCGATCCCGATACCGTCCTCGTGATCCGCGCTGGGGAGCTCATCACGCGGGGAACGCGCGTGGACGACGCGGAGAGCCTCGAGATCCGGCCTGTCATCTCGGGCGGGTCGATGTCATGAAGTGTCACCGCTGCAAGGCATCTGCGGTCATCGAGATCCGTCGACACAACGCGGCGTACTGCAAGGGCTGCTTCCTCATCGTCTTCCGCAACCAGGTGGCCCGCACGATCGAGAAGTGGCACATGCTCGCCGAAGGCGACCGGGTCCTCGTCGCGGTCTCCGGCGGGAAAGACTCGCTCGCCCTGTGGGATGTCCTCCTGGGCCTCGGCTACGACGCGACCGGCCTCTACCTTGGGCTCGGGATCGGCACGTACTCGGATCGATCGCACGCCGCGACGGACGTGTTCGCGCGCACGCGTGGAGCCGAACTCCTGACGGTTGACCTCGCCGAAGCGCAGGGCTTCGATATCCCGACCGGTGGGCGGCGCGGGCCGCGCTCGACCTGCGCCGTCTGCGGCCTGTCGAAGCGCTACGTCTTCAACAAGGCGGCGGCAGACGGTGGGTACGACGTGATCGCGACGGGACACAACCTGGACGACGAGGCCGCGACCCTGCTGGGCAACACGCTGCGGTGGAACACGGAGTACATCGCCCGGCAATCACCGGTGCTGCCGGCTGCCGAGAGCATGGTGAAGAAGGTCAAGCCCCTGCACCGGCTGTCCGAGTTGGAGACGGCGGCGTTCGCCTTCTTGCGTGGGATCGAGTACGTCGTGGAGGAGTGCCCTCTGGTCGCCGGCAACACCCAGCTCCGCTACAAGGATGCGATGAACGCGATCGAGGCGCGGTCACCGGGGACGAAGGCGCGATTCTTCCTGGGGTACCTGGACCGGGGGAGGCCCCTGTTCGCGGGGGAGGATCGCGCCGCTGTCGTCTCGTGCGAACGGTGTGGGCAACCCACGACGGGGAGGTTCTGCGCGTTCTGCCGCGCCCGCGCGCAGATCCTCGGCGAGCGGCTCGAGCCGCCGACCGATCAGCAGGTCGTCGGCGAACTCGCCGACGAGGTCCTGCCGGTCGAGTTGTACGAGGGCGCGGCGGGGCAGTCAGGGTGAGCGGGCCGTTCTCAGCCGGCGAGCGCATCCTGCTCGTCGACCAGCGTGACCGGCCGTACCTGGTGAAGTTGCAGACCGGTGGCACGTTCCATACGCATTCGGGCACCCTCGCCCACGACCTCATCCTGGGACGACCCGAGGGCACGAGGGTCCAGACCGCGTCCGGGATGGTGCTCGTGGCGTTCCGGCCTCGTTTCGCCGACTACGCGCTCAAGATGAAACGCGGAGCGCAGGTGATCTATCCGAAGGACCTCGGGCCCATCCTGATGGACGCCGACATCCACCCCGGCGCCCGGGTCCTGGAGGCCGGTACGGGGTCCGGAGCGCTCACGATCGCCTTGGTTCGCGCCGTGGGTGAAGCGGGCCTCGTCGTCTCCTACGAGATCCGGGAGGAACATCGCGACCAGGCGGTGGCCAACCTGGAGGATTTCTTCGGAGGTATCCCGGGCTCCTTGGATCTGCGGATGGGCAACGTGGGGGACGTCCCGCCGACCGATCGCTACGACCGGTGCGTCCTTGACCTGGCAGAGCCCTGGGAACCGCTCCCCGCCCTGTGGGAGGTCCTCGAGCCCGGTGGCATCGTGTGCGCGTACATGCCGACGACGATCCAGGTCCACCAACTCGTATTGGCCTTGCCCGGCAACGGGTTCCACCACACGGAGACGTTCGAGGTGATCCGGCGAGGCTGGCACGTGGCGGAGCGGAGCATCCGCCCGGATCACCGGATGGTGGCGCACACCGGCTTCCTCACCATCGCCAGGCGTCTGGCTCCTTGAGGAAGCTCCCAGCCAGTGCTCCGGGAGATCGGTCCTAAGCCTTCCGCCCCGGCGTGCCGTAGATACAGGTACGGATGTGCCCGGGCCTTCCGCGGAGACGTCGGAGGGCCGGGATAGACTCCGGCCTCGCCGGGGAGGTTCGAGATGGCGGATCAAGCGGAACGGTACGAGCAGCAGGCCCACGAGCTGCGTTCCCAGGTGAAGTTCCTGGAGGAAGAGGTCGGCTTGCTCCGGCGGCGCCTCTCCAACGCGCCCCGGCAGGTCACCGTCCTGGAGGAGAAGCTCGTCGAGACCCGGGAGCAACTCGCCCGGGCCATGGGACAGAACCAGAAGCTCGCCGACTCTCTCCGCGGGGAGAAGGAGAGGATCGAGGCCCTGGCGATCGAGGTCGAGAAGCTCTCGCAACCACCGGCCACGTTCGGCGTCTACCTGCGTACCAACGACGACGGCTCGCTCGACGTCGTCACCGCCGGACGCAAGATGCGCGTCCTCCCCGCGCCCGACCTCGGGCTGGACCACGCGGTCTCGGGGGCGCAGGTCATCCTCAATGAATCGTTGAACGTGGTCGAGGTGCTGGAGCCCGACGGATCCGGGGAGGTCGTGAAGGTCAAGGAGCGTCTCGGTGATGACCGCGTCGTGGTGCTCGGCCGCGGTGACGAGGAACACGTCGCCTACCTCGCGGGCTCGCTCGTGGGCTCGCCGCCTCGCGCCGGCGACGCCGTCTTGTTCGATCCCCGTTCCGTGGTGGTGAGCGAGCTCTTGCCCCGCGAGGAGGTCGAAGAGCTCGTCCTCGAGGAGATCCCCGACGTCACGTACGAGGACATCGGGGGTCTCGAAGGCCAGATCGAGCACATCCGCGACGCGGTGGAGCTCCCCTTCTTGTACGCGGAGCTCTTCCAGGAACACCAGCTCGAGCCACCCAAGGGCGTGCTGCTGTACGGGCCCCCGGGGTGCGGCAAGACGCTCATCGCGAAGGCGGTGGCCAAGTCGCTCGCCGACAAGGTCCGCGAGCGGACGGGGCGTGAGGACGCCCGCTCGTACTTCCTCAACGTGAAGGGCCCCGAGCTGCTGAACAAGTACGTCGGTGAGACCGAGCGGCAGATCCGCCAAATCTTCCAGCGTGCGAAAGAGCGCAGCGAGGAGGGTCTGCCGGTGATCGTCTTCTTCGACGAGATGGATTCGATCTTCCGCACGCGGGGCACGGGCATCTCCTCCGATGTCGAGTCCACCATCGTCCCGCAGCTGCTGTCCGAGCTCGACGGCGTCGAGACCCTGAAGAACGTGATCGTGATCGGCGCATCCAACCGCGAGGATCTGATCGACCCCGCCATCCTGCGCCCCGGCCGCCTCGACGTGAAGATCAAGATCGAGCGCCCGGATGCCGCGCAGGCCTCCGACATCATGAGCAAGTACCTGCACGGCAGCGTTCCCATCCACCCGGACGAGATCGAGCGCTTCGGCGGCGACGTCCAAGCGGCATGCCGTCGCATGATCGAGAAGACGATCGACCGTATGTACGCGCCCAGCGACGAGAACCGGTTCCTCGAGGTCACCTACGCCAGCGGCGACAAGGAGGTCCTGTTCTTCAAGGACTTCAACTCCGGGGCCATGATCGAGAACATCGTGCGTCGCGCCAAGAAGGACGCGATCAAGCGCTTCCTCTCCACCGGGGAGAAGGGCATCAGGGGCGAGGACCTGCAGCGGGCGATCCGCGACGAGTTCAAGGAGAACGAGGACCTGCCCAACACCACGAACCCCGATGACTGGGCCCGGATCTCCGGCAAGAAGGGCGAGCGGATCGTGTACGTCCGCACGCTCTTGGGCCACGACGGCGACGGCCGTCAGGTCGAGCGTGTGAACGCAGGCCAGTACCTCTAGTCCGGGGTACAGTGCCCGCATGGCCATCCCGAAGGTCGTCGGGACCGAGACCGAGTACGGCATCTCGGCGGTGGGCCAGCCCGACTTCAACCCGGTCCTCGCTTCTTCGATGCTCATCTCCGCCTACGCGGGGTCGCTCCGGCGCATCCGCTGGGACTACGAGGACGAGTCACCGCTGCGCGATGCGCGCGGTTTCGATCCGTTGCCGGGGCGCGAAGGCACGGACGAGGATCTCGGTCTGGCGAACGTGATCCTGCCGAACGGGGCTCGCTACTACGTCGATCACGCCCACCCGGAGTACTCCACGCCCGAATGCCTGGACCCGCGTGACCTGGTCGTGCACGACAAGGCGGGCGAGCGGATCTTGGAGCGCTCGATGGAACTCCTGATCCAGGAGATGCCGAGCGCGCCCGCCCTGTCGATCTACAAGAACAACAGCGATGGGAAGGGCAACTCCTACGGGACGCACGAGAACTACCTCGTGGATCGGGCCGTGCCGTTCGGCGACATCGTGCGCGACCTGACGCCGTTCTTCGTGACACGCCAGGTGTTCACCGGTGCGGGGAAGGTGGGGTTCGAGGGGCAGTGGGACGAACGTGGACGCGCCGGGTACCAGTTGACGCAGCGAGCCGACTTCTTCGAGACCGAGGTCGGCCTGGAGACCACGCTGAAGCGCCCGATCATCAATACCCGCGATGAGCCGCACGCAGACCCGGAGAAGTATCGCCGTCTGCATGTCATCGTCGGCGACGCGAACATGTGTGAGGTAGCGCAGTTCCTGAAGGTCGGCACCACGTCGATCGTGCTGAAGATGATCGAAGACGGGTTCTTGCCCGATCTCACGGTCGCCGGTCCGGTCGCCGCGATGCATGCCATCAGCCGCGACCTCACCCTCGCGGCCGGGGTCGAGCTCTCCGACGGCCGCCGCCTGTCTGCGCTGCAGATGCAGGGCGAGTACCTCGAGCTGGCGAGGAAGTACGTCGACCGCGAGGACGACACGCCGGCGAACCGGGCGGTGCTCGAGCGATGGGAGGAGGTCCTGACCGGCCTGGCTGAGGACCCCTCGGGCCTGCATCGGCAGCTGGACTGGGTCGCGAAGCAACGGCTGCTGGAGGCATATCGGGAGCGCGACGAGCTGGCGTGGTCAGACCCCAAGCTGCGCGCCATCGATCTGCAGTACCACGACGTTCGCCGCGACAAGGGCCTGTACCAGCGTCTGGCCGCCTCGGGGAAGGTGGAACGCCTCACCACCGACGAAGAGGTGGACAGAGCGATCGACGATCCACCCGAGGACACACGGGCATGGTTCCGGGGCCGGTGCATCCGTCGGTTCCCCGATGCGATCGCCGCGGCGTCGTGGGATTCGCTCATCCTCGACACAGGCCGCGACGCGCTCCAGCGGATCCCGATGCGCGAGCCTCTGCGCGGGACCCGCGCCCAGGTCGAGGAACTCCTCGAGGCATGCGAAGACGCGGCGGCCCTGGTGGACCGGCTCCAGGGCTGATCCCAGCCCCATCCCGGGTCGGGGGTAGTATCCGAGCGCGGAAAGGAGCGGTGCCGTGCCCGAGCAGGAACAGAAGCGCATCCAGAAGAAGAGCGGCGGAGGCGGCGACGACACGGCCGGCGATGCCGGTCAGGTCAAAGGCTCATCCAAGGCCTCCGAACTGAAGGACGAGATGGATGAGATCCTCGACGAGATCGACACCGTCTTGGAGGAGAACGCCGAGGAGTTCGTGAAGTCCTACGTCCAGAAGGGCGGCCAGTGAGCGACCCGGTGCGGTTGCCGGCAGGAACGCCGTTCGGGGCGAGCCCCTCGTTCGTGGACCTCGTCCGACGTGAACGTCCAGAAGCACTGCCCGCGGCGGGTACGACGTCTGATCTGTCCATCCCGCACGGCACCACCGTGCTCGGTCTGAAGTTCGCCGAGGGGATCGTCGTGGCGGGTGATCGACGGGCGACCTCGGGGCATACCATCGCGGACCCGAAGATGCGCAAGGTGTTCGCTGCCGACGCGCACTCGGTGATCGCGATCGCAGGAGCTGCCGGCCAAGCCATCGAGATGGTCAAGCTCTTCCAGTTGGAACTGGAGCACTACGAGAAGATCACCGGTGACCGGCTCTCGCTCGAAGGCAAGGCGAACCGGCTGGCCCAGATGATCAGGAGCAACTTCCCGATGGCCATGCAGGGACTGGTGGTCGTCCCGCTGTTCGGGGGCTACGACGTTCGCCGTGCCGAGGGCCGCATCTTCTACTACGACGCCACCGGCGGCCGCTGGGAAGAGGACGACTTCCAGACGACAGGCTCGGGCGGGCAGCCGGCGAAGAACTCGCTCAAGAAGCGGTGGAAGGCCGGGCTCACGCGGGAAGAGGCTGTCCGCGTGGCCGTCGAAGCCCTGATCGACGCTGCCGAGGACGACGCCGCCACGGGCGGGCCGGACGTGAGCCGGGGCATCTGGCCCATCGTCATGACCGTGACGGGCGAGGGCGCCCACGATGTGGATGAGGCCGAGGTCGCCGGGGCGGTCGAGGCGGTCCTGGCGGAACGGAGTGCCTCATGAGCTTCATGCCCTACGTCGCACCCGAGCAGTTGATGAAGGATCGCTCCGAGTACGCGCACAAAGGCATCGCGCGCGGGCGCTCTGTCATCGGGCTGGAGTACGCCGACGGCCTGTTGTTCATCGCGGAGAACCCGAGTGCAACCTTGCACAAGATCAGCGAGGTCTACGACAGGATCGCGTTCGCCGGCGTGGGCAAGTACTCGGAGTTCGAGGAGCTCCGGATCGCCGGGATCCGCCACGCCGACCTTCGCGGCTACCAGTACGGACGAGAGGACGTGAAGGCGCGCGACCTGGCCAACGCCTACTCCCAAGCGCTCTCCTCGATCTTCACGCAGCAGATGAAGCCATATGAGATCGAGCTGCTCGTGGGCGAGGTGGACGGTGAGGACGGCGGGAACGCGATCTATCACATCCTGTTCGATGGTTCGGTGAACGACGAGCACGGCTGCATCGCGATGGGTGGGCACGCCGAGGAGCTGGGCGAGACCCTGCGTGGGCGGTTCCAGGAAGGTTGGGACCTCCCCACCGCGGTGCGCTCGGCCGTGGAGGCCTTGGGCACCACACCGGAGACCCGCCGGATCCCCGCGGACCAGATCGAGGCCGGCGTGCTCGAGCGATCGACGTCTCAGCGAAGGAAGTTCCGCAGGCTCGACCCCGGCGAGATCGAGTCGGCTCTCGCGGTCTGAACCTGCCGTCGTTGTGAGCAGGCGGGCATAGGCTGGTCGCCTGATGGACAAGCGCATCTTCGGGCTCGAGAACGAGTACGGCGTGACGTGCACGTTCCGGGGGCAACGCCGGCTCTCGCCCGACGAGGTCGCGCGCTACCTCTTCCGGCGCGTGGTGCACTGGGGCCGTTCGTCGAACGTGTTCTTGGAGAACGGCGCGCGTCTGTACCTCGACGTCGGCTCCCATCCCGAGTACGCGACGCCCGAGTGCGACGACGTCCGCGAGTTGGTTGCGCACGACAAGGCGGGGGAGCGCATCCTGGAGCACCTGCTCGCGGCGGCGGAGATGCGCCTGCACGAGGAGGGCATCTCGGGGGACGTCTACCTGTTCAAGAACAACACAGACTCGGCGGGGAACTCCTACGGGTGTCACGAGAACTACCTGGTGGCCCGACACGGCGAGTTCGCACGGATGGCCGATGTGCTGATCCCCTTCTTCGTGACGCGTCAGATCTGGTGCGGCGCCGGCAAGGTGCTGCACGGACCCCGTGGGGCGCAGTACTGCTTGGCCCAGCGCGCCGAGCACATCTGGGAAGGGGTCTCCAGCGCCACCACGCGCAGCCGGCCCATCATCAACACCCGCGATGAGCCCCACGCCGACGCCGAGCGCTACCGGCGCCTGCACGTGATCGTCGGGGACTCGAACATGAGCGAATGGACCACCTTCATGAAGGTGGGGATCACCGACCTGGTGCTCCGCATGGTCGAGTCCAACACCGTGATGCGCGACCTCACGCTCGAGAACCCGATCCGCGCGATCCGAGAGATCAGCCACGATGTGACCTGCACGCGGAAGGTCCGGCTGGCGAACGGCCGGGAGCTGTCGGCGTTGGAGCTTCAGACCGAGTACCTGGAGAAGACGTCCCGCTTCATCGAGCGCC
The DNA here is from genome assembly GCA_040880745.1 of Actinomycetota bacterium. GTDB lineage: Bacteria > Actinomycetota > UBA4738 > UBA4738 > HRBIN12 > AC-51. The sequence continues at coordinate 30,596 of JBBDHX010000015.1, forward strand.
GCGGTGCGGACGAGACGGCCACGTTGCTCCTCGCCGAGTGGGCCGGGGCGCTCGACGCGCTGCGAGCCGATGACCCCGAGCGCCTCGTTCGCAAGGTGGACTGGGTGACGAAGCGTTTCCTGATCGACCGCTACATGGCCAAGCATGACCTCACGCTCGCGTCGCCGAGGGTCGGCCTCCTCGACCTCGCCTACCACGACGTGAACCGCGCTCGCGGCCTCTACTACATCCTGGAGAAGGCGGGGAAGGTGGATCGCGTCGTGGACGACGATGCCGTGTCTCTGGGGATGCGCGAACCGCCGCAGACCACGCGCGCCAAGCTCCGGGGCGACTTCATCCGTCAGGCGAAGGCGAAGCGCCGCGACTACACGGTGGACTGGGTGCACCTGAAGCTCAACGACCAGGCGCAGCGCACCGTCTTGTGCAAGGACCCGTTCAAGTCCACCGACGAGCGCGTGGAACAGCTGATCGCTCACATGTGAGCCTCACAGGCCGGCCCGCCAGCGGCGGTTCGTCGCGGCCAGACGACCGCAGAGCACGCCGGCGGACCCGGCTGCGAGCTCGTCCAGCGACGCTTCCTGCATGTCGAGCCCGAGTTCTTCGAACGCGGGGGCGGGGTCCACCTCCACGAGGTGATGCATGCGTTCGAGTTCCAGGGGAGCCAGGATCGCACGGATGGTTTCGCGGTGAGGATCCTCGACGGATGGCACGGCGATATGGACGTCGACGTCGAGGCTTCCGAGGATAGAAGGGGTCCGCAGGGGCGCCGGGATGACGGGTCTGCCGTCGAGCGCCCGTGCCGCGGTGAGTGTTCCGGGCCCGCCGTCTGGCACGACCACGATCTCCGCACCCCCCGCCACGGAGCCGAGCATCTGCGAACCGGGATGCCCTTCATCAGCGGCGAGGAGTCCGATCGAGGGAGCCCGTCCGGCACGCAGAGCGCCCGCCCACGTGAACGAGACGTAGGCGGCTCCCACGACCACCACGGGCGACCGACGGAGGCCGCCGGGGTCGGGGGCGGCTGCGAGCGGCCCGAGGGGCACGCGAACGGGGTGCCGCTGCACGCCGATGCGGATCTCCGCCTCGGCGGTCCACCACCCGTCAGGCTCTTCGATCCATCGGATCACGGCGTTCCCCGGGCGCAGAACATGGCGCGGCTATGATGCGCCACGATGCCCGTCGACGACCCCATCGACCCGCTCGAGCGCCTCCTGAACCTGGTGGGGATGCTGCTCGAGACGAGACAGCCGCTCACCTTCGAAGAGATCGCGGAACGCATGGAGGGCTACGGCGGGGACAACCGCGACTCCGCCAAACGGAAGTTCGAGCGCGACAAGGACACGCTGCGCGAGTACGGCGTCCCGGTCGAACTGGTCGATACGGACGTCTGGGCTACTGAGCAGGGCTACGTGATCCGCAAGGAGGTGTACTACGCCCCGGAGATCAGCTTCACCCCCGAGGAGATCACGGCTCTGTTCGTTGCGGCGCAGAGCGGTACGCAGGCACAGGGCGCCTCCGCCGGCGTTCGCAAACTCCTGTACGGCGCCGAGGGAGGCATGCTCACCGGGCTCGGCGGCAGCCCATTGATCGCAGCGTCTGATTCGAGCGGAGAACGGGTCGGGCTGGCCGCGACCGCTGCTGAGGGCCACCGACGGGTCCGCTTCGGCTACCGCAACGCCAGGGGAGAGGTCGCCGACCGCGACGTGGACGCGCACGGCGTCGTGTTCCGGGGCGGTCATTGGTATCTGGTCGGGCTCGATCGCGAGCGCGATGAGATCCGCGCCTTCCGGCTCTCGCGATGCACCTCCGATCCGGAGGACGCGGGGGAGGGGTCCGCCGCGCCGGAAGGCTTCCACGCGGCCGAGCACGTCCAGGCCGGTCCGTGGGCGGCCTCGACGGCCGAGACCGCTCTGGTCGCCTTCGCTCCGGGGGCAGGCGCCCTCGCCCTCGCATCCTTCGCAGGCGCACAGGATGTCGGTCCGGCTGCGGACGGGCGCGTGTTCCTCCGCATCCCCGTGGCCGACGAAGACTCGGCCGCTGGGGCGCTCCTGCAGTACGGTCCCGACGCGGAGGTCCTCGAGCCGGCGTCGCTACGCGAGCGTATGCGAGCGCGCCTGGAGGCCATCGCGGGTGCCTGAGCGCAAGCGGACGGTGCCTACCACGGCGGAACGGCTCGGCCGGATCCTGGTGGTCGTGCCGTACCTCGTGAAGCATCCCGGGACGACGCTCGGGGAGGCCGCACGGCTGTTCGACGTCCCGGCGAGCAGGCTCCGACGCGACCTGGAACTGGTGCAGATGGCGGGGCTTCCTCCGTACCTGCCCGGCGATCTGATCGACGTCGAGATCGACGACGACGACACGGTCTGGGTCCGGATGGCCGAGCACTTCGGGAGGCCCCTTCGTCTCACCCGCCAGGAGGCCCTGGCCGTGCGCCTGCGTGCCGCCGAACTGCTCGCCACCCCCGGTGTCCCCGAGGTGGTCGAGCTGGCCTCGGCCGTCGCGAAGCTGGACGGAGCGCTGGGCGAGAGCGCACTGGTGTCGGCCGGTGGCGGCGAGGCGCCCGCGCGTCTAGAAGCTGTCCGTGCGGCCGTGGAACATCGTGCGAGGGTGACGATCGCCTACGTCGACGCCGCCGGGGATCGTTCGGATCGCACCGTCGATCCCGAGGCCGTGTTCGCCGACATGGGGAGCTGGTACGTGGTGGTATGGGACACGGGTGCCGGCGGCGAGCGTCTCTTGCGCGTTGACCGGATCCTGGACTTGCGGGAGACCGGGGAGAACTTCACCGCACGTGGTTTACGAGGTGCCGGGCGTCCCCTCTACACGCCGGGACCCCGGGACGTATCGGTTCGTCTGAGACTGAGCGCGAACGCCCGTTGGGTCACCGAGTACTACGCCACGACACGGTCGGAGGAGCTCGGTCAGGGTGCCGTGGAGACCACGCTCCTGACGGGGGACCTCGGGCAGATCGCGCGGCTCCTTCTCCGTCTGGGCCCCGATGCAGAGGCGCTCGACCCTCCGGAGCTGCCGGACCTGGTCCGGGACCTTGCATCCCGGGCGTTGGCGCCGTACACGCGGGTCTGAAGGACCTTCGGCTGGCGCTCAAGCCCGCGAGGGGGTTGACCGATGTTCGGAGGTGAGATGACCACTATCCGGACGACGTGCCCGCGCTGTGGCGAGGTAGACATGGGACCCGACGCGATCTCGCTGTCGGTTCGGTCCAACGGCCGCGAAGGCTCGTACCGATTCACGTGCCCCTCCTGCGAGGACGCGGTCGAGAAGCGCGCGGACCGGAAGATCGTCGCTCTCCTGGTCTCTGCCGGCGTGGATATCGATCCCGGCGAAGCAGGGTTCGAGACCCCGCCGCACCCCGAGCTCTTCGACGAGGTGGGCGAGCTCAGGAGTGACCTGGGGCCGCCGATCTCCGCCGATGATCTCATCGAGTTCCACTACCTGCTGGAGGACGACACGTACATCCGTGAGTTCCTCGCCAGCAGCGGCGGCCAGTAGTCCGCACCGCAGGCCGTGTGTAGGCTCTTCGCATGGCCACCTGGGTCCTCGTCTGGTTCGTCGTCGCGCTCACCACGACGGTCCTGTTCGCGGCGTTCGTGATCGCGTTGATCCGCCATGCGCTGCTGCTCGGACGCGCCGCCTCCCGCCTGGGGGAGGAGGCCGGTGTCCTGCTCGCCGACATCGGCCGCGACTCGTCCCAGGCGTCGGAGAGGACCTCGCGGATCTCGCTGAAGGGCCGAGGAGTGCCGCGGCGGTAAACTCGGGGGACCCAACATGCTCAACATCGGTCCCCAGGAACTCCTGCTCGTCCTGATCGTGGCGCTCATCGTCGTGGGACCCCAGCGGCTGCCCGAGCTTTCACGCACCATCGGCAAGGGGCTGCGCGAGTTCCGCAAGGTCCAGGACGAAGTCAAGGGGATCGCGAAGCTCGACCTGGATGAGCCCAAGACGTCCACGCCGCGCCGCCCATCTTCCCCGACCGCTCCGGCCGTGCACCGTACGCCGCGTCCCGCGCCCGCCGCGGCCGAGACTCAGGCAACGCGCGAGGCCGTGCTGCCCGAGACCTCGCCGGCTCTCGACGAGGGGACCGGCCCGCCGCCCTCCTCACCGAGCGACACGGCCGGATAGGTCCTGATCGCATGAGGTTTCTCCCCGGCCGCCGCCGCGACGAGGAAGCCCGCGAGGGCACCATGACGCTCGTCGAGCACCTCACGGAACTGCGCAAGCGCGTCATCTACGCCATGTACGCGCTCGCGGTCGGCGCGGTGATCGGGTGGTTCCTGTGGAACCCGTTCATCGAACTCGTTCGCCGGCCGTTCTGCGATTTCCTCCTGACCCACCCGCAGCAGGCGCCGGCCTCGGGTTGCGCCCTCACGTTCCTCGGCCCGTTCGACGGCTTCAGCGTGCGGATGAAGACCACGCTGTTCCTGGGTCTGGCGATCGCGATGCCGGTGGTGCTGTTCCAGCTCTGGATGTTCATCGCGCCGGGGCTCACCGGGCGTGAGAAGCGGTGGTCGATCCCCTTCGTGACGTCATCGTTCATCCTGTTCCTCTCCGGTGGAGTGCTGGCGTACTTCGTGCTCCCGAAGAGCCTCGACTTCCTGCTGGGCTTCGCCGGGGAATCCGTGGTTCCGACACTGACCGTCGATCGCTACGTGGGTTTCGTCACGCTCGTCACCCTCGCGTTCGGGTTGTCGTTCCTGTTCCCGGTGGTCTTGGTGTTCCTGGAGCTGGTCGGCGTGGTCAGCCCGCGGACGCTCGGGCGTTACCGCCGTCACGCGATCCTGGGGATCTCGGTCATCGCCGCGGTCATCACCCCGGGGACCGACATCGTGTCGATGCTCGCGATGATGATCCCCATGTACCTGTTCTACGAGGCGTCTATCATCATCGGCCGTTCCCTGGTTCGGGGTCGAGAGGACTGAGATGGCGATCAGAGGCAAGGGGAAGACCAAGAGCAAGGCCGTGGCCCGTCCGCCTCGGCGCGACCCCGTCCCCATCCCGGTCCCGTTCGCGCAGCGACGCTGGGTGGCCGTGACGGCAGCGTTCCTGCTGGGTCTGGGCGTCTACCTGTTCGCGATCTGGCTGACGAACGGCCTGCGGACATCCGATGAGGAGCAGCGTGCTGCCGCCGAGCTCACCCAGAAGCAGCTGATCCTCCAGTCGTGGCAGGCCGAGGTGGAGTCGCAGATCGGCACGCTCGGCACGTTGCGAGATCCGAGTCCGCCCGACGTCGGTACGTCCCTGCGGGCGGCGCTGAAGGATCTCAAGCGCGGCACGGACACATCGGTCACGGTGCCGGACCTGAGCGCGACCGCCGAGGCTTTCGAGGGGGCCGCGAACGATCTGGAGGACTACGACCTGTCGGGGGAGATCACCGGGCAGGGGTTCGAGGCCGCCGAGGCCGACTCGATCCTCACCTCGCGTCTGGAGTACATCGAGAGTTTCCGTGCTTTCCGCACCGCGACGTTGCTCGTCACCCTGGCGATCGGCACGGATGACGAGGACCTGCGCGCGACCCTCATCGAGCGGGCGACGGAGTCCCTCGCGACGGCGGACGCGCTCCTGGGCGACGCCCATCGGAAGTTCCGGCTGAGCTTGGCCACCGTGGGCGTCGTCACGGCCGCGGGACTCCAACCCTGAACCATGGCGGCGCCGGACCCACCGATCGTCGTGGTGGCGAACCCGACGGCGGGCAGGGGGAAGGCCGGCCGTCTCATCGGGAAGGTAGACCGGCTCCTGCACGCCGCCGGTGTCGCGCATGAGATCCAGCTGGCTGAGTCCGGCCCCGACCTGCAGGAGCGCGCTCGCCGGGCGGCCGCCGGGGGCGCGAGCATCGTCGCCGCGCTCGGCGGTGACGGCACCGCGAGCCTGGCCGCGAACGGTCTGCTGGGGACCGGAGCCGCGCTCGCGGTGTTGCCCTCAGGGACGGCGGACGATTTCGCATCCTCCATCGGCGTGCCCACGATGGACGCGGCCGTCCGTGCGCTCGCACAGGGTGTCACGGCGTCGATCGACGTGATCAAGGTGACAGCGGGCGCCGAGGTCCGGCACTTCGTGAACATCGCAGGATGCGGTTTCGACTCCGAGGTGAACGAGGCCGCCAACGCGATGCGACTCGATCTGGGGGGGACCGGGACCTACATCGTGGCGCTCGTGAAGACGCTCTCGCGCTTCACCCCGGCCACGTTCCGCATCGAGCTGGACGGTGAGGTCGTCGAGGGTCCGCACATGCTCGTGGTCATCGGCAACGCGATCAGCTACGGCGGCGGCATGAAGGTCACGCCGGATGCCTCGGTGGTCGATGGCATCGCCGATGTCTGCCTGCTCCGGACCTTGTCGAAACCCGCCTTCCTGCGGGCATTCCCCAGGGTGTTCCGCGGGACCCACGTCCGGCACCCCGCCGTCACCATGCGCCGCGCGCGGCGGATCTCCGTCGAAGCCGACCGCCGGGTGATGGTCTACGCCGACGGCGAGCGGGTGGCGCCCGCACCGGCGGTGTTCGAGGTCCTGCCGGGCGCTCTCCCGGTGGTCATCGGTCCGAACGCGAAGGCCGTGCGATGAGCGACGGCTTGCTCCTGATCCATGCGTTCCCCGTGGACCATCGGATGTGGGACGGCCAGCGGCTGGGGCCCAACACCATCGCGCCGGACCTGCCGGGGTTCGGCGGATCGGATCCGCCTCCAGAAGGCGTGACTTCGATGCAGGCAGCTGCCGATCGATGCCTGCGAGCCGCGGACGACGCCGGGCTCGAGCGCTTGGTGGTCTGCGGTCTGTCGATGGGTGGCTACGTTGCGCTCGAGCTGTGGCGGCGAACACCGGACCGGATCGCGGGCCTGGTCCTGGCGAACACCCGGGCATCGGCCGACACGCCGGATGCACGAGAGGCCCGGCTGGCGCTGGCACGACGCCTGCGGCGCGAGGGCAACGTGCTCGCGGCGAGCCCACCGCCCCTGCTCGGTGTCCGCGCGCCCGCGGTGCTCGCGGAGACCGTGCGTGGGTGGATCGCGGATCAGAGCGCCGGGGCGATCGCCGCGGCGGCGCTGGGGATGGCCGCACGCCCCGATTCCACCGCCGACCTGCCCGGGATCGGGGTCCCGACCCTCGTCATCACGTCAGACCTGGACACCCTCATCCCCCCGGCGGTCTCGGCCCCCATGAGCCACCAGATCCCGGGAGCCCGGCTGGAGGTCATGCAAGGAGCCGGGCACCTGTCGAACCTGGAGGCACCGGATCGGTTCAACGCGGCGCTGCGGGACCTTTGCGCCGTCTGCGGTGTCCAGCCGTAGCGGACCTAATGGCTCCAGAGCAGCCGATGGAAGAGACTGCTCTCCGAGCCACCGGC
>JBBDHX010000016.1:0-30599 GCA_040880745.1 Actinomycetota bacterium
CCACCGCCGCGCCAGAGCGCGGCGGTAGACTGGGGATCCAGCCACGTACCAGGAGGTACCCATGCAGCGCGAGACCGGGACGTTCACCGTGAAGTCCGGCCTGGCGGAGATGCTCAAGGGCGGCGTCATCATGGACGTCACCACCGCGGACCAGGCCAAGATCGCCGAAGATGCCGGCGCGTGCGCCGTGATGGCGCTCGAGCGTGTCCCCGCGGACATCCGCCGGGACGGGGGCGTCGCGCGCATGGCCGATGCGACGAAGATCGAGGAGATCCAGCAGGTCGTGAGCATCCCGGTCATGGCCAAGGCGAGGATCGGTCACTTCGTCGAGGCGCAGATCCTGCAATCGCTCGGGGTCGACTACATCGATGAGTCCGAGGTCCTCACCCCGGCCGACGAGGAGTTCCACATCGACAAGTGGGCGTTCGCGGTGCCCTTCGTGTGCGGCGCGCGGAACCTGGGCGAGGCGCTCCGCCGGATCGCCGAAGGTGCGGCCATGATCCGCACGAAGGGCGAGGCCGGCACGGGCAACGTCGTCGAAGCCGTCCGTCACGAGCGGGCCATCCTGCGCGAGATCGCCGAGTGCACCACGCTCCGCCCCGAGCAGTACGTGTCCCGGGCGAAGGAGCTCGGAGCGCCGGTCGAATTGGTGCGGATCGTCGCCGAGCAGGGGAAGCTGCCGGTCGTGAACTTCAGCGCTGGCGGGATCGCCACACCCGCGGACGCGGCGCTGATGATGCAGCTCGGCGTGGACGGCGTGTTCGTGGGGTCCGGCATCTTCAAGTCCGAAGACCCTGCCACGATGGCCCGCGCGGTCGTCGAGGCGACGACGCACTTCCAGGATCCCGACGTGCTCGCCAAGCTGTCGCACGGCCTCGGCGATCCGATGAAGGGCCTCGAGATCGCGACGCTCGAGACACGCCTGGCCGAGCGCGGCTGGTAGCGGCGACCGTCACAGAGGTTGACCATCGTGAAGGTCGGGGTCCTCGCCCTCCAGGGAGATTTCCGGGAGCACGTTCGCATCCTGGAGGCGATGGGCGCGACGCCGAGCGAGGTCCGCACGGTCGACGATCTGGCGGACGTGCAGGCGCTCGTCATCCCGGGTGGCGAGTCGACCACGATAGGCAAGCTGGCGCACGCCTACGGCTTGGTGGAACCGGTGCGCGCTCGCATCGCCGAGGGTATGCCGGTCCTGGGGACATGTGCAGGGATGATCGTGCTCGCTGTCCGCGTGCATGGGGGTGAGCCGCTCTTCGGCGGGCTGGACGTGACCGTGCGGCGCAACGCCTACGGCCGGCAGGTCGACTCTTTCGAATCGGCTCTGGCGATACGCGGGATCGAGCATCGCGTGCGCGGCGTCTTCATCAGGGCACCGTGGATCGAAGAGATCGGCCCGGAGGTGGACGTGCTCGCCTCGCTCGAGGGGCACCCGGTGGTGCTGGAGCAAAGGAACCTGGTCGCGGCGTCGTTCCATCCGGAGCTCGTCGGCGAGACGGGCCTGCACGAGTACTTCCTGAGGAAGGTGTAGCCATGTCCGGTCACAGCAAATGGGCCACCATCAAACGGAAGAAGGAAGCCACCGACACGAAGCGGTCGAACATGTACGCCAAGCTCCTGCGCGCGGTCGAGGTCGCGGCGCGCGAGGGCGGCGGCACCATCGACGCGAACATGACCCTGGCCTCTGCGGTCGAGAAGGCGAAGTCGTTCTCGGTGCCCGGAGACAACATCGAGCGTGCGATCAAACGCGGAACGGGCGAGCTCGGCGACGGCCAGCGGTACGAGGAGGTCGTCTACGAGGGGTACGCGCCCGGCGGGATCGCCCTGCTGGTGGAGGCGCTCACGGACAATCGCAACCGCACTGCGCAGGAGATCCGCCACGCCTTCACCCGGAACAACGGCAACCTGGGGGAGAGCGGGGTCGTCGCCTGGCAGTTCACGCGCAAGGGTGTGATCGTGGTCGAGAAGGCGGTCGCGCCCGACGAGGAACGCCTGCTGGAGATCGCGCTCGAGAGCGGCGCCGAAGACCTGCGCGACTCCGAGTCGTCGTGGGACGTGGTGACCGCACCATCTGACTTCACCACGGTCCGGGCTGCGCTCGAAGCGGCCGGGATCACCATCTCTTCCTCGGACCTGTCGATGGAGCCCCAGTCGAGCATCCCCGTCGACGGATCGGAGGCGGCGCAGGTCCTTCGCCTGATCGAGGCCCTCGAAGACCTGGACGACGTCCAGAACGTCTACGCGAACTTCGACATCCCCGAGGAGGTCATGGCCTCCCTGTAACGCGGTCGTTGCCCGGTGCGGCGCGGGCGCCTAGACTCCAGCGAACAGATGTTCGATTCCGTCGTGCTCGGGGTGGACCCCGGCGTGGCCCGGTGCGGGCTCGCCGTTGTCGCTCGGCGCGACCGAACCTCCATGCTCATCTGGTGTGAAGCCGTCCTGACCCCGGCGGGCACGCCGGACGCGGAGCGGCTCCGGCGCATGGCCGAGGTCATGCGCGCGGCCATCGCCGAGCACCGGCCCGGCGCGGTCGCGGTGGAGCGCGTGGCATGGAGCCGGAACCAGGTGAGCGCGCTCCAGGTGGCGCGAGCCACAGGCGCAGCCATGCTGGTCGCCGCGGAGGCCGGTCTCACGGTGGAGGAGTACGGTCCCAACGAGGTGAAACAGGCGATCACGGGGATGGGGAACGCGGACAAGCAACAGGTGCAGCACGCCCTCGCGCGCGTGCACGGACTCCGCGACGTGCCCACGCAGGCCGATGCCGCCGACGCCGTGGCGGTGGCGCTCACCCACCTGCTGGGGATGAAGATGCGAGGCATCGCGGCGCGTGCGGGTGCCCGATGATCTCGTTCCTGGAGGGCGAGATCGTCGAGAAGACCGCTGCGCACGTCGTCATGGACGTCGGGGGCATCGGATACGAGGTGATCGTCCCCACGAGCGTCCTGGCGTCGGTGCCGGCCGGCGGGCGTGCCCGCATCCAGACCAGGATGGTCGTCCGCGAGGATTCCATGACGCTCTACGGCTTCGCCACCACCGACGAGCGGTCGTTCTTCGACCTGCTCACCGGGGTGAACGGCGTGGGTCCGAAGGTCGCACTCGGCTTCCTGTCCGCCTTGCGTCCCGACGCCATCCGGCGTGCGGTCGTGGCCGGGGATGCGGAGGCCCTCACGGTGGTGCCGGGCGTCGGCAGGAAGGTCGCCCAACGCGTGGTGCTCGACCTCCGCGATCGGCTCGGCGGGAGCGCCGATCCGATCGTCACCGGGCCGCTCGTCGATGTCCGCGAGGCACTCCTCGCGCTCGGTCTCACGGCCGTGGAGGCCTCGCAGGCCTTGGCCGATGTCGAGCCCGACGGCCGGGAGGTCGAGGCTCTCTTGCGTGAGGCGTTGCAGAAGGTGGGACGATGACCGCCGTGCCCGATGACGCGTTCGATGAACTGATCGAGGCCGACGCCCTCTCACCGGAAGACCGCGAGTTCGACGTCGCGCTGCGTCCGCGCTCGCTCCCGGAGTTCGTGGGGCAGGACCGGGTGAAAGAGCAACTCATGGTGCTGCTGGACGGCGCACGGCAGCGCGGCGAGCCCGTGGATCACCTCCTGTTCTGCGGGCCGCCGGGTCTCGGGAAGACCACGCTCGGGCAGATCGTGGCGCTCGAGATGGGGGCGGGCTTCCAGCCCACGAGCGGGCCGGCACTGGAGCGCCCCTCCGACCTCGCCGCCATCCTGACCAACCTCGGCGACGGCGACGTCTTGTTCGTGGATGAGATCCATCGGATGCCGCGGGCCGTGGAGGAGGTCCTGTACCCGGCGCTCGAGGATTTCAGCCTCGACGTCGTGCTCGGCAAGGGGCCCACCGCGCGCTCGATCCGGCTCGACCTGCCGCGGTTCACGCTCGTCGGCGCGACGACCCGTCCGGGCAGGATCACCCTGCCTCTGCGTGAACGGTTCGGGTTCAGCCCGCGGCTGGACTACTACGCGGTGGACGATCTGGCCGCGATCGTGCGCAGGAGCGCCGGGATCTTGGGTGTGCACGTCGATCCCGGCGGCGCCGAGCAGATCGCCAGACGCTCGCGCGGCACCCCGAGGATCGCCAACCGGCTGCTGCGGCGCGTCCGCGACGTGGCCGAGGTGCGCCACGACGGACGGGTCACGGCCGACGTGGCCCGCGCCGGATTGGAGATGTTCGAGGTGGACGAACAGGGCCTCGACCGCCTCGATGTCGCGATCTTGCAGGCCGTGGTCGAGAAGTTCGGGGGCGGTCCCGTGGGGCTGTCCACGCTCGCGGCAGCGGTGGGGGAGGAGCCGGACACGGTCGAGGACGTCGTGGAGCCCTACCTGCTCCAGCTGGGGTTCCTGCAGCGAACGCCACGGGGCCGCACCGCGACAGATCGGGCGTACCGTCACCTGGGGATCGACCTGCCCGGTCGGCTCCCCTTGTGATGCGGAGCCGCAGGTAGACTCCGCTCTTCGACCGATCCCGGAAGGATCTCCCATGATCGCCTCCTTGGCGCAAACCTCACAGTCCAACCCCGCCAGCCTCCTGATCTTCCTCCTGCCGCTGGGGCTCATGTTCTTTTTCATGCGTTCCCAGAAGCGCAAGATGGCGGCCCAGCAGTCGCTCCAGCGTTCCGCCGAGGTCGGCGATGAGATCCTCACGACGTCGGGGATGTTCGGCAGGATCATCGACGAGGACGAGGACGAGGGCACGATCCTCCTCGAGATCGCGCCCGGGACGCGGGTCAAGATGGTCCGCGCCGGGATCTCCCGCCGTCTCACCCAGGACGACGACGCCGGCGACGAGAACGCCCAGGGCCCGCTGGGCTCGTGAGTCCCGAAGGACAGGAACCGGTCGCCGGCCGTCCCGAGTTCGAGGCGAACCCCGGGCTCGCCGCGATCACCTTGGAGGACGTGCAAGGCGACGAGGCGCTCTCGCTGCTCATCGCCTCGGCCGATCGCGTGATGGACGCGATGGGCTACACCGAGCACGGTTTCCGCCATGCGAACCTCGTGGCGAACATCTCGTTGCAGGTGTTGTCACGTCTCGGCTACACCGAACGCGAGGCCTCGCTGGCCTCCGTGGCCGGGTACCTGCACGACGTCGGGAACGCGCTCGCCCGCGGCGCGCACGCGCAAACGGGCGCGGTGATGGTGTACGAGGCGTTGCGTGAGCGGGTGCCGGGGGCCGATCTCATGCCGATCGTGGCCGCGATCGCGAACCACGAGGAGACCGAGGGCATCGCCGTCTCGCCGATCTCCGCCGCGGTGATCCTGGCCGACAAGTCCGACGTGCACCGCAGCAGGGTGCGCAGGGCCGCATCTGTCGACCGCGACATCCACGATCGCGTGAACTACGCCGTGGAGCAGTCCTTCCTGCGGGTAGACTCCGACGCCCGCACGGTGAGCCTCGAGCTCACGATCGACACGTCGATCAGTCAAGTGATGGAGTACTTCGAGATCTTCCTGAACCGGATGCAGATGTGCCGTCACGCGGCGGAGCGATTGGATGCCCGCTTCCGCCTGGTCGTGAACGAGCAGGAGTTGGCGTGAAGCGCACGCGCGGCCTCTGGGTGTCGGTCGTGTTCGTCCTCGTCCTCACGCTGGGAGCCTCCGTGGGGTTCCTGACCGGCGCCTTGTCGCCCACGCTCGGCCTGGACCTTCGCGGAGGCGTGGCTGTGATCTTGTCGGCTCCCGCCGGTACCCCGACCGACGTCATGGAACAGGCTCTGGAGAACATCAGGCGGCGCGTGGACGCCTTCGGCGTCGGCGAACCCGACATCTTCCTGTCCGGCGCCACGATCGAGGTGCAGATCCCGGGCGCTTCGGACAGCACCATCGAACAACGCGACGCCGACCTCTCCTGCGTCTCGGGAGCCGACGATGCTGTGTACGGCTGCTCCGAGGTGGCTGAGGATGCGGAGGCTGCCGCAGACGGCCTCGAGGTCACGTCGCTCGCCTCGAAGGTCTGTGTGGAGACCACCGACGCAGACCGGTTCGACTGCTACCCGAGCAGGGCAGAGGCGGATGGCGCGCTGGCCTCGATCACGGTGGAGCCCGCGGTGAGCGTCACCCCGACCCCGACGCCTTCGGTTCCGCCATCGCCTTCGCCCTCCGAGGGCCCGCCGCCCCCGGCCGACTCCTACTGCCTGACGTCGGCCGACGGATCGCAGCCTCTGTGTTTCGATACGGCGGTCGAGGCCAACGAAGCGAAGGAGAGCCTGAAGACCGACGTCACCGAGCGTGTGTGGTGTCTGACGCCGACCTTCCCCGAACCCGAGCGCGAGCCCGACCCCGACCCCGCGTCATCCGCGACCCCCACGCCGACCCCGACCGCCTCGCCGTCGCCGACGGGGATCGATGCCTTCCAGAAGCTGGACTTCACCGACGCGGACCGCCTGCCGTGCGACTTCACGACCGAGTCCGACGCCGAGGAAGCCCTGTCGGGGGTCGGGGTGACGCATGTGAGCACGCAGTTCTGCGTACTGAGCAGTGCCGAGGAGGATCTCGGGTGCTTCCGGGAGAACGATGCGGCTCGCACGCGCCAACGCGAAACCGGTCAGCAGCGGCTCCTCGATGTCATCGGGACCACCGCCAGGCTGGAGGAGCGCCCGACGCTCGAGATCGTCCCCCAGCAAGATCCGCGGTTCCAGGGCCTCGAGCTCACATGCGGCACGCCCGAGGAGCAGAGCACCCCTCGCTGCACCGGCAACGCCCTCGACACGCAGGAGGTCGTGTACCTCGATGCGACCGACCCGCAGAACGTGATGAAGGTGCGCCTGGGACCCGTGGTCATCACGGGGGAGAACATCGAGCGGGCGTTCGCCGAGTTGGGTGGTGGCAGCTCGACCGACCCACTCACCCAGTGGCGGGTGAATTTCGACTTCGACGGCCCCGGAGCGACCGCCTTCGGGGAGGCCACGACCCGGATGTACACGTTGCCCCTCCCGCAGAACCAGCTCGCGATCGTCGTCGATCGCGAGGTCGTGTCCAACCCCACGGTCAACGAGCCGATCACGGGGGGCACGGGCACGATCAGCGGTGGGTTCACGGAGCAGTCCGCGAAGGACCTGGCCACGCTGCTGAACGCCGGCTCTCTGCCCGTGGAGTTGGCCCAAGAGTCGGTTCGCACCGTGAGCCCGACGCTCGGCGAGGAGTCGTTGCGACAGGGCGTGGTCGCGGGGATCGCGGGTTTGATCCTGCTCTTCCTCTACCTGTTGTTCTACTACCGGCTCCTGGGTGTGGTCGCGTGGTTCGGGATGGGGATCTGGGCCGTCTTGGCGCTCGCGATCGTGTCGCTCGCCAACGACGTCTACGCCTTGACCCTGGCCGGTGTGGCGGGTCTCGTCATCTCGCTGGGGGTCACGGCGGACTCCTACATCGTGTTCTTCGAGCGGCTGAAGGATGAACTGCGCTCGGGCAAGTCGGCCCGGTCGGTGATCCAGCCCGCGTTCAAGCGAGCCTTCCACACCATCGTGGCCGCCGACATCGTCACGGGGATCGCGGCTACCGTCCTGTACCTCACCGCCGCCAGCAGCGTGCGAGGGTTCGCGCTCGCGCTCGGCGTCGCCACGGGGTTGGACCTGTTCGTCGTGTGGTTCTTCAAACGGCCCACCGTCTTCCTCATCTCGCGCAGCCGGCGGCTGGCGGAGGCGCGGGGCTTCGGCCTGCGCGCGGCCACGGCGGCCGACCATGTCGCGAGCGACGTTCCGGGGGGTGCGCCATGAACGTCCGTCGGATCATGGACGTCTACCGCGGCTATCGTGTCCCGGCGTTCCGGATCGTCGAGCACCAGCGTCGGTGGTACGCCTTCTCCGGCGTGCTGATCGTTCTCTCCGTGGTGGGGCTCGTCTGGACGGGCCTGGAGTACTCGATCGACTTCGAGGGCGGAGCCCAGATCAGCTACCCGGTGGAGCGCGGCACCGAGCCGGCGGACATCCTGGCCATCCTGGATGAGCACGGGCTCGAGGGTGAGGTCCAGGTGGTGGAGTCCGATGCCGGGGTCGAGGTGGCCATCCGGACCGTCTCGCTCGCCGACACGCCGGAGGCTGCGGATCTGCGCGAAGCGCTCGCCGATGCGGCCGGGATCGCGGTCGGCGACATCAACGTCGACGACATCGGGCCCACGTGGGGCTCGCGCATCTCCCGGCAAGCGCTGATCAGCCTCGTGATCGCGCTCGCCGCCATCGCGGCATACATCACGCTGCGGTTCGAGTGGTCGATGGCCGTGGGCGCACTCGTTGCGCTCGTGCACGACGTCGTGATCACGGGAGGTACGTACGCGCTCACGGGACGGGAGGTCACGCCCGAGACCGTCATCGCGATCCTCACCATCCTCGGGTTCTCGCTCTATGACACCGTCGTCATCTACGACAGGATCAAGGAGCACACCGAATCACCGGCGATGGTCGCCCGCCTCGGGTACGACGGTGTGGTCAACCTCTCGCTCAACCAGACGATCATGCGCTCGGTGAACACGTCGCTCGTCGTGGTGATCCCCATCCTGTCGCTGTTGCTGTTCGGGGGCGAGACCCTCAAGGACTTCGCGTTCGCGATGCTCGTCGGGGTCGCCATCGGCGCGTACTCGTCGATCTTCGTCGCAGCACCGCTGCTGACGGTGCTGCACCGGCGCCGGGGTGCTTCGGCGGCTCCGGCTTCCCGGCCGCGCCCCGTCGGCGCGGGCGTCGCTGCCTCCGGATCGGCGGCAGCCGCGACCTCGACGGCAGGTCCATCTCGTCCTGCACCCAAGAACAAGCGGCGGCCGCCGCCCAAGCGCAAGCGGAGGTGATCCGGTGGAGATCGAGCAGATCAAGAGCCTGATCCGCGACGTGCCCGACTTCCCGGAGCCCGGGATCATCTACAAGGACATCACGCCGGTGCTGGCCGACCCGATCGCCTTCTCCACCATCATCGATCTGATCGTGGTGCACTTCGGCCGCGGCAACGTCGACAAGGTCGTGGGTATCGAAGCCCGCGGGTTCATCCTGGGTGCGCCCGTGGCCTATCACTTCGGAGCGGGGATCATCCCCGTTCGGAAGAAGGGCAAGCTGCCGCACGAGACCCTCGAGGAGGCGTACGCCCTGGAGTACGGGACCGCCTCGCTGGAGATCCACCGGGACGCCGTCAGACCGGGGGAGCGGGTGCTCGTGGTCGACGACGTGCTGGCCACGGGTGGCACGGCGAGGGCCGCGGTGTCCCTCGTGGAGCAGATCGGGGGCATGGTCTGCGGCATCGCGACCTTGATCGAGCTCTCGTTCCTGGGCGGCCGCGCGAAGCTCGACGGTTACGATCTCTTCACGTTGATCACGTACTGAGTCGCCAGGCCGCCCGCATCCGCGGCGTAGACTGGCTCCACGCGTGGATGGAACGGATGAGGTGCGGGTGGAAGAAGCGCCCCCGAGGCGCACGGCTCGCCTGCCGCTCCCGCGCCGGCGTCGCTCCGGGACCGATCCCCTCGCTCCGATCCAGCCGCTGTTGCGCACGGTCCGTCAGTACAACCAGAAGGCGGACCTCAAGGGCCTCGAACAGGCGTACACGATCGCCGAGATGGCGCATGCGGGTCAGACCCGGCTCTCCGGTGAGCCGTACATCGAGCATCCGCTCGCGGTGACAGAGATCCTGGCCGCTCTCCGGCTGGATACGACGACCCTGATCGCAGCCCTGCTGCACGACACCGTCGAGGACACCGAGGTCACGATCGAGCGGATCGAGGCCGAGTTCGGTGACGACGTCGCTCGGGTCGTGGACGGACTCACCAAGCTCGACCGCCTGCAGTTCAAGACGCGCGAGCTGGCGCAAGCCGAGAACGTCCGGAAGATGATCGTGGCGATGGCCGGTGACATCCGTGTGCTGCTCATCAAGCTCGCCGATCGGCTGCATAACATGCGGACCCTCTCGGCCCTCCCGGTGCAGAAGCAGCATCGGATCGCGACCCAGACGCTCGAGATCTACGCTCCGCTCGCGAACCGCCTCGGGGTCCAAGAGATGAAATGGGAGCTCGAGGATCTGGCATTCAAGACGCTGCATCCAGGTCCGTATAAGGAGATCGCGCAACTCGTCGAGGCTCGACGGACCGAGCGCAAGCGCACGATCGATGAGTTGACGTCCTCCCTGCGGGAGAAGTTGAAGGAGCTCGGGGTCAAGGCAGACGTCGAAGGCAGGCCGAAACACCTGTATTCCATCTACGAGAAGATGGTGATCCGCGGCAAGGAGTTCGAGGAGATCCACGACCTCGTCGGGATCCGCGTCCAGGTCGGTTCGCTCCGCGACTGCTACGGAGCCCTCGGCGCCGTCCACGCCCTGTGGAAACCCGTCCCCGGCCGCTTCAAGGACTACATCGCCATGCCCAAGGCGAACATGTACCAATCCCTGCATACGACGGTCGTCGGTCCGACGGGGAAGCCGATCGAGCTGCAGATCCGAACACGCGACATGCATGGCACGGCGCAGTTCGGTGTTGCCGCGCACTGGCGGTACAAGGAGGGCGCGAAGTGGAAGGAGGGTGACCTCGCATGGCTCGGCCAGATGATGGAGTGGCTGCAGGACATGGCCGACCCCCGCGAGTTCATGGAGGGACTGCGGATCGACCTGTCAGGGGGCCGCGTGTTCGTGTTCACCCCCAGGGGTGACGTCACGAACCTCCCGCAAGGGGCCACCCCGGTGGATTTCGCGTACACCATCCACACGGAGGTCGGGCACCGGACCATCGGGACGAAGGTGAACGGCAAGCTCGTCCCGCTGGACTACGAGCTGCGGACCGGCGACACAGTGGAGGTACTGACGTCCAAGTCCGCGGAGGAGGGCCCGAGCCAGGACTGGCTGCAGTTCGTGGCCACGCCGCGCGCGCGGAACAAGATCCGACAGTGGTTCGCGCGGGGGCGCCGCGAGGACGCGCTCGACCAAGGCAAGGAGCTGCTCCAGAAGCAGATGCGCAAGCAGAACCTCCCCCTCAAGCGGCTGGCCACCGACGATGCGCTGGAGCAGGTGGCCCGGGACCTCCGCCACCAGGACCTCGACGCCCTGTACGTGGCGGTCGGGGAGGGGCACGTCTCGCCGCAATCGGTGGTCGCGCGGCTCAGCCGGCTCGTGAGCGACTCTCCCGACGGCGACGTCTTGGAGGTCCCGCTCGCTCGTCCCGTGAAGATCTCGCCGCCGGACGTGTCGCGGGGCGTGATGGTGAAGGGACTCGACGACGTGTGGGTCCGCCTCGGCAGGTGCTGCACGCCCGTCCCCGGCGATGCCATCATCGGGTTCGTCACCCGCGGCCAGGGCGTCTCCGTGCATCGGGACGACTGCCCGAACGTCAAGGCGCTCCGGCGTGAACCCGAGCGGCTCATCGAGGTTTCCTGGGCCGAGGGGAAGTCGACCACCTTCGTGGTCGCCGTCCAGGTGGAGGCGCTCGATCGGACGCGTCTGCTCTCCGACATCGCGACGGCCCTGTCCGACCACCACGTGAACATCCTGTCGGCCAACTCATCCACCGGCCGGGACCGGCTCACCCGGCTCCGGTTCGCCTTCGAGCTCGGCGACATCGGGCACCT
Organism: Actinomycetota bacterium; assembly: GCA_040880745.1. GTDB lineage: Bacteria > Actinomycetota > UBA4738 > UBA4738 > HRBIN12 > AC-51. Next base: position 11,527 of record JBBDHX010000016.1, read on the forward strand.
CTCCTCGATCCTCACGGCCGTGAAGCGGGTCGACGGCGTGTTCGACGCCTATCGCGTGGTTCCGTCCTAGCAGGCTAGTAGCGTCTGAACCCTGACAGTCCCTGTGTCGCGAACGGCGCGGCTCCATCCGGGCGACGCTAACGAGGCAACTCGTCGGCTTGACGAGGCGAGGTCAACGGGACAAGCTGAGGAGTTATCTCACAGGAGGACTCGAGTGCCCAGGTCACACCCGGTAGACAGGGCCAGCCTCGTGCGGGACTCATTGTTGCGGCTTTCGTTGGCGGGGCTGCTGGCTGGCATGGGGATCGGGTTGTCCAGGTCGACAGCGAGTGCGGGCCACGGTGGCAGTTCTTGCAGCGGGTTCGAGATCCCAACGATGGGAGTCAGCGAAGCCGCCTCTTTCCCTCAAGGGATGGATGGAGTTCGAGTAGACATGCGCGTCATCGACCCGGCCCCCCGGTCTCTCGAGGACTCACCCGGACTATCTACCTCTGGAAGTCGGCCGACGACTTCATCGAATTCGGTTGGGAGTGGATCGTCGACCCCGGGATCGGTGCTGATGGCGTGGACGAAGAACCGACCGTCTTCGCCACGAAGATGTACAACGGCAGTTGGTCCGAATCAGAGGGCAATCCCGGCAACCCGGGCACTGGAACTCTCGGCGTGAGCACCGACCACCGTTTCCGGATCGCCCACAACCCGCAGGGTGACGACGCCAAGCGGTATGAGATGTACCGGGATCAGCTCTACTTCGGTTTCTACAACCAGTCGAGGATGCAATCGGGCGGTGCTGCGGTCGCCGGGAATGAAGCTTTCGGGCTTTGTGATGATTTCCAGCTGCACATGTGGAACTTGGACAGGCAGGCCGATCCAGGTCCTTGGGCTGATTGGAATGCAGTGCACATGGATCGACGATGACACGAAGTGGTGGTGGTATGACGACGTGGACGACCCACCGGAGTGGTGGGCCAAGCACTGTGCCAACGCCTGGTGTGCTGATGGGTGAGGACGAGAGACGCGTGCGCCGCAGTCCTTCGCGTCGAGGAGTCCTCCGTGCAGGATCGGCGCTAGCTGCTGTATCGCTCGCCGTCACGCTCGGGTACGCGCTGGGAGTGACGTTGCCTGGACGTCCGACCGCCCAGCCCTCAGCGAGCCTCATACCTCAGTTTCTCCAGCCAGAGGACCCCCTCGGTGGGGCGCAGCAGTACACCGCCGAGGAAGCTGAAGCGGTGCTCTCATCGCACTGCGGTAGTTGCCCGCTCTTGCCGGAGACCGGTGAAGCGCGCTCATCACGGGTAGCCTCCGCATGGTTCCGCTCGTCGGATGGATCGGTGGCGTTCAAGTACCTCGATGGTCTGATCATCTACTTCTACCCGGAAGGTAGGTCCGAGCAGCGATTCGTTGAAGACGTCCAAGAGCAGGCGAGCGCGGAAGGATCCGACTGGCCGTTCACTTTGATCCAACTGAGAGGCCGCCCAGCCGAGGCGGCCGAGCGCCGCGAGGCGAACGGGAACATCGGGCCCGCGGCCATCTCCTGGATCGAGGAAGGGTACTTGATCTCTTTGATCGGGCATGGAGGCGAGACCCTGGCTGACCTCGTTGGCATCGCGGAGGCGATGACGCAGGCAAGGGCGGAGCCGCTCGGTTGAGTTCGCCCTACACACGCAAGCTCGTCTGGATCAGCTAGTCGTGCGCGTCGTCCTCCAACGGGTGTCGCGAGCATCGGTCGGTGTCGACGGCGCCGTGGTGTCAGAGATCGGGCTGGGGTACCTCGTGTTGGTGGGGGTGGGGCACGGCGACGATGCGGGGCAGGCCGAGCGCCTGGCGGACAAGATCGTCGGTCTGCGCATCTTCCGCGACGCGGAGGGCAAGACGAACCTCGATCTGGCGGCGGCGGGGGGCGACGTGCTCGTCGTCTCGCAGTTCACGCTCTACGCGAACACCCGCAAGGGCCGGCGGCCCTCGTTCGTGGACGCGGCCGAGCCCGCCCTGGCGGCCGAGCTGGTGGAGTCGTTCGCGACAGCGCTCGAGGCACGTGGGGTCCGGGTCGGCCGGGGTGTGTTCGGGGCCGAGATGGAGATCGAGCTCGTGAACGACGGGCCGTTCACGATGACCCTGGACGCGGCCGACCTCTGAGCGGCTGCCCGCAGGGCCTCCGGTAGCATGGCGGCTCCATGTGGCTCGACGTCTTCGATCGCAACCCCTACGGGACCAACTGCTGGCTCCTCGCGAACGACGGTGCCGCCGATGTCGTCGTCGTGGACCCGGGGTTCGAACCGGGGACGGTGCACGGGATGCTCGCGAGCGCCCAGAAGCGCCCGGTGGCCGTGGTGCTGACCCACGCGCACGTCGATCATGCAGCCGCGGCAGCCGTGTTCGCGGGCGCGGACGTCCCGGTCTACGTCCATCCGAGCGATGCGCTCGCGTTCACCGACCCCGCCGCGTGGGGCCGTCCCGGGCAGAGCCTGCAGACCCCCGCGGACCTGCGAACCTTCGCCGACGGCGACGTGTTGTCGCTCGGTGGCATCCGGATCGAGGTGATCCACACGCCGGGGCACACGCCCGGATCCTCCTGTTTCCGGGTGGAGGAGGACGTGCTCGTCTTCTCCGGAGACCTCGTCTTCGCGGGTTCGGTCGGTCGTTCGGACTTCCCCGAGTCCGACCCGGACGCGATGGCGCTCTCGCTCGAACGGTTCCTGGGGCTCCCGGACTCCTTGCGGACCTTGCCGGGGCACGGACCGGAGACCACCGTGGGGCGGGAGCGAGCTACGAACCCGTTCCTGCAGGGTCTGGGCTGATGGAGTTCACGCCTCCGCGCGGAACGCAGGACCTCCTCCCGCCCGACGGCGGCCGCATGCGCGCGCTCTATGACCGTGCGGCCGCGCTCGCGCAGATCTACGGCTACCGGTACGTCGAGACGCCGGTGTTCGAGGCCACCGACGTCTTCGCCCGGACGTCGGGTGCCACCAGCGACCTCGTTTCCAAGGAGATGTACACGTTCGCCGACCGCAAGGGCCGGTCGCTGACGCTGCGGCCCGAGGGGACCGCGCCGGTGATGCGCGCATGGCTCGCGCGCAGGCAGGAACTCGGCGCTCCGTTCAAGGCCTACTACCTGACCCGGATGTACCGGTACGCCCGGCCGCAAGCCGGCAGGTACCGAGAACACCGGCAGTTCGGGGTCGAGTTGATCGGGGTGGCCGGCCCGCGGGCAGACGTGGACGTGATCGCCGTCGGTGAGGCGTTCCTGCGCGACCTGGGGCTCTCTCGCTACCGCTTGGAGATCAACTCGATCGGTGATGAGCTCTGCCGTCCCGCCTACCGCGACGCGCTCCTTGCCCACCTCGAAGCGAACCAGGTCCGGCTCACGGACGAGCACGCCGGGCGCTTCGCCGAGAGCCCGCTGCGGGTGTTGGACTGCAAGGACGAGGGGTGCCGTGCGGTCGCCGCCGAGGCGCCCCGGATCACGGACCACCTCTGCGATCCGTGCCGGGAGCACTTCGAGGCGGTCCTCGAGGGGGTTCGCGAGGCGGGTCTTCAGCCCCACGTGGTGCCCACGCTCGTGCGGGGGCTGGACTACTACACGCGCACGGCCTTCGAGTTCGTGAGCGAGGGTCTGTCATCCCAGCAAGCCACGTTGTTCGGTGGCGGCCGGTACGACGGGCTGGCCGAAGCCCTGGGAGGTCCCCCCACCCCCGGGATCGGGTTCGGGATGGGTCTGGAGCGGGTGTTGCTCGCCCTGGCCGAGGAGGGGATCGAAGCCCCGTCGGAACGCCCGTTGGACTGCTTCGTCGTCGCGGTGGGTCCGCCGGAGCAGCAGGGTGCCCACGCCCTGGTCGCGGCGCTGCGCTCGGCCGGCGTCGCGGCCGACGGGGCGTTCGAGGACCGGCCGCTGAAGGCGCAGCTCAAGCTGGCCGATCGCTCGGGTGCGCGGTACGCGGCGATCCTCGGAGAGCGCGAACGCGACGAGGGGACGGTCACGCTGCGCGACCTGAGAGACGGTTCCCAGGAGGTCCTCGCTCCGGGCGACCTCGCTCCTCGGCTTCAGAAGGACGCCTGATCATGACCGAAGGATCCACGAGCGCGACGGCCATGCGATCACATCTGTGCGGCGAACTCCGGGCCGTTCACGCCGGGCAGGAGGTGAGCCTGTGCGGATGGGTCGCCCGCCGGCGCGACCACGGCGGTGTGACCTTCATCGACCTGCGCGACCGTGACGGGTTCGTCCAGGTGGTGTTCCATCCCGAGGACGCCGCGCTGGCCCATGCCGCGGCGCAGGATCTCCGCGGCGAGTGGGTCGTACGCCTCACGGGCATGGTTCGAGCGCGCCCCGAAGGCATGCAGAACCCGGGCCTGGCCACCGGCGACGTGGAAGTGCTCGCCACCGGCCTCGAGGTGCTCTCGGAGGCTGAGACCCCGCCGTTCGTGATCGAGGATCGGGTCGAGGCCGACGAGTCGCTTCGCCTGGAGTTCCGCTACCTGGATCTGCGTCGCCCCGAGATGACGAAGGCGCTCGCCATGCGTCACCAGGTCACCCGGCTGATGCGTGAGCACTTCGACGCGCTCGGTTTCGTCGATGTCGAGACGCCGCTGTTGGGCCGCTCCACGCCCGAGGGATCCCGGGACTTCCTGGTGCCCTCGCGGACGCGGCCGGGGACGTTCTTCGCGCTGCCACAGTCACCGCAGCAGCTGAAACAGCTGCTGATGGTGGGTGGGCAGGATCGCTACTACCAGATCGTGCGGTGCCTGCGCGATGAGGCGACGCGCGCCGACCGCGGCTTCGAGTTCACCCAGCTCGACATCGAGATGTCGTTCGTAAACGAGGAGGATATCGTCGCCGTGATCGAGCCGCTCTACGCGCGGATCGTGGCCGAGACCCAGGGCGTCGAGGTCCCCGTGCCGTTCCGGCGCATGACCTTCGACGAGATGCTCGAGCGCTACGGCTCGGACAAGCCCGACCTGCGCTACGGCATGGAGCTCGTGGGGTTCTCCGACCTGTTCGCCGCGAGCGGCTTCCAGGCGTTCGCGAAGGTGGCGGCCGAGGGTGGGTCGATCAAGGCCCTGTGCGCCCCCGGGGGCGGAGCGCTCAGCCGCAAAGAACTTGACAAGCTCGTGGAGGACGCGAAGGGCCGGGGAGCGGCGGGCCTGGTCTGGATCGCGGTGAAGGACGCGGGGGCCCTGCGCTCGCCGGTCGAGAAGTTCCTGAACGAGCAGGAGAAGACCGAGATCGTGGCTCGGACGGGGGCGGTCGCAGGGGACCTCATCTGCGTCGTGGCCGATCGGCCGGACCGGACGAACGTCGCCCTGGACGGGCTCCGCCGGGACCTGGCCGCGCGGCTGGATCTCATCCCCGAGGGTCGGTGGGAGTTCTGCTGGTACTTCGAGCCGCCGCTGTTCGACTGGAGCGAGGAGGAGGACCGCTGGGTCGCCAACCATCACCCCTTCACCGCTCCGCTCCATGAGGACGACCTCGCGCCGGAGACGGCGAAGGCACGTGCATACGACCTCGTGTTGAACGGGTTCGAGATCGGCGGAGGCTCGATCCGGATCCACCGCCCCGAGCTGCAGCGGCGTGTCTTCGAAGCGCTCGGACTCTCATCCGAGGAGATCGAGGAGAAGTTCGGCCACCTGATCAGAGCGTTCCGGTACGGGGCACCGCCGCACGGGGGGGTCGCGATGGGCGTTGACCGGCTGTTGATGCTCCTGGCCGGGAAGGACTCCTTGCGCGACGTGACCGCGTTCCCGAAGGCGCAGTCCGGCGCCGATCCACTCACGGGCGCGCCCGCCCCCGTCGATGAGGCGCAACTGCGCGACCTGCACCTGCGCCTCATCGAGTCACCGAAGGACCCCTAGATGGACCTGTCCCCCGAGGCCATCGCCCTGCTGCGCCGCGACGACGTCCTCGTCTATCTGGCGACGACGAACGAGGATGGGTCGCCGCACGTCGCGCCCCTGTGGGCCGATGTCGAGTCCACGAGCGGTCTCATCGTTCTCAACACGGCCGAAGGCCGGCGGAAGGTGCACAACGTCCGGAAAGAGCCGCGGGTGATGATCGCGGCCCACGCACCGGAGGCGCTGTGGCCTCCGCTGGAGGTCGCCGGCACGGTGGTCGAGATCACCACCGATGGTGCCGACGCCCACATCGACGAGCTCTCCCGCCGGTACACGGGCGAGCCTTGGGAGCCGGTGGACGGCCAGGTCCGGCTGCGGCTCATCATCCGGCCAGATCACGTGCTCGCGCCGTGAGGACCGTGGACGCGGGGAACGCCGACCAACCGCTCGCGGCGAGGATGCGCCCTCGCACGCCCGCGGAGTTCGTGGGGCAGACCCACCTGCTCGGGCCGAACCGCGCGCTGCAGCGGCTCATCGACCGTGGCGCCCTGCCCTCGTTGATCCTGTGGGGTCCGGCGGGGACCGGGAAGACCACCCTGGCCCACCTGGTGGCCGGCGTGGTCGGCGCCCAACTGATCACGCTCTCGGCCACCTCGAGCGGTGTCGCTGACGCGCGCAAGGTCATGCAGGAAGCCCGGGGCGGCGGCTTGTTCAAGACGGTCCTGTTCGTGGATGAGGTCCACCGGTGGTCGAAGTCGCAGCAGGATGTCTTGCTCCCCGCCGTCGAGGACGGCACCGTCACCCTGATCGGGGCCACCACGGAGAACCCGTACTTCTCGCTCAACACACCGCTGCTGTCCCGGTGCCTCCTGATGCGGCTCGAGCCGCTCTCCGCCGAGGATCTGGGCGCCCTCATCGCGCGCGCCATGCAGGATGAGGAGCGCGGGCTCGGCGGGCTGCATCTCACGATCGCGCCGGACGCGGTCGAGCACCTCGTCACGATCGCCGGCGGGGACGCACGGATGGCGCTCACGGGTCTGGAGGCCGCCGCGCTCGCGGCGCAGGGCGAAGGCCTGACCGAGATCACGCGTGACCTCGCCGCCGATGCCGTGCAACGCAAGGCGGTGGTGTACGACCGCCAGGGCGACGCGCACTACGACGTGGTCAGCGCCTTCATCAAGTCCATCCGGGGATCCGATCCCGATGCCGCGCTGTTCTGGCTCGCTCGGATGATCGAGGCGGGGGAGGATCCGCGGTTCATCGTGCGGCGATTGATCGTCCATGCCTCCGAGGACATCGGCCTGGCCGACCCGATGGCGCTGCTGCAGGCGATCGCCGCCGCGCACGCCGTGGAACACGTGGGTCTGCCCGAGGCCCGGCTCAACCTGGCGCAGGCGACGATCTACCTCGCCCGGGCACCCAAGTCGAACAGCGTCGTCGTCGCTATCGGGGCCGCGATGGAGGATGCGCTCACCGCCGATCCGGTGCCGGCGCATCTGCGCGATGCCTCTTACGCGGGGGCACGCCGCCTCGGCCATGGACAGGGGTACGTGTATCCCCACGACGAGCCCGGGCACCACGCGGACCAGGCGTATCGTCCCGACGCGTTCGAACACGAGCGGTATTGGATCCCGTCGGGCATGGGAGGAGACACCGAGGAGTGGACGCCGGGTGCGGGCCCCTCCCGTCCCGATGCCACGAGCGGGTAGGCTACGGCCTCACCTGACGCACCCGGAGGGATCGATGATCGCGGACGCCGGCGACACCGCCTTGATCGTACTCGCCGCCTTCTGGGCGGTCCTGGTCCTGGTCCTATGCGTGGTGCTGATCGGCACCTACAACGTCCTGACCAGCACGAAGCTCACCATCGACGCCATGCGCGACGAAACCGTGCCGCTCCTTCGGGAGATCAAGACGTCGGTGGAGAAGACCAACCGGGAGATCGACCGGGTGGACTCGGTCCTAGAGTCCGCGGGCTCGATCGTCGGCAGGGTCGAGAGGCTCTCCGGCCTGGTCGAGGAGGCAGCGTCGAGTCCGATCGTGAAGTTCATCGCCCTGGGTGCGGGTGTGCGCAAGGGTTTCCAGAAGGCGACCAAGAAGAAGAAGACGAAGAAGGACTGAGCCGTGCGCCGGCTGTTCTGGCTCGCGTTCGGACTGGCCGCCGGGGCCGTGAGCGCGCTGACCGCGTCGCGCTGGACACGCAAGCAGGTCAAGCGCGCCAAGCCTGCGACGATCGCACGCGAGGCGAAGGGCGGTTTGCTCGATCTGTCCCGTCTGCTCAGCGAGTCCATCGAAGAGGGCAAGCGTGCGATGGACGAACGCGAGCGCGAGCTCCGTACCGAACACCAGATGCCCGGCGGCGGCGCGGGCGCGGCGTGACCCGCGGCTAGACTCCCTCGCCATGGAAGGGCACCGGATCCGCGATCTGTTCCTGCGCTTCTTCGAGGAGCGCGGGCACACTCGGGTCCGCTCGGCCTCGTTGATCGCCGCTCCCGAGTCGGGTCTGCTCCTGACCGGGGCGGGGATGGAGCAGTTCATCCCATACTTCTTGGGGCAGTCCGAGCCGCCCTCCCCGCGCGCGACCTCGGTCCAGAAGTGTTTCCGTGCTGTGGATATCGAGAACGTCGGTGTCACCGACCGGCACCTGACGATGTTCGAGATGCTCGGCAACTTCTCGTTCGGGGACTACTTCAAGGCGGAGTCGTGTGCGTGGGGGCTGGAGCTCGTGACGGAAGGGTTCGGCATCGACCCCGAGCGCTTGTGGACCACGGTCTACCTGGATGACGACGAGACCATCGGCATCTGGCAGGACCTGGGCATCCCGACGGAGCGGATCGTCGGGCGCGGCAAGGCCGACAACTACTGGTGGACGCGCGCCGCCGGCCCGGCGGGCCCGTGCTCGGAGATCTTCGTCGATCGCGGGCCTCGCTTCGGTGCTGAGGGTGGTCCCGAGGTGGACGAGGACCGCTACTGCGAGATCTGGAACCACGTGTTCATGCAGCATCAGGTCGATGCGTCGTGCGAGATCCTGGGCGATCTGCCGAAGAAGAACATCGATACGGGCTCCTCGCTCGAGCGCGTGTCCTTGGTGCTGCAGGACAAGCGGAGCTTCTTCGAGACCGACCTGTTCGCGCCGCTGCTGGACCAGGTGCAATCGCTCTGCGGCAAGCACTACGGGGCCGACGAGCGCCACGACGTGGCGATCCGCATCATCGGTGAACATGCGCGCGCGTGCAGCTTCCTCGTGGCCGACGGCGTGCAGCCATCGAACGAGGGCCGCGGGTACATCCTGCGCCGGATGCTCCGCCGCGTGGTGAAGGAGGCACGCCTGCTCGGCGTGCAGGGGCCGGTGCTCGCGCCGCTCGTCAGCGTGGTGGTCGAGTCCTTCGGCGATGCCTACCCCGAACTGCGGGAGAACCGTGCGTTCGTGGATCAGGTCCTGGGCTCTGAGGAGGAGCGGTTCGCGGCCGCCCTCCGCCAGGGGATGGCCTTCTTCGCAGACGCGACGACGCGGGCCGAGGATGGCCGGATCAGCGGCGAGGATGCGTTCATGCTCTCGGACACACACGGGTTCCCCATCGAACTCACGATCGACATCGCCGGGGACGCGGGACTCACCGTGGACGAGGACCGGTTCCGCGAGATGCTGGCGGCCCAGCGTGTGCGTGCGCGGGAGGCTGTGAAGAAGGTCGAGATCGGACTGGATGCGGGCGTCGTTCCGCCGAGTGAGTTCGTGGGGTATGAGCGGCCCGAAGCCGAAGCCCCGATCGCCCTGCTCTTGGACGACGAGCACGGGCGGTTGGACGCTGCGGAGGAGGGCGCGCAGGTACGCGTCTTCCTGGAGCGCACCCCGTTCTACCCGGAGGGCGGCGGGCAGGTGGGTGATCGCGGTCAGTTGCGAACCCACACCGGCACGGTGCGGATCATCGACGCCCAGCGCGTCGGCCAGGCGATCATGCATGTTGGCACCGTTGAGTCGGGGGAGATCCGCGCGGGCCAGGACGCGATCGCGGAGATCGACCGCGTGGCGCGAGAGGCCACGGCACGTGCGCACACCTCCACCCATGTCGTGCATTGGACCTTGAAGCACATCCTGGGGGAGCACGCCCGCCAGGCGGGGTCGCTCGTGGCTCCGGGACGGCTCCGCTTCGACTTCCCCCATCCATCCTCGGTGCCCGTGCAGACGCTCGAGGAAGCCGAGCTCGAGGCGAACCGGCGGTTGGCACGCGACGACGCCGTGCGGATCTTCGAAACCACGATGGACGAAGCGCAGTCCCTCGGCGCCGTCGCGTTGTTCGACGAGAAGTACGGCGACATGGTGCGCGTGGTGGAGATCGGGGATTACTCCCGCGAGCTCTGCGGCGGGACCCATGTGCATCGGACGGGCAACGTCGCGGTGATCCGGATCTTGCACGAGGGCTCGATCGGCGCGGGGATGCGCCGCGTCGAGGCGCTGGTGGGCCCCGACGCGCTGCGCGAGATCAACACCGAGCGGGCATTGCTCCGTGGCCTCGTCGATGCTCTCGATGCGAAGGAGCCGCACGGCGCGCTGGAGCGTGCGCGGCGCGTCGTGGAAGAGAACAAGCGGCTGCGGAGCGAATTGGGGAAGCTGCGCGCAGGCGATCGGGGGGCCCTGATCTCCGCACTGGCTGCCGATGCCACCGAGATCGACGGTGTCGCTCTCGTCGTGGCGGAGGTTCCCGGCGAGGACCCGGGCGGGCTGCGCGACCTCGCGCAGAAGGTGCGCGACCGGCTCCAAGAACGCGCGGCGGCGGTGGTGGTCGGCAACGGCGAGGGAGGCAAGGCGATGCTCGTCGCGGCGTGCACCGCGGGCGCGGTGGCGCGGGGCGTCACCGCGCCGGCGCTGCTCGGCGCCGCCGCTCCCGTCATCGGCGGGGGCGCAGGTGGCAAGGACATCCTGGCCAACGCGGGGGGCAAGGAGCCGGCGAAGGTGCCCGAGGCACTGGCGTTGATCCCGGCGACGCTCCGTGCGCTCCTGGGCGGCTGAGGGCGATGGCCGCGGGCGGCTCCGTCCTGGGTTTGGACCTGGGCGACGTGCGGATCGGCGTGGCGCTCAGCGATCCGGCGAGGAAGCTCGCGGTGCCGCTGGGGACCGTCACGGTGGGCAGGCCACCGGGGGAGTTGCGCGCGATCGCCGCGCTGGTGCAGGAGCACGGGGTGTCGCTCGTGGTCCTCGGGGAGCCCCGTTCCATGGATGGCAGCGTCGGTCCACGCGCCAAGCACGCGGCCGCTTTCGCGGGGGCGCTGGCTGAGGTCATCGACGTTCCGGTGGAGCTGCAGGACGAGCGCCTCTCCACCGTGGAAGGGGAGCGGCGTCTGCGGGAGGCCGGGGTCGGCGGGCGCCGGCGCCGGTCCGTCATCGACGCCGTGGCCGCGCAGGTGATCCTGCAGGCATGGCTCGACGCCCGGAGCGACTAGGAGCCTCGCTGTTCCGGCGAGCCCGGCCGGTATCCTCGGCGCCGATGGAGGACCTCATGCCTGATGGAACCGCCGCGCCGCCCGTCCGGGCGCGTCGGCGCAGCCGCCCGTCCCTGATCGTGGCGATCGTCGCCTTCGCCGTGGTGTCGACGGGGGTGCTCTGGGCCTCCTCGCGCTACCAGCGCTGCAAGGCCGCGCCCGACGCTACGGGTGCGTCGGTGGAGCTCGTCGTCCCCGAGGGCGCCACCGGCACCGACGTCGTCAGCCTGATGGCGGAGCGGGGTCTGATCAACTGCGACGGCTTCGTCGCGAACCTCCTGCTCCGCGGCACCGGCAAAGCGACCCAGATCCGCACCGGGACTTACGACCTGGCGGTCGGGATGACGCTCGACGAGATCTTGGTGGTCATGACCACCCCCCCTCAGAAGGTCCCGACCTATCACGTCTTGTTCCCCGAGGGTCTCCGCATCCGACGGACGTATCCGAACGAGCGCACCATCTCCACCATCGCTGCGGACCGGATCGGTCTATCCGCGGCCCGGTTCGCGCGGCTCGCGGAGGGGGGGACCTACTCGCTCGAGCCCTACCTGCCCGCGGGGACGCCGACGATGGAGGGATTCCTGTTCCCGGCGACGTATGAGTTCGTGAAGAAGGCGATCGATGAGGAGACCGTCATCGAACAGATGCTGGCCGAGTTCGACGATCGCGCGGCGGGCCTGCCGTGGGCCAACGCCGAAGACCTCGGGCTCACCCCCTACGAGATCGTGATCGTCGCCTCGATGATCGAGCGTGAAGCCGCGGTGGCAAAGGAGCGGCCGCTGATCGCTGGGGTGATCTACAACCGGCTGCGCGACGGCATCGCGCTCGGTATCGACGCCACGCTGCTGTACGAGGACCCCTCGCCCGATGGCGAGCTGACCACCGCAGATATCGAGACCGACAACGCCTACAACACGCGGATGAACGCGGGGCTGCCGCCCACCCCGATCGCGAGCCCGGGTGAAGATTCGCTGGCGGCCGCCCTCTCGCCGAAGACGACCCGCTACTACTACTACGTCTTGTGCCCGAGCGAGGGCGACGGTGTCCACCGTTTCGCGCAGACGCTCGCCGAACACGAGTCGAACGTCGCGGAGTGCCTGGGATGAGCCGCGGTTCCGCCGGCGGTGCCACGCGGACCTTCGGCGTGATCGGGTGGCCGGTGGTGCACTCGCTGTCGCCTGCGATCCACAACGCGGCGATCGAGGCGCTCGGCATCGACGCGATCTACGTGCCCCTGCCGGTCCGTCCGGGGTCCCTCCCCGAAGCCCTGGCCGGGCTCGAGGGTCTCGGGTTCTCCGGGGCGAACGTGACCATGCCCCACAAGACCGAGGCCGCGGGGCTGATGGCGGTCACGTCGGAGGACGCCGCGCGGCTTCAGGCCGTCAACACGATCGTGGTCGCCGACGGAGGTCTCGCAGGGCATAACACCGACGCTCCGGGGTTCGAACGCATGCTGCGCCATGACGAGGGCTTCGACGCCGCCGGAGCATCGGTCCTGCTCATCGGCGCCGGAGGGGCCGCCCGGGCCTGTGCGCTCGCGCTGGCGCGCGCACGGGCCGCACGTATCGCCGTGGCGGTGCGCGATACGGCGTCGGCAGGCGCTCTCCTTCATGCTCTGGAGGGCCTCGACACGACGGTCGACGTGCTCACCCTGGGCGATGCGCCCGGTGTGCGGGCAGACCTCATCGTGAACGCGACGCCGCTGGGGGCGCAGGGCGAAGAGGTCCCGACCCCGCCGCTGGAGCCGGGCATGCTCGTGATCGACCTCCTGTACGAACCCTCCGTCACGCCGCTCGTGACGCGGGCACGCGCCGCCGGCGCCTCGGCCGCCGCCGGACTCGGACTCTTGTTGCACCAGGCTGCGTTGTCCTTCGAGCTGTGGACGGGTCAGGTCCCGCCGATCGACGTGATGTCCGCGGCGGCGCTCGCGGCCATCGCCGATCGCGCGTAACGCCACCGCCACCTCAGCGTCCTCCGCCTCAAGCGGCGCACTCGTCCCGACGATGCCAACAGGGATCTGATGGACGAGTATTCGGCGCTCGCACAGCGCGTCGCCATGACCATGGAGGACGTGCGAGGCTGCCTGCTGCTCTCGCGGGACGGCCTGGTCCTCGGGGCCTACCCGGAGGACGGCGAGGCTTCGCTCAAGTCTTCGTGGCTGAAGTTCGTCGGGGTGGGGGATGCGCGCAGGAGCTTCGTCGAGTTCGGCGATCAGATCTGGGCGTACATCCACCGAGGCCCCTACGCCGCGTTCGTGGTCGGCGGCGCATCCATCCGGCCCGGGGTCCTGCTCGACCAGTTGGAGCAGGCTCTGCTCGTCGCCGAGGAGGCGCGTCAGAAGCGCGACGCGCTCAAGGTCCCGGATGCGGCGGCGGCTCCATCGGGCAAGCCGCGGACCTCCTTGCATCCACCGGCCGACCGCCCGAGCGTGGACGTACACGCCGGTGGCCCGCCCGAGCACGACGTGGTCGCCGCTTCGAGCTCGGCGACGGTCACGGCCGAGCCGACGACTCCATCGATCGCCGTGGGGGAGGCGGAGGTCCCCTCGACGGATCTCGACGTCGCGGAGCCCGCCGAGGCCGGTGCCCCGAAGCCGTTCGGCGTCAACCCGTTCGCGGAGTTCGCCGATGGCGTCGTTGAGCAGGCAGAGGAGGCCCCGGCCGCGTCCGAACCGGTCGCGGCGGTCGCGGCGGCCGCGTCCGTGGAGGAACCGGCGGCCGGTGATGCCACCACGTTCAGGAAGAAGCTCGCGGGAGGCGAGGAGCTGCCCGCCGAGCAACCCGGCGAGATCGACCGCGTGATGTTGGCGAAAGAGTTCAGCGGATTGCTTCAGCTGGACTCGGAGGCTGACGAAGACAGTTCCTGAAGGCCTAGCCCGAACGGACGCCGAAGGGGCCCGGATGACGACGGTCAAGCGCAAGTCGAAGCAACTCGGCCAGATCCTGATCGAACTCGGGTACATCACGCCCGAGCAACTCGACGTGGCCCTCGACGAGCATCGCAAGACGCCCAAGTCCCTGGGGCGCGTTCTCATCGACCTGGGGATGATCAAGGAGGCGGACCTGGTCCGCGCCCTGGCCGAACAGGTCGGCCTCGAGTTCGTCGATCTCACCGAGTTCCCGGTCGACGCGACGGTGACCGTCCTGCTGCCCGAAGCACTGGCGCGGCGGTACCGGGCGCTCCCGGTTGGCGAGCGCGACGGCAAGTTGCTCGTGGCGATGTCTGACCCGGCCAACGTCTACGCGCTCGACGATATCCGCACGATCACCGGCCGCGACGTCCAGCCGGTGGTGGCGACGGCCAACGACGTCGAGCGCGCGATCCAGAAGTACGCCGGCATGGACTCCCAGGTGGAGGCCATGGCGAGCATCGCGGCCGAGGCGACGGAGGACGATGCCGACCTCGAGGCGGCCCTGGAGGACGCCCCGATCGTCAAGCTGGTCAACGCGATCATGACGCAGGCCGTCGCCGACCGGGCCTCGGACGTGCACCTGGAGCCGCAGGAGAAGAACGTCCGGATCCGGTTCCGCGTCGACGGCGTGCTGCACGAACCGATGCCCCCTGCACCGAAGAACATCCAGGGGGGTCTCATCAGCCGTCTCAAGGTCATGGCCGACCTCAACATCGCCGAGAAGCGCGTCCCCCAGGACGGCCGCATCTCGATGAAAGTCGGTGGCAAGGCGTTGGATCTGCGTGTCGCGAGCCTGCCCACCGTGCACGGCGAGAAGATCGTGATCCGCGTGCTCGACAAGACGAACGCCTTGCTTCGCCTGGAGGATCTCGGGTTCCTGGAGGACTCCTACGAGCGGTTCGCCCGGTCGTTCAAGAAGCCGTACGGCGCGATCCTCGTGACCGGCCCCACCGGCTCGGGCAAGTCGACCACGATGTACTCGACGCTCAACATCTTGAACGAGGAAGACAAGAACATCATCACCGTCGAGGATCCGGTGGAGTACCGGCTCGGCGGGGTCAACCAGGTCCAGGTGAACCCGAAGGCGGGCCTGACGTTCGCGACCGCGCTGCGGTCGATCCTGCGTGCGGACCCCGACATCGTGCTCATCGGTGAGATCCGGGACAAGGAGACGGCCACCATCGCGATCGAGGCCGCCCTGACCGGTCACCTCGTGCTCTCCTCGCTGCACACCAACGACGCGCCGAGCGCGATCTCCCGACTCGTCGAGATGGACGTGGAGACGTTCCTGGTGGCCTCCGCGATCGACGCGGTCGTCGCACAGCGGCTGGCGCGCAAACTCTGTGAGCGCTGCAAGGTGGCCTATGAACCGCAGCAGCCCGAGCTGGCGGCCGCCGGCTACCCCGAGTCGGTCTGGGGTGAGGTCAAGGAGCTCTTCCGCCACCAAGGGTGCCCGGCGTGCTCGAACACCGGGTTCCGCGGCCGGATCGGCCTCTACGAGGTCATGCCGATGACCGAAGAGATCGAGCGGCTCACGGTGGAGCGGTCCTCCTCCGATGCCATCAAAGCCGTCGCCGTGGCGCAGGGCATGATCACGCTCCGCGACGACGGCCTGCAGAAGACGCTGATGGGGATCACGTCGCTCGACGAAGTGGCGAGGGTGGTGAAGTAGTGATGAGCACGGCGGCTCCGCAGGACGACGACCTCCAGGTCCCGATCCCCGAGCTCCTGGGGCGGTTGCTCGACATGAAAGGCTCGGACCTGCACCTGACGGCGGGCGCGCCCCCGACGGTCCGCGTCCACGGCGACCTGGAACCGGTCGTTGGCTACCCGGCCATGACGCCGCGGGCGCTCCAGCAGATGATCTACGCGATCTTGCCGCAGAAGATGCGCGAGCGTTTCGAGCAGGAGCTCGAGCTCGACATGTCCTACTCGTTGCCGGGGCGCGCTCGCTTCCGCGTGAACGTGTTCATGCAGCGCGACGCGCTGGGCGCGGTGATGCGCGTGATCCCGTTCGAGATCAAGACCGTCGATGACCTCGGGCTTCCGCCGGTCGTGTCCGACCTGGCGCGGTTCCCACGCGGTTTCGTGGTGGTGACCGGACCGACGGGCTCGGGCAAGTCCACGAGCCTCGCGGCGATGGTGGACATCGTGAACACCGAGCGGGCCGGCCACATCATGACCGTCGAGGACCCGATCGAGTTCCTGCACAAGCACAAGGCCTGCATCGTGAACCAACGTGAGGTCGGCGCGGATACCCATGGCTTCGGTGCGGCGCTCAAGCACGTGCTGCGCCAGGACCCCGACGTGATCCTGGTGGGGGAGATGCGGGACCTCGAGACGATCAGCACCGCCATCACGGCGGCCGAGACCGGCCACCTCGTGTTCGCGACCCTGCACACGCAGGACGCGCCGCAGACCATCGACCGCATCATCGACGTCTTCCCCCCGCACCAGCAGCAGCAGGTCCGGGTCCAGCTGGCGACGACCTTGCAGGGGGTGGTCACCCAACAGCTCGTCCCGACCGTGGACGGGGCGGGACGGGTGGCGTCCGTCGAGGTGATGATCGCCACGCCGGCGATCCGCAACCTGATCCGGGAGGGGAAGGTCCACCAGGTGTACTCGGCGATGCAGGCTGGCGGCCGCTACGGCATGCAGACGATGGACATGTCCTTGGCCGCGCACGTCAAGGGCGGGCGGATCACGCAGCAGATGGCGTTCGAACGGTGCCACGACGCCGAGGAACTCCAGCGCTTGATCGGCTCGACGGCGGGCCTGTCGGCCTTCTCGGGCGGAGGGACAGGGCCCGATCCGGCGGAAGACCTCGGCATGTCCATGGGCGGCATGTCCATGGGCGGTTCCATGGGCGGTATGTGAGGACGGTGAGCGATGGCTGAGACCTATGCGTACAAGGTTCGTGACCGTGCCGGCAAGGTGGTTTCCGGCACGCTCGTGGCCGACAACGAGGCGCTCGTCCTGCAGCGCCTCCGGGAGCAGGGTTACACGCCGCTCGAGGTCGGCAAGCAGAAGCGCGGCATCAACATCGAGCTGACCCCGAAGAAGGTCAAGCTCAAGGAGCTCGCGGTCTTCGCCCGGCAGTTCGCCACGATGGTGAACTCCGGCCTGCCGATCCTGCGCGGTCTGTCGATCCTGGCCGACCAAACCTCGAACCCGCAGCTCGCGAAGACGCTGGCCGTGTGCCGCACCGACGTCGAGCAGGGCGCCAGCCTCTCCCAGGCGATGGCGAAGCACCCGAAGATCTTCAACGACCTGTTCGTGTCGATGGTGAAGTCCGGTGAGACGGGTGGATCGCTCGACGACGTGCTGCTGCGCCTGGCCGCGGTGCTGGAGAACGAGGTCAAGCTCCGCGGCAAGATCAAGTCGGCCATGACCTACCCGATCGCGGTCGTGGCGCTGGTGATCTTGATCATGAGCGCGATGCTGTTGTTCGTCGTGCCGCAGTTCGCCACGATCTACGACTCGCTGGGGGGGAGCCTGCCCCTGCCGACGCAGGTCCTGCTCACGATGTCGGACATCTTCAAGGCGTACTGGTACATCGTGCTCGGAGCGACGTTCGCGGCCCGGTTCTTCTTCAAACGGTGGAAGAAGACGCCGAAGGGCCGCGAGACGATCGACGGCCTCAAGCTGCGGGTGCCGGTGTTCGGCTCCTTGTTCCACAAGACGGCGCTGTCGCGGTTCGCCTCGACGACGGCGATGCTCCTGCACTCCGGTGTACCGATCCTGCAGGCCTTCGACATCGTCGCGGACGCGGTGAACAACAAGGTCATCTCCAAGGCGATCATCGACGTGCAGTCGAGCGTCCGCGAGGGCGAGTCGATGGCGAAGCCCCTGATGCGGCACAAGGTCTTCCCACCGATGGTGGTCCAGATGATCGCGGTCGGCGAGGAGACCGGGCAGGTCGACACGATGCTCGAGAAGGTCGCGTCCTTCTACGATCAGGAGGTCGAGGCGGCGGTGGACGCACTCACCTCGCTGATCGAGCCGCTCTTGATCGCCGTGATCGGCGGGTGCGTCGGCGCCGCGGTGGTGGCTCTGTACATGCCGATGTTCAACATCATCAAGCTGATCCAATAGACGGGGCCGTGGTGACCGTCGCGGCCCTCGAGGGGCCCGGGCGCCCTGGAGGGGCTCGGGCCCCTCGGCTATCTGGGGGCCCCCGAGCGTCCTACCCGCCGATGGGTAAGTCTGCAGGAACCCGTGCGCAGGTCTTCAGCAGGCGCCCGGAGGAACCGAAACCCACGGAGAACGCGCGTCATCGGGACGCGCACGCATCAAGGAAAGGAGGCGAAGGCAGATGCTCAAGGGACTCATGAAGCGCGTCCGTGAGGACGAAGGCTTCACCTTGATCGAGCTGATGGTGGTCGTTCTGATCATCGGCATCCTGGTCGCCATCGCTCTGCCGACGTTCCTGGGGGCCCGCAACCGGGCCAACGACAAGGCGGCCCAGTCGGGCCTCCGCAACGCCGTCGCTGCGGCGAAGACGTGCTTCACGGACAACGACTCGTACGACGACGGTACCGTCGCGTGTGACGAGTCGACGCTGCCGAGCATCGAGACCTCGCTCGACTTCGTCGACGAGACCTCGCCCGGGTCGACCGGCCCAGGCGAGATCAGCGTGGACGTGCCGCTCGACACGGAGTACGACTCGGCTGCGTGGTCGAAGTCAGGCACCTGCTTCTACCTGCACGATGACTCCACGAGTGGGACGACCTACGGGTCGGCCGCTGTCGCCGCCGGTGGGGACTGCCTCGCCACCGCCGCCAACGGCGTCGTTGGGACCGAGTGGTAGATCGCTCGTAGCACCGGCTTCACCGCGAAGGGGGGGGGGGGGGGG
>JBBDHX010000016.1:30609-36863 GCA_040880745.1 Actinomycetota bacterium
CCCCCCCCCCCCCCCCTTCGAGTTCTGTGTCGGCCGACCGACCGTCGGCCGTTCCTCAAGGGGGCCCCTTCGGGAGCCGATGGAACGTGGAAGGGCTCAAGGAGGCCACCGGTGAGTTGGATCGTGTCCAGGATGCGCACCCGTCTGTCCCGCGAGGATGGCTTCTCACTCGTCGAGGCTATCGTCGGCATCTCGATCCTTGCGCTCGGCATGCTCGCGATCGCGCAGGCCATCACGTTCAGCCTGCACTCGAGCGGTCTCGCGAGACAGCGGCTGGGAGCACGCGCCGCGATCGAGCAACAGATCGAGCTCGCCCGCGCCCTGAACTACGACACCGTGGTCCTGTCCGACAGCTCTCCGATCCCTCACGAGACGGACCCCGACAACCCTGACTACTTCGTGGATCAGACCGCGCAGACATATGACCCCGATGGCGCTGGCCCGCTCGGGTACGAGGAACTGGTCGTCGAACCCGGAGCCAACCCCGCCATCCAGCATTACCAGTCGCCGGTCGTCTCCGGAAACACCACGTTCTCGGTGTACATGTACATCACCTGGGTCGACGGGGAGACCGACGGTCTCGGGGTCGCCGACGCCGACGGTGACACGCACGACGCGAAGCGAGTGACGGTCGTCGTCACGTGGACCGAGTCCGTCACGGGCGGGATCGGGTCCACGCAGGTCTCGAGCCTCGTGTCCGAGGGGTCGGTGCCCTTCGTCGACACCGTGACGGCCAACAACGCCTCTCCGACCGTGGCGTGCCCCGTGACGTCCAGCGCCGACCTCGACTACACCTTCACCGCGGATGCCACCGACCCCGACGGGACCATCGTCAGCGTGGCCTGGGCGATCACCGGCACCGGGACCGCGACGGGGAACGACTTCTCGGGCACCGGACAGGTCTACAACGTCCCATTCACCGAAGAGGGCCCGTACAACGTCCTCACGACGGTCTACGACGACGACGGCGCTTCGGCGAACAACAGCCTGCTCGATTGCCAGATCACGGCCGCGACCACCAGCAACAACGCCGCGGGCAACGGAGGCCCCGCGGGCACCGTCGTGATCAACGCCGGGGCGACCTCGACGAATGCCACCCAGGTCACCCTGACGCTCTCCTCGCCGACGGCTGCGAAGATGCAGTTCTCGAGCGACGGCAGCACGTGGACGACGAAGGTGACCTACGCCACGACGTCGCTCTACACCCTCGCGAGCGGGGACGGGACGAAGACCGTCTACGCGCGCTTCTGGGAGGCCGGGAAGTACGGGCCGTGGGCGACCGACACCATCACTCTGGATCAGACGGCTCCCAACGGTGCCACAGCTTTCGCGAAGGTCTCCTCCGTCAACTCGGGCGCCTTCAAGGACGTGACGTTCCAATGGAGCCTCCCGAGCGCGCCGGTCGAGGTCGGGTACCGCGTGTACTACCGGGCTACGACCTCCTCGGGCGCGTTCACGGCGGCGACCTGCACCTCGCTCGCCACGAACCGCTGCATCGTCTCGGGCCAGCTCAATCGGAACACGAGCTACCAGACCTACCTCGTCTATTACGACCTCGCGGGGAACGAAAGTGCGCCGACTTCGACGATCACCGTCTAGGGACGAACACGGGTTCACGCTGGTCGAACTGCTGATCGGCATGACCGTGATGAGCGTCGTCGCGACCGCAGCCATGGCGGTCGCCCTGCGGACGACCCAGACGACGCTCACCGTGACCGACCGGCGCGACGTCTTCACCGATGGACGGTTCGCGCTCGACCAGATGACCGAAGATCTCCGCCAGGGCGAGTCGATCGACGTGTCGAGCGACGCGGACACCGTGGAGGTACCGAGCTACGTGAACGGATCCGCGACGACCGTCATCTGGCGAGCGACGGGGAGCGCGGCTCCCTACGGGCTGGAGCGGTCGATCGACGGCGGGACGACGTACGTGCCGCTGCTCGACTCGCTGGCCTCGAACGCCATCTTCACCTACACGACCCACGAGGGTGTCCTCGACCAGGTCACCGTCGCGATCTCCCTGACCACGTCGACCACGACCGTGGGCCTCACCACCGACGTCTACCTGAGGAACGCGAACTCATGAACACGCGCCTGCGCGCACTCCGTCGTGACGAGGGAGGCTACGCCCTCGTCATCAGCATGCTCCTGATCGCCATCATGATGGTGTCGCTCGTCGTCGCGCTCGAGGCCGGCAACGCCGCCTTGCGCGAGGCCGACTTCGGTGTGAAGTGGGCGCGGACCCTCGCCATCGCCGAATCCGGCGTGGACGATGCGATCCTCGTCCTCTCGCAGGACCGGGCCGCGACCTCGGCATGTCCGATCGGAGGGGCCGCGGGATGTTCCCTGGACGACGGTGAGTACCAGACGACCTGGTCCACGGCCGCGGACGGGTCGGTGAGCGTCACCGCCGTCGGGTATTACCCATCGGTCGCGGAACAGGAGTACTCGCGGACCCTGCAGGTGCTGCTCGAGCCCGCGCCGGCGTTCCAGTACGCGCTCTTCGGCCAAGACAGCATCGAAGTCAAGAACAACCTGAACATCGATGGCTCCATCTATTCGGCGGGCAGCGTCGTGATCAGGAACAACACGACCGTGTGCGGCAGCGTGGTCGCTGCGGCTGGGTCGGTGACGATGGAGTCGGGGGTGACGATCGCGAAGGCGAACGTCGTCACAGGATGCACCGGGGAGGCTGCGGATGTGTGGGCGGGCGGCAGCATCACGAACGACGTCACGACCGTGATCGAGGGCAACGCGAAAGCGTCGGCTCCCACCGGTACCGTCTGCAACGCCGCCAGCACCTCGTACGAGATCACGAGCGGATCGGTGGCGGAGACCGCCACCGCGTGCGGGCGGATCACGGCGACGGCCGGCGTGTCCCAACCCGGGACGAGCACCACGCCTCCCACCGTCGATGCTTTGCCGTCGTTCACGTTCAGCGCGGCCAACTACCCAGGGATCACCTGCTACGGCGCCGTCGGGTTCAGCTGTGCGGAGGGCAACACCTCGGCGACCGCTGTTTCGAGCTTCAACACCTACAAGGCGGCGAACGCCGCCTCGCTCACCGGGTCCTTCGCCATCTGGCAGTCCTCGCCTGGCTCGGGCACCGTCGTGAGCCTCGAAGACATCACGTTGGGTGGTGACCTCACCGTCATCACGAACGCGCCCATCCTGTTCGGCAACACCGCGACGGTCGGATTGGCCGCGGGCGTCTCGTCGGCGGAACTGGTGGTCATCTCCACCTATATCCCGCCGCCGGGGACCTCCTGCACGACCAACGGGGGCGACTGCTCGATCTACTTCAAGAACACGATCGTCTTCGACGACGGCCTCGACACGGATCCGAGCGACGGGATCGTGAGCCTGATCTACACGACCGGCAAGATGGCCGTGAAGAACCAGAACACCGGTGACGGCGCCCTCTACGCCGGGTCCATGGACATCAAGAACGGGTACGACATCACGTACAACGCGCGCATCGCGAAGATCCTGGGGTTCGGCTCCGGACTCGAACCCACGCTCTGGCAAGAACTCAGCGACTGAGATGTAGGCGGCTCTGCGGGGCCGGGGTAGGGTCGGGTCAGTGATCGATCCCTGGCTCCGCGCGGTCATCGCCCTCCCCTTCGGGCTGGCGATCGGGTCCTTCATGACCGTGGTGGTCACCCGCGTGCCGGCGCATCGATCCATCGTCTCTCCCGCCTCGCGGTGCCCCCGGTGCCAGACGCTGCTGCGGACACGCGACAACGTGCCGATCCTGGGGTGGCTCCTCCTGCGGGGCCGCTGCCACTCGTGCGGTGAGCCCATCTCGCCGCTGTATCCGGTGCTCGAACTGACGACGGCCCTGCTCATCGCCGGAGCGTTCTGGCGTACCTCCGATCCGTGGATCGCGTTCGCGGTGGCCGCTCTCCTCGCGCTCATGCCCGCGGTCTCGGCGATCGACATCGCGCACCGCATCATCCCGAACGCGATCATCTACCCGAGCCTCGTGGCCTTCCCCGTCTTCATCGGCGTCGCGGCCGTCGCGGGCGCGCCGGTCGACCTCTTCCGGATGGCGATCGGGTTCGCCGCTTTCGGGGGTGGTCTGTTCGTCATCGCCCTCGTTTCGGGCGGGATGGGGATGGGTGACGTCAAGCTCGCTGCGCTCATCGGTCTGGTGCTCGGTGCACTCGGCTTGCGCTTCGTCGGCGTCGCGGCGGGCGCCGCGATCGCCCTCGGCGGCATCGGTGCCGTCGTCGCGTTGGCCTCGGGGCGTGGACGGAAGGCCGCGATCCCCTTCGGTCCCTACCTGGCGGCCGGCGCTGTCTTCGCGGCCTTCTGGGGAGAGGCCCTGGCGCAGCGGTACCTGGACACACTCGCGGGCTGACCCGACGCAGTTCCCGCAGGTGTTTGACTTCACCTGATGCCTGGTGTTCCCTGACTGAACTTCAGAGTGCAGATGTGCTCTTTGGGGCATATGTGGAACATGGGGAACATGAGCAGCACGGCCGGAGACGGATGAATACGAGCGGTGCGGAGAGTTTCATGGCGGGGGCGGGGACGCTCCTGACGGTCGCCGAGGTGGCCCACGTGATGCGTGTGTCCACCATGACCGTCTACCGGCTCATCAAGGGCGGTGACCTGGCCGCCGTCCGTGTCGGACACAACTACCGGATCCGCGGGGCCGAGGTGGATCGGTACCTGGCCGGTCGCGAGGTGCAGGTGGAGGGCCCCTGATGGCGAAGGGACGCATCGGTCTCGACATCGGCTCCACCGCGGTGCGCGCGGCGGAACTTTCTCCCGGACCCCAGCCCACGGTGATCCGCGCCGCCCAGGTTCCTCTGCCACCCGGGGCGCTCGAGAACGGCGAGGTCCGAGATCCCGAACTCGTGGCCGAGGCCCTCCGCAAGCTCTGGGAGGACGGTGGGTTCAAGGGCAGGCAGGTCTGGCTCGGGGTCGGGAACCAGCGCGTCGTGGTCCGCGAGATCGCGCTGCCGTTCCTCCCCGAGAAGGAACTTCGGCAGTCGCTCGGCTTCCAGGTGCAGGAGTTCATCCCGATGCCCGTGGACGAGGCCGTCTTGGACTACGACCCGATCGGGGAGTTCGAGCAAGAGGACCGGAAGATGCTCCGGATGCTGCTGGTCGCGGCCCAGCGGACGATGGTCGACCTCCTGGTCGCAGCCGTACAGGCGGCGAAGCTCGAACCGATGGGGCTCGATCTGATCCCCTTCGCGCTCGTCCGGGCGGTGGGGACGCCCGACGTCGGGATGGACCTCGACGAACCCGGTGACGAGGCCATCATCGACATCGGCTCACACGTCACGAACATCGTCGTGCACGCGCGCGGCGCCACACGGTTCGTGCGGATCTTGCCCTCCGGTGGCCGCGACATCACGGTCACGATCGCCCGTGCCGCGAGCATCGAGGACGACGTCGCCGAGCGGCTGAAGCGCGGCATCGAGGTGGACGAACCGGAGGCCCCCAAGCCCGAGGACGTCCGGCAGGTCGCGCTGCAGCGCGCGGGCTCGTTCGTCGATGAGATCCGGTCCTCGCTCGAGTTCTACACGGCGCAGACCAGAGACGCGCGCATCGCTCGTGTGCTGATCACGGGCGGTGGATCGCGGCTGGACGGCCTGCTCGATCTCATGCGCCAGCGCATCCCGGTGCCGGTGGATGCCGGCCAGGTGTTCAGCCGGGCGCCATCGCAGCTGATGCTCTCCGAGGCGGCGACGGCGGAGGCCGAGCCGGTGCTGGCCACAGCCGTGGGGCTCGCCATCCCCGGGGGTGAGAAGTGAGCCAGGTCAACCTCCTGCCCCCCGAGATCCTCGCGGGCCAGAAGACGAAGCGCCTGGCCGGCTTGGTGTTCCTCGGTGGCGCCGTGGTGGCCGTGCTCGTCCTGGCGTTCTACCTCGTCCAGGTCAACCGGCTCGGCAGCGTCGAGACCGAGATCGAGGCGCAGCAGCGCACGAACAACGCCATCCAGGACGAGATCGACGGTCTGGTGAAGTTCGAGGACCTCCAGGTGCTGGCCCAGCAGCGTCAGGCTCTCCTGGATGCGGCGTACCTGGACGAGCTTTCGTTCTCCCAAGCGCTGATGGACCTCTCCCGGCTGACGCCCTCGGACTCCTACGTCAACTCCTTCGGGATCACCGTGACCGGCGGCGTCCCCGATGAGTCGGGCATCACGTTCGTCGGGAACATCGCCATCTCCGGTCAAGCCGTGGGCATCGACACGGTCGCGCAGTGGATCACGCGTCTGGAGGAAGTGACGGGCTGGG
>JBBDHX010000017.1:0-5720 GCA_040880745.1 Actinomycetota bacterium
CATCGCGTAGGACGGTCCGCCGGCGGGCAGGGCCAGCAGGAACGCGTCGAGCAGTTCGGCGTCGTAGGCGAGCGTCGGCGGGCATTGGAACAGCACGCAGCCGAAGCGGTCGCCGAGCAGCTTGCCGCGCTCGACGAACGTGGAGACCTCCTCGTCGGTGTGCTTCAGCTTCTTCCAGTGGGTGATCTTCTGGCTGGCCTTCAGCGTGAACACGAAGCCGTCGGCGGCCTTGCCGCGCCACTTCTCGAGGGTCTTCTCGCTGGGGAAGTGGCGGAACGTGTAGTTGATCTCCACCGAGGACAGCTGTGTCGAGTAGTAGTCGAGCATGTCGTCCTTCTTGAGATCCTCGGGGTACCACACGCCCTTGCGCCACTCGTCATAGGCGAACCCCGACGTCCCGAGGTAGAAGCGACCGGTCATCCGCGTCATGATGCCATGCATGGATCGCTTCACCATCGCGACGCCGAAGGGGGAGGTCAGCGCGGCCTGGCACGACGGCGGCGCGGAGGCGCCCGCCCTCGTCCTCACCCACGGTGCCGGTTCGGGGATGGATCATCCGTTCCTGATCGGCTTCTGCGAAGCGCTCGCGGCGGAGGGTGTCTCCGCGCTGCGGTGCAACTTCCCCTACATCGAGGCCGGCCGGCGGAGTCCCGGCGCGCCGGCGCCCGCGATCGCCACCGTCCGGGCCGCCGTGGACGCGGCCATCGCTCGCACCGCCGGCCGGCCGGTGTTCGCCGGCGGCAAGTCCTACGGCGGGCGGATGGCCTCGATGGCCGCCGCCGAAGGCATGGCGTGCGCGGGTTTGGTGTTCCTCGGCTATCCGCTGCACCCTCCTGGCAAGCCCGAGCAGGTCCGCGACGAGCATCTGTACGGTCTGCAGCTGCCGATGCTGTTCCTGCACGGCACGAAGGATCCGTTCGCCACGCCGGAGGTCCTGGCACCGGTGCTCGCCCGCCTGGGCAAGCGCGCCACCGACGTGGCGTTCGAGGGCGCCGGGCATTCGCTGGAGCGCTCCCGTACCGAGGACAAGGCCGCGACCGGCGCGTCGCTCGCTCCCCACGTTGCCACGTTCGTGCGCGACCATAGCTAGATGCCCCGCAAGAACCGCCGCGCCCCCGAGACGCCGCTCGGCTCCCCCTCGCCGTTGCTCCGCCAGCACGCGCCTTCCTGGGCGGGTGCCGACGACGCCTACGACGTGCGCGAGGTGGGCGGGGAGAAGGAGTACCGCTGTCCGGGGTGCGACCATCTCGTGCGGGCAGGGGCGCGGCACCTCGTGGTGGTCCCGGTGGGGGATACGGACGCGCGCCGGCACTGGCACACGAAGTGCTGGCAGTCCGACCTGCGGCGCAGGGGCTTCAACCGCCGGACCGACGGCGCCTGAGGTCCCTCGGTCTTGCGTGAGTGAGCGACACCGTCATACCCTTCACACGATGATGGATCCCGTGCGAGCTCGCCTGTGGGAGTCGGGAGGGCGCTGGTACGCCCATGTCCTGGATGCGCCGATGTTCGTCGAGGTGACCGGGACCTCGCGAAGGGCGTGCCTGGATGCGCTGCGCCAGGCCGTGGGCGAGGATGTCGCACTCACGGTCGAGGTCGTCCCTGACCTCGTCGGCGTCGCGGAGGCAGCCGAGATCATGGGGTGGGACAAGCGCCGCGTCATCACCTACATCGACCGCGGCCACTTCCCCGATCCGATCGCGGCCCTCGCCGGCGGCCGGATCTGGCTGCGCGAAGATGTCGAAACCTATGCAGAGGAGTGGCGCGTTCGCCATCCCTCGGCGAAAGGCGTCTCGAGCGCGTGAGTGACGAACGCCGCCTCTACCTGATCCGTCACGGGAAGGCGGACAGGAGGTCCAGCCTCCACGCGGAGACGGGCCGGGGTCTGGCCGCCGACCCGCCCCTGGACGCGACCGGGCTCGATCAAGCCGAGGTCCTCGCGAAGAGGCTCCGCAAGATGCCTCCCCCCGCCGCGATCGCCTGCTCAACGCTCACCCGTGCCCGGCAAACCATCCAGCCGTACCTGGATGCCGTGGGTGCCACCGCCCTGTACCGCGACGAACTGGCCGAGTGGCACGGCGGCGAGTGGGAGTTCAAGGAGTTCGAGGAACTCCTCGTGGAACACCCCGAGATCCCGTCGCGGATCTTGTTCCAGGATCCACTGTTCTTCCTCGCACCGGGCGGGGAGACGTTCGCCGGCTTCCAGGGCCGGGTCGTGACGGCGGTCGAGGAACTCCTGGGCACCTACGACGCCGGTGACCTCTGGGTCGTGTGCCACGGCGGCGTGATCAACGCCTACCTCGGACATGTCCTGGGCGTGACCCAGCAGGAGATGTTCTTCCTCCCGCCGAACGCCAGTCTCAACACGGTCAAGGTCGACGGTGACCGGCGCGCGCTCTGGTTCCTGGCCGACGACACGCACTACACCGAGCCCGGCCTGTTCCCGGACTGACGCGGGTATCCTGCGGCCCATGCGATTCCTCTCCCAGGAGTGGGCCGACGCCCTGCAGGCGGCCTGCAACGCCGATCCCGCTTTCCGCACGGCGGCCGCCGGCCATGCGGTGACGATCCAGCAGGTCATCGCGGGCGCGGAGGGGGACACCCACTACTGGACGCGGCTGGCCGGGGGCGCCATCGAACTCGGTCTGGGCGATGCGGAGGCTCCCGACGCCACGGTCCGCCAGTCCTACGAGACGGCAGCGGGTCTGGCACGCCGCGAGGTGAACGCGGTGACCGCGTACATGCTCGGCCAGATCAAGATCGAGGGGAACCTGGGTCAGTTGCTGGCATTGCAGGGTGTTCTCGGCACGCTCGCCGACGTGATGGCGACGCTCGACGTCGAGTACTGAGCCCGCCGGGCTCATGCGGCGGCTTCATCGGCCTGGGCGCGCTGTTCCCGGCTCCCCTGAGCGATGGTCTCGATAGGATGCCCAACGAGGAGACCTGACACCGTGCCCGAAGACCTGACCGTGCTCGCCAGCTCGGCGCTCGCCGAAGACGCGCCCGCGGGCGACCTCACCACCGGGTTGACGGTGCGTGCCGACGTGGCTTGCACGGCCGAGCTGATCGCGAAACAGCCGGGCGTGATCGCCGGGGTCGACGTGGCGCGCGCCGTGTTCGAGGCGGCGGCTTCCCAAGATGGAACGTCGGTGGAGGTCGACGTCAAGGCGCCGGACGGGACCTCGGTTGGCCCGGGCGATCGCGTCGCGGTGGTGCGCGGGTCGGCACGCACGATCCTGCGCGCCGAACGTCCTGCGGTGAACCTGCTCGGGCACCTTTCGGGCGTCGCGACGCTCACACGCCGCTTCGTCGAGGCCGCAGCTCCGGCGGCGATCTTGTGTACGCGCAAGACCACGCCCGGCCTTCGCGCGCTGGAGCGTGCGGCCGTGCTCGCGGGCGGCGGGACGCTGCACCGGGCCTCCCTCTCCGACGCCATCCTCATCAAGGACAACCACGTTCGCATCGCCGGGGGTGTCGCCGCTGCGGTCGCCGATGCCAAGCGAGGCGGGGTCCCCGTCGAGGTCGAGGTCGAGACGCTCGAGCAACTGGACGAGGCGGTCTCGGCCGGTGCCGATCGCGTCCTGCTGGACAACCCGACGCCGGAACTCGTCGCCCAGGCGATCGAGCGCCTCGGCGGGGCGGAGCGCCTGGAGGTGTCGGGTGGCGTCACGCTGGAGTCGGTCGCGTCGTTCGTCGCCGCCGGCGCCCGGACGGTCTCGGTGGGCGCGCTCACCCATTCCGCGCCCACGCTCGACCTTTCGTTGGAGGTCGTCGATGTCCACGGATGATGCGCTCGGCACGGACGAGGGTTACCAGGCCTGGGCGGAGGAGGTGCGCGCGGCGGCCCAGGAGCGCAACGCCGTGATCCTGGCCCACAACTACCAGGTCCCCTGGATCCAGGACGTCGCCGACTTCGTGGGAGATTCGCTCGCGCTCTCGCGCCAGGCGGCGGTGACCGAGGCGGACGTGATCGTGTTCTGCGGCGTGCACTTCATGGCGGAGACGGCGAAGATCCTGTCCCCGGACAAGACCGTCCTGCTGCCCTCGCTCGACGCGGGATGTTCGCTGGCCGAGTCGATCACCGCCGATCAGCTGCGCGCGTGGAAGGCGGAGCACCCCGGCGCCGCCGTCGTGGCCTACGTGAACACGTCCGCGGAGGTCAAGGCCGAGTCCGACGTCTGCTGCACGTCGTCCAACGCCGTCGACGTCGTGCGCACGATCCCCGAGGAGCAGGAGATCCTGTTCCTGCCGGACGTGTTCCTCGGCGCCCACGTCGAGCGTGAGGCCGGCCGCACCATGCACCTGTGGATGGGGGAGTGTCACGTCCACGCGGGTATCGATCCCCAGGGTCTGCAGCGCAAGGCCGAGGATCCAGGAACGGAGATCTTGATCCACCCTGAGTGCGGGTGCACCACCACGGCCCTGTGGATGCTGTCCGAGGGGATGCTCCCGAAGGATCGCACGAAGGTGCTCTCGACCGGCGGGATGGTGCAGGAAGCACGCCGATCCAACGCCGAGCGGTTCCTGATCGCGACCGAGACCGGCATCCTGCATCAGCTCCGCCGCGGGAACCCGGACAAGACCTTCGAGCCGGTCGACGAGCACGCGATCTGCCGCTACATGAAGGCGATCACCCCGGAGAACCTGTTGGTGTCGCTCCGAGAGGGCATCTTCGAGATCGACGTCCCTGATGACGTGGCGTCGCGCGCCCGTCGGGCCGTCGAGCGCATGATCGAGATCGGCCCGACGGCCGGCAGTGCGCGCCCGTCCGGTGCCGTGTTCCGGGAGTAGCCCCATTGCACACGGTCGTGGTCGGTGCGGGGGCGGCGGGTCTGTGGTGCGCGGTGCACGCCACCGGACGCGGCGAGGTCACCGTGATCGCGCCGGGGGCGGCCGAGCTCGCCGCCACGACCTGGGCCCAAGGAGGGGTCGCCGCCGTCAGCGAGCCCGGGGATTCCTCGGACCTGCACGCGGCCGACACCCTCGCCGCTGGAGCAGGTCTATGTGACCCGCTCGCCGTCTGGGCGCTCGTCGAGGAGGCGCCCGGAGCGGTTCGCGAGCTTCGAGCGATGGGCATGGTCTTCGACGAAGGGGAGCGGCCAGCGTTGGAGGGAGGGCACAGCGCCCGCCGCGTGGTGCACGCCCAGGGCGACCGTTCCGGTCGGGCGCTCCACCGTCTCCTCGCCACGCGCGTCGCCGAGGATCGCCGGATCCGGCGTATCGACGGTCGCGTCGTGGAGGTCGTCGCCGATGGAGGGGTCGCCCACGGGGTCGTCCTGGGTGCGGGACGGACGATCGAGGCCGACAGGATCGTGCTGGCCACCGGTGGCGCCTGCGGAGTCTTCGAGCGGCGCACGGGTCCGGACACGTCGATCGGCGAGGGCCTCGTGCTCGCGTGGGACGCCGGCGCCGCGCTCGCGGATCTGGAGTTCGTGCAGTTCCACCCCACCGCGCTCGACGTTCCCGGTCGGCCCGCTCGGCTGTTGACCGAGGCGCTGCGCGGCGAGGGCGCCGTGCTCATCGACGCCGTCGGTCACCGGTTCATGACGAGGTTCCACGAACGCGGGGAGCTCGCGCCGCGTGACGTCGTGGCGCGGGCCCTCGTGCGCGTCCGGGAAGAGACCGGCGCTCCCGTCTACCTCGATGCCCGGTCCGTCCCCGACGTCGCGGCGCGGTTCCCGACCGCGGCCGAGCAGTGCCGCGAGGCCGGGCTCGACATCGCG
>JBBDHX010000018.1:0-23846 GCA_040880745.1 Actinomycetota bacterium
CATTGCCGCGAGGCCGGGCTCGACATCCTGCGCGGACCCGTGCCCGTGGCCCCGGCAGCCCATTACATGATGGGCGGGGTCCTCACGGACCTCTGGGGGAAGACGTCGGTGCAGGGCCTGTTCGCGGCGGGCGAGGTCGCCTGCACGGGCGTGCACGGCGCGAACCGACTCGCGTCGAACTCCCTGGCCGAGGCCCTCGTGTTCGGTGCCCGCGCAGCCAGGGCCGACGATGCCCCGCCCGCCGCGCCTCCGGCCGAACGCGGAGCGACGTGGCGGGAGCCCGATGGTCGCCTGCCCCTGGTGGAGGTTCGGTCCCTCGCCGATCGGACGCTGGGGGTACGGCGGAACGGACCTGAGCTCGAGGCCCTGCTCGACCGCCTCGCCTCGGCCGCGCACCCTGACGGCGACCGGGTCGCGACCCTCGTGGCGTCATCGATGGCCGCCGCCGCCTTGCGCCGGGAGGAGAGCCGCGGGGGTCACTTCCGCGTGGACTTCCCCCGAGATCGACAGCGATGGCGCATGCGACAGGCCGTCGACCGCGACGGTTGGTGGACCATCCCCGTCCCCGAGCCGCACCCGATCCTGACGGTGTGAGCGTCTAGCCCGTCGTGCCGTGCAGGCGGTCACCGAAGTCGCCGAGCCCCGGCAGGATGAACCCGTGCTCGTTGAGCTGGCGGTCGAGCGCTCCTGCGATGACCGGCACATCGGGGTGTTCGTCGGCCAAGCGCGCCACGCCCTCGGGCGCCGCCACCACGCAGACGAACGAGATGGACTTGGGCGCGGCCGTGGCCTTGATGTGGGTCACCGCGGCGGTGCCGCTGCCGCCTGTGGCGAGCATCGGATCGAGGACCAAGGCCCGGCGCCCTTCCATCTGGGGCAGCTTCGCGTAATAGTCACGCGGTTGCAGCGTGACCTCGTCGCGCTCCATCCCCAGGTAGCCGACCACGGTGTCGGGGTACAGGTCGGTGACGGCGTCCAGCAGCCCCAGACCGGCGCGGAGCACCGGGACCGCGACGAGTTTCTCGACGAGCTGCGCTCCCTGCATGGGCTCCATCGGCGTGTCGACGGTCAACGGTTCCGTGGCCAGGTCGCGGGTCGCCTCGAGGACGAGCAGCCAGCCGAGCCGGCGCGTCAGCGTGCGGAACTGGGCGGGATCCGTCTCGCGGGTGCGCAGACGGGCGAGGAGGTCGTGCGCCAGCGGGTGATCCACGACGATGAGGTCTGCCACGGAGCGATGCTAGCGGGTGCTTGCCAGCCGCGGGGAGGGTCTGGCACCATGAGCCTCGACATGCAGCGCACCTTCGGTTCCTGGAGCGTCTCCTTCGGGCCCTGCCCGGGGTAGTCGCCAGCAGCCGCCGAGCCGCCAGCGACCCCGGGCCGGACCGCCCGGGGTTTCCGTTTCCCGGGGGGCGAGTGCACCGGGTGCGTTCTGAGGAGGATGAGACCCCATGGTCGTCGTGATGACGAAAGAAGCCACCGAGGCCGACATCGAGGCGGTCTGCGAGCGGGCCCGCGGCACCGGCGGCGAGGCCTTCGTCTCGCGCGGGACGGTGCACACGGTGGTCGGCCTCGTAGGAGACACCGAGCGGTTCGAGGCCGTCGAGTGGACGCAGATGCTCGGGGTCGCGCACGTCATCAATATCGGCAAGGCGTACAAGATGGTGTCCGCGGATCTGCATCCGCAGCCGACGATGGTGCGTGTCGGCACCACCCCGGTGGGGCGCGAGACCTTCACGATCATCGCCGGCCCGTGTGCCGTCGAGTCCTACGACCAGGCGATGGCGGCGTGCGTCGCGGCCGCGGAGGCGGGGGCGACCATCCTGCGCGGGGACGTCTACAAGCCGAGGACCTCGCCGTACTCGTTCCAGGGGTTGGGCGAAGAGGGTCTGCAGATCCTGCAGGAATGCCGCAAGGAGACGGGACTGCCGATCATCGTCGAGATCGTGGACGTGTCGCAGGTCCAGCACGTGGCGGAGGTGGCCGATTGCATCCGCGTGGGGACGCGCAACGCTCAGAACTTCGAGTTGTTGAAGGAGTGCGGGCTGGCGAACAAACCGGTGATGCTCAAGCGCGGCTTGGCCATGACGATCGACGAGTGGCTCCAGGCAGCCGAGTACGTGGCGCAGCGTGGCAACTCCGAGATCATCTTGTGCGAGCGGGGGATCCGGACCTTCGAGCCGGCGACCCGCAACACGCTCGACCTGGCGGGCATGGCCGCCGCACAGCACGAGTCGCATCTGCCGGTGATCGTGGATCCGTCGCACGCGGTGGGCAAGCGGCACTTGGTGGCGCCGATGGCGCTGGCGGCGTTGGCGGGTGGCGCGGACGCGGTGATGATCGATGTGCACGCCGATCCGGAGCGGGCGCTCTGCGACGGGCCGCAGGCGCTGCTGCCCTCGGAGATGGCGGACCTCGGGAGGCGTCTGGTGGCCGTCGCGGCGGCGGTGGGCCGCGAGATGAACGTGAGCGCAGCCTAGGGCTCGAGCCACCACGTGGGGCGGCGCGGTGGTCGCGTGGCGTGATCGGCCTTGCGGAGCAGGAGGGCCAGCTGGCCAAGCTCGTTGGGTGCGAGGTGGGACTCGAGGTCGGAGGGCATGTCGGCGAAGGTGCGCATCATGCCGATGGCCTCTCGGGCGCGTTCGGTGGGGACGACGTATCGGGTGTGTGGCTCCCGCTCGGTGATGACGTAGCCGGCCCGTTCCAGCCTCTCGACCGTGAGCGAGGCGGACTGGCGGCTCACGCGGAGCCGTCGCGCGAGTTCGGACACGTGCATGTCGCTGCGTGCGGCCAGGAGGAGTTCGAGAGCGCGGTACTGCGCGTAGGAGACGCCGTAGGCCTCCAAGGCTTGGTCCATCGCCACTTCGAAGCGATGCTGCGTGCGTCGAGCCTGGACCATGACGTCCCAGCCGGAGGCGAAGTAGGTGGTGTCGCACACAGGGGGTTCGTACCACGTGGCACTGACGCCGATCGTCGCTCGTCAGGATCGTGACGTCGGTCCGGTGGTCTCGCCGCGCGCGATCGTCACGATCCTCCCGACGAAGACCTAGGTGTTCGTCGTGAGGATCATGACAACGGGGCCGCCACGCGAGGGGTGCTCCGTGTCAGGCGCCTGACGATCCAACGGCGGCCCCCGCCTCAGACCTCGGCGGGAACGTTCGGCGTGAGTTCCAGGATGTCGCACGTGGTGCGCCATCGAGCCAGCGCCGCGGCCGGGGCGCCCGCGCGCGACTTGCGCTTGTCCACCAGCAGCTTCGCCGCTTCCTCCCACTCGTTCCCATCGAGCATGCGCGGCGCCACCGAGAACTCCTGCAGGGACGTGTCGCGAGCCTTGCGCCGCGTCGTGACCACCATCTCCTTGACCTGTCCGGCGCCCGGGACGGTCTGCTCTTCGGGGCCTGACTCCCGCTGGGACAAGACGTAGATCCGGCCGTTCTTGTAGGCGAACCACGCGGGCACCGAGGTGCGCGACGCCCCCGTTCGAGCGCTCACCCAGATGACGTCGGACTTCTTGAGCCCGTCCTCGGTGTCCTTGGGCAGTTTCGCGGGAGCGGCCTGCACCCAGACCGGCAGCTCGATCTCACCGACGATCTGGCCGTCCAAGACGAACGACGCCACGTAGGTCCCCGTCTCGTCGAACACGCCGTCCGCCACGGTGTCGAGCTCCGTGGTCAGGTCGAACATCCCCGCCATGCGCCGGTAGACGGGCCCCCACCGGTGGATCATGCGCCCGGAGGGGCCGAAGAGCCGGACCTCTTCTTGGACCACGCCGACCGGCACCTTCCACGCCCGGAACATCACGAACGGGAGCGCGGGACCGGGTTGACCTGCAAGGTAGATCCCATCGGGCGACATGTCGCCGTAGGCGTCCCAGACACGCGCGTCCACGACCGCCGCCGCGACCAGCTCTCCGACCGGGTCCATCGGGGGCGAGGATACCGGAGACCCACCCCCGCGCGCGGGGCTCAGACGGTGCGCGAGAGCCAGAGCGTGGGCTCTTCCAACTCCGGGAACGACGGCATCGCTTCGGCGGACGCCCACATCTGCGCCAGCGTCGCTTCGTCGGTGCGCTCGGCCACCGCGTCGCAGAAGCGCCGCCCCGTCGCGAACGTCGCGCGGTCCAGGGGGATGCCCAGGAGGCGGGTGAAGATCGGCTCGGCGTCCTGCGCCTCTCCACGCCTGCGCATCGCCTCCTCGATGCGCTCATGGGACCCCAGCAGGGTGCGGCCGACGACCTCGGTCACGTGGTCGGCCCATCCTTCGGCCGCCCCCACGAACGCCTGGATGCGCGCCAGTTTGATCCGCTGCTCGTCATCGAGCACCGTCCCGAACAGGCCGTCGCCTTCGCCACCGAGCGCCTGCTCGAGCCCCTCGGCATCGCCCGGCTGCAACGCCGCGAGGCGTTCAGTGATGGCCGCGACGTCGATCGTGATCGTCGCCAGGAAATCGTCGACGAGTCCGCTCACCGATCCCCTGGCCCACGCACCAGAAAGGCTCAGGCGATGCGACACCTCGTGCACGGCGACCCACGTCCGGAGCTCCGCCGCATCCAGCGACCAATCCTTCTGCAGCGAGGCCAGGTTCGCGGGTACGAACGCGAGCACGGCAGGATCCACGCGGGGGAGTGCCACCTCGTACCCACCGAGCGCCGATCCAGCCTGAGCGCCGAGGACCTGGCCCACCTGCGAGCCGTGCACGAGCGGCCCCAGCTGGGAAAGCATCGACGCCATCGGCGCGGCCTCGGGCGGCAGCTGTTCGGCGAAGGCCCCGCCCAGGGCCTCGGTCATCCGGACCGCGGCCGGCTCGATCAGGCCGCGCAGCCCCGAGGCCGCATCGGCGACCCACTCGGCCCGGCGCAACGGGGTGACGCGCGCCACCGCGGCCGGCGGATCCATCCCCGTCGTCCTGGCGACGTGGAGTTCTGCCACGCGCACCGCGTCCTGAAGAGCTGCGCGATCGGCGTCCGTGGGCTCAGGGTCGGCGCCGGCTTCGGCCGCGCTCGCGACCCCGACCTGCCGCGCGAGCTCCCAGTTCACCGGGTCCCCGCCGCCGGAAGCCATCACGCGCTGGAGCTCGCGGAACAGCGGAGCGTCACGCAGGGACTCAGGGTCCATCCCGAACCCGAACGGGGTGCTCATGCGGTCAAGCCTACGACCCCTCCACGCTAGCATGGCCCCGTGTCCGTCTCGGAGCGACTCATCCGCGTGAGCGATGCTCCCATCTCCACCGAGGAGGCTCTCACCTTCGTCGCCGACCCCGGCGCTGGGGGCACCTGCCTGTTCGTGGGCACGGTCCGCGACCATTCCGATGCCGGTTCGGTGACGGGGATCACCTACGAAGCGTGGGACGAGCTCGCGACGGCGCGGCTGGAGCAGATCGCGGACGAGCTGTTCGCAACCTGGCCGCTGAAGAAGGTCGCGCTCGTGCACCGGTACGGGGATCTGGCCGTGGGCGACATGAGCGTCGCGGTCGCGGTCTCGGCCGCTCACCGCGCCGAGGCGTTCGAAGCAGCGAGGCACGCGATCGAACGCCTCAAGCAGGACGTCCCGATCTGGAAGAAGGAGGCGCTCGCCGACGGCGAGGGCCGATGGGTGATGGGGGCATAGTGGCGCGCGATCTCGCCGTCGACCTGGGGACCGCGACCACGCTCGTGTATCGCATGGGCGAAGGCATCGTGCTGCGGGAGCCGACCCTCGCGGCCGTGCATGCTGCGACCGGCCAGCTCGTCGCTATCGGCGAAGAGGCGTGGAGCACGATCGGAGACGACTCCGGCGGCGTGATCGGGGTCCGGCCTCTGCGCTCGGGAACCGTCACCGACTACGAGGCCACCCAGATGTTCCTGGAGGCGGTGATGCGGCAGGTCGGGGTCGCACGCTTCCCCCGCCCACAGGTGCTCATCTGCATCCCATCGGGAGCCGGCGAGGTCGAGCGTCGAGCACTGAAGGAGGCTGCGGGTTTCGGGGGCGGCAGGCACGTGACGCTGGTCGAAGAATCTCTCGCCGCCGCGATCGGAGCGGGCCTGCCCGTGCATGAGCCCATCGGCAACCTCGTCGTGGACATCGGCGGCGCCCGTTCGGAGATGGCCGTCGTCTCGATGGGCGGCGTCGTGTCCGGACATGCGATCCGCGTCGGCGGCTTCGATCTGGACGCGGCGGTGGCCGACCACATCCGTGATCGCTACGGCGTAGCCGTCGGTGAGCGCACCGCGGAGGACACCAAGATCGCGATCGGCTCGGCGTTCCCTTCGGCCGGTGGCCGTGCGGCCCTGGTGGTCGGGCGGGAGTTGTCATCCGGGGAAGCCGTCGAGGTCAGGGTGGAGGAGGACGAGATCCGGCAAGCGATGGCCGTTCCCATCGGCAAGATCGTCGCGGCCGCACGTCGCACGCTCGGCGAGGCACCACCGGAGCTCACCCACGATGTCTTGGAGACCGGCATGTTCCTCACCGGCGGCGGGGCGCTCGTGAAAGGCCTGGACCGGCTCCTCTCCCAGGAATGCGAGGTCCCCGTCCATGTCGTCGAGCGGCCGCTCGAGACGGTGGTGCTCGGGGCGGGCATCATGCTCGAGCACCTCGAGGGGTACCGTTCGGCTTTCCAACTGGTGCGGAAGCGGTGACGTGACGTTTTGAACGGACCTCGGCGCGCTGGGCCGGGCCGCGACCTAGATGCCGCCGGTCGCGGCGCCGCCATCGGGCGCCAGGTTGCCCAGGAGCCGGACCACCGTCGAGATCGAGACGTAGAGGACCCCCGCCAGCGCGACCGCGCCCACGACCACCGCCACCGTCAGGCCGAGCAATCCGGTGAGGCGGCTCTGCCAGTCGGGTTTGCCGCCCGCCACGCTGACGTAGGTTCCCTGGGGCGATGGGTCGGCGGGGTCGCTGAACCCGGGGATCGGCTGCACGCCGTCGCGAAGCGTCATGGCGTAGACCGCGACGCCTGCCCCGGCCGCCACCACGAACACGATGATGTACCCCACGCTGGGAGGGTACCCCTCACCGGTGGCCGGGAGCGGCAAGGTCCCTCGGGTCGCGGTGCCGGCCCCGTAGCATGGATCCATGCGTCGTCCCTCCCGCACGGCCGTGTTCGTCACGTCGGGTCTTTCGCTCGCCGTCGTCCTCGTGGCCTCCTCGTGGATCACGCTCCCGTACTACGGACTGGGTCCCGGCCCCGCGCGCGAGGTGACCCCGTTGATCTCCTTCGACGGGAAGCAGCGGTTCGAGCCCTCCGGGAAACTCGTGATGACCACCGTCCGCGTCCAAAGGCTGACACCCGTCACGGCGTTGGCCGCATGGCTCGACCCCGAGATCACGGTCGCGGCGGAACTGCTCGTGTACCCGCCCGGCCTCGATCCCGACGAGGAGGAGCGACTCTCCTTCTCCCAGATGGACCAGAGCAAGATCGATGCCGCGTACGTGGCCCTGAGCCGGTTGACTGGCTATCCCGAAGAACACGGGACGGGTGCCCTGATCCGATCCACCGCGGACAGGTGCCCCGCCGACGGTGCGTTGTTCCCGGGTGACGTCGTCACCGCCATCGATGGCGAGCCGATCGACTCCAGGGCCGAGGCGAGCCGGCTCATCCGCCGAGCTGCCGTGGGGCAGGCGCTCCGGTTCGCACTCGACGTCGACGGTGTCCCGGAGGAGGCGGTGTTCGCGCGCGCGCCGTGCGTCGACGGGGTGGACCCGCTCGTCGGGGTCACGATGCTCGACACCTTCCCCTTCCCGGTCCAGATCGCCAGCGGGGACGTCGGCGGTCCCTCCGCGGGCTTGATGTGGGCGATCGGGCTCTACGAGCTCCTCACCCCCGGTGATCTCTCCGGGGGGCGGATCATCGCCGGCACCGGGACGATCGGGCTCGGGGGCGAGGTGGGCGGCATCGGAGGCATCATCGACAAGGTGCTCGGGGCCGAGCACGCGGGCGCCGACGTGTTCCTGGTCCCCGCGGCGAACGCGGAAGAGGTCGAGGGGATGGACACCGGGGAGATGCGTGTCATCAGCGTCGCCACGTTCGATGAGGCCATCGACGCGCTCGAGGCCGCGTAGGAGGCCACGTGAAGTAGGCTGGCCATCCCAACCATGGTGACGACGATCCAGCTCGGCTCGCCTCGTCGCCGGTGGCCCATCGTGGTTGCCGGCGTCGTCATCATCGCGTTCTTGCTGTTCACGGGCCTGTCCGGCTTCGTGATCGACCTGCTGTTCTACCGGGAGATCGGCCAGGACACCGCGTTCTGGACGATGCTCTCGACGAGGGCGCTCTTGGGCCTCGTGTTCGGTCTCGTGTTCGCCGGGGTGCTCTACGCGAACCTGCTGTTCGCCCGCCGGTTGCGCCCCGACGTCATCCCCGTGACGCCGGACCAAGAGGTCCTGGAGAAGATCCGCGACATCTCCGACCCGTTCCTCCGCTGGTTGGTGCCTGCCGGCGCGCTCGTGTTCGGGGTCGTGGTCGGGATCGGCACGTCCGGGGAGTGGAGCACCTACCTCCTGTGGCGTCACGGCGCCGACGTGTCGTTCGGGGTGTCGGAGCCCCTGTTCCAGCGGGATGCGAGCTTCTACGTCTTCACGCTGCCGTGGCTGCGGTTCCTGCAGTCCTGGTTGTTCTCCTCGCTCGTCGGGATCTCGGTCCTCACGGCGATCGCCCACGTGCTGTGGGGCGGGATCCGGCCGCAGGCGACGCTGTTCGCCGACAAGGTGACGCCGGCCGCACGAGCGCACCTCTCCGTGTTGCTCGGGCTCATCATGTTGGTCAAAGCGGCGGGCTACTGGCTCGGGCGCTATGTCCTGCTGGGCTCACCGCGCGGCGTCGTCCAGGGTGCGTCCTACACCGACGTCAACGCGCAGCTGCCGGCCCTGGCGCTGCTCACGGTGGTCGCCGGGATCTGCGCGCTCCTGTTCTTCGCCAACATCCGGGTCCGCCAATGGAGCCTGCCGGTGATCTCGGTCGCGCTGCTCGGTCTGGTCTCGATCCTGGTGGGCACCGCCTATCCCACGTTCGTGCAGCAGTTCCGGGTCAAGCCCAACGAACAGCAGCTCGAGCTGCCCTTCATCGGGGACAACATCGACGCCACGCGGAGCGCCTTCGCGCTGGACACGATCGTGGAGACCGAGCGCGACGTGTCGGGGCCGCTCACCGCCGAGCAGGTGCAGGACAACCGGCCGACCATCGACAACATCCGTCTGTGGCGGGGCGATCCCGTCCTGAAGGAGAACTTCCAGTCGCAGCAGCGGATCCGCCAGTACTACGACTTCTCCGACGTCGACGTGGATCGCTACGAGGTGGACGGACGCCAGCGCGTCCTGATGGTCAGCGTCCGCGAGATCGCGCAGAACGGGATCTCGGTCGATGGGCAGACGTGGCAGAACCGCCACCTCTCCTACACGCACGGGTTCGGCGCCGTCGCGGCCGAGGTGCACGCCGCCACGCCCGAGGGCCAACCGGTGTTCACGCTGAAAGACCTCCCACCCTTGGGAGCCCCCGCCCTGGTCCAGCCGCGGATCTACTACGGCGAGAAGTCCGACGTGCCGTTCGTGGTCGTGGGCACCGCCGAGCAGGAACTCGACTACGAGGGAGCTCCGGGGAACGAGCAGTACTCGGGTGAGGGCGGGATCGCGATCGGCGGCCTCCTCACACGAGCGCTCTTCGCGTGGGAGTTCAAGGATTACAACCTGCTGGTCTCCGGCGCGATCGAGCCCGAGAGCAAGATCATGATCAACCGCGACATCGCGACGAGGGTCACCAAGGCCATCCCGTTCCTGCTTCCCGATGCGGACCCGTACGTCGCGATCGTCGACGGAGACCCCACGTGGATCTGGGACTTCTACACGGTGACGGACCAGTTCCCCTATGCGCAGTCGGTCAACGTGGGCGAAGCGACGGACGGCCTGATGCCGAACATCGAGCTGAACTACATGCGCAACAGCGTGAAAGCGGTCGTGGATGCCTATGACGGGACCGTCACGTACTACGCGACCATGGACGAGCCGATCATCGCGGCGTGGGCGGGCGCGTTCCCCGACCTGTTCACGCCCATCGAGGAGGCCCCCATCGCGCTCCAGGAGCACTTCCGGTATCCGGAGAACCTGCTCCAGGTGCAGGCGCTGCAGTACGCGGACTACCACGTGACGGATCCGTCGGAGTTCTATCAGCAGCGCGACTTCTGGCAGGTCCCGGCCGACCCCACCGCCGGTGACGCCACGCTGGGGGAGCGGGCCACGCGCATGCGGCCGTACTACCAGCTCTTGCGCCTCCCGGGCCAGGACGGCGAGTCGTTCCAACTGGTCATCCCGTTCGAGCCGGCCGAACGCATCAACATGGTCGCATGGCTGGCGGCGGGCTCAGATCCCGGCGATTACGGCAACCTCACGGTGTTCCGATTCCCGGAGGGTCGCAACATCGAGGGCCCGACGCAGGTCTTCTCGCGGATCAACCAGGACCCCGGGTTCTCCTCGCAGCGCTCGTTGCTGGACGCCGCGGGCTCACGGATCCAGTTCGGCGACTTCCTGGTGATCCCGGTCGAGGACTCGTTCCTGTACGTCCAGCCCGTGTACGTACGGGCAGATCAGACGACGGCCGTCCCCGAACTCAAGCGTGTGGTCGTGGTCAACGGCACGTCGGGGCGCGTGGCGGTGGGCAACGACCTGGAGTCCGCGCTGGCCGACGCCGTCGGCGAGGATATCGGTGGTGGCGAAGGGCCCGGACAGGGTCCCGGCGAAGGCACCGTCGACGAGCAGGTCGCCGCCCTCCTGGCCGAGGCCGCCGAGCGCTACCAGGCCGCGCAAGAGGCGCTGGCGCAAGGCAACCTGGGGACCTACCAGATCAACATCGAGGCCGCGCAGGCCGCTGTCGATGACGCGCTCGCGCTGCTGGCCCCCACGTCGGAGCCCAGCCCTTCGCCCTCCCCGTAGATCAGGACCGCGATCGCCTCGTGCGCGCCGTTCGGTCGCGCCTGCCGGGCAGACCCCGGCTGTCGAGATCGGTGAGGAAATCGTCCACGCGCTCGAGAGCTCGCATGATCTTCCCGCTGGCCTCGTGCGGCGCGGAGAGGTCGTCGTACTCGCTCACCGGTGCTGCGCCGGTCTCGGCCGGTGCCTCGTCCTCCGCGGCGATGGTGGTGAGCCGGGCGGCGTCCACGAGGCGACCGGAGAGACGTTTCAGGTGCGCCAGATCTTCCAGGCTCGCGACCGGCGCGAGGACCCCTCTGCCGAGGTCGGTCCTGACCGCTCGTGCCGCGACGCCCTCGAACCCGTCGCTGATCTCGATGAGGTCCAGCCGCCCGGCCGAGGTCTCGAACGTGCTTCGGTGCTCGTCTTCGGATGACACGGCCTCCGCACCCAGCTCCATCAGCGCCAGCCCGACCCGTGACACGTTGTCGTCATCAGGCGGCAGGAGGACGTCGATGTCGTCGATGTCCATCGGTGCCCCGTGCGCGGCCGTGGCGACGCCACCCACCAGCACGTAGTCGACCCCGTGTGCACGGAACGCAGCCGCCACGCGGAGCGGATCGAAACGCTCCATGTCCCACCACCCCCTCAGTGCAGAAGCATCGGCGATCCGAGCCTCGATCCTTGAACGGCGAACGTCTTGACATACATTCCGATATAGGTATATAACCTCTCCATGGCGCGCGCGGCGACGACGGCGGATGCGTTCAACGCGGTGGCGGAGCCTCGCCGGCGCCAGATCCTCGACGTCCTGGCCGATGGGGAGCTGCCGGTGAACGACCTCGTCAGGGTGCTCGCGCTCGGGCAGCCGCAGGTCTCCAAGCATCTGCGGGTGCTCCGGGACGTGGGGCTGGTCCACGTGCGGGAAGAGGGCCGGCGGCGGATCTACCGGATCAACGGTCACTCGCTCAAGCCCATCCATGACTGGGTGAAGACCTACGAGCGATCGTGGTCCGAGCGGTTCGATCGGCTGGACGTGGTGCTGGCTGACCTCAAGCACGGGGAAGGAGATGGACGCAGTGACGAGTAGTGGCACCGCTGTCGTGACGCTCCCGACGCAGACGCAGATCCTGATCACGCGGGAGTTCGATGCACCCAAGCACCTCGTCTACAGGGCGTGGACCACGCCCGAGCTCATCGAGCGCTGGTGGAGCGGCGAACGGGGTGAGGTGACGTCGGTAGAAGTCGACCTGCGGGTCGGTGGTGCGTGGCGGTACGTGATGAAGACACACGACGGGTTCGAGGTCGCGTTCCACGGTGAGTACCGGGAGATCGTGCCGAACGAACGCATCGTGTCGACCGAGGTCTTCGAGGGCATGCCCGACGACTTCGCGCTTGACACGCTCACCCTCACCGAGCGGGACGGGCGGACGACGCTCACGGTCCTGGTGCAGCACACCAGCGAGGAAGCCCGCGACGCGCACATCGACTCCGGGATGGAAGGCGGCATGCAAGAGGCGATGGACCGCCTCGAACGGGTCGCGGTCTCGCTTCGTTGAGGGGTCCAGGATGGCCACGCTCGTCGGTGGCGAGGGGCTCTGCTAGCCTCGTCGTGCGGGGTGGAGCAGTCCGGTAGCTCGCTGGGCTCATAACCCAGAGGTCACAGGTTCAAATCCTGTCCCCGCGACGAACGAAGGGGCGCCCGTGAGGGCGCCCCTTCCGCGTCGACCACCGCTCCAGCCAGGCTTGAGCGCAGGGGGCGCCCCCGCGTACCATGCGGG
Organism: Actinomycetota bacterium; assembly: GCA_040880745.1. Taxonomy (GTDB): domain Bacteria; phylum Actinomycetota; class UBA4738; order UBA4738; family HRBIN12; genus AC-51. Next base: position 12,653 of record JBBDHX010000018.1, read on the forward strand.
GCACCGGTCCGGACGGAGGCGGAAGTGGCAGCGAAGGACGTGGCGAAGCGCTTGGCGAAGGTGCCGATTTTCTCGGGGTGCTCACAGAAGGAACTGGCGGCGATCGCACGGGTGGTCCGCCAGATCGACCACGAGGCGGGCTCCGTGATCGCGGCCGAGGGCCACCCGGGCGCCGGCTTGTTCGTGATCGACGAGGGCGAGGCCGACGTCACGATCGGCGGCAAGAGGATCAACCGGCTCAAGACAGGTGATTTCTTCGGCGAGCTGGCACTGTTGGACGGCGGTCCCCGGACCGCGACGGTGACGGCCACCACCGACATGAAGCTCTTGGCCCTCACGGAGTGGGTCTTCCGCGGCCTGCTGATCGAGCATCCCTCGATCGCGCTCCGGACGCTGGAGGCGATGGCCGCTCGGTTGCGTGGCGCCACCGCGGTGGCCACGGCCTGAGGCCGTGTTCGTCGTCCGGCCGGACGGGTGCCGGCTGTACGTCGAGCATCACGGAGAACCCGCCGCACCACCGCTGCTCCTCCTCGAGGGGATGGGCGGCGACCTGCCGGGGTGGCGGCGCAACATCCCGACGCTTTCGGCCGCGGCGTTCGTCATCGCGTTCGACCACCGTGGCAACGGTCGCTCCGATGATCCCGCGGGCCCGGTCGACATGGCCACGTTCGTGGCCGACGCGTGCGCCGTACTCGACGATGCCGGCGCTGCCGACGCGCACGTCTATGGCCAGTCCTTCGGCGGCATGGTCGCCCAGGAGATGGCGCTCACCCGCGCCGATCGTGTCCGCTCGCTGATCCTCGCCTGCACGCATGCGGGGCGCGCCTACGCCGTGGCCACGGAGGCGGGGAGCGTGCCGAAGGGGGAGCCGTGGCGGGCGCTGTACGCCCCGGGGTTCCCCGATGCCCATCCCGAGCACGTCGCCGAGGATCTGCGGTCGGGGGCCTCCGGACCACATCATCCGGCGGGCCAACGCAGACAATGGGAGGCGATGCAGGAGTGGAGCGCGTTCGAACGGCTGGGTGACATCGCCGCCCCGACGCTGGTGCTGCATGGCACCGCCGACCAGGTGGTCGCACCCGGCAACGCCGAGGTGCTGGCCTCGCGGATCTCGAACGCGGAGTTGGTGTGGCTCGAAGGGGCGGGTCACGTGTACCACTCGGAACGGGCCGAGGAGGCCGACCGGGTGGTCCTGCGGTTCATGGAGCGTCACCAGTGAGCGTGCCGGAGGAGGTGCAGGCGCGAGCCGAGGCCCGGGTCGCCGCCAGGGCCGCGAAGGACTTCGCCGAGGCCGACCGCCTCCGGGATGCGATCGCGGCGGCGGGATGGACCGTCACGGACACCGCCGAGGGCTTCCACCTGGAGCCCGCCGTGGCCGCCGTGGATGCTGTGCCGGCGAGGGTCCGCGCGGAGGACGTTGACGACGTCCTGGACGAGCCGGCGACCTTCGACGTGAGCGTGCAGTGGGTCTGTGAGGGATGGCACGAGGACATCGACCGTGCGATCGCAGCGTTCCGGTCACACGCCGGCGGGCGCTCGACGCAGTTCGTCGTCGCCGATGTGACCGGCGCCGGCGCCGACCGATGGGGCGAGGACGTCGAGGTCGTGGACCTCGAAGAGGAGACGGGCTGGGCGGCCGCGCGCAACGCCGGGCTCCGCCGGGCACGTGGCGACATCGTGCTCGCGATGGATGGATCCGTCGAACCGACCGGCGATGTCGTGGGCCCGCTGCTCGAAGCGCTCTCGGATCCCGCGATCGGCATCGCGGGACCGTTCGGCGTCACCACCCGTGACCTCCGAGAGTTCGACGAGGCGACGGGTCCCGGCGCGTGCGACGCGATCGAGGGCTACCTGATGGCGTTCCGCCGCGATGTGATCCGGACGGTGGGCGGGTTCGACGAGAAGTTCCGCTGGTACCGCACCGCCGACATCGATTGGTCGTTCCGGGTGAGGGACGAGGGTCTGCGGTGTGAGATCGTCGGCGTGCCGGTGATCAAGCACACGCATCGGATGTGGTTCGAGACCGACCCCGCCACCCGCGCGAAGTGGTCGAAGCGGAACTTCTACCGTTTCCTGGATCGGTTCCGCGACCGCTGGGATCTGGTGCTCTCCGGCGCGCCGGCGAACGACGACTAGTCCGCCGGCATCGGCGGCACGGGCGGCATCAGCGGCTGGGCCGGATGGCGCTTGCGGACCACTTCGGCTTCGCGCGCGACCGCCGCGGCCTTGGTGGCCTTCTGCTCGAGGTCGGCGCGGGCCTCCTCGGGCAAGGGGATCGCTTTCTCACCGCTGGCGTAGACCTCGAGGTCCTCGCCGTCGATCGTCTCGGTCACCAGCAACAACGCGGAGAGCCGGTCCAGCAGGTCCCGGCGCTCGTTCAGGATCGCGAGCGCCCGGTCGTGGGCTTCGTTGAGCAGCCGCATGACCTCCTGGTCGATCTTCTCCGAGGTTCCGCTCGAGATCTTCGGTCCCGTGAAGAACGCGTTCTGATCGTCGTGGCCGAGCGACAGCGGTCCGACCGCTTCGCTCATGCCGTACTGCGACACCATGGCGCGGGCGATCTGCGTGGCCTTCTCGAGGTCGTTCTGAGCCCCGGTGGAGATCTCGCCGAAGACCACCTCTTCGGCGACCTGGCCTCCCATCGCGAACGCGAGCATGTCCTTCAACTCGGGCTCGGTGGCGAGGTAACGGTCCTCCAGAGGGCGGGTCATCGTCAGACCGAGCGCTGCGGTGCCGCGGGGGATGATCGTGATCCGGTGGACCGGGTCGAGGTTGTCGCAGTAGTGGGCCACCAAAGCATGGCCCATCTCGTGCGAGGCGACCCGTGTCTTCTCCTTCTCGCTCATCACGCGGGACTTGCGCTCAAGGCCCATCGACGCGCGGTCGATCGCCTCCTCCAACTCCTCGGCGTTGACCGCGTTCTTCTCCCGGCGCGCTGCCAAGAGGGCAGCCTCGTTCACCACGTTCTCGAGGTCGGCGCCGGTGAACCCAGGCGTGCGGGCGGCGATCGTGCGGAGGTCGACCTCGGGTGCGAGCGCGACCCCGCGCGCGTGCACACGCAAGATCTCCTCGCGGCCTCGCAGGTCGGGGCGATCCACCACGACCTGACGGTCGAAGCGACCGGGCCGCACCAGGGCCGGGTCCAAGACGTCGGGGCGGTTGGTGGCCGCCATGATGATGACCCCCTTCTGGGAGTCGAACCCGTCCATCTCGACCAGCAATTGGTTCAGCGTCTGCTCGCGCTCGTCGTGCGCACCGAAGCCCGAGCCCATCGTGCCCGAACGCCCCTTGCCGATCGTGTCGATCTCGTCGAGGAACACCAGCGCCGGGGCCTTCTCCTTGGCCTGCTGGAAGAGCTCTCGCACCCGGGCGGCACCCAGGCCCACGAACATCTCCACGAATTCCGAGCCGCTCATGAAGAAGAACGGCACGTTCGCCTCACCGGCGACCGCGCGCGCGAGCAGGGTCTTGCCACATCCCGGGGGCCCCAGGAGCAGCACGCCCTTGGGGATGCGTCCGCCCAATCGCTGGTACTTCTTCGGGTTCCTGAGGAACTCCACGATCTCGCGGAGCTCCTCCTTCGCTTCGTCGACGCCGGCGACGTCGGAGAAGCTGGTCTTCAACTCCTTGCGGTCATAGATCTTGACCTTGTTCTTGCCCATCGTGAGCGGGTTGGCACCGCCACCCGCGCCCATCCGGCGGAACAAGAAGTAGTACGCGACCCCCATCAGGAGCACGATCGGCAACAGGTTCACGATCAAGCCGAGCCACGGGCTGGGGGGGACGCCCTTGTAACCGACGCTGGCACTTTCGAGCGCGGGCTCGAGCCGTGTCGCCGTGTCCGTGTTCGGCGGCAGTCGCACGACGAACGGCCGGGAGGTCCCGTCATCCGCTCGGTAGGTGCCGCTCACGTCCGAGGGCGAGATCGACACCGTGCCCGTGATCTTGTCCTCGCCGAGGAACGTGAACAGGTCCGAATACGTGAGGACGTCCCGGCTGGCCGTGGTGAACCACGAGTTGAGGACGATCAGACCCGTCACGACCAGCGCGACGAGCAGCCAGGGCGTCATCTTCGGCTTCGGCAGCCCGGTGCCGCTCCCGGATCCGGGGCGCGTGGGTTTGGGTCGGTCCTCGTTCGCCATCGTGCCCCCATCATGACACCGCCTCCCGCGTATGACAGGCGCGGCACCGGGGGGACGGCCAACGCCACGGAACCAGCACGCGCGGCTAGTCTTGGGGTGTGGCACAGACCGCGGGAGCCATCGACGACACGCTCCGGGAGCGTTTCGAGCGCGATGTGCTGCCGCTGCTCCCATCGCTGTACGGAGCGGCGATGCGCATGACCCGCAACCCCAGCGACGCCGAGGACCTGGTCCAGGAAACGTATCTACGCGCGTTCCGCGGGTTCGCCGGGTTCAAGGAGGGAACGAACCTCAAGGCATGGCTCTACCGGATCCTCACGAACTCCTACATCAACATCTATCGGAAGAAGCAGCGAGAGCCACAGATCGTCGAAGGTCCTGATGATCTGGACGAGTGGTACCTGTTCGACCGCCTGGGGGCCCTGCACGTGGAAGGTTCCGCGGAGAACGAGGTCCTGGACCGGCTCCCCGACACCGCCGTGAAGGCCGCGCTCGAGTCCTTGCCGGAGAACTTCCGTGTCCCGGTGCTGCTCGCCGATGTCGAAGGATTCGCGTACAAGGAGATCGCCGAGATCATGGACACGCCGATCGGCACGGTGATGTCCCGCCTGCATCGGGGAAGGAAAGCGCTCGAGAAGGCGTTATGGGACACGGCCGTGGAGCGAGGGATGGTCGATGGGTGAGAAGACGGACCGAGGACCCGAGTGTCTCGAGGCGCTGCGCGAGATCGAGGCCTTCCTCGACGGCGAGTCGGACACGGTGGTGGCTGCGCGGATCGAGCTGCACCTGGCCGACTGCGGCCGGTGCATGGACCGGGCGGACTTCCGCCGGCACCTGAAGGATCTGGTCCGGGAGCGATGTCAGCCCGAGAGCGTCCCCGAGCACGTCATGGAGAAGATCCGGGCGATGGTTCGCGAGGTCCGCTGAGCAGGAGGTGCGCGCGGCCCCGCGATAGGGCAGACTGCCGCTTCACGAACCCCAGTTGAGGAGGTGGCGATGAGCCCGGTGGTGGATCATGACGTCGCGACGAAGGAGCTGGCGGAGCATCTGGCTCCCATCTTCCAGGCGAGCCCCGACGGCGTCTACGTGTGGCTGGACGAGGAGCACTGGGTCTGCAACGAGCGTTTCGCGCAGCTGTTCGGCTACGACGCGCCGGGCGAGCTGAACGACACGCCCCACCTGCTCCAGCGCATCGTGGCCGAGGACGACCAGTCGATGTTCTCGTGGGCCTACTGGAACCGTGTCCAGGCGCTCGCGTTCCCGGTCACCTTCCGGTTCACGGGCGTGCGGAAGGACGGGACGACGTGCCCGGCCGAGACCGACATGATCCCCCTCGCCTACGGCGGGCACACGTTCGCCTACCACTTCGTGCGGAAGGTGGGCTGAGGTGCAGGTGGAGCTCGGAACGCTGCTCGGCGTCTGGGCCCATCCGGACGACGACATCTACCTGACGAGCGGCCTGATGGCCACGGCCGTCGAGGCGGGCAGCCGCGTGGTCGACGTGACGGCAACGCGCGGCGAGGGCGGCTCCATGGACGAGGAGCGTTGGCCTCCCGAGGAGATGGGCGAGATCCGGACCGCGGAACTGCTGGCGTCGCTCGCGATCTTGGGGGTCGCCGATCATCGGTTCCTCGACGGCCCCGTGGACCTGGACATGGACGCGAACCTGGACGAGGCAGGCGCCGCGCAGGTGCGCGCCATCCTCGGGGAGGTGCAGCCCGACACGGTCCTGACGTTCGGTCCCGACGGGATGACCGGACACCAAGGGCACAAGGACGTCTGCCGCTGGGCCACCGAGGCGTTCCACGCTGCCGCGCCCACCGGAGCGCGCCTGTACTACGCCACCTACCCGCCGGAGTTCCACGAGGAGTGGCTCGAGCGTCTGGCGCCGTTCAACATCTTCCGCCCGGGGACCCCCCCGATGACGCCGAGGGCAGAGATCGATATCGACTTCGTCCTCCCCCCGGACGTGCTCGAGCGCAAGCTCGCCGCGATCAAGGCGCACGAGAGCCAGATCGAGGCGCTGCTGCACGTCTTCGGTGACGAGGGCTTCCGGATGTTCATGGCCGCTGAGTTCTTCCGCCTCGCTGCGGTGAAGGAGGGATAGATGGAGGTCTCGCACCAGATCCGGGCGACGATGGACACGCTCGGGACCTTCCTCGGGTTCGCGACGTCGTACCCGATCATGCGCGTGCAGCAGGACCCTGAGGCCTGCGACTTCTTGTTCGGCAACCCCCATGACGTGGCGGGTGAACCCTACGTTTCGGCCGTGCAGGCCGGGGCGGTCCCGACCGGGCCCCGGCATTACGCGTACGTGATGAGCGAGGTCGTCGCGACCGAGCCGATCGCGGCCGGGTTGCGCGAGCGGTTCGGCCTGCCCTTCGAGGCCGACGACATCGTGATGACGAACGGGAACTTCACGGGTCTGGCCGTGATGTTGAAGGTGCTGGCCGATCCGGGCGACGAGGTCATCTTCGTCTCGCCGCCCTGGTTCTTCTACGAGACGCTCATCGTCGCCGTCGGTGCCACGCCCGTGCGCGTGTTCGCCGACCGCGAGACCTTCGACCTGGACCTGACGGCGATCGCCGAGGCGATCACGCCGAAGACCCGAGCGATCATCGTGAACTCACCGAACAACCCCAGCGGACGGATCTACCCGCGCGAGGCGCTGGATGCGCTCGGCGAGATCCTCACCGAGGCGAGCGAGCGTCATGGGCGGCCGATCCACCTGTTGTCGGATGAGGCGTACAGCCGGATCTTGTTCGACGGGCATGCGTTCCCGACGCCGGTGGCGTCCTATCCGCACAGCACGATGCTCTACACCTACGCCAAGACACATCTCGCCCCCGGCAACCGGATCGGCTACCTGGCGCTCAACCCCGCCATGGAAGGGCGCGAGGACCTGCTCGTACCGTTGATGACGGCGGTCATCACGGGCGGGTGGGGGTTCCCCGTGTCTCCGCTCCAGCACTCGGTCCCGGCGCTCGAACGTCAGGGACCTGCGATCGAACGCCTGCAGCGCCGGCGCGATCTGCTGGTTCCCGCGCTGCGTGAGCAGGGCTATGACCTGATCGAGCCCGAGGGCACCTTCTACATCTTGGTCCGCTCGCCCGAGCCTGATGACCTCGCCTTCTGCGACCGCCTGCGGGCTCACGCTGTCTACGTGCTCCCCGGCGCCACCTTCGAGATGCCCGGGTGGTTCCGCATCTCGGTGACGGCGAGCGACGACATGGTCGGGCGCGGCATCCCGGGTTTCGCCAAGGCCATCGCGGAGGTCCGCGGATGAGCATGTGGGCGTTCCTGGGCTCGGGGGAGTTCGAGCCGTGGCACGACGATATCGACCGGCGGTTGCTCGCCGAGCGGCCGGGCCCGGTCTTGGTCGCACCGACGGCATCGGCGCATGAAGGGGCGGCCTCGTATGACACCTGGGCGTCCAAGGGCCTCGCGCACTACGAGCGGCTGGGAGCGGAGGCGAGGCTCCTGCCGCTTCGCACGCGTGCGGATGCCGAGCGCGATGAGGTCGTCGCGGCCCTCGACGAGGCTGCGCTGGTGTTCTTCTCGGGCGGGAACCCGTGGCGGCTGGCTGAGGCGGTCCGCGGCACCCCGTTCTGGGACAGGCTGACGGCTCGGCTCGACGAAGGCGGTCTCGCCTACGCGGGCTGCAGCGCCGGGGTCGCCTGCCTCACGGAGCGCACCTTCGATAGCGATACGGACGACATGGAGCAGATCTTCAAGCCCGGGATCGGCCACTTCCGCGATCTGCTGTTCGGTCCGCACTGGGACATGATCGACTCATGGGTGCCGGACGCGACGACGTTCATCACCGGCTCGGTGCGGGAGGGGCAGGCGCTGATCGGGATCGATGAACGGACGGCGATGCTCGGCGACGGAACCGACTGGGAGGTCGTGGGCGCTTCCGGCGTCCACGTCTACCGCGACGGGTCATGGACCACGCACGCATCCGGCGACGGTTTCCGTCTCGCTCTTCGCCGGTCGCATGTGGAGCCTCCCGCCTCTACGGTCACCGGCTAGCATCGTGTTGTGACCCCCGCACGCACGCTCACCCGGACCGACCCCATCACCGAGCGTGCCTCCCTCGTGATCCGTCGTCTGTCCAAGGCGTACCCGGACGCGAAGGTCGCCCTGCGGTTCACGAACCCGCTCGAGTGCCTCGTGGCGACGATCTTGTCCGCGCAGTGCACCGACGAGAAGGTCAACGAGGTGACGCTCGCGCTTTTCGCGAAGTACCGCAGGGCCGCCGACTACCTGGCCGTGCCCGAAGAGGAACTCCGCGCGGACATCAGGCCGACGGGGTTCTTCAACCAGAAGGCGGCGTCCATCCGGGCGGCCTGCGCGCGGATGGTGGAGGCGTACGGGGGCGAGGTGCCCGGCTCGATGGAAGACCTGCTCACCCTGCGCGGTGTGGCTCGGAAGACCGCGAACGTCGTCTTGGGCAACGCCTTCGGCGTGGTGGAAGGGATCGCTGTCGATACCCATGTGAAGCGGCTCGCGAACCGGATCGGGTTCAGCGATCAGGATGATCCGGTGAAGATCGAGCAGGACCTCATGGGCCTGGTTCCGCGCTCTGGATGGTTCGGGTTCACCTACGTGTTGATCGAGCACGGCCGTGCGATCTGCGTCGCGAAGAAACCACGATGCGGGGAGTGTCCGATCGAGGAACTCTGCCCCTCCAGTCAGGCGTGAGTCAGACCGCGATCAGCTCGCGCGCGGATGCGGCGGCGGCCGAGCGCCGGCGACGAGCACGACGGATCACGCGACGCTCCTCCTCGTCGAGCCCGCCCCAGACGCCGGCGTCTTGGCAGGTGATGAGAGACCACTCGAGGCAATCCACCCGAACGGGGCACGCGGCGCAGATGTCCTTCGCGCGCGACGTCTGCGCCAGCGCCAGCGCCGTGTTGCCGATGGGGAAGAAAAGCTCCGGATCCTGGCCGATACAGCGCGCATCGGTCAGCCACCACATCTCGTCCGGGTCGTGCCTGAAGCGGCGTTCAGTCATGAAGGATCTCCGTGGCGCTACGTTCGCATACCCGCTGTTGAGAGGGGACCCTAATGGCTGAATGGTCATTCAGTCAAGCGGGCCATCCGGTGGTCGACCCCCCCTCGTGGGGCTGCGGTCGCGGCTGATGTTCCGGCGCCGGCGGGAACCGCCCGCGGATCTGCGTGCCGCCGAGCACGCGTTCCACGCCGTGCTCGATCTGGTGGAGCCCGCCAAAGCGGGTCTGGCCGATGTCCTGCCCACCACGCGGATGCCCGGACGCCCGTTCGGTCACGCCCTGGCGGAGTTCGTCCAGCGACTCGAGGAGGCGAAGCACGCCATGATCGCGTGGCCCGAGCAGGCGCTTACGGACCACCGCGTGGCCTGCGATGCGGCGCTGCAGGAAGCTCTCGACCGCGCTCACCGCATCTCCTCGGAAGGCCGCGACGTCGCAGGCTTCGAGGCTCTGTTGTGGCTGGTGGAGTCGTTGCTCGACCCCTTGGAACCGTTCGCGGAGGCGGAGTTCGGCTTCCGTGATCGCCGCCGGGGCCGCAGGGTTCGCTCGGACTAGTCTGAACGGCGATCAGGACCGTACCCCTTGACCCGAGCGACTAGTTCGTATTGGCTACGCCCTGCGCGGGCCCGGATCGGTGGCGGCTCGCTCGACCGCCTCGTGCGGAAAGGGAGGGACGGGATGGTTCGTCGCATCCGATCGTCAGCGGTGCTCGCCTCGGTTCTCGTGGTTGCACTGGCCGGGGCCGCGCTCGCGGTGGTGGCCTACGGTCCACGGGAGCCGATCAAGGGGAACTACGCGTACAACTACAGCAACTCCATGGACTTCACCGGCACGCCGGGGGCCGCCGGATTCCGGCTGCACGAAGCCTTCGTCACAGACGGTGCGGAGCCGGCGCAGGTGTCGTACACGAAGAGCGCCGACGGCACCAGTTGGTCCAAGCCGAAGAAGCTCTCGGGGAGCGACAACGCCGAGGGGTCGAGCCTCGCGACCGCCGGTACCACCGTGATCGCGGGTTGGATGACCGGCTACAGCTACTACGACCCCGACGGTGCCAACCGCCGCGTGCAGGTTCGCGTGAGCACCGACAGTGGCGGCACCTGGGGCTCGGTCAAGAACCTGTCCTCCGGCACGGGGATGGTGGACTACCCGATCGTCGCGGCCGCCGAGATCGGCGGTACGACGAACGTCTATGCAGCCTGGGTCGACTCCAACACCTGCAAGGTGAGGTTCCGTCAGTCGAGCAACGGCGGCGGCACGTGGTCCTCGCCGATCACGCTGGGCGCCACCACCGCGGAACTCGTCGGCGCGGCGTACGGGTGCGCCGGCTACGCCAACATCGCGGCGGTCGAGGACCTGATCTCGGTCGCGTGGATCGCGGACGACTCCGGCACGCTGAAGGTTCGCTCGATCAACGCGAGCGGCGTCGCAGCTGCACCCGCGACGCTCAGCAACTGGAACGGCACCACGACGCTCGACGACAAGATCTCCAACGCCCAGAACGGCTTCCCGATCCTCGGATCGTCGCCGCTCGCACCTGACGTGATCGCGATCGCGTACAACACGAACGCCGCTCAGAGGTACACGACCTTCACGGGCGGTGGATCGTCTGCGACCGCGGCAGGGAAGACCATCTACACGAACGGAACCATCGGCCCGGTCACCTACGGGGGCGGGTACTCCACCGCGGTCGAGCCGGCACCGGGCGGCGGATTCGTCGCCATGTGGGCGGGGTGTCGCGACGTGATCGCGAGCCCGTGCAACTACGGGAGCGCGAAGGCGAAGTTCGACCTCCTCGCTTCGAGCTCGGCGGACGGCACCACGTGGAGCGCGCCCGCGCGCATCGAGACCAGCTCGAGGACGCAGACGCTGAACGACGAGGCGTCGATCGTCGTCATCCCGGATGACGCCGGGGTGAAGGTCTTCGCTCAGTACAACGCCTACAACTCGAGGTACAGCTACTACGACGTGTGGATGAAGATCGGCACGGGTTCGCTGTAGTTCGAAGGATCGGCTGAACGCAGGGGGGGGGGGGGGGGGGGG
>JBBDHX010000018.1:23856-30270 GCA_040880745.1 Actinomycetota bacterium
CCCCCCCCCCCCCCGCCCCTTCGCGTATCCTCGCCGCGCGTGAGCACCGGAACGCTCCGAGAGATAGCCGGCGACGTCGTCGGCTGCCGCGCTTGCCCGCGGCTCGTGGCCTGGCGAGAGCAGGTCGCTCGCCAGAAGGTGGCGCGGTTCGCAGACCAGGAGTACTGGGGGCGGCCCGTGCCGGGCTTCGGTGACCCCGAGGCCACGATCGTGGTCCTCGGGCTCGCGCCTGCAGCGCACGGGGGCAACCGGACCGGCCGCATCTTCACGGGTGATCGCAGCGGCGACTTCCTGTTCGCGGCGCTGCATCGGGCGGGACTTGCCGACCGGCCCTCCTCGACCGCACGCGACGACGGGCTGAGGCTGACCGGGGTCTACGTGACGGCGGTGAACCGCTGCGCCCCGCCGGGCAACCGCCCGACGCCTGTGGAGCGCGACCGCTGCATCCCGTTCCTGCAGCGCGAACTTGCGGCGCTCGCGCAGGCCACGGTCATCGTTGCGCTGGGGGTGTTCGCCTGGGACGGGGCCTTGCGGGCGCTCGCGTCGATGGGTCACGCCCTCCGTCCGCGGCCTCGCTTCGGGCATGGCGCAGAAGCCGACGCCGGGCCGTTCACGCTCCTCGGGTGCTTCCACCCGAGTCAGCAGAACACCTTCACGGGCAGGCTGACCCCGGCGATGATCGACGAGGTGCTCACCAGGAGCATCGAGCTCACCCGTTGAACCGACAGCCTCCGTGTGCGAGCGTGGTGGGCGACCGAGGACGCGTGGAGGGATCGTATGCACCGGATCAGGACGTTGCTCGTGCTCATCGGCGTGACCGCGGCGGCCGCCGGCGTGATGCCGGCCGCCGCGGCGGGGGGCGGTTGCTCCATCACGGGCACACCGGGACCCGACGTCCTTCGTGGAACGCCCGATGACGATGTGATCTGCGGGTTCGCGGGCCGCGACCGGATCGACGGACTCCGAGGTCACGATGTCATCTACGGTGGTGCGGGCGGCGACACGATCGACGGCGGTCGTGGCGACGACCTCCTGATCGGCGGCGATGGGAACGACTACATCGCCGACGGCCACGGGGACGACCGGACCCGGGGTGGAGAGGGGGCCGACTACTTCTTCGGGGGGCCCGGCCGGGACGTCCACCGCGGTGGGCCCGGCGCCGAACTCGGGATGCTCGACTTCGATGGCATCGATCGGCTCATCGGCGGGCCGGGGAACGAACGGTGCATGGCGACGTGGGACGACGCGGGCGGTGACACGATCGACGGTGGTCCCGGTCACGACATCTACTTCGCCGACGAAGGCGACACCGTGATCTCCGGGGAGGACTCCTTCCCCTGCTTCGCCGAATGAGCGCCGGCTGAGGCCCGCTCCGCGGCGGCGTTGTCCGGACCCGCGCGTAAGGTGGGTCCGTGGGACGGCACGGACGCTTCTACGCCGTCGGCCCCGATATGGCCGGCTCCCGTCCGATCGACCGGGCGACGCTTCGCCGTGTCATCCGGACGTTCGTCCCCTACCGGGGGCGCGTCGTGCTGGTCGGCATCGCCATCGCGCTCTCCTCGGGCCTGGGCGTCGTCAACCCGCTGCTGATCAAGTGGATCTTCGACGAGGGCTTGTTCGGCAACCCGCCGGGGTCCTGCCAGGGTGGTCCCTGCCCACAGATGCACGTGGTGTACGTGGGTGTCGCGCTGATGGTCGCTATCCCCATCGTCACCGGGATCATCGGCATCGCGCAGACCTACCTGGCCAACTGGGTGGGGCTGAAGGTGATGCAGGATCTCCGCAACAGCCTGTACACCCATCTGCAGCGGATGTCGTTGCGTTTCTTCACGAGCACCCGCACGGGTGAGATCCAGTCTCGGTTGGCCAACGACGTCGGCGGCGTGCAGAGCGTGGTGACCGACACGGCGTCCTCGATCTTGTCCAACGTCGTCGTGATCATCAGCACCGTGATCGCGATGGCCCTCATCTCGGTCCCGCTCACGTTGCTGTCGCTCTCGCTGACGCCGGTCTTCATATGGCTCACGGTGAAGGTCGGCAGAGCCCGTCGCCAGGTGGCCACCAGCACGCAACGTACGCTCGCCGACCTGACCTCGGTGACCGAGGAGACGCTCTCTGTCAGCGGGATCCTCCTGTCGAAGGCCTTCGGGCGGCAGCGCTACGAGATCGGACGGTTCGGCGCGGAGAACGAGCGCCTCACCGGGCTGCAGATCCGCCAGACGATGATCGGGCGGTCCTTCTTCGCGATCGTCGGCACGTTCTTCTCCATCACCCCGGCGCTCGTGTACCTGGTGGCCGCTCTCCTCCTGCGTGACGGGACGTCGGTCCTCACGGCGGGTGACATCGTCGCGTTCACGACGCTGCAGTCGCGTCTGTTCTTCCCCATCGGCTTGATGCTGCAGGTCTCCACCGAGGTCCAGTCCTCGCTCGCGCTCTTCGACCGGATCTTCGAGTACCTCGACATGGAGCAGGAGATCATCGACGCGGAGGGTGCCGAGCCGCTGGTCGACGTGCGGGGCTCGGTCGAGTTGGATCAGGTGCGGTTCCACTACGAGGGGGAGGAAGCGGTGGGGGTGGTATCTCCCGTCGATGCGGACGCGCCTGCCCCGCGCGAATGGACGCTGGACGGCGTGTCGATCCGCATCGAGCCGGGGCAACTCGCAGCCCTGGTGGGACCGAGCGGGGCGGGCAAGACCACGATCACGTACCTGGTGCCTCGGATGTACGACGTCCAGGGCGGGGCCGTGCGGATCGACGGGCGGGACGTGCGCGGGATCACGCTCGAGTCGCTCGGCGAGGCGATCGGGATGGTCACGCAGGAGACCTATCTGTTCCACGACACCATCCGCCGCAACCTGGAGTACGGACGGCCGGGCGCGAGCCAGGCCGACCTGGAGGCGGCGGCGAAGGCGGCGAACATCCACGAGCGGATCAGCGAGTTGCCCGAGGCCTACGACACGGTCGTGGGGGAGCGCGGGTACAAGCTCTCCGGGGGCGAGAAGCAACGGATCGCGATCGCACGGGTGATCTTGAAGGATCCGAAGATCCTCATCCTGGATGAGGCGACGTCATCGCTCGACACGACCTCGGAACGGCTCGTGCAAGCGGCGCTGGAGCCGCTGATGCAGCGGCGCACGACCATCGCCATCGCGCACCGCCTGTCCACGATCTTGGCCGCCGACGTGATCTTCGTCCTGGACCGCGGCCGCGTCGTCGAGCGAGGCACGCACGAGGAACTGCTCGCCACCTCGGGTCTGTACGCGCGTCTGTACGAACAGCAGTTCCGCGACGAGTTGATCGAGGGCTAGTGACGCGGGCCCTCAGAGCGCCTTGCGGTATCCCATCAACACGAAGCCATCGGGCATGATCTCGTCGGGGACCCGCTCGTAGCCCAGGGCGCCGTACATGCCGTGGGCCGCTTCCATGAGGCCGGTGGTGTGCAGCGTCATCTCGCTCTTGCCCGCGGTTCGGGCGCGCTCCTCGGCGGCATGCATCAGGGCGCGGCCGGCACCTCGCGTCCGGGCAGCAGGATCCACGCCGAGCATCCGGATGTGTGCGCGATGCGCCGGGAGGGGGTCATCCCGCGGGTCGGTCCGCCCGTCCAACTCGAGGGTGAGGCTGCCCACGATCGCGCCGTCGAGCAGCGCGACGAGGATCGTCGTCCTGGCTGCGCGTCCCGCGGCGTCGCGGATCCGCGCGAGGTATGCCAGGTCTTCGTCCGGACCGCCGAGGTCGAAGAACTCCTCGTAGGCGTGTGCGGTGGCGGCGCCGGCGGCTTCCAGCTCCCCGGAGAACGCTTCGCGGACCTCGATCATCGCCCGGATGCTAGCGCGCTCGGTCGTCAACCAGATCGACCGAACGCGCGATCTCTGGCATGGTGCACATCGTGATCGATCTGACGCGGCTCCTGCTGGAGGCACGGCGCGCGATGGCGGACGAGCTCGCCGCGGAGTTGACCGAGCGCGGCTACGACGATCTGCGCCCTGGACACGCCGCGGTCTTCCTCGCGATCGACCGGCGCATCGGATCACGACTCGTCGACATGGCCGCCGAGGCGCGCGTCACGAAGCAGGCGATGATGGCGTCGATCGACGAACTCGAGCTTCGCGGGTACGTCCGGCGCGTCGCCGATCCGTCGGACACGCGCGCGAAGCTCGTACGGCTCACCGCGAAGGGGCGCACGGCCGCCGCGCAGTGCCGGCGCGCCGTGACGGCGGTCGATCAACAGGCGCGCCGGCGGTTGGGCGACCGGGTCTACGACACCGTGGTCGACGGGCTGTACGAACTGGCCGAGCCTGCGGAGGACGGATCCTAGGTCCGGCGCGGCTAGCATGTCCGTCATGCCCGAGGAAGCCACCGGCAAGACCGGCGTCCCCAGCGAACGGCGTCAGAAGCCGGAACGACCCCGCGACCGGCTCGGGCGCCCGCTCCCATGGGACGCCACCGCGGAGCTGCGATTGCCGGACTTCGACGCACGCACGCTCCAGGAGAACGACGAGGCCGCTCGGGCGTATGTGCACCAGGGCGTCTGGTTCGGCGCCCACGAGGCCTGGGAGACCGCCTGGAAGCAGGCTCGGGGAACGGGTGACGAGGAGTTGTTCAAGGGGCTCTCGCAGATGGGAGCCGGCTATGTTCATCTGCTGCGCGGCAACGCCCATGGCGCCGTCACCCTGCTCGAACGGGCGGTCCGCCGCGTCCGGACGTACCCGGACGGTCATCGCGGCCTGGCCACGGGCGCGATCGCCGAGCACCTGCAGGCTCACGCCGACGCCGTGCGCGAGGGGGTCCTCGTCCCGGGTGAGGCCGCGCCGTTCGATCCGCCGCCCGTGTAGCCTTGTCCTGGCCCTCGCCGTTGACCGGTGGGGTCTCGAACCCTCACCATCGGAGCCCGGATGAGCAGCGATGCAGTCACCGTCGAGTGGAGAGGCCGCACCGGCCCGTTCCCGCTGATGCTCGGCCGGGGTGTCTTCAGCCCCACGAGCACCAGCCGAACCCTCGCCGACGCGCTCGAGATCGGGCCCGAGGACACCGTCATCGATGTCGGGTGCGGCAGCGGTGTCCTCGCGTTCGTCGCCGCGAAGCTGGGCGCACGGAAGGTCTACGGGGTCGATCTCTCGGCGCCGGCCGTGGAAGCCGCCCGCCGCAACGCAGCCGCCCTCGGCCTCGCCGATGTGTGCGAGTTCCGCCAGGGCGATCTCCTCGACCCCGTCCGCGACGTGCAGGCGTCGGTCCTCATCGGGGACGTCTCGGGGATCCCCGACGACATCGCGCACGCGTCGGGGTGGTTCGAAGACGTCCCGTCCGGCGGGCCCACCGGAGCGGAGCTCCCGTCGAAGTTCCTCCGCTCGATCGGCGACATCTTGGTCCCCGGCGGCCGGCTCTACCTGCCCACCGGGACCATCCAGAACGAGAAGGCAATCCTGGCGACGGCCCGCGAGGTTTTCGGGGACCGTATCGAGGCCGTCTTGGAGCGTGAGTTCCCGCTGCCGGATCTGGTGGCGAAGTCCAAGGAGGTCGCGCGGATGGTGCGCGACGGCATCGTGAGCTTCCGTCAGCGGGGCAGCCGGATGCTCTGGCAGCTTCGCGTGTGGCGCTGCACGCGCTGAGCGCGGTTCACCGCTCAGGCCGCAGCACCGCCACAGCCTCGACCTCATACCCCGCGTCCCGGAGGTGATCGGCGCCGCCCCGGTCGATCGCGAGGACGATCCGCCGGACGTCGGCCCCGGCATCACGCAGGACCTCGGCGGCGCGCTGCACCTGCTGTCCCGAGGTGCTCACGTCCTCGAGGAGGGTCACCACGGCGCCCGCCGGCACGGTCCCCTCCACCTGAGCTCGTGTCCCGTACGCCTTCGCCTGTTTGCGGACCACCGTGACCGGCAGATCCGTATGCAGGGAGACGGCGGCCACCAGCAGCATGGCCGCTCCCTCGGGAGCGCCGAGCAACTGGGTACGGGGCGCCAGGAGCCCGGCGACCTCGGCCGCGACGTCGCGGAGGAGGCCGGGGATCGTGAGGAAGCCGAACTTGTCGAAGTACACCGACGAGGTCGCGCCCGAAGACAGGACGAACTCGCCGTGGCGTTCGGACGCCTCCACCATGCGGCGGACCAGGTCGGCGTTCACGGTGGGCGAGCATAATCGGTGTCCGATGGGATGGGCGTGGGCGGTGGGGCGGCGCGCGTTCTTCGCGATGGACCCGGAGCGCTCCCACGAGGTCGCGCTGGCGATGCTCGGCTGGCCCCTGCCGTGGCGCCTGATCGGTGGCGCCGACCGATCCGCGGCGCTTCGATCGACGGTCGCCGGCCTTCACCTAGCGAACCCCGTCGGCCTGGCGGCGGGCTTCGACAAGTCGTGCGCCCGGCTCGAACCGCTCGGGCGCTTGGGGTTCGGCTACGTGGTGGGCGGGACGCTGACGCT
>JBBDHX010000018.1:30280-35956 GCA_040880745.1 Actinomycetota bacterium
CCCCCCCCCCCGCGGATCGCCCGCGACCCCGAGCGCCGGGCCCTGGTCAACGCGATGGGGTTGCCCAACCCGGGCGCCGAGGCGGCCGCGGCCGCCTTGGCGCGCTCCCCGCGCACGACGTCGCGATGGGTGAGCCTGGCAGACGAGGAACTCCCCGACGCCGTGGCGGCGCTCGAGCTGGTCGCCTCCCAGGCCGACGCGATCGAACTCAACGCCAGCAGCCCGAACGCGGGCTGGGTCCACCGGGCCGACCACGTTGCCGCGATCACCACCGCGTTCACCCGAAGGACGGATCGACCGGTGTTCGTGAAGCTCCCGCCGTTCACCGACGAGGCCTCGCGGGAGGGTGTGCTCGCGATGGCCGCCGCCGCGGTTGACGCGGGCGCGCGCGGCTTGACCTGCGGCAACACCGTTCCGGTCGAGGACGCGCGCATGCCCACCGGTCGCGGCGGGCTCTCCGGCGGACCCCTGACCGGCCAGACCCCCGAGCTCGTGGCCGCGGTGCGAGCGGCGACCGGCGCCAGGGTGCCGGTGAACGCCTGCGGTGGGATCTTCACGGCCGAAGATGCCCGGGCGTGCTTGGTGGCCGGGGCAGCCACCGTGCAGGTGTACACCGGCCTCATCTATGGTGGGCCTCGGTTGGCCGGCTCCGTGACACGCGGCCTGGTCCGGGGTGCCTGAGCCGAGGCATCTTCCGTGTTGCGGCTCTTCCCGCCGACCGCCAAGATAGCGCCCCGACCTGACGAGCACCGAGGGGGATCTCGATCGACGCCGCCGTCCGTGATGTGCCCGTGGCCGCCGCCGTTTCGTTGGAGGGTGTCGTCAAGCGCTTCGGTGACGTGGTCGCGGTCGACGGCGTGGACCTCGAGGTCGCCGAGGGCGAGTTCTTCTCGATGCTCGGGCCGTCGGGCTCCGGCAAGACGACATGCCTCCGGATGATCGCCGGGTTCGAACAACCGACGGCCGGCCGCATCCTGCTCGGAGGCGCGGACGTCGGGGCGCTCCCTCCGTACGAACGCGACGTGAACACCGTGTTCCAGGACTACGCCTTGTTCCCGCACATGAGCGTCCTGGACAACGTGGGCTACGGCCTGCGCGTGCGCAAGGTCTCACGGGTCAAGCGGCACGAGCGTGCCCTGGAAGCGTTGCGGCTGGTCCAGCTCGAGGGCTTCGAGCAGCGCAAGCCTGCGGCGCTGTCCGGTGGACAGCGCCAGCGCGTGGCGCTGGCGCGCGCCTTGATCATGCGACCCAAGGTGCTCCTGCTGGACGAACCGCTGGGGGCGCTCGACCTCAAGCTGCGCCAGGCGATGCAGGTGGAACTCAAGGACATCCAGCGGAGCGTGGGCCTGACGTTCATCTACGTCACGCACGACCAGGAGGAGGCACTCACCATGAGCGACCGGCTGGCCGTGTTCAACGCAGGCCGCATCGAACAGGTCGGCTCCCCCGCCGAGGTCTACGAACAGCCGGCCAGCGGTTTCGTCGCCGGGTTCGTCGGCGTCTCGAACGTCCTTTCCGGCGATGCCGCCACGGCCGTCGCCGGGTCCTCGCACGCGATCACGATCCGACCGGAGAAGATCCACGTCGAACCGGAGGAGATCACGGCGTCGGGGGATACCGTCGTCGTCACGGGGGAAGTGACCAAAGTGGTCTACCTGGGCGCGTTCACGCGCTACGTGGTGTCGCTCGATCTCGGGGGCGAACTCGTCGTGATGCAGCAGAACCTTCGTACTTCATCCATGGAAGCGTTGCAGGTGCGCGGCCGCCGGGTGTGGCTCTCATGGGAGCGTGAACACGCCCGGCAGGTCGGGCAGACGGAAGGGTCTACGGACCCGGAGGAGGAGATGGCATGAACCGATGGTTGCGCCTGATGGCGTTCGTGTCGGTGCTCGCGATCGTGGGCGCCGCATGCACGAGCGATTCCAGCGAGCCCACGACCGGGGGCACGGGGACCGGCACGGGCACGGGGACCGGTGAACCTACGGGTTCGACCGACCTCGAAGGTGCGGTGAACATCGTCGCGTGGGCCGGTTACATCGAGGACGGTTCCACCGACCCGGCCTATGACTGGGTCACCCAGTTCGAGGCCGACACGGCCTGCGAGGTGAACGTCACCACGGCGGGCACGTCGGACGAGATGGTCTCGCTCATGCAGGAGGGCGTGGACTACGACCTGGTCACCGCCTCGGGTGACGCGAGCCTGCGTCTGATCTACGGGGGGACCGTCCAAGAGGTCGATCTCAGCCGGGTCCCGTCCTTCTCGACGGTCGACGAGCGTTTGCAGGACGCCCCGTGGCACACCGTCGACGCCGACGGTGATGGCACGGCCGAGCACTACGGCGTCCCGTACGATTGGGGCTCCAACGTCCTGATGTACAGCACCTCCGCGTTCGCTGGCGAGACGCCCGACTCGTGGTCGGTGGTGTTCGAGGAGCAGACGCTCCCGGATGGGGAGTCGAACAAGGGTCGCGTGCAGGCCTACGACGGTGCGATCTACATCGCCGACGCAGCCCTGTACCTGAAGGCGACGCAGCCCGATCTGGGGATCGAGGACCCGTACGCGCTCACGCGCGACCAGTTCACGGCGGCGCTCGATCTGCTCCGGCAGCAGCGCGCTCTGATCGGCCGCTATTGGCACGATGCCTTCATCCAGATGGACGACTTCACGGCCGGCGACGCGGTCGCCAGCTCGTCGTGGCCGTTCCAGGTCAACTTCATCGAGGGCGCCGGCAAGGACTTCGCCAGCGTGGTCCCGAAGGAGGGGGCCACGGGCTGGGCGGACACGACGATGCTGCGTGTGGATGCCCCGCACCCGAACTGCGCCTACGCGTGGCTCGAGTGGTCGCTGAACGAGAAGCTGCAGGGCGACCTGGCATCGTGGTTCGGCGCGGTGCCATCCGTCCTCGCGGCCTGCTCGGGCAACGAGTTGCTCACCGACGAAGGGTGCGCGACCAACGGCTTGGAGAACTTCGACCAGATCCACTTCTGGAAGACGCCGCAAGCCGATTGCTTCGAGCCCGGTGCGGGCAAGGAATGTGTCCCGTATCACGAGTGGGTGACCAACTACGTCGCGGTCATCGGCGGCCGTTGATCCGGAGCCGCTGATCCGAACGAAGATGCGAACCGAGGACCGGGGGCCCGTACAGGCCCCCGGTCACTCGGGGCAGAGGGCAGCGCAGTGGCGGTAGCGGTGAGCACACGGGGCCGCCGGATCTCGGGGTTCTTCCACCGGCATCCGCGCGGGCGGCTCGCGCTGCTGCTGACCCCGGCCACCGTTTGGCTCGTGGTGGTCTACCTCGGGTCGATCCTGGGGTTGCTGCGGTTCTCGTTCTGGAGCCTCGAGGAGTTCACCGGGCTCTTGGACAAGCGCTTCACCCTGTCCACCTACGCGTCACTGCTGGAACCCGCGAACCTCGACATCATCCGGCGCACCGCCGGCATCGCGGCCACGGTGACCGTGCTCGCCGGGCTGTTCGCGTTCCCGTACGCATACTTCACGGCGCGGTTCGCCTCACCGCGTCTGAAGACGTTCCTGTACATCGCCGCGCTGATGCCGCTGTGGTCGTCCTACCTGGTGCGGGCGCTGTCCTGGCGGCAGATCCTGGCCGAGGAAGGCGTGATGTTGTGGTTCCTGCGGAAGGTCGGACTGGAGGGCGTCGTCCGTCTCATCCTGGAAGCACCCCTGATCGGTGGACCGACGTTCATCGCCTCGAAGTTCAGCCTCATCCTCGTCTACACCTACCTGTGGCTCCCCTTCATGGTCCTGCCCTTGATCACGGCGCTCGAACGGGTCCCGGGGTCCTTCCTCGAAGCGTCGAGCGACCTCGGCGCCCGCCCCCGGATGACGTTCCGTCGCATCGTGCTGCCGCTGGCGAAGCCCGGCCTCGTGGCGGGGTCGATCTTCACGTTCTCGCTGACGCTGGGTGACTTCATCCTGCCGACGATGTTCGGCGGCTCGGAGTTCATCCTCGGCCAGCAGGTCTTCGTGCAGCAGGGCGTCGTGGGGAACGACCCCCTCGCCGCTGCGTTCACGGCCGTCGCGATGGCGATCATGATCGTGTATCTGTCGCTGGCCAAACGTGCGGGGGCCTTCGAAGCCCTATGAGCCGCGGACCGAGGGCCGGGTGGGGTCTCAAGATCGGGACCGTCCTGTTGCTGGTGTTCCTCTACCTGCCGCTTGGGGTCATCGTCCTGTACGCCTTCACGACGCAGTCCACGTCGTTCACCTTCCCGCCGCCGGGGCTCACCACCGACTGGTTCGCCGTAGCGTTTCGTCAGGAGAACATGTGGGACGCGTTCGGCCGGTCGCTCGCCGTCGCCTCGGCGGCCACGGGCGTGGCGCTGTTGCTGGGTGGTTCGCTCGCGGCTGCCGTGTATAGGGCCACGTTCTTCGGCCGCAACGCGCTCGCGTTCGTGGTCGTGTTGCCGATCGCGCTGCCCGGCATCGTTACCGGCCTGGCGCTGCGGGCGACGTTCGTCAGCGTCGGGTTCCCGTTGGGCTACTGGACGATCGTCATCGGGCACGCGACCTTCTGCATCGTGATCGTGTTCAACAACGTGGTCGCCCGCTTGCGGCGGATGTCGCCGAACCTGGTCGAGGCCTCGGCCGACCTGGGGGCCTCGGGGTGGCAGACGTTCCGATGGGTCGTGTGGCCGAACCTCGCGACCGCGGTGCTCGCGGGCGGCATCCTCGCCTTCGCGCTGTCGTTCGACGAGATCATCGTCACGACGTTCACGCGTGCGCAGGACCCGACGCTGCCGATCTACATCCTGAACTCGTTGTTCCGCCCCCGGAACCGGCCCGTGACCAACGTCGTGGCGCTGCTCGCGATCGTGACGACGTTCATCCCGGTTCTGATCGCGCAGTTGCTGACGCGCGACCCTGCCGAGCGACGCTCGGGGACGCTCGCGGCGGCCACCACGCAGCCGAGCGCCTAGAGGTACTGTCCGCCGCCTCGCGGCCGCGGCGTGCCGTCGTCCGCCGTGGCTTCGGGCAGCGGATTCTGGGCGAGCAGCCC
Organism: Actinomycetota bacterium; assembly: GCA_040880745.1. Classification (GTDB taxonomy): domain Bacteria; phylum Actinomycetota; class UBA4738; order UBA4738; family HRBIN12; genus AC-51. Next base: position 35,299 of record JBBDHX010000018.1, read on the forward strand.
GCGCCGTCGGAGTTCCTCGAACTGCGCCCGCGCCGCCGCCTGCTGAGCGAACATCGCCGCCTGGATCCCGTGGAACAAGCCCTCGAGCCAGCCGACGAGCTGTGCCTGCGCCACCCGGAGCTCGGCTTCGGTGGGGACCTCGTCCACCGGCGGTGCCAGGGACGCGAGCTCGTCCCGCAGGTCTTCGGAGAGGACCCCCGCCAGCTCGCCCATCGCGCGCGTGTAGATCTGCGCCAGCCGCTTGCGCCCCGGTTCATCCAACGCCGTCTGGCGCGTCTCCTCCAGCAGTTCTCGGACCATGCTGGCGATGCGCAGCAGTTTCGCCGGTTCGGTGATGGTCTCCCCGGCCGGCTGCTCTGTCCCTGCCTCGCCGGGTGGCACGGGGAGCGCCTGCATGACCTCAGGGTCGGTCTCATCGCTCATGGCGTCCACCGTAGCATCGGCTCGGCTCAAGCCCCCTCGAGCACGATCCCGAACCCCTGGCGAGACAGACGGAGCAGCACCTGGCCGGGACGGCGGAGGTCGGCGACCCGTTCGGCCGATCGCGCCCCCAATTCATCCAGCCGGGCCTTCAGTGGCGCCGGCCCCTGCCGACGGGCTCGGCTGAGCGCGTGTGCGTTGCGCCAGACCTTCGCTCGCGACTCGGCGAGGAACCGCT
>JBBDHX010000019.1:0-5676 GCA_040880745.1 Actinomycetota bacterium
CCCGACGAAGCCGTAGTCCCACTCCTCCTCGATGTCGAACCAGGTCGAGAAGCTGAGGGTGCCGCCCACGGGAACATCGAGCTCAAGCATCCGGTCGGAGACGAGCGCACCTGCCCCCGAGAAGGCTTCGTACGTGCCCTGGATCGGCGCGATACCCGACGCACCGTCACCGCGGAACCGGAACGAGAGGGACGGGTTGGCGCCACCGTAGCTCTTGTAGATGGCGGAGTAGGGCTCTGCTTCACCGAGGGGGAACTCGACGGTCCCCGAGGTCGCGCCGCCCGTGTACCGGTTGATGGGAAGGTTCCCGGTGGTGCCGGCCCGGTAGATTTCCTTGATCCCGCGCCGGATCGACCACGTGCCCAGGAACTCCGTCACGAGCGGGTTCGTGTCGATGTGGCGATACCCCATGGGGTAACCGCCCGCGGCCCCGCGCGACGGGTCGTCCTGCAGGTTCGCCAGCACCCAGGCGTCGAACAGGGTGGAGAAGTCCTCGCCGGTGTTCGCCTCGACCCCGGCGATCCCGTTCGCCTGCTCGTTCACCATCGCCCGGGTCCACGCGGGGTCGAACGACCCACCGCGGCGTTCCGTGGCGAAGTTCTCCAGAAGGTAGAGCTGGAAGAGGTAGGACGCACCGTAGTCGTCCAGGCCGCTCTGCCAGGTGGTCAGGGCGTTGCGGTGGAACGCGAGGTAATAGGCGACGTGTTCGTTCCCGATGGGAGCGTCCCCGAAGCCGTTCAGGAAGATCGCCAGGTCGGCGAGCCCTTCGTCGATCCACGACAGCTCATCGGCGTCATAGTCGTGCATGATCAGGTGCTCCAACTCGTGGGCGAAGATGCCCTCCACGAGGTACTGGTCGAGCGCGTCCGCACCCAGGCCGATCCCCCACGGCGCTGAGTCCAGGAAGAAGATGTTCCGGTTGAACAGGGCCTGGTGGAACGAAGAGTAGAACCCGGCGATGTACGAACCGAACGTGGGATCGTAGAACGCCTCGTCCACGACGTTGTACGTGAGGATGTCGACGGTGTCCCCACCCGCACCCCGCGGCTGGTACTCGCCGAAGTAGTGCACGTCCGTGTCGATGATCGCGTCCGCCGAGGCCTGCAGCTCGGCCACCTGCTCACACGCGATGGGATCGGGAGGCGAATACGCGGTCGCCAGGAAATCCCACGCCACCCAGATGCGGGCCTTGCCCGGCGCATCCGCGGCCGTCTCCCGATGGAAGACCACGTCTCGTGTCCCCGGGTTCGCGGGGTCGAAGCTCTCGAGGCTCAGGACCAGGGTGTCCGTCGAGTTCAGGCACCGCGACTCGGTCGTGGTCTGGGCGGCCACGATGTTCGCCCGCTCCGCGCGGGTCGGTTGCGCGGGACGCATGTGCGCCGCGAACTCGGTGCCGCTCACCGGCACCTTGCGAGGTATCGCGGGGGCTGCGCTGCTGCCACTTGCCCCGAGCGTCGCGGCCAGCACCGCCGGAACGACGAGCATCGCGAGGATCCGTGCCCTCATCAGGTTCCCTCCCTGGGGGTGGGCCCCGGGATCGCCGGGGCGTCATCGTAGAACGCCGGGGTCGCCGACGATCTGTTGAGACTAGCGAGGGCCGTCCAGATCGGCATCGGCCATCGGGCCGATATCCCACCCCAGGGTGCGAGCCTCAGCCGAGCTCGACCGGCGCACCGACGAGCGAGCCGTACTCGGTCCAGGAGCCGTCGTAGTTCTTCACGTTCGGGTAGCCCAACAGCTCCTGCAGCGCGAACCACGTATGGCTGGAGCGCTCCCCGATCCGGCAGTAGGCGATGATGTCGCGATCGGGGGTGATGCCCTCGGCTTCGTAGATCGCCCGCAGTTCGTCGGCGGTCTTGAAGGTGCCATCGTCGTTCGCGGCCTTGGCCCACGGGATGTTGGCGGCGCCCGCGATGTGCCCGGGGACCTGCGCCTGCTCCTGCGGCAGGTGATCGGGAGCGAGCTTCTCGCCGCGGTACTCCTCGGGTGAGCGGACGTCTACGAACCCGGTGGCGCCACCGACCTCGCCGAGGACCTCTTCACGGAGCGCACGGATCTCCGGGCGTTCCTCCTCGAGGAAGACGTGCTCGGACGTTTCGTACGACGCCACGTCCTGCGTCAGTTCACGGCTCTCCAACTCCCACTTCTTCCGGCCACCGTTCAGCAACTTCACCTGGTCGAACCCGCGAAGCTTGAGCAACCAGTAGGCGTAGGCGGCGAACCAGTTGTTGTTGCCACCGTAGAGCACCACGGTCGTCTCGGCGCCGACGCCGGCCGCGGCCAGGAGTTCGGCGAACCCGGCTTGGTCCAGGTAGTCGCGACCGACAGGCGTGTGCAGGTCCGTGGTCCAGTTCCACGGGACCGCGCCACGGATGTGTCCTTTCTCATGCGCGGCGGTGTCTTCGTCGACCTCGATCGGCCGGACATCTGGATCGTCCACGTGCTCCTCGAGCCAGTCGGTGGAAACGAGGACGTCGGGCTTGGCGTACTCACTCATCGAAGGATCCTCTCTTCGAACGCGTGGGGGGACGGTCTCGGGCGCACCTCAACGGGTCCGCGGACATCGCCAGAGCGCCGGGATCATCGCGGCCACGAGACCGCGGCACCGCGTGCGGATCACGATCGCCCCCTTCGCGCGTCCGTTGCAGGTGCAACATCTACCCCAGGAACGGCGCGACCGTCAAGGGTCAGAAGATGCCGAGCGCGGCCTTGGCTTCCTCCGACATCATCTCGGGGCTCCACGCCGGGCGGAAGACCAGGTCCGGCCGCACGTCGCCGAGCCCCTCGATGGGCGCCAAGAAGGCGCGCATCTGATCCTCGATCATGGGCCCGATCGGGCAGCCCATCGTCGTCAGGGTGTACCGGATATCGACGTCACCCGCGTCGCCGACCTCGATCTCGTACACCAAACCCAGGTCGACGATGTTGACGCCGAGCTCGGGGTCGTAGACCTGTTTGAGCGCCTCGCGGATGCGCCCCTCGGTACCGAGTGCGTGTTCGCCTTCGGTCGCAGGGGTTGCGCCGGAGGTCTCCTGCGCGATCGTGTCTTGATCGTCCATGCGTTCCTTCCCGGCATCCGGGGCCTATGCTTGCACTCCACGATACGTCCCCGCAGGCCATACGAGGAGCGCCATGCCCACGATCCGCGCCCTGATCGTCGATGACCACCCGGTCACTCGCGAGGGATTGCGCACCGCCCTGGAGATGTCCGATGACGCCGTCGTCGTGGTCGGCGAAGCCGGAAGCGGCGAGGAGGCGGTGGAGCAGGCCCGTGAGTTGGCACCCGACGTCGTGTTCATGGATGTCCGGATGCCCGGGATGGACGGCATCGAGGCCACGAGACGGATCCGAGAGGCATCGCCGCAGACCAAGATCATCCTCATCACGATCGACGAGTCGCGCGGGGCGGTCTCCGAGGCCATCGCCGCCGGTGTCTCGGGCTATCTCCTCAAGGACGCCTCGCCCGAGGCGCTCCTGGACGCCGCACGCAACGCGATCGAGGGCAACGCCGTGATCCACCCCCAGCTGACGAAGGCCTTCATCGAGGAGGCACAGGCCGGCAGCGATGAACACAGGACGACGCCGTTGTCCAAGCGCGAGCGCGAGATCCTCCAGAAGGTGGCCGACGGCGCCACGACGCGGCAGGTCGCGAGCGACCTGGGTATCTCGCCGCACACGGTGAAGACCCATCTGGAGCGGATCTTCGAGAAGCTCGGCGCGAACGACCGGGCGCAGGCGGTCGCCATCGCGATCCGCACCGGCATCGTGCACTGAGGCGCCCGGGAGCACGGCCGTTCGGCCTCCCCCTCAACCGGCCCGACGGTCGGTCGATATCCGTAGCAGATGCCCACCAACGTATTGCTCTGCGACGGGCCGGATGAGGTCGCTCGGCTGCAATACCACCTGCTCCGTGAGGCTCCGGACCTGCTGGTCGAGGTGACCACCGACGCGCTCCAGGCCGTGGACGCGGCGGCTCGGTCGCGGCCTGACGTCATCGTGGTCGACGTGGACCTCGCGGGTGTGCCCGCCCCTGAGCTGATCCGGCGGTTCCGCGCAGCGTCCCCGACGAGCCGCGTGCTCGTGCGGAGCCGGCGGGCCGAGGGTCCCCAGGTCGCCGAGGCGCTGGCGGCGGGTGCCGGCGCGTACCTGCTGTCGTTCGAGACCAGCTCCGCGGTCCTGTCGGCGATGCGCGCGGTGCTGGACGGCGGGATGGCCTTGTCCCCCGGCGCCGCGGACGGCCTCGGTGAGCATCTCGCGGCGACCGTCCTTCGTGTGCGCGAATTGGAGGATGATCTCGAGCGCGTCCGGAGCGAGGTTGCGCAGGGAACCTCGGCCAAGGGCGACTTCTTGGCCAACGTGTCCCACGAGCTGCGGACACCCGTCACCATCGCGAAAGGGATCGCGTACGTCCTGCGCAACCCCAACGTTCCCGATGTCGAACGCGAGGAGTTCCTCGACCAGCTGCAGGCGTCCCTCGACAAGTTGATGGGTCTCGTCGACGAGGTGATCTCGCTCGCCGAACTGGAACGGGGCACCTTCTCCCTCGAGCTTTCGCACGTTGACCTCGGCCCGCTGATCCGGAACGCGGTGGACGAGGCGACCAGGCGGTATCCTTCGGTCCCGATCGCGGCGGCGATCCCCGACGCCTTGATCGCGGTCGCCGACGGCGGCAGGATCGGCGGTGTCGTGAGCGAACTCTTGGACAACGCCTGCCGGTACTCCCCCGTCGGTAACACCGTCGTGATCGCAGCCCGCTCGCTGGATGAAGGCGTGGTGGTCACGGTCACCGACCACGGAGAGGGTCTGGACCGTCACGTCGCGGCGCAGTCGTTCCGCCAGCCCTTCTCGACCGGTGAGGGCACCCTGCGCAAGGAGAAGGCGGGCGTCGGTGTGGGACTGCACCTGTCACGGCAGATCGTGATCCAGCACGGTGGCGTGCTCTGGACCGACCCTTTGCCCGGGGGCGGCACGCGGGTGTCCTTCTGCATCCCCTCGAGAGAGGGAGAGCGGCTGCAGGCACCACCGGCCGGCGCCGCCTGAGCAGCACCGCGATAGCGCGTCGTCGTCTCCGGGCGTATCCTCGCCCTCAGACGTGAACGTGCGATCGGTCCTCATCGGGTTCATCGTGGTCACCGCTGGCTGTGCCGGCACACCTTCGGGTCCGCCGGCGCCGATGGGCCGCGACGCCCTTCGGGTCCGAGCGACGCAGAGTCCCCTCATCCAGGTCAGCGTCGGGCAGGTGACCGGTCTCGTGCCCGAGGGTTGGGTCGCCGCCCCGCTCGCTGGAACCGGTGCTCAGCACGGGTTCATCGCCTCGCCGCGGCCCCAACCCTTCGGGGGGTCGACACTGCGGTCCGGACTCACCGCCGGGTGGGTCGATGCGACCGAGGTCGGCGTGCCGAGCGACTACTTCTACCTGGCCGCGACCGGGCCCCTGCTGTCCGAACTGCTCGGCCGCGAGGCCTGCGAGGTCCGCGACACCGAGGTGTTCGTCGACCGCGAGCCGGCCTACCTCGACGGTGGCTACGGCTCACCCGGTGACTTCGTCGCCCGCGGACGCGGCATCTGCGTGACGCCGGCCGGGCTGCGTCACCGCTGGTCGTACTTCGTGGCCGCCCCGGGTTTCGGGCCCGTGCGGGAGCTCGGGATCACGCGCTCGGGGCTCTACGTCGCGGC
>JBBDHX010000020.1:0-267 GCA_040880745.1 Actinomycetota bacterium
GTGGACGCACCGTGGGTGCCGGGCGAGTCGTGAAGATCCTGAAGTAACGACGAGGGGACCTGCGAGTCATGGCCAAGAAAGAAGGCAACCGCCCGAAGATCACCCTCGCGTGCACCGAGTGCAAGCGGCGGAACTACAACACGGTCAAGAACCGCGTGAACGACCGTGACCGCCTCGAGATGAAGAAGTACTGCCGCTGGTGCCGGCAGCACACCGCGCACCGCGAGACGCGCTAGGGCGCGTAGCGCACGGACGAACCGCTCGGGG
>JBBDHX010000020.1:277-5486 GCA_040880745.1 Actinomycetota bacterium
CTCTGCAGGCCGGCCCCGAGCGTGTCCCGGACCGGCGCGGCAAGATCGGGAGGGGTGACCTTGCCGAGCCTGATCGCGGCTACGACGGCATCCGTCTTCGAGTGGACGCCGAGCTTCGTCAAGATGTTCTGCACGTGGGTGCGGAGCGTGTGTCTGCTCACCCCGAGGTGTTCGGCCAGCGAGGCCGCTTCGGTGCCGTCCGCCATGAGTTGCAGGATCTGGACCTCTCGCGGTGTGAGCCGATCCATCCGGCGCTGGAGTTCGCGGTCGTCGTCCGTCCGCGAACGCGCCACCTTGAGCGCCTGGTGCACCTCGGCGGGGTGGTGAAGCGGCTCGCCGCGAGAGGCTCGCCTGATCGCGGTCACCACGTCGCGGATCGGCGCGGTCTTCCGCAGGAACCCGCGGGCGCCGGCCTGGATCGCGCGCGCGAGCGCGACCTCATCGCCCTCGCCGGTCAGGATGATGATCGCGCTCTCCGCGCCTTCGTCGCGGATCCGTCGCGTGGCCTCGATGCCGTCGACCGAAGGCATGCGAAGGTCCATCAGCACGACGTCGGGCGTGGTGGCGAGCGTCGAGCGCACGGCGTCGGCCCCACCGTCCACGACCTCCACGACGACGAGGTCGTGCTCCTGGTCCAGGGCGATCTCGAGCGCCTCACCGAAGGCCCGGTGGTCGTCGGCGATCACGACGCGTATCGCGGTCGGCTGTCGGGTCACGGTGCGATCCTAGGCGCGAGCCCGCCCGGATCGTGTAACCCGGCTGGGCCATTTCGGAGATCCCCCGAGAGGGGGATGTCGGTTGACGCTCGCTCGGCATCTGCTTAGCGTCCGGCCCCGATGTACCCAGACGCCGAAGGGATCGAGTATCCGCCTGTCGAGTTCGCGGTCGCACCCAGCCGTGTCCGGGCCTTCGCGGGCGTGTTCGGCCAGGCTGATGGCGTACCGCCGACGTTCCCGGCGGTCGCTGAGTTCACGGTCCTGCCGGAGGTCTTCGGCGATGCGCGGCTGGGGTTGGATTTCTCCAGGGTCGTGCACGGCACGCAAGACTACGTCTACGAGCGTCCCATCCGCGAGGGTGAGGATCTCATGATCCATGCACGCATCGAGGCGGTGAGGGTCCGAGCGGGGATCGGCTTCCTCACGGTCGTCATCGAGCTCCGTGAACCGGGAGGGGCGCTGGTCGTGACGGCACGGTCCACGCTGATCGAACGCGCGGCGGATGCATGAGGAGGTTCGAGGATGTCGCCGTGGGCGAGGATCTGCCATCCCTGGTGCGGGTAGTCACCCGCGAAGACGTGAAGGCGTACGCGGACGCGGGGGGAGACCAGAACGCGCTGCACCAGGATGACGCCGTCGCCCGTGAGGCGGGGTTCCCCGGCGTCATCGCCCACGGCATGCTCACGATGGGCCACATGGCGGCCTGCGTCGTCTCGTGGTGCGGGGACCCGGCTTCGATCACCGGCCTCTCGGCGCAGTTCCGCGCACCGGTGCTCGTGGGCGAGACCATCGTCGCCGGGGGCCGGGTCAGTGAAGTCGATCCACTCACCCGCACGGCAATCCTCGAGACGTGGGTCACCCTCGAACGGGACGGGCGGACCCACCAGGCCGTGCGCAAGGGTGTCGCGGTGGTGCGCTTCCCCTAGGCGATATCCCTGCGGTTGACCGACGATATGGCCTGGATCGCGTCGGACATGCGATCCACCACGATCTGGATGTCGTTGCCCATGCCCTGGTCCACCTGCACCGCGACACGGTCGATCTTCTGGCCCAAGATCTCGGCGACCTTCACCATGGCTTCGGCCTGGGACTGACCTTCGCGGTGGAGCTGGTCGGACATCGTTTGGAACCGGCGGTCCATGGTGCCGAGCATGTCGCTCGCCATCCCCGCCTGCAGCTCCTTCACCGAGCGCAACACCTGGCGGAGCACTTCGGTGTCCATCGGCTCTGGTCCCTCTGGACCCGAGGCTCTGATCGAACCGATCCGGCCTGCGAGCGCTTGGTTGTCGGACCGGATCAGCCGCGCGATCGCGGTCAGCCGGTCATCCAGCTGCGCGAGCATCCGCTCCTCGAAGGCGGCCTGGGACTCCGCGATCATCTCGTCGATCCCGTCCATCGCCCCTGCGGCGGAGGTCATGCGTTCCACCTGGTGCTCGACGGACGCGCCCATGGCTGTGGAAAGCGCGAGGACCTCTTCCCCGATCGTGCGCTCCAGCCCACCCATGCGCTCGACCATGATCCGCTCCATGGCGCCCATGCGTTCGTCCACGAGGCGGATCACCACGGTCTCATCCATCCCCGTGGCGAGCTCGCCCGCGGCGCGCTCCTCGATCAACGAACGCAAGGCGGTCGAGTCCGCCCGGATCAGATCGGCGAGCCCGCGCACCCGGGCCTCGATCAGGCGCTCGATCTGCGCCCGGACCTGGTCCTGGTCGCGGCCGTGCAGGCCCACCTTCTCCTTGATCAACTCGAGGCCCTGCGCGATCTCGGTGACTTCTCCGGCCACGATCTCACGGACGTGCTCGGTGATGTCGTGGTCCTGCGTGATGAACATCTGGGCGTGCTCTTCGATGCGCTGCGCCAGGCGCCCCACCGCCTCGGCCCCGCCTTGGACGTAACTCTGCATAGCCTCGACGACGCGGGTGGTCTCGGTGGCGATGAGATCACCGTGATCACGGACCTGGGTCAGGACCGTCTCGGTGAGGTGTTTGTCGCGCTCGTCCATGTGGGCGAACGCCTCGGCGATGTGCCGCTCCACCTGCTCCAACTGCGTGCGTATCACGTCGACGCCGTGCAGGGTGGGGGAGGAAGCGATCTCTCTGATGGCCGAGGCGGACTGCTCCATGGCCTCCCGGGTTCGCCGCTCGGACTCCGACAGGTCGTTGAGGTGGTCCTCCAGTCGGGAGGTTCGCACGGCGAGGGACTGGAATCGCTCGTCCGAGGAGGCGATCAGGGACCGGATGGCCTGGTCGCGCGCCAGCAGGGTCATGATCCGTTCCTGCTCGGGACGTACGTCGCGCGAGGACGTCCTCCAGACCTCGGTGGCCACCTCGCGAAGGAGCGCGGTCGCTTGCTCCTCCATCGCCTCGACACCTCGTTCCAGGCGGTCGTCGATCGCGCGCTGCATCGCGTCGGCCAACCGGTACTCGCTGGCGGTCATCGAAGGCTCGGCCGGGGAAGCATCCCGTCGGGCGAAGAGCCCACGCCGCAGGAGGCCATCCTCCGGCGCGGGGGTCGGACCCATGTTCGTCATACGAGGACCTCTCGCTCGGTGGGGCCGCGCGTGGTCGCCGTCGTGGGCGATCGTAGGGTACGAACTGCACGGATTCACGCACCTGGGCCTGCGAAGATGTCCGCAGCCGGAGAGGGCCATCTTTGCCGGGCTTCTCGGGGCGCCCCTATACTGGTTCGCCCGAGCGTCCCTGCCTCGGGGACCGGCGGCGGTGAAGGCGCGTAGCTCAACTGGCAGAGCACCGGTCTCCAAAACCGGGGGTTGGGGGTTCAAGTCCCTCCGCGCCTGCAAGGGAGCATCCATGAACCGACAGATGAAGAGGGCGCAGGAGCGCGCCGAGAAGCAGCAGAAACGCTCCGGCGCCGAGCGGCCCTCCGCCGCAGCGGTCGCTGCTCGCCGTGCCCAGGCACCGGAGAAGCGCAAGCGTACGGGTGCCCGCCAGTTCCTGCGCGAGGTCCGGCAGGAGCTCAAGAAGGTCGACTGGCCAACGCGCAAGGAGCTGATCACCTACACGGTCGTGGTGCTCGTCACCATCACCGTGGTCACGGCCTACGTGTTCGGCCTGGACGCCGCCTTCGAGCGCGTGATCTTCAGCCTCCTCGACTGACACCGGAAGGATCGTCCGAATTGACCGATGAGTTGGAAACGACCGCAGAGGGCTCCCCACAGGAGGCCGAGGTGACCGAGACCTTGCCCACCGAGGAAGCCGAGCCGCTCGTGGCGCCCGAGGGTGACGCCGTCGAAGAGCTCCCCGTGGAGGTAGCCGCGGAAGCCGAGGAGCCGATCGTCGAGGAGGAGCTGCCCGAACCCAAGGTCGCCGAACCCGAAACCGATCCGGAGCCGAAGGGTGACGATCCCTTCGGAGGCCCCGGCGAGTGGTTCGTCGTCCACACCTACGCCGGCTACGAGAACAAGGTGAAGGCCAACCTCGAGTCTCGGATCCACACCATGCAGATGGAGGAAAAGATCTTCCGTGTCCACATCCCCATGGAGGATGTGATGGAGATCAAGGGTGGCAAGAAGCAGGTCGTGCAGAAGAAGGTCTTCCCTGGCTACCTCCTGGTGAAGATGTGGTACGACAACGACTCCTGGTACGTCGTGCGGAACACACCCGGGGTCACCGGGTTCGTCGCCGCCGGCACGGGCGCCAAGCCGACCCCGCTCTCCAAGCGCGAGATCGAGAAGATCCTCGTGGTGAAGAAGGAGGAGCACAAGCCCGTCGTGCGCCTCGGCTTCGACGAAGGCGATGTGGTCCGGATCATCTCGGGTCCGTTCGCCGACTTCAACGGCACCATCAACGAGATCAACGCCGACCAGGCCAAGCTCAAGGTGTTGGTAAACATCTTCGACCGGGAGACCCCGGTGGAACTGGCCTTCGACCAGGTGGCGAAGGTCTAGCGGGCAGTACCCGACGACGCGGGAGGCCCCGATGGGCCGCTGGGACCGCGGGAAGGAAGGTCGCACATGGCGTCGAAGAAGAAGGTCATGGCGATGGTCACCCTGCAGATCAAGGCAGGAGCGGCCACGCCCGCGCCGCCGGTGGGCACCGCCCTCGGTCAGCACGGCGTGAACATCATGGATTTCTGCAAGCAGTACAACGACGCCACCGCCCAGATGGGCGGCCAGGTCATCCCGGCCGTCCTCACCATCTACGAGGACCGGAGTTTCTCGTTCATCTTGAAGCAGCCGCCCATGGCGGAGCTGATCAAGCAGGCCGCTGGGATCGAGAAGGGTTCGGGCGAGCCCAATCGAGAGAAGGTCGGCAGCCTCTCGGGTGCGCAGGTGCGCGACATCGCGGAGAAGAAGATGCCCGATCTGAACGCGAACGACGTCGAGGCCGCGATGCTCATCGTCGCCGGCACCGCCCGCAGCATGGGCGTGGAGGTGAAGGCATGAGCCAGGGCAAGCGCTACGACGCCGCGGCGGCGTCCTTCGACCGCGAGCGTGAGTACCTCCCTGGCGAGGCCATCAAGGTGCTCAA
>JBBDHX010000021.1:0-33973 GCA_040880745.1 Actinomycetota bacterium
GAGGACCCGGGCCTTCCTGCATCCCGAGCGCCCTCTCGCACCGCTGCCGTCGGGCCGCTAGGCTCCCCCGGGGATGACACGCAACGCGGGCAACGGGCTGGAGCAGGCGATGGGGGCAGCTCGCATCCTGGCCGGGGTCACGGAAGCCAGGGTGACCGAACTGGCGGGGGCCGGCCGGGTCCGTTCGTTCCGCCGTGGCACGTACCTGTGTCATCAAGGCGACGTCGCCGATGATGTCTACTACCTGGCGAGCGGCCGGGTCGAGATCAGCTCGATCTCACCGACAGGCACCCGCGTGCTGCACGCCAGCGTCGACCTCCCTCAGTTCCTGGGCGAGCTGGGGGTGCTGGGTGGCCTCCCTCGATCAGCCGACATCCTGACGCTCGATGACAGCGAGATCTGGAGCGTCGACGGCGAGGTCTTCCTCGAGTTCGTGACAGGAGAGCCGGCGGCGGCGCGTGAGGTCCTGGCCGCGCTCGCTCGACAGGTGCAGGAGCACCAGGCCTTCGCCGACGACCTGCTGTTCCTCGACCTCCGCGGCCGGGTCGCCAAGCGGCTGCTGCAGATGGGCACCCCATCGCTCGCGGAACTCCCTCCCGATGCCACGGTGATCCCTCCCGTCACGCACGCGGATCTCGCGAGTCTGTGCGGTGGGAGCCGCGAGAACGTGAGCCGCATCTTGTCGGATCTTCAGCGCCGAGGCGTGATCAAGCGCGATGGCCACCGGTACGTCCTCAAGAAGGTGGCCGTGCTTGCGAAGATGGCTGACCTCTAGGGCTGCGCCTCGGGCGTCGTGAGGCCTGGGACGTCGCGGACCACGATGCGGCGCGCCGCGATATCCACGTCGACCAGGAGCGACCGCAGGGCCGGCACGAGCGTCTCGGTTCCCGCCTCGTCACGAGCAACCCACAGGTCGTTCGCAGGGTTGAACACCACCTCGGTGAGAGTGCCGAGGTCGCGACCGGATTCCGTGAAGATGCGGCATCCCTCGAGGTCGTGCGGCCACCACTCACCCTCGGCGAGTGGCGGCAGGTCCGTGAGAGGCACGCGGAGCTCGGCGCCTCGAAGGGTCTCTGCCGCGTTGCGATCGGCGATCTGCTCGAACGTCACGAGCAGTTTCCCCCCGTGCGTGCGTACGGCCGCCACGGTGAGGGCGGAACCATCGGGTGCGCGCACGATCGTGCCGGGGAGCCATCGCTCAGGGTTATCGGAGCGGTTGCGAACAGCCACCTCTCCGCGGACACCGTGGGCGCGGGTGACCTCGCCGACGACGATCGTCGGCTCGTCCACCTAGTCCTCGAAGTCGACCCGGGTTGACAGTTGCTGGCGGCTCGCGGCGGCACGAACGACCGTGCGTATCGCCTTCGCGGTGCGCCCTCCCCGTCCGATGAGCTTGCCGAGTTCGCCGTCGGCCACCCGCACCTGGTACACGGATCCGCGGTCATCGAACGATTCGCTGACCGAGACGGCGTCAGGATCGTCGACCAGCTCCATGCAGAGGAACTCGACGAGTTCCTTCACGCTCAGGCCTCCACCTGCTCCTCGGAAGCAGCCTGCTCATCGGCCACCTCGGGTGAAGCCTCGACCGGCTCCTCTTCAGGCACGGGGGCGGGGGCAACCTCGGGAACCGTGCTCGCAGGGGGCGCTGGAGAAGCTTCGGCTGGCTTCGCGGGCTCGGCCGCCTTCGCGAGTGCCTTCTTGGAGAGCTTCTCCTTCGAAGGGCGCTCCGGTTTGGCGCTCGTCGCGGCGCCCGGGCGCTCGGCGACGAACCTGTCCCAGATCCCGATCTTCGACATCAGGTTGCGCACCTGGCTCGAGGGCTGGGCGCCGACCCGGAGCCAGTGCATGGCGCGATCCTCGTCGATCTCGATCACCGATGGGTCGTTGAGCGGGTGGTACCGGCCGATGATCTCGATGAACCGCCCGTCACGGGGGGCCCGCTGATCGGCCACGACGACGCGGTAGAACGGCCGCTTCTTCGCGCCCATCCTCCGCAGCCGGATCCTCGTCGCCATCCCTCGTACCTCTCGCTATCTCTCGGGGAGCCTCGCGGGAACCTTCATCCCCGGGATGCGCTTGCCGCCCATCATCGTCCGCATCATCTTCCGCGCGCCATCGAAGTCCTTGAGGAGCGCGTTGACGTCCGCGGTGGTGACCCCGGACCCGTTCGCGATCCGCAGGCGGCGGGACCCGGAGATGATAGCGGGATCGCGGCGCTCGGCGGGGGTCATCGACAGGATGATGGCCTCGGCCCGCCCGATCTGCCCTTCGTCGACCGCCTCGGCGATCTCTTTCATCGCGTTCTTCCCGCCGGGCATCCCGGGCATCATCTTGAGCAGATCCTGCAGCGGCCCCATCTTGCGCATCTCGCGCAGCTGGGCCAGGAAGTCCTCGAGGTTGAACCGACCCTTGAGGAGCTGCTCGGCCGCCGCCGTCGCCGCCTCGTGATCGACCGTGTCCTGCACCTTCTCGATCAAGCTCAAGACGTCACCCATCCCGAGGATCCTGCCGGCCATGCGATCGGGGTGAAACGGCTCCAGATCTTCGACCTTCTCCCCCGTTCCGACGAAGAAGACAGGTTTGCCGGTGACGTGGGTCATGGACAGGGCGGCTCCTCCGCGTGCGTCACCATCGAGCTTCGTGAGGATGAAGCCGGTGGTGTCGACCTCCGCCATGAAGGCGCGGGCCTGCACGACCGCGTCTTGGCCCGTCATGGCGTCACACGCCATCAGGACGTGATGCGGTTTCGCCACATCCTTGATCTTGCGGGCCTGACGCATCATCTCGGGGTCGACGTGCAACCGCCCCGCCGTGTCGACGATCACGACGTCGGCGCCGGTGCGCTCGGCTTCCTTGACGCCGTTCTTCGCGACCTTGACCGGGTCACGTCCCTCCGACCAGACCGGGACCCCGATCTCGCGGCCCAAGGCGCGGAGTTGCTCGACCGCCGCCGGACGCTCGAGGTCCGCAGCGATCAGGAGCGGCCGTTTGCCCTTCGCTTTGAGATGCCTCGCGAGTTTGGCGCAGGCGGTGGTCTTGCCCGATCCCTGGACCCCGGCCATCAGGATCACGGCAGGTGAGCCGGCGAGCGTGAACGGCCGGTGCTCGCCCCCGAGCGTGACCGTGAGCTCCTCGTTCATGACCTTCACGACCTGCTGGGCGGGGGTGAGGCTCTTCATCACTTCTTCGGACAGCGAGCGGCCGCGGACACGCCCGAGCAGGTCGTCGGCCACCTCGACGGCGACGTCGGCCTCGAGCATGGCCGTGCGAACCTCCGCCAGAGCGTTATCCACCTGCTTCGGGTGGAGCTTGCCCCGCTGTCGGAGCTTCTTGAAGACGCCATCCAGGCGTTCGGTCAGCGTGTCGAACATATGAGTGAGAGGGATGCGCGCGAGCCTCGCGCGGCGACCTAGTGTATCGGCCATCGAACCGGAGAGGTCCGTGACCGCCGTGGAAGACCGGCTCCGCCTTGAGCATCAACTGATCGCACTGCGGTGGATCGTGGCCGCCTTCGGCGCCGCACAGGTCGGCTTCGCGGTCCGCGACGCATCGGAGGATCCCGGGTTCGTGGTTCCGCTCGGCGCGGCGATCGTGATCGGTCTCGTCTGCGGGAACCTGCTCATCACACGCGCCGCAGGGCGCACCGGCGGTCCGGACCCGATCCTCGGCGTCGTCGCGTTCGGATTGGATGCCACGGCACTCCTCGGTCTCATCTGGATCGCGTCGGACGGTCCGGCCGACCCCGTCTGGGTGATCGGCTACCTGCTGCCACTGGAGGGAGCGGCACGTTGGGGTCTGCCCGGCGCACTGATCGGCGCCGGACTGTTCCTCGGCGGCGAGCTCGCCCGGTCCCTGCCGGGCGGATCGCAGGTCGGCACGCCCACGCTGGCCTTCCGCGCCGCGATGGCGTTCGCGATCGGCGCCGTCGCGGGGATGTTCTCTTCGTCATGGCGCCGCGCCGCCGCGGTTGCGAGCGCGCGGGTCCACGACGCCGAGGCCGCTGCCGAACGCGCCCTGGCAGCCGCCGAACGCGAGCGGCAAGCGCGGGCTGAGGTCGCCGCGTTCCATGCTGCGGTGTTGGTCGATCCGGACGTCGACCACCTGCGGACACAGCTCCAGACCGCCGCGGAGGCGATCGGCCGCGAGATCGGATGCGAGTCGCTCGGCATCTTGGTCCGCCGCACGGGCCAGGCCGGCGATGTCGGGTTCATGGCCGTCGGCGTCCTCGGCGACCCCGGCTACCTGCCGGGACAGGTCCTCGCGCCCGCGTCCGATCCGGTCGCGGCTGCGGCGGAAGATGGCCTGCCCGTGAGAGCAGGGCCTGACATGGTCGCTCCGATGCTCGTTCGAGGAACGGTGGTGGGCGTGATCCACGAGCGTTCCCCGGTCTCAGAGCCCGACGCCGACCGGTTCCGGCTTCTGGTCCGGCTCGCGGATCAACTCGGTCTGGTCCTCGAGTCCGCACGTCTTCGGGCGGACCAGCAGGAGACCGTCGTGCGCCTGCGTGAACTCGATCAGATGAAGTCAGACTTCGTCGCGATCACGAGCCACGAGCTGCGAACACCGCTGGCCGGTGTCCGTGGGTACGTCGACATGCTCCGTCGCCGCGGCGAAGAACTCACGACGCTCGAGCGCGAGGAATACCTCGACATCGTGCTGCTGCAAACCGACCGCCTCATCGCGCTCGTGGACGACCTGCTGGTGGTCTCGAAGATCGAGGCGGGGATGCTGACCCTGGAGCCCGAAGACACCGAGATCGGCTCCTTCCTCGCCCGATCCGTGCGCACCTTCGGCGAGGATGCCACCCGGGTGGTGGTGGGACGTGGAGCCGGCGCGCCTGAGCGCATGCTGGTGGACCATCGCCGGCTCGCGCAGATCCTCACGAACCTGGTGCACAACGCGCTCAAGTTCTCCGAGGAGACGGTGCGCGTCACGTGGGACGCTCCCGCCGACGGGACGGTCGCCTTCCACGTGCACGACCAGGGCCCTGGGATACCCCTCGAGGATCGAGACCGGATCTTCGAGCGCTTCCATCAGGGCGGCCACGCGAACACCCACAGCCAGGGGTTCGGGCTCGGTCTCTACATCACACGGCAGCTGACACAGGCGATGGGTGGGTGGATCGAGGTGCGTTCGGCCGCCGGCGAGGGCACGACCTTCACCGTCACCTTGCCGGAGAGTCGTCCTCGCCCAGCACCCGCGCCACCGCCTGCAGCAGCGCAGCCGGGTCGAACGGCTTCGTGACGTACTCGTCCGCACCGAGTCCCTCCGCCGCCATCCTGCCCTCCTCCCCGTCGGCCGTCATGACGATGACCGGGAGATACGCAGCGGCGAGGTCGGCGCGGAGCGCCGCGAGCACCGCCGCCCCGTCCATCACGGGCATGTGGAGGTCGAGCACGAGGACGTCGGGACGTTCCCGTGCGATCTCCGCGAGGGCGCCCGCTCCGTCGGCGACATCGGTCACGTCGTAGCCCTCCCCTGCCAGGACCGCACGCACGGCGTCACGCATCGTCGGGTGATCCTCTGCGACGAGGACCCGCCGGCGCCTCATCAGCCTGCCAGGAGCCGCTGCACGAACGTCTCCGCATCGAACGGACGCAGGTCTTCGACGCCCTCCCCGACCCCGACGAAGCGCACGGCGAGCCCGAGTTCCTCGCGCACGGCCAAGACGATGCCGCCCTTGGCAGTCCCGTCGGTCTTCGTGAGCACGACACCGGTGAGAGCCACGGCTTCGGTGAAGGCACGGGCCTGGGCGATCGCGTTCTGTCCCGTCTGCGCGTCGAGGACCAGCAGCGTTTCGTCGGCTACCGCGCCGGCTTTCTCGATCACGCGGCGGATCTTCGCGAGCTCTTCCATGAGCGGCTGCTTCGTGTGCAGGCGTCCCGCGGTATCGACGATGAGCACATCGCTCCCACGAGCCAGCGCCGAAGTGACCGCATCGAACGCGACCGCTCCGGGATCGGCACCGCGGTCTTGCGCGACCAGGTGTGCCCCCGCACGCTGTGCCCAGACCTCGAGCTGTTCGCCGGCCGCCGCTCGGAAGGTGTCGGCGCCGGCCAGGCTCACCCGGGCGCCACCGCTCACCAGCAGCCGTGCCAGCTTGCCGATCGTGGTCGTCTTGCCGCTCCCGTTCACCCCGACGACCAGGATCACCGCGAGGCGGTCCTCGGGCAGGCGGACCGGCTCGTCGGGACCGAGGATCCGGAGGATCTCCTCGCGCAAGATGCGAACGGGGTCGGTCCCGTCGCGATGTGCAGAGCGCACGCGGTCGACCAGCTCGGCCGAGGCGACAGGTCCCACATCCGCACGGATCAGCAGTTCCTCCAGACCCGCCCAGGGGTCGGTCTCGGACCGCTCGAACAGGGCCCTGACCCTTGCGCCGAGCCCCTCGGAACGGAACGCGGTGCCGGGGACATCGCTCGCGGCCAGCGGGGGCGAGACGGCGCCTGTGCGGCGACGGAGGAGGACCACGAGGAGCACCGCGGCCACGACGACGACAGCCGTGATGCCGAGGACGATCTCCATCGAGATGGCGAGGCTATCCGACGGGCCGGGGCTCCGGCACGTCGAGGACCGACTCGTCCTCGGCGGAGGTCTGCACCGCGAACGCCTCGGCGGCAGCCTCGCGCTGAGCCTCCACGCGAGCTTCCTGCTCCGCGCCCTCGTGGCGGTCCAGCCGCTGGGCAACGACCTTCGTCGTCCCGTCTGCGTTCAGCGAGATGCCGTACATCATGTCCGCGATCTCCATCGTGCGCTTCTGGTGCGTGACGATCAGCACCTGGGCGTCACGGGCGAACCCTTCGACCAACCGCAGGAACCGGTGCAGGTTGATGTCATCGAGAGCCGGCTCCACCTCGTCCATGAGATAGAAGGGCGAGGGACGCGCGGTGAAGATGGCGAACAGGAACGCCAGCGCGGTGAGCGAACGCTCGCCACCGGAGAGCAGCGAGATCCGCTTCACGCGCTTGCGTCCGGGCGAGGCCTCGATCTCGATCCCGGACTCCAGCGGGTTGGCCGGGTCCGTGAGGACGAGCCGCCCTTCGCCGCCGGGGAACAGCTCCTTCACGAGCCGCTCGAACTGCAGCGCGACATCGCGGAAGGCCGACGTGAAGGTCTCCGTGATCTCGCGGTCGATCTGGGCGACCACTTCGAGGAGGTCACGGCGTGCCGTGCGTACATCATCGAGTTCGCGTTGCATGAAATCGTGCCGCTCCTGCAGCGTCTCGAACTCCCCGGAGGCCAGGAGATTCACGCGGCCGAGGAGCGCGAGGCGGCGCTGGACCAGTTCCGCCCTCTTCTCGAGTGAGTCGGTCGTGTCGTCCTCCGCCAGCGATGCCACCAGGTCCTCGGGAACGGCGCCGAACCCCTCGCGGATGAGGCGCTCGGACTCCGCGATCCTCCGCTCGATCTCACCACGCGAGCGGTCATCGTCCTCGTAGCGCGCGCGCAGTTCCTCCAGCCGCGTCGATGCGGCGCGCCACGAGCGGTTCACCTCGGCCTCACGCTCAGCGGCCGCGTGTTCCAGGTCGGCCGCGGCTTCCCGCGCGGCGTTGGCGGCGGTGAACGCGGCGTCGGCGGCGGCGACCGCAGTCTCGGCCTCGATGCGGCCCGATCCGGCGGCCGCGAGCTCCTCGCGGAGCGCGATGGGGTCGTGCGCCTCGAGAGCCTGGCGCTCCGCGTCCAGGTGCGTCAGTCGCTGTTCATGTTGGTGCTGCGCCTGGCGCAGGGTTTCGACGGCGACGCGGATCTGGATCGGCGCGCGGGGCAGCGCCGGCATCTCCGGAAGATCCACGAGGTCCACGGGCCCGATCGCCACGAGGCGCTAGCGGGCCGTTGCGGCGTTCTCCTGCACCGCGTGGATCCGCTGCGTGAGCAGCTCGTGTTCCTTCTGCACCCCGGCGAGGTCTCGCTCGAGCACGTTCATCCGCTCGGCCGCGGCCGTGATCTCCACATCGGCGGCATCGACTTGCTCGTGCAGGAAATCGATCTCGGCACCGACCTGGTTCAACCGTTCACGGCGAGGACGGGCCTGTTGCTCGGTGGCCGAGAGGTCGTGTGCGAGCAGCTTGAGCTCGTCGAGGATCTCGCGGAGGCGGTCGTCTGCCTCCCTGGGCGTGTGGATGACAGCGGGGCCGATGAGCACGCCCTCCGGCGTGACGAACGAGGCGTGCGCATGTTCGCGCTGCTTGGCCACCGCCACGTCGAGGGACGGAGCGAGATAGACGTCCTTCAACACCTGGCTCACGATCCCCCGCGCCGAGGGGTCCGCCTGCACCGCGGCCAGGAGCTTGCGCTCCCCGGTGAGACCGAGCGGTACCGGGCCACCGGAAGCGATCGCAAGGATGGCGCCGTCGCCGGTCGTCGCGTCGTCGATGGCGGCGGAGCCATCCTCGTAAACGACGGCGTCCGCGAGGGGTCCGAGCGCGGCAGCCAGCGACCGTTCCAGGCCGGACTCGGCGTGGACGAGGTTCCCCAAGAGCCCGACCGCGCGGCCTTCGTGGGCCCGGATGAACCGGGAACCGGGCGTCTCCTCGATGTCGTGGCGCCTGGCATCCAGCAGGTCCTTGCGCGCCTGCATGGCCCGGCGCGCCTCCTCGAGCGTTGCGAGCCGTTCCACGAGCGCACGGCGCTCGTCCTCGAGGCGACCTCGCTCGTCGGCCAGAGGCGCGATCTGTCCGTCCAGACGCTCGACGTCGGCCTCGAGCGCGGCGTGCTCGTCGCCGGCGATGCGGATCCGTTCGGTCGCCGTCTCGAGGGCCGCGCGGAGCCGGTCCCCCTCGGCCCCTGCCGAGGCGATCACGGCCTCGAGGCTCTGGACCTCGCCACGGCGGGCTGCGGCATCCTCGCCCATGTGGCGCCGCTGCTCCTCCACCTCGCGCCGGCGCTCTTCGGCGAGGCGATACACCTCTTCGGCTTCCGCCATCTCGAGGCTGCGCATCTCCAACTCGGCGGTCGCCTTGGCGACCTGTGCCTGTACCCGCGCGATCTCCTCGACCACAGCATCGGTGCGCATCGACCGGCCCGCTTCGGCCGCGAGGTCCTCGCGGGCCGACGCCTCGCGCGCCATCGCTTCACGGAAGCCGTGATCGGCGCGCTCACGCTCGGCAGACGCCGCACGGAACAGCTGCTCGGCTCCGGCGAGGCTCCTCGCCGCCACGGCGCGCGCGTCCGCGGCGGCGAGCACGTCTGCGTCCAGAACGTCGATATCGGCCCGGGCGTCCGTGCGTTCCTGCAGCCCTTGGTCCCAGCCGCCGGTGCGGCGGGCCCGCTCGCGTAGCAGGGCGCGCAGACGGGCGGCGGCGACCTTCTGCGAGAGCTCTTCGGCCTGCAGCGTCAGGCCCTCGTGCTTCTTCGCCATCTCCGCCTGCTGCTGCAACGGCTTGAGCTGGCGACGGAGCTCTGCGAGCACGTCTGCGAGACGCAGGAGGTCATGGTCGAGCGCTCCGAGTTTGCGCTCCGCGCGCTCCTTGCGGCGGCGGTGCTTCGCGATGCCGGCAGCCTCCTCGATGTACCTGCGCCGGTCCTCCGGACGCGCGAGCAGCACTTCCTCGAGCTGCCCCTGGCCCACGACGGTGTGCAGCGCCCGCCCGATCCCCGTCTCGGACAACAGCTCGTGCACATCCATGAGCCGAACGACCTGCCCACCGATGCGGTACTCGGACTCGCCACTGCGGAAGATGGTCCGGCTGATCTCGATCTCGGTCATCGGGACCGGGATCTTCCCGGTGGTGTTGTCGATGACGAGCTTCACCTCGGCCATGCCGAGCGCGGGCCGGCTAGGGGTCCCCGCGAAGATCACGTCCGCCATCTGACCGCCGCGGAGTGCCCGGGGACCTTGCTCACCGAGGGCCCACGAGATCGCATCCACCAGGTTCGACTTGCCCGAACCGTTCGGCCCGACGATGACGGAAACGCCGGGGACGAACTCGAGCACGGTCTTATCGGCGAACGACTTGAACCCGCGGATCGTGATCGACCGGAGGAACATGTGCGCGGATGCTAACAGGCGTGTGATCTTGGACCGGGAGCCTGGGTCGGGGCGCTCTCAGCCCTCGATCCCGAAGCCGACGATGCCTTCTGCCGGCTCATCCACGATCTCGACCTCCTCGACGATCGCGTGCGGCGGGCCGGTTCGGCACCAGTCGATCTGGGCCAGCACGGCTTCGGCGGGACCCTCGAAGACGGCCTCCACGCGCCCGTCCGGGCGGTTGCGGACCCATCCGGCGAGTCCGCGAGCCCTCGCCGCGCGCGCGCACGAGACACGGAAGAAGACGCCCTGGACCCTGCCCCGCACCACGACCCTGCAACGCCGCATCGGCTCAGGGTAGGCTCGCCTCGTGCCCAGCTACGACCTTCGGACGGCCCTGATCGTGGTCGATGTGCAGAACGATTTCGCCGATCCGGCAGGGGGGCTTCCGGTCGGCGGCGCCGACCGCGTGATCCCCGAGGTCAACGCGCAGATCGGGCTCGCACGGGCGGCTGGCGCGATGGTCGTCTACGCCCAGGACTCCCATCCGCCCGTGACCCCGCACTTCGCGAAGGACGGTGGCGCCTGGCCCGAACACTGCGTGATGGGAACGTGGGGCGCCGAGCTGCACCCGGCGCTCGTCGTGAAGGGCGAGGTCGTGCGCAAGGGCGAGGACGGCGGGGACGGGTATTCCGGCTTCAGCGTCCGAGACCCGGGAAGCGGTCAGACCGACCCGACGGCGCTCGATGGTCTGTTGCGCACCGCCGGGGTGACCCGTGTCGTCGTCGTGGGGCTCGCCACCGACTACTGCGTCGTGGAGACCGCCTGCGACGCGCGCATGCTCAGATACTCGGTGGAAGTCGTCCGCGACGCCATCGCCGCGGTCGACCTGGAACCCGGCGACGGCGAGCGTGCGATCACGCGCATGCGCGACGCCGGGGCCGAGGTGGTGTGAGAGCCGGCTACTCGCTCCCCGGCGCCGGCATCAGGCCGAGTTGCACCATCGCCCCAGGGATGTCGTAGACGCCGTAATGCTCGGTGTTCATCCCACCATCGTCGAAGGTGAACACGTCCATCGCGCCCATCTCGTACCGCTTGCCGGTGGGCGGCATCCCGGGCATGAACCCGTTCGTGTCGGTCGCGGTCATCGTGCTGCGCACCGCCACCTTCGAGCCGCTCGCCACCACGTCCTCGACCTCGATGCGCATGTCGGGGCTCTGCTCCCGCATCATCGCGAACATGGCGATCGCGGACGCCTTGTCGCCGGCGCTTCCCGGCATCGGGGAGCCCTCGACGTAGTCCTCCGAGAGCACCTTCTCGGCGAAGGACATATCGCCCTCGTTCAAGACCCGGTGGATGAGTTCGCGCACCGTCGCGGCGTTCTCGGATGACGTCGCCATCTCACATCCCCTCCGGAGCCGGCATGGCACCCAGTTGGACCATCATCTTCGGCGAGTCCATCTGCGCCCAGGTCTCGACGATCCGGCCCACGGCATCGTGACGCGCCACCTGGATCCAGTCGATGTCGATCGGCTTGTTCGTGGCCTCGGTCAACCCTGCCCAGTCCACCGGTGCGCCGGTGTTCGTCCCGGTCATGCGGATGTGCACGACGGTGCGATCGCCTTCGCCGAACAGATCCGTTATCTCCGCCCGCTTGTCCGGGAAGAACGCGTACCCGCCCTCGTTCGCGGCTATGCAGCCCTCGACGCCGGCGGGCATCATCTCCGATCCCGGCGTGTGCGTCGCTATGTCCGCGGCGATCAGGGTCCGGACCGCGTCGTAGTCCCTGGTTTCGTAGGCGTCCTCCAGACGCCGGATGACGTCCATGTTGCGATCGACGTCACTCATCCCTCCCCCTTCCATCCGGTGCTCGGCTGAACCTAGCCGGTCATCGGCCGTTCGGGCAAGGGATCCGGTCGGATCAACTCTGGCACTGCGGACAGAAGTACGAGGAGCGCTGGGAGATCTTCACCGTCTGGATCGGGGTCCGGCAGCGGCGGCAGGGCAACCCTGTCCGCCCGTACACCTTGAGTTCGGTCGCGTAGCCGCCGGGCTCGCCGAACAGATCCAGGTACGCCTCGTCATCCAGCGTGGTCCCCCGCGCCTTGATGGCCTCTTGGAGGATCTCCTGGATCGCGCGATAGAGCCGGCGGACCTCTTGGGAGGACAGGTGGTCGCTCAAGCGGTCGTAGCGGATCCCCGCGTGGAACAAGACCTCGTCGGAGTAGATGTTCCCCAGGCCGCTGATGAACTTCTGGTCCATCATCAGTTGCTTCATCTTCGCCGCCTTCTCGGCGAGCAGGTACTGGAAGGTGGGCCACGTGAAGACCTGATCCAGGGGGTCGATCGCGACGTGCTGCAGCTCCTTGACCTTCCCCAGATCGTCGGCGGCGGTCACGAAGATCTCACCGAAGGTCCGTGGGTCGATGAAGCGGAGGTCACCTCCCTGCTGGAACGTCAGCACGACGTGGGTGTGCGGCGCGATCGCCTGACGGCCGTTGGCCCGCTGCAGCTGCCCGCTCATGCCGAAGTGGATCACCATGGCCTGCCCGCCGTCGAGGTGCACGACGATGTACTTGCCGCGCCGCTCGACCTTCGTGATCTTGTGACCGGAGACCGCGCTCGTGAACTCCTTGCGGGTCTTGTGCCGGCGGATAGCCCGCATCGCGTTCTTCGACGACTTGACCTCCGCGGTCTTGATCTTCCGACCGACGACGTCGCGCTCCAGATCACGGCGCATCACTTCGACCTCGGGCAGCTCCACCGGACCCCTCCCCTCACGGGCTCCCGACGAGACGTTCGCTGATCTTCTCGAACGCCTCGTGCGCGGCTCGCTGCTCGGCTTCCTTCTTCGACCGACCCGTGCCGGTGCCGAGGGCCTCGCCCGCGACCGACGCGACCGCCGTGAACTCCTTCTGATGGTCAGGTCCGCGCTCGCTCACCCGGTACTCCGGGATCGCCCTGAGCGACTGGGAAGCGAGTTCCTGCAGGATGGTCTTGAAGTCACGCTCGCCCTCGCCACGGACCCACGCTTGCATCCGGGGGCGGAACAGCCTTTCGATGAGCTCGCGTGCCGCCGGCAGCCCCCGGTCCAGGTAGGCCGCGCCGAGGATCGCCTCGAGCGCATCGGCCAGGATGCTCGGCTTGTCGCGGCCGCCCGAGGATTCCTCCCCCTTGCCCAGGAGCACGACGTCGCCGAGGTCCAGCCCTCGCGCCACCTCCGCCAACGCGTGCATGTTCACGATCGCCGCGCGCAGCTTCGCCAGCTGGCCCTCCGGCATCGCGGGGTAGGCCGCGTAGGCCATGTCCGTCACGACCAAGCCCAGCACGGCATCACCCAAGAACTCGAGCCGTTCGTTCGTGACATCGATCCCCTCCTCGAACGCGAACGAGCGATGCGTCAATGCCGCGAGTCGCAAGCCGGGGTCGGTGAAGACGAACCCGAGCGCCGCGTCCAGGGCCTGGGGGAGCTTGGGGAGGGACGCATCCGCCGCGGCGGGGCTCACGTGGTTACTCGACCTCCACGGCCTGGCGACCTGCGTAATAGCCGCAGGTTCCGCAGACCCGGTGTGGCAGCTTGGGCTGCTTGCACTGGGGGCAGGAGCTGTAGGCCGAGGGCTCCGCCTTCCACATCGCCTTGCGCTTGGCGGTTCGGGTCTTGCTCTGCTTCTTCTTCGGGACAGCCATCGGTCCTCCGGTATCAGGTGTCGAGGTCAGGGAGTACGAGGTCTGCGAGTACGGCGAAGCGCGGATCCATCCGCTCATGCCCCGGGCATCCACCCAGGTTGCGGTCGCCGCCGCAGATCTCGCAGAGCCCCGCGCAGTCGGGACGGCACAGCGGTGCGAACGGCATCTGCGTACCGATCGCGTCGCGGATCATCTGGGCGGGGTCAAGACCCGTCTCCGCGTCGTACGGGTAGGCATCATCATCACCCTGTGCGTCTGTGGTGAACAGTTCATGCACCGTCGCCGAGAACGTGTCCGGCCACTCGGTGAGGCAGCGGGCGCACACGAGGATCCAGCTCCCCTCGATCCGGCCGCTCACGAGGAGACCCTCCACCAACGACTCCAGCAGCAGGCGGGCCTTCACGGGCGCGTCGTCGGGGACGCGGACCAGTTCGGACCCCAGGTCCTCCAGCGAGCCCGTCACCTCCTGGGTGCGCGTCGCCCCGGGGTTGCCGGTCAGGTCACGCACATCGAGGACGGGGATGCTCATGCGTCGTCCTCGACATCGTCGTACAAGGGGGTGGACGCCTCTTCTACCGAGCCGAAGTGTTGCTCCGCGGCGGTCCCGGGAGCCCGCAGGCGCTCGCGGCCAAGCTCCACCTGGTCGAGCGTCTTCGCGATGCCGCGCGCCGTGGACTGGGCCTCCTCCAAGATCCGGCGCAAGGAGATCTCGAACTGGGCCAGCTTCCCGTCGACGTAGTCCTCGGCCTCTCGTCGCATCGTCTGGGTGCGCTCCTCGGCGTCGTGCAGTATCTGTTCCGCCTCGACGTCGGCTCGCTTGGCGACCTCCTCCTGCATCGCCATGCGGCGTTGTTCCTGCCCCGCCGCCTCGATGATCCGGTCACCCTCGACACGGGCCTTCGCGAGCAGTTCCTCGCGGTCGCGCACGATCCAGCGGGCCTGTTTGATCTCCTCGGGGAGGCCTTCCTGCATCTCCTGGAGCATCTGGAGGACCTCCTCGCGGTTGATCAGGGCCGAGGACGACAGGGGCATCGACTTGGCCTCGCGGACGAGTTCCTCCATCTGCGCCAGGCGGCCGGCGAGGTCCATCAGGCGCTCACCAGCCGTTCGGCGAGGGCCTGGCGGACGTGCTCGGGTACCAGACCCTCCACGGAACCTCCGAGCCGCGCCACCTCTTTGACGAGCGAGGACGACAGGAACGACCACTTCGGGCTCGTCGACAGGAACAGCGTCTCCACGCCCCCCAGCCGTTGATTCATCTGCGCCATCTGGATCTCGTATTCGTAGTCACTCACGGCACGAAGTCCTTTGAGGATCGCGGAGGCTCCCTGCTCGCGTGCGTACTCCACGAGGAGCCCGCGGAAGGAACCCACACGAACGTTGCCATGGGCGGCCACGGCCTCCCGAAGCAACTTCACCCGCTCGTCCACGGTGAACACGGGCGTCTTGGAGGGATTCTCCAGGACGCTCACGATCACATCGTCGTAGAGCGTCGCGGCACGACCGATGATGTCGAGGTGGCCGTTGGTCACCGGGTCGAACGTGCCCGGACACAGCGCGGTCAGGCCCATCCAACCTCCGTGTACAGGATCGCGAGGCTATCCCCGTAGCGGAGGTGCCTCCGAGCGGCCCAGTGTACCGGAACCGCAGGCAGCGAGCCCTTATGACCGCGGGTCACAACCACGGTCCAGCCTTCGGGATCCAACCACCCCTCCTCCAGCGCCGACAGGACGCGGGCCAGCTCGACCCCGGATATCTCGTAGGGGGGATCCGCGAAGACCAAGGAGAACCGATCGTGCTCCCCCGAGCGCAGGAACCGCTCCACCGGTACACAGGTGACGGTGGCCCGGTCCTCGAACCCCGTGAGCCGAAGGTTCCCGCGGACGGCGGCCGCCGCGGGGCGGGAGCGGTCGACGAAGACGCAACTCGCCGCGCCCCGGGAGAGCGCCTCGATCCCCACGGCCCCCGTACCCGCGAACAGGTCGAGGCACCGGGCCTGCACGACCTCCTCCCCGAGGCTCGCGAACAGTCCCTCACGGGCCCGGTCGGAGACGGGACGGGTCCCCGGCGGCACCGGCCCCAGGCGCCTGCCCTTCGCAGAGCCCGCGATCACCCGCATCGTCGCCGAGCCTCTCGGCCGAAAGGACTCACGATCGGAACAGCCAGTCGATGGAGGCCACGAAACGCCGGTGCAGCTCCTGCAGGAGCTCCGGATGCAGCGCGAGCCCTGGGTCTTCGTCGAGCAGGGCGAAAGCCTGCGCCCGTGCCCGCCCGACGAGCTCGGCGTCCTCCGCCAGCCGGGCGAGCTTCAGGTCCGGCATGCCGGATTGGCGCGCGTCGAACAGCGTTCCTTCCCCGCGCAGCCGCAGATCCTCGTCGGCCAGGACGAATCCATCCGTCGTGGAGACCATGGCGTCGATGCGCGCCCGCGCCTCCAGTCCCGCGGGGTCGCTCTCATCGAACAAGATGCACGTGGAGGCGTGCTCGCCCGGGCCGATACGGCCACGGAGCTGGTGCAACTGCGCCAACCCGAAGCGCTCGGCGTTCTCGACCAGCATCACGGTGGCGTTGGTGACATCGACCCCCACCTCGATCACGGTCGTGGAGATCAACAGGTCGGCCTCACCGCCGCGGAAGGCATCCATGATCCGCTCCTTGTCCTTCGGTCGCATCCGGCCGTGGAGCAGCTCGACCCGGAGTGCCGGGAAGACCTGGGTGCGCAGGCGCTCGGCCTCGGCTTCGGCCGCCTTGACCTGCGTGCGGTTGGCCTCGTCGATCGCGGCGCAGACGACGAACGCCTGGCGCCCGGCCGCGACCTCACGCCGCACGAGATCCTCGGCGGTCGCCCGCTCGGCCGGGGACCGCACCGCGAGCGTGCGGATGGGGCGTCGTCCCGCGGGCAACTCGTCCAGCACGGCCACGTCCAGGTCGCCGTAATAGGTGAGCGCGAGCGTCCGGGGGATCGGCGTCGCGGTCATGATCAAGACGTCGATGTCCCCCGTGCCCTTGCCTTTCAGCGACGTCCGCTGGTGCAGCCCGAACCGGTGCTGCTCGTCGATCACGGCGAGCGAAAGGTCCGAGAAGGACACCGCGTCCTGCACGAGCGCGTGGGTTCCGATCACCAACCCCACCGAACCGTCGGCGATCGCCCCCACGATCCGCTCGCGCTCCTTGCCGGTCACCGATCCGGTCAGGAGCGCATACGACAGGGCCGCGGGGGGCTCTTCTCCGGCCTCTGCGAACAGCGAGCTCTGGTCGATGGGCTGACCCGTGGATCCGAACACCCGAGCGCCGATGGGCCCCAGGAGCGCCGCCGCCGAGCGGGCGTGCTGCGCGGCCAGCACCTCGGTCGGCGCCATGATCGCCGCCTGATGACCCGAGGCGATCGCGACGAGACAGGCATGCAGGGCGACGAGGGTCTTCCCCGAGCCGACGTCGCCCTGGAGCAGGAGGTTCATCGGAGCCGCGACGGCCATGGCGCCGGTGACGTGTTCGATCGCCCGTCGTTGCGCACCGGTCGGGACGAACGGCAGGGAGGAAAGCAGCGCGGCGGGCAGTGCGGCGTCGGCGTCGTGGCGGATCCCGGTGCGCTCGGCGGCGAGGCGCTGACGGCGGAATCCCACGCCGAGCTCGAGCGTGAACAGCTCGTCGAATTTCAGCCGTTCCCGTGCGGCCGACAACGCGGCAGCGTCCTCGGGGAGGTGGATCGCCCTGAGCGCATCGTCCCACGCGCTCAACCCTTCCGCTGCGACGATGCCTGCGGGCAGCGGGTCAGGCTGAGCCGGCAGGCGGTCCAGGGCGGTGCTGACCAGCTCGCGGATCGTCCTCGCGGTGATGCCCTCGGTGGCGGGATGCACGGGGGTGATGCGGCCGGTATGGACGAGATCCTGCTCGGTGCCGCGAAGGACCTCGACCTCCTGGCCCGCCAGCTGCAAGCGCCCGCGGTAGACCTGCGCCACACCGGAGACCGCGAGTTCCATCCCCTGGCGGTAGGCCGATGCCGCCCACGGTTGGTTGAAGAAGGTCAGGTCGAGGGCGCCGGTTCCGTCGTGCAACGTCACGGTGACCATGATCTGGCGGCGCTTCGTCTGTCGTTTGGCGACCGAACGCACCGTGGCGATCACGGTCGCGGCCTCCCCCTCTCGCAGCCCGCGGATGGTCGCGACCGTCGATCGGTCGATGTAGCGCCGCGGATAGTGATGAAGGAGTTGGCCCACCGTCACGATCGTGAACGCGTCGCGCAGGACCACCCAGGCTTCCTCGCCCTTCGTTCGGTAGCCCGCACGCCGGGTCGCAAGCTTGCGGTCGATGTCGAGCAGGGTCGAGTCGAGCGACAGGCTCGTCACGAGGAGGGCCTCATGCCACCGGTTCTACCATGTGCCCATGCGACGGCCGTGGGGGCGAGGCACGCGTGCATCCATCGTCGCCGCACTGTTCACGCTCGGATCTGCGGGCTGCGGGCCCTCGAGCGAGGCCCCTTCGATCCTGCCGGCGACCAACGCGACCGCGGCGCCGGACCTGCCCACGGCCGTGGACGCCCTGCCCTCGGTGGACGCCGCGGGGTTCGACGCGTTGTTGGCCAGCCTTCGCGGGACACCCGTGGTGGTCAACTTCTGGGCGTCCTGGTGCGACCCGTGCAAGCGGGAGGCGCCCGTGCTCAACGCCGCCCATGCGCGTGTCGGTGAGCACGTCCAATTCCTGGGCGTCGACATGCAGGACGCGCGGGCCGGCGCCGAGCGGTTCCTGGCCGAACACGAGGTCCGCTATCCGAGCGTGTTCGATCCGGCCAACACCATCGGGCTGCGGCTCGGGCTGTTCGCCCCGCCCATGACCATCGTCTACGACGCCCAGGGCGAGGCGGCCTTCACCATCGCAGGTGAGGTCTCGGCGGCAGATCTGGACGCCGCCATCGCCGCGGTCACCGGCTGAGCGGGCGATCGGCCCGCGGAGGTCCCTGGTAGCCTCGTCCGGCGATGGCAGCCGTGTGTGAGATCTGTGGCAAGAAGCCGTGGTTCGGCAAGTCGGTGACGTTCTCGCACAAGCGGAACAACCGTCGGTGGGACCCGAACATCCAGCGTGTCCGCGCGCTCGTCAACGGGACGCCGAAGCGGCTCTACGTCTGCACGTCCTGCATCAAGGCCGGCAAGGTCGTCCGTCCCTCGCGGGCCTGACGAAGCCGTCTCGCCGCTCAGACGGCGATGGGGCCCGCCACCTGATAGCCGTTCTTGCCCGCCCGTTTCGCCTCGTACATCGCCTCATCCGATCGCGCGATGAGCGACGCAGCGCCCTCGCCATCGCTGGCGGCGGCCACTCCGACGCTGGCGGAGACCTGCGCGACGCCGCTCGCGACCGGGATCGCTCTGCCCAGCGCCCCGACGATGCGCTGGGCGATCTTCTCAGCATCGCGCGGCTCGACGAGATTCTCGCAGAGCACCACGAATTCATCCCCACCCAGGCGCGCGACGACGTCCCCGGGCCGGACGGTGGCTTCCAGGCGTCGTGCGGTCTCGGCCAATACTCGGTCCCCCGCCGCATGGCCGAAGATGTCGTTCACGTCCTTGAACCCGTCCAGGTCCACGTAGAGGACGGCCACGGAACTGCGGCTGCGGTCCGCCCGGTAGACGGCACGCACCAGCAGTTCGTCGAACAACTGCCTGTTCGCCAGGGCCGTGAGCGGATCGTGCGTCGCCTGGTGCGTCAGCTGGTCCTCGTGCAACTTGCGTTGCGTCGCATCGCGCGCGATGAGGATGTAGAGGGGACGTTCGTCGACGGACGCGGGGGCGAGGGAGACATCGACGTGCAGGACCGAGCCGTCGCGCCGGTGCGCGTTCAGCATGCGCTCCGTCTCGTCCGGAAGCGCAGACCCGCCGTTCGGGTTCATCTCCAAGGCGGGCAGGATGATCTCCACGCGCTGCCCGACGAGTTCGGCGGCGGTCCACCCGAAGAGCGATTCCGCAGCCGGGTTGACCGACTCGATCAGGCCCACCCCGTCCATGGTCAAGATGGCCTCCACGGCGGCTTCCATGACGGCTCCCGCACGCGCCTCGGACACGGCGAGATCCCTCGCCAGCCGTTCGGCCAGGATCAGCGCTCGCATCCGCGAGCGGCCCAAGAAGAACAGGACGGTGGAGGCCAGCATCGCGGGCACGAGGCCGATCGCGAACACGAGCCACGGGAAGCCCAAGTCCTCGGCCGCGAACGCCTCCGTGGCCTGGAACGACAGTGACCAGGACGCCCCCGAGGCGTCCACCTCCATCCGGGAGACGAAGCCCGGCATCGGTCGATCCTCGGCGCCGGCCGACCCAACGTCGGCCATGCCGTCGGCCCATCGGAGCTCGGCGTGGATCCCCGCGGGCAGGGCAGCGAAGACCTCCGCTGCGAAGGGCAGGGGATCGACGCGACCACCGACCCACCCGATCGGGTCGCCATCGCGATGCACGGGCGTGATCAGCAGGATCCGTGGCCGGTTCCACTCGTCCGGAGCCGGCGGCGTGATCGTCACCGCACCCGGGAGCACGGTCGCGGCGAGCGCGGCCGCCACGACGGGGTCCGAGGACAGATCGTTATGCAGCAGTCCAGGCGCGGCCGTCTCAGGAGCGACGAACCGAACGGGGAACGCCACGCGGCCAGGCACCTTCCTCACGAACTCGAGCGATCGGAGCCCCGGGAAGTCTTCGGCCAGGCGCAGCGTCGCGGCGAACGTCGCGAAGGACTCCAGCCGGGCCTGCCGGTCGGCCTCCAGGTACCCTCGGGTCACACGGAGCGCGCGGACGTATCGGGCCGTGGTGGCCTCCAGCACGGCGGGCTGGGCGGCCGCGACCGCTTCGAAACGCCGCAACGCCGCGTCGCGGCTCGCCGATCTCCACGACATCGCGACGCCGAGCGAGAGCACCGAGCCAGCGACCATCGCCGCGACCGAAGCCGCGATCGCGCGACGCCCGCGCTTGCGGTGCCAACGGTGGGCATCGCTCCAAGAAAGGTCCTTGCGCATCCTGTCTCCCGGGGGTTCGTCCAGGGATCCTTCGCCTGGTACACGGTCGGTCGGTTGGGCGCTTCCCTTGACCCGGACCGCCTACCGACCAACGGGTAGCGCGGCAGGCAACGGCTGAACGCCGTTCGATAGACTCGCGGCGTTCCTCCCATCACCCACCGACACCGGTCGCCGTTCGGCGCACCCAAGGAGGCCCACGTGGCGCAGATGTTCCATGACCCCACCCCTCTGCAGCTCAGGGCGTGGACTGAGGAGATGCCCGAGGCTCGTCTCTCGGCGTTCGGCAACGTGAACGTGCAGACCCAGGTCTTGTCGCGGTCCGCGGGGTCGACCTTCGTGGTCGGCCGCGAGTCGAGCGGCAAGACGATGACCCGCGAGCAGTACGACCAGGTCGCCGCGCTGCAGGACGCCTACATCGCCGAGAACGACATGATCGTCGTGGACGGTTTCATCGGCAACGACCCCATCCTGCGAACGGCGGCCCGGCTGGTGATGGAGAAGCGCTACGCGAACATCGCGGGTATGCAACAGAAGCTCTACTTCGAGAGGAACGACGGCCTGCAGCCCGAGGTCCAGGTGATCTACACACCGGGCCTGCAGGCGACCGGGTACCCCGACGACCGGGTGATCGCCGTCGACCTCGACAGCTACGTGACGCGCATCCTGAACTCCGACTACTTCGGCGAGTCGAAGAAGGGCGGACTCCGGATGTGGAACGACATCGTGTACGGCAAGGGTGGGCTCGCTCTGCATGCCGGCCTCAAGGTCATCCCCACCGACCGCGGCGACAAGGTCTTCATGATCATCGGTCTGTCGGGCACCGGCAAGACCACGACCACGTTCACCACGCAGAACGCATCCAGGCCGATCCAGGACGACTTCGTCGGCCTGATGCCCGGCGGCAAGGCGTTCGGGACGGAGAACGGCTGCTTCGCGAAGACCTTCGGTCTGGATGCCGACTTCGAGCCGTCGATCCACGGCGCGGTCGTCCAGTCGTCGGCCTACCTGGAGAACGTGTATCAGGACGACGCCGGGACGGTCGACTTCTTCAACGAGAACTACACGAAGAACGGGCGCGCGGTCTTCGAGATGAGCGATCTGATGACGTACGAGGACGCGCGCAACGTGGGCCCGGTGGACTACCTGCTCATCCTGAACCGCAACGAGAACATCATCCCGGCGGTCGCGAAGTTGGACCAGGAGCAAGCAGCCGCCTTCTTCATGTTGGGAGAAACGACCGGCACGGCGGCCGGTGGCGCATCTGAGGAAGGCAAGTTCCTGCGAGTGCCGGGGACCAATCCCTTCTTCCCGCTCCCCCACGGTCTGCAGGGCAACCGTCTGCTGGACCTTCTCGCCACCCATCCCATCGAGACGTACCTCCTGAACACCGGCCGGGTCGGTGGGAAAGACGGCGACGACCGATCGAAGAAGCTGAAGATCCCCGACACGTCGGCGTGCGTGAAGGGCATCGCGGAGCAGAGCATCGTGTTCGAGACCGATCCGGACTTCGGCTACCAGGTGGCGGCATCGGTCCCGGGGTTGGATGACGGGGAGAAGTTGCAGCCACGGAAGCTGTACGCGGGCCAGGATCGTGAGGACGAGTACAAGGGCATCGTCGAGGGTCTCAAGCGCGATCGCGTCGTCCACCTCCAGACGTTCGCGCAGCTGTCGGAGGAGATCATCAAAGCCGTGGGCTGACCCATACCTGCCGGGCGCGGCGGCCGAGGAACCAGCCCGCCAGCAAGTTGACCGCGAGCGCCGCGATGAACACCGCAGGGATCCACACGAACCGATCCCGGAGCCCGTCGAGCACGGCTCGCCCCTGCACGATCTCTCCCGTGTCGGGGTCGCGCATCGTCGCCGACACCCAGAACCAGCCGGCCACCAGGAGCCAGGAGCCCACACGCGTCACGACGAACGAGGCGAAGAGCAGGTGATCGCGGGTATCGGTGGAATCCAAGGGCCGACGCAGCCACCGGAAGAGTGACCGGACACCGAGCGCAGCGCACGCCGCCGCCACCACCGCCTCGAACGGTCTCATCCTTCGCCCGCCAGCGCGGCGCGCACCTCCTCGTCACTCACCTGGTCGAACCGCTCGTACCACTGTCCCACGGAGAAGAAGGGTGACGGCGTGATGACGACCGCGAGTTCATCGACGGAGCCCCGCAGCTCCACGACCGCTTCCGCGGGTGCCACCGGCACCGCGAGCAGGACCCGCCCGGCCCCCGCCGCACGCGCCCACGCGACCGCCGCCAACGCGGTGCCGCCGGTCGCGACGCCGTCGTCCACGAGTACCGCGACGCGGCGCTGGAGATCGGGCGGCGGCCGGTCGCCTCGGTACGCCGACGTCCGCCGGCGAACCTCTTCCTCGGCCTGCAGGACCGCTCGTTCCACGATCGCATCCGCCACGCCGAGCCTCGCGACCATGGCGCGGTCGAGCACCCGGACGCCGGGCGCCACCGCGCCCATCCCGAGCTCGGGGTTGCCGGGCGCGCCCACCTTCCGCGGCACCACGACATCGAGCGGTGCCCTCAACGTGTTCGCGATCGGAACCGCGACCACCACCCCGCCCCGCGCGATACCGAGCACGGTCGCGGGCTCGGCTCCGACCAGCCGCAGGACAGCGGCGGCGAGGATCTCGCCGGCCTCGGTGCGATCGCGGAACCGCCGCGGTCGTGTCATGCCCATCCCTCCCGCCGGCAGCGTTGCGTGGCGCACGGCTCCCCCGCTAGCATGACGGCCTCGACGAGCAGGGAGGCACTCATCGTGGTCAACGCGTACATCCTGATCCAAACGGAGGTCGGGAAGGCCGCATCCGTCGCGACCGAGGTTCGCGGTATCGGGGGTGTGACGGACGCGGAGGACGTCACCGGTCCCTACGACGTGATCGTCCGTGCCGAGGCGAAGACGGTGGATGACCTGGGCAAACTCGTCGTGGCGCGCATCCAGTCCGTCGAGGGCATCACCCGGACGCTGACCTGCCCGGTGGTGCACCTCTAGGCGCGCGTCTCACCCGCCGAGTTCGCGGGCGTGAAGGGCTTTGGATCGTTCCACCGAGGAGCGCTCCACGGCCAGGTCGAGGAGCCGTTGCACGAGGGCGGGATAGGCGAGCCCGCTGGCAGCCCAGAGCTTCGGGTACATCGAGATGGACGTGAACCCGGGGATCGTGTTGATCTCGTTCAGCCACAACTCATCACCGCGCATGAAGAGATCCACCCTGGCCATGCCGCTGCATTCCACGGCCCGGAACGCACCGATCGCGATGCGCTGGACGCGCTCGAGGACCGCCGGCTCGAGGTCGGCAGGGATACGGAGATCGGCACCGTCCTCGTCCAGGTACTTCGCCTCGTAGTCGTAGAACTCATGACCGCGCGGCACCACCTCGCCCGCGACCGACGCGACGGGGTCGTCGTTGCCGAGCACCGCGCATTCGATCTCCCGGATGGGCTCGATCGCACGCTCCACGACCGCCTTGCGCCCGTACCCGAAGGCCTCTCCGAGGCCGGCGGCCAGCTCGCCCTCCCCATGCACCTTCGAGATGCCGACGGAGCTGCCGAGTGCCGCGGGCTTGGTGAAGACCGGGAAGCCCAGCGCGCCGATCCGCGTCGCCACGCCCTGTGGGTCCTCGAGCCACTCGGGCTCGCGGACCACCTCGTGCGGCACCACGGGGAGCCCGGCCTGAGCGAACAGGACCTTCTGCACCGCCTTGTCCATCCCGAGCGCCGAACCGAGGACCCCGGCGCCGACGTACGGGACGCCCGCGAGTTCGAGCAGGCCCTGGACGGCGCCGTCCTCGCCCATCGGACCATGCAGGACCGGGAAGACGACGTCGATCTCCTCGCGCTCGCCATCGGCGCGGACCAACTCGCCGGTGCCGGACTCGCTCGCGAGCGCGACCAGTGCCCCGGCGCTCTCGCTCACCTCCGGCATCCGTCCGGTCTCCGCGGGCAGGGCGGGAGCCCCGGACAACCGCATCCACCGGCCTTCACGCGTGATCCCGATGGGGATGACCTCCACCTGTGCGGGGTCGAGGGCGTCGATCACGTATCGAGCCGAGATGCAGGAGATCTCGTGTTCGGCCGAGCGCCCGCCGAACACCACCGCCACCCGCCGGCGCTTCACGCGCCGATCCCCGCCGAACGCTTCGTTTCGAACTCGATCACGACGGGGAGCCTACTTCCGGGCAGCCCAGCGCTGTGGATACCGGCCGCGGAGGTCGGTGACCAACGACGTGAGCGCATCCATCACCTCGGCGGTCATCGCGCGCACGGAAGCGAAGTCCTCCAGGCGGTCTCCCTGCGCGAGGAGGTCGATCGGGTCGCCCACCTTGACCCAGACCGGACGCCGGGGCCGCAGCGACCCCGGGCCCGACTTCTGCCAGACGGGAGCGGACCCCCACGACGCCATCGGGATGACGGGCACGCCTGCCGCCAGCGCGATGCGCACCGTGCCCGTCTTGCCTTGCATCGGCAAGCCGTCCTCCCGCGTCGTCACCGTCCCTTCGGGGTAGATGACGACCACCTCACCCGCGGCCAGCGCCCGCTCGGCTTGCGCGAGGGCGCCCCGATCGCCGCTCCCCCGCCGCACGGGGATCTGTCGGAGCCCCGGGAGCGCCCACTTCAGCAGCGGGGCCTGGAACAACTCCTCCTTCGACAAGAACCGAGGGCGGCGTCCCGCCTTCACGACCGCATAGGCGTTCGCGATCGGATCGAGGTAGGAGGCGTGATTGCAGGCGATCAACGCGGGTCCGGACCGCGGGATCTTCTCGAGGCCCTCGAATCGCCACGAGAGGTAGGACCAGGCCAGCGGGATGACCACGGACCGCGCGACCGGGAACCAGGGCTCGGCCAGCGCTCTACCCCTCTTCCGGCCGCAGCCGCGCCATGACGCGCCACGCCACGGGGAGCATGCCCGCCGCGACGAAGATCTTGCAGAGGTCCCCGATCACGAACGGGTACAACCCGGCGGTCAGGGTCACCTGCCAGTCTGCGGGCTGGCCGGTGAGTGCGGGGAGCGCCTGATGCAGCCACGGGAGGCCGACGGCGTACAGGACGACGCTGCCGATCAACATCGAGGCGACCGCCGACCGGAACGAACGGTCCCAACCGAGCCGCGACAACACGCCAACGACGCCGGCGGCGGCGACGAAGCCGACGAGGTAGCCCGCCGTCGGCGCGGCAGCCGCCAGCGCCTGCCACCCCACCTCGTGGCTGCCGTCGGCGTTCGGGGCGAAGACCGGCATCCCGACCACCCCCAGGACCAGGTACAGGATGAGGGTCCCGGCGCCGAGCGCCGGCCCGAACGCGGCGCCCACCAGCAACACGCCGAGCGTCTGGCCGGTGATGGGGACGATGCCGATCTCGATGCGAACCTGGGCGAGCAGACCGATGCCCAGAGCACCCGTCACGGTCAGGCCTGCGAGATAGGCGGCACGGGCGTCGGCGCGAGCCCGCGGGGCGGCGCGCATGGCCAGGCTGGGGACGCTGCTCATGTGATCGCCTTCCACTCGAGGAACGCGTGAGCCTATCGCAGCAGGCACGCTAGTCTTCCGGTCCCCGTGCGTGCGATCGTCCTGCCGGTCAAGGCTCTTCACGAGGCGAAATCCCGCCTCTCGCCGATGCTGACCCCTCTCGAGCGAGCCGCGCTCACCCTCGCGATGCTGGAAGACGTCCTGGATGCCTCGCTGGTCATGCCGGGCTGGGACTCATGGGTCATCTCACCGGATGAGGCCGTGCTGGAAGTGGCGGCCACGCGAGGGGCGCTGCCCATCGCGGAGGAGAAGCCTTCGTTGGCCGCCGCGCTGCACCAGGTGGAGGACGAGGCGCAGGCTCGCGGGCTGGTCGCGCTGGCGGTCGTGCTCCCGGACACGCCGCTGCTCACGCCGACAGGGCTGACGCGGGCACTGCACACCCTGGGTCCGGTCGTTATCGGCCCGAGTTCTGACGCCGAGGGGACGAACCTCCTCCTGCGGCGCGGGCCGGACGCGATCTCCTCGCACTTCGGGCCCGACTCGTTCCGCAAGCACCTCCAGGCGGCCGCCGAGATGAGCATCCCGGCCTCGGTGGTCGAGTCCGAGGAGATCGGCTTCGACCTCGACCTGCCGGGCGATATCCTCACGGTGCTGCGAGCCCGACGCAAAGGCCGGGCGCGGGCGGTGCTCCTGGAGATGGACGCGGCACCCCGCCTGGAAGCAAGCACCGGCGGCTGAGAGGAACCACATGCAGGGGACGATCAAGGAGTACGACCAAGCGACGAAGACCGGATCGCTG
Source organism: Actinomycetota bacterium (assembly GCA_040880745.1). Taxonomy (GTDB): domain Bacteria; phylum Actinomycetota; class UBA4738; order UBA4738; family HRBIN12; genus AC-51. The sequence continues at coordinate 26,915 of JBBDHX010000021.1, forward strand.
ATGACCGACGACCGGACCGAGGTCGCGATCGATGGCGCGTCAGGGACCGACTACCGGATGCTTCGACTGGGCCAGCGGGTTCGCTTCGACCTGACCGAGGTCGACGGTCAGACCGTGGCGCGCTCGCTCCGCCTCGTCACGTTCGAGGCCTGAACCGCCCCTCGTCAGGATCCGCCCAGGACCTGGCCTCGGAACTCCTTGCCCGGCGTGAACGACGGCAGGTCTCGCGCCGGCACCACGATAGGCACGTCGGGCTTGCGCGGGTTGCGTGCGATGCGCCGGTTGCGATGCTTGCGTTCGAAAGTCCCGAAGTCAGCGAGCGTCACACGTTCTCCGTCGACGACCGAGTCCCGGATCGTGTCGATCGTGGCATCCACCACGCGACCCACCTCGGCCTTGCTCAAACCCGTGCGCTTCGCGACCTCCGCGACCAAGCCACCCTTGTTCATGCGGGCTCCCTCCAACGGTCGTGATGCCTGCCGCGCACGCTACCTGCGCCCGGCGGATGGGTCAACCGCGCTTGCCCGGACCCGCCGGGCGGCGCCTTGTTACCATGACGGCCGCCCGGTGGGGCGTGGTGTAATGGCAGCACGACAGGTTCTGGCCCTGTTAGTCGAGGTTCGAGTCCTCGCGCCCCAGCGAACGCCGGCCGGTGAGATCGCCGACATCCCGACCTCGGACGCCCGTTCACCGACGCCGTGTCATCCTGGGCAACCGTCGTTCGTAGTAGGGATGAAGCGGCGGGACCGGCCCGCCCGAGCCAAGGAAGGATCCACGATGGCCCAGTACATGTTCTCCGCGTACAGCGTCGAGGGCGAAGCTCGTCGCGAGATGACCGAGGAACAGATGCAACAGGGGTGGAAGAAGATCATGGTCCTGGAGGAGGAGATGAAGTCGGCCGGCGCGCTGGTCTTCTCCGGCAAACTGCTCGAACCGGCGACCGCGACGGTCGTGCGCATGACCGGCGGCGATCTCATGACGACCGACGGCCCCTTCGCCGAGTCCAAGGAGCATCTGGGTGGCTTCTACATCATCGAGGCCGCCGACCTGGATGCCGCTCTCGTGTGGGCGTCGAAGACCACCGAAGCGGTCGGGAGCGCCATCGAGGTCCGCCCGTTCTGGGAGATGCCCAACGCCTGAGATGCGCCGCATCGACGGCTCGCCCGCTGTCGATCCGGCCGCCATCGGCCGGATCTTCCGCGAAGAGTCCGGCCGATCCGTGGCCACGCTGATCCGCATCTTCGGCGATATCGACGTCGCCGAAGATGCGGTACAGGATGCGTTCGCCGTCGCGCTCCGAAGATGGCCGAGCGATGGCCTCCCGCCCAATCCGGGGGGTTGGATCACGACGACCGCCCGCAACCGCGCCATCGATCGGCTGCGTCGCGAGGCGCGTGGGCGAGACCTGCTCGACGAGGCAGCGGCGTTGGCTCCCGGCAGCGACGATCCCGGCACGTCCCAGGAGGTGGCGCACGTGCACGACGACCGTCTTCGTCTCATCTTCACCTGCTGCAACCCCGCCTTGTCCACCGAAGCGCAGGTGGCGCTCACCTTGCGCTTGCTCGGCGGATCGTCGACGGAGGAGGTCGCCCGCGCCTTCCTCGTGAGCGAGGCGGCGATGGCGCAACGCCTCGCCCGCGCCAAGCGGAAGATCAAGGCCGCCCGCATCCCCTATCGCGTCCCGCAGGACCATGAGCTGCCCGGCCGTCTGCGACCGGTGCTCGCCGTGGTCTATCTCATCTTCAACGCCGGGCTGACCAACCCCGCCGAGCCTGGTCTTCGTTCGGAAGCGATCCGCCTGGCGCGCATCGTGGCAACGCTCATGCCCGAGGAACCTGAGGTGGCCGGTCTGTTGGCACTCTTGCTCCTCACCGAGTCACGCCAGCCGTCCCGCACGCGAGCCGACGGCTCCCTCGTTCTGCTCGGCGAGCAGGATCGCACACGGTGGGATCGGACGATGATCGAGGAGGGTCGGGCGATCGTCCGTGCATGCCTGCGTCGCAACCAGCCCGGTGAGTATCAACTTCAGGCGGCGATCAACGCCGTGCACGCTGAGGCGCTCACCATGCAGGAGACGGACTGGCCGCAGATCGTGGCCCTGTACGACCAGCTGCTCGCGATCTCGCCCACGCCCGTGGTGGCCCTGAATCGAGCGATCGCCGTTGGCGAGGTGCAGGGCCCCGCTGCCGCGCTGCCGCTGGTGGACGCCTTGGAGCTCGGCACCTACTACTCCTTCCACGCGGCGCGGGCGGATCTCCTGTCACGACTCGGGAGGAAGCAGGAAGCCGCCGTCGCGTATGACCGTGCCTCGGCCCTGGCCCCGACGGAGGCCGAGAGGGACTTCTTCAGACGGGGTGGCCGGGCTTCGCGCTAGGCGGTGGGTCGATCGCCAGCCCCGGTGTCTACGATGACCCGGTGAGCGACGGCGTACGCGAGGCGATCCCGGTCACCCTGATCCCGGGTGACGGCATCGGTCCGGAGTGCGTCGCCGCGGCCCGCGCCATCGTCGAGGCGACCGGTGCTCTCATCGACTGGGAGGTCCACGAGGCGGGCGCCGAGGTCTTCAAGAAGGGCCTGCCGAGCGGCGTGCCTCAAGAGACCATGGACTCGATCGCCCGCACGAAGGTGGCGCTGAAGGGCCCCCTGGAGACCCCCGTCGGCTTCGGGGAGAAGTCGGCGAACGTCACGCTCCGCAAGCTCTTCGAGACCTACGCGAACGTGCGGCCCGTCCGTGAGATGCCGGGCGTCACCACGCCGTACTCCGGTCGCGGCATCGATCTGGTCGTCGTGCGCGAGAACGTCGAGGACCTCTACGCCGGCATCGAGTACATGCAGACCCCGAGTGTCGCGCAGACACTCAAGCTGATCAGCGTGAAGGGATCGGAGAGGATCGCCCGGTTCGCGTTCGAGTACGCAAGGAGCGAGGGGCGCACGAAGGTCGCCTGTGCCACGAAGGCGAACATCATGAAGTTCTCCGAAGGCACGATGAAGCGCGCTTTCGAGCGCGTAGCGCCTGACTACCCCGAGATGGAGTCCTGGCACGTCATCGTGGACAACGCCGCACACCAACTGGTGAAGCGCCCCGAGCAGTTCGAGGTGCTCACGATGACCAACATGAACGGCGACATCCTGTCGGACCTCACGTCCGCGTTGATCGGCGGACTCGGCTACGCGCCGAGCGCCAACATCGGCAATGAGGTCGCCATCTTCGAAGCGGTCCACGGATCGGCTCCGAAGTACGCCGGCAAGGACGTGATCAACCCGACGGCCGTCATCTTGTCGGCGGTGCTCATGCTGAGACACCTGGGTCTCACCGAAGAGGCGGCGGCGATCGAGCACGCGATCTTCGTGACCTTGGAGTCGGGGGTCCTGACCGGGGACGTGGTGGGCTATGACCGCGGCACCCCGACGTCTGTCTACACCGAAGAGATCATCGGGAACCTCGGGAAGAAGACCGAGACGTGGACCATCCGTGAAGTGAGGCCACTGCAGCTCCCCCAACTGGACCCCCGGCCCGACTATGTTCGGCCCGATACTCGAGCCGTGGTGGGGCTCGATGTCTTCGTCGAGTCTCCGCTCACGGCCACCGAACTGGGCGCTTCGCTGATGGACCTGACGCGCGACACACGGCTGTCGCTCAAGATGATCTCCTCGCGGGGTACGAAGGTCTTCCCGCCCACCGGCGCGTTCACCGAGACCGGCGACCACTTCCGGTGCCGGTTCATCATCCGGGAGAACCCCGGGGACCTGCCGGATGAGGACGTCCATCAGGTGCTGGCGCGGATCAGCCGGGAGCACACGTGGATGCACGTGGAGAAGTTGCAGGAGTTCGACGGCGAACTGGGATTCACGCGCGACCAGGGCGAGAACTGACGAGGTGACCGAAGTGTCGCGTCAGATGACGAAGCCGCCCTCCATAGACGGGCGTGGACCCTCCGGCGGCGGCACGTAGGTCAGCTTCGACACCCGGCCGTCCCAGACATCGAGATGCCAAGCCGCCCCCTTGGCGAAGGCCACGGTGCCGTCGCCCCCCACCGTGATCCCACGGGCTACGAGCGCCGCGACGAGCCCCTGGACGAGGTCCCCGTGCGTCGACAGCACCGCGGGACCGTCGGCCGCCGCGGCCAGCACCCATGCCTCCACCCCGCCGACGTCGCTCCCCTCGAACAACTCCGGCGCCATGGCGATGTCGAGGCCGAGGTGCTCCGCGAGCGGATCCAGGGTCTGGATGCACCGCAGCGCAGGGCTCGACGCGAGCGCCACGATGCCGTGGGCCGCCAGCATCGCGGCGAGCTTGACCGCCTGCTTACGACCGGTCTTGGAGATCGGTCGCAGTTCGTCGGGGCCGGGCGAGGACCCCCGCTCGCCCGCCTTGACGTGGCGGATCACGAACACCGGCACCGGTTGCCCGGGAGCGGGATCGCCCGCCAAGCGTCGCAGCAGCGTCCGGTCGTGGGCGTACGTGAGCATCGGTTCCGCGACGGCGAGCGGCACCCATCGGGCGTCGTCCACCTCGAAGCTCGCCTTCGCTTCAGCGCCGGGCGCAGCGGTCATCCGCCAATACCGCACGACCTTCGGCCGGCCGCGCTTGTCCACGTACGTGACGACGCCGAGGTCCTCGCCCACGTCGCAGACGAGGCCGGCCTCCTCCTGCACCTCGCGAAGTGCGCAGGCCAGGTCGTCCTCGCCGTCTTCGAGCTTCCCCTTCGGGAACGACCAGTCGTCGTAGGCTGGCCGATGCACGAGCACGACCTCGGGCCCGTCCCGGCCCTCGCGCGTCACCACACCGCCCGCCGCACGGACCAGGCTCACGCGCGCTCTCGCTCCATCGCCGAGCGGCGCGAAACCTCGTGCGCCTCGACGCCATCGTCCGTCGGCGTCTTCGTCCACCCTTGCGGGAGGAGATCCCAGGCGAGCACGTCGTCGATGGCGGAGACCTCGAAGATCGCGTCGAGCCGGCCCTTGAGCGCGGGATCGAACACCTCCGTGACGCACTCGACCCGGTGATCGAGGTTGCGCGGCATCAGGTCCGCCGACCCGATGTGGTGGCGCGCGTCCTCGCCCCGCCCGAACCGGAAGATCCGTGAGTGCTCCAAGTACCGGCCCACGATCGAGCGCACGTGGATCCTGTCGGACAGACCCGGGATGCCGGGTCGCAGACAGCAGATCCCGCGCACGTGGAGGTAGATGTCCGCACCCGCCGACGATGCGCGGTACAAGGCGTCGATCATCCCCGCATCGACCAAGGCGTTCATCTTCATGTCGATCCGTCCGCCCGGCCTCGCCTGCTCGCCGATCATCTCGGTGAGCCGATCGCGCAGCGTGATCGGCGCAACCCAGATCTTCCGGTAGGACTCCTGCGCCGAGTAACCCGTGAGGTAGTTGAACAGATCGGCCACGTCTGCGGTGATATCGAGGTCGGCCGTGAGCAGACCGACGTCCTCGTAGGTGCGCGCCGTGACGGGGTGGTAGTTCCCGGTGCCGATGTGGCAGTACCGCCGGATCTGCCCTGCTTCGTCGCGTACGACGAGCGACACCTTCGCGTGCGTCTTGGTGCCGACGACCCCGTAGACGACGTGCACGCCCGCCTGCTCGAGCACGCGCGCCCAGGCGATGTTGGATCGCTCGTCGAAGCGGGCGGTGAGCTCCACGAGCGCGGCGACCTGCTTGCCCGACTCGGCGGCGCGCACCAGCGACCGCACGATGGCCGAGTCCTCATCCGAGGTCCGATACAGGGTCTGCTTGATCGCGAGCACCTGCGGGTCACGCGACGCCTGCTCGACGAACGCCCCGACCGAGGTGTCGAACGCGTCGTAGGGATGTTGGACCAAGATGTCGCCCTCACGCAGCACGGAGAAGATGTCGGTGCGGCCCGCGAGCACAGGCTGCAGCCGCGCCTGGGTCCGCCCGACCCACGGTTCTTCGTGCAGATCCGGCCGGTCGATCACCGCCAACTGGAACAGGTCTGAGAGCCCCAGGAGCGACTTCGACACGTAGACGTCGGTCTCCGACAGCCCGAGTTCCTCGCGCAGGAGGGCACGCACGGGCTTCGGCATGGCGTGATCCAGTTCCAGGCGGACGGTTTCGGGCGAGCGATCGCGCTGGCGGAGGATCGACTCGATCTGGGAGAGCAGATCCTCGGCCTCGTCGATCTCGAGTTCGACATCGGCGTCGCGCGTGATCCGGAAGGGGTAGGCGGACGCCACCGTCATCCCCGGGAACAGCGTGTCCACGTGGGCCGCGATCACCTCCTCGATGGGAACCCAACGCTCGCCATCGGGCAGCGCCAGGAACCGTGGGAGCGACGGGGGAACCTTCACGCGGGCGAACCGGCGCCTCCCGGTGTCGGGGTCGCCCACCTCCACAGCCAGGTTGAGCGACAGGTTCGAGATGTACGGGAACGGGTGCGACGGGTCCACCGACAGCGGGGTGAGGATCGGGTAGATCCGCTCCTCGTAGGTCTCCCGCAGATAGAGCGCGGCCGCCTCATCGAGCTCATCCCAACCGACCACCCGGATCCCCGCATCCGCGAGGCGCGGGCGGATCGACCGTGCCCACGTCTTGTGCTGGCGCGCCATCAAGGTGCGGATGCGCGCGCTGATCCGCTCGAGTTGCTCCGCGGGAGCCATGCCGTCGGGCGACGTCGACGCCAGCCCCGCCAGGATCTGCTCCTTCAAACCGGCCACGCGGATCTGGAAGAACTCGTCCAGGTTGTCGCCGAAGATGGCCAGGAACTTCACGCGCTCCAGGAGCGGGCGGTCGGGGCTCTCCGCCAGCGCGAGCACGCGCGCGTCGAACTCGAGCCAGGAGAGTTCACGGTTGTCGAACCGTTCGGAGGCCGGGACGTCCGATGGATCGACGGTATCGGGGTTGGCAGCGGACATACGGAGGTCCTCCTGGGGCCGAGGATACCCGCGGCTTCGGCGCCGCCCTGTGAGCCGTGGGACCTGAACGGGAGGGGGCCTTGCTACCATGGCGCCGTTCCCAGGGTCCCATCGTCTAGAGGCCTAGGACACCACCCTCTCAAGGTGGAGACACGGGTTCGAACCCCGTTGGGAC
>JBBDHX010000022.1:0-5178 GCA_040880745.1 Actinomycetota bacterium
GCGGCACCCGCGTAGTGCAACAGCAGCAGGAATGCGGCGGCGGTCACCAGGGCCACGCCGCATTCCTCGATGCGGCTTCACCATCTCCTCGACCGCGTTCGGTTCGGGGCCGCCGGGACCGACGACTTGGTCCACGCGGTGCGCGGGCTCTCCTGAGGCCGATCACCCCCGGGGGTTGCGATCGACGAACGGAGGCCGGATGACGGTGGCGGTCGCCCGGCGGCCGCGGATGTCCACCTCCACCTCGTCCTCGGGTGCGGCGACGTCTGCGGGCCACAGGTAGGCGAGCGCGATCCCCGTCTGCAGGATCGGCGAGAACGTCCCGCTCGTGACCTCTCCGATCACGCGGTCCTGCGCGAACACCGGGTAGCCGGAGCGCGGGATGGACCGTCGCTCGTGCATCCGGAGGGCGCGGAGCCTGCTGGGGAGGCCCTCTTCGCGTTGGCGCTCCAGGCCGCTCCGCCCCCGGAAGTCGCCGGCGTCCATCGAGACCGCCCACGCGAGCCCTGCTTCGAAGGCCGTCGAGGTCTCGAACAGGTCCTGGCCGTAGAGCGGGTAGCCCATCTCCAGGCGCAGCACGTCACGCGCGGCGAGTCCGCAAGCCCGCCCATCGAACGGCTTGGCGGCTTCGGCGAGTTCGCGCCAGAGGTCCACGGCGATGTCCTGGTAGGTGAAGAGTTCGAACCCGACCTCGCCCGTATACCCCGACCGCGTCAGGATGACGGGACGGCGGCGGTAGTCGGCTTCGACGCACTGCATGAAACCCAGCCCATCCGCCTCCGGGAACAGGCTCCTCACCACCTGCGGCGAATCCGGGCCCTGCACCGCCATGAAGCACCAGTCCTGGTGATAGAGCAGGTGGACGCGATCGGGCGCCTCCGCGTCACCAAGGATCTGCAGGACGCGCTGCGTGTTCGACGCGTTCGGCACGACGAAGTACCGCTCGTCCCCCAGCCGGTAGACGATGAGATCCTCGATGACGCCGCCGCCCTCGTTGAGGACGAGGTTGTACTGGGCTTCGCCGACCGATATCGAGGCGATGTCGTTGGTGACGACTCCCTGAAGCAGGCCGAGGGCACCCGGGCCCACCGCTTCCACCTTGCCCAGGTGCGTCAGGTCGAACAGGCCGACCCGCTCGCGGACCGCTCGATGCTCCGCCAGCGCGCCCTCGTATTCGATGGGCATGCGCCAGCCGCCGAACGGCCCGAGCTTGGCGCCCGCGGCCTCGTGCTCAGCACGCAGCGGCGTGTCCTTCAGCGCGGCTGCCTCCACCATCCCGCGCATCCTACCCAGCGCATCGGCCGAGATCACGGTGAACGGTAGACTGACGCGCTGGATGGGTGACGCCTACGACGTAGCGGTGGTCGGCGCAGGTACCGGAGGCTACGCAGCAGCCTTCCGCGCCGCGCAGCTGGGTCTGCGCGTTGCCCTCGTCGAAGCCGACGACCGGCTCGGTGGGACCTGTCTCCTTCGAGGATGCATCCCCACCAAGGCACTCCTGCAGTCGGCCGCCGTCATGGACACGGTCGAGCGGGCATCGACGTGGGGCATCAAGGCAGCGGGTGAGCCCGACTGGGCGAAGGTCCTGGAGTTCGAGCGCTCGGTCGTCGACAAGCTGGTCAAGGGCGTCACCGGGCTCGCCGCGCACCGCGGCGTAGACGTGATCCACGGCACAGCCCGTCTGCTGAGCGGTCCGGCGCTGGAGATCGACGGGAGCCGCCTGGAGGCACGCAACGTCGTGATCGCGACGGGCTCGCGACCGAAGACGCTGCCGGGTGTCGAGCTGTCGGCGCGGATCATCACCAGCGACGAGGCGTTGTTCCTGGACCGCATCCCGGCGTCCGCGGTCGTGATCGGCGCGGGCGCCGTGGGCCTCGAATTCGCGTCGATCTATCGCTCGTTCGGGGCCGTCGTTACGGTGCTCGAGGCGCTCCCCCGCATCGCCCCGCTGGAGGACGAGGACCTCTCCACCGAACTGGCTCGGGCCTATCGCAAGCGCGGCATCGTGACGGCTGCGGGCGCGTCGGTCACGTCGATCCGAGAAACGGACGCCGGCGTCGAGATCGCCTACGACGTGGATGGCACGTCGCACGCCGTCGGCGCGGAGATCTGCCTGATCGCGACGGGGCGGGGCCCCGTCACGGATGGCGCGGGTCTGGCCGAAGCCGGGGTGGCGCTCGACCCCCGGGGGTTCATCGAGGTCGGCCCGGACCTCCACACGACGGTGGAGAACGTGTGGGCGGTCGGCGACGCGGCGGCGACCCCCCTGCAACTGGCCCATGTGGCGTTCGCCGAAGGGATCGCGGTGGCGGAGCGGATCGCCGGCCTCGACGCACCCACGATCGACTACGTCCAGGTGCCGAGGGTCACCTACTGCAACCCGGAGGTGGCGAGCGTCGGGCTGACGGAGGCCCAGGCGCGCGAGCGCGGCCACGACGTGGTGGTGCAGCGTCTGGACCTGCGGGGGATCGGCAAGGCCAACATCCTGGACGAGGGGGGCTCGGTGAAGGTGGTCGCGCACGACGGCGGCGGCCCCGTGTTGGGGGTCCACATGATCGGACCGCACGTGACCGACCTGATCGCCGAGGCGATGCTCGTCACGGCGTGGGAGGCGACCCCATCGGAGGTCGCCGCGCTGATCCACCCGCACCCGTCCCTGTCCGAAGGATTCGGTGAGGCGATGCTCGCCCTCGCCGGCAAAGCGCTGCACTCGGCCTGAGGAGGATCGTGGCGACGACGATCGAGACGGGCACCGCGAAGGGCAGGCCATTGCCGGATGAGCGGCTGCTCCACATCCTCTACCTGCTCAAGCTCGCGCGGTACTTCGATGAGCGGATGGAGGCGCTGTACCGCCAGGGCCGGCTGCCCGGCGCCATCTATTCGGGGCGTGGTCAGGAGGGGACGCACGTCGGCGTCGCCTCGGCTCTGGAGGCCTCCGACTCGTTGTTCCCCACCCACCGCGACCTCACGGCTCAGCTGACGAAAGGTCTGGATCTGCAGCGGGTGATGGCGCAGTTCTGGGGGCGGATCGACGGGTACACACGCGGTCGTGACGGCAACAGCCACATCGGCGATTGGCAGGGCAACCGGACGTTCACCGTGATGTCGCACCTCCCGATCGCGTACCCAGTCGCGGTGGGTGCGGCGCTCGCGTATCAGCGACTCGGCGACCGCCGGGTGGCGATGGCGATCTGTGGAGACGGGGCCACGTCCAACGGCCGCTGGCACGAGGCACTCAACACCTCGGCGATCTTCGGCCTCCCCGTGGTCTGGGTCGTGAACAACAACCGGTTCGCGTACTCCACGCCGAACGCACTCGAGTTCACGGTTCCCACGATCGCCGAGCGCGCGTCCGCCTACGGCATCCCGGGCGTGCGCGTGGACGGCGGTGAGGTCCTCGACGTCTACGCGGCGGCGCGCGAGGCCGTGGAACGGGCGAGGGACGGTGGCGGGCCCACGTTGATCGAGGCGGTATCCCTGCGCTGGCGCGGCCACGCGGGTCATGACCCCGCGAAGTACATGCCCGAAGAGATGCTCACCGACGCGATGGCCAACCACGATCCCGTGAAGAACTTCGAGGCATGGATGCGTGCCGAGGGCCTGGTCGACGACGACCGGCTCGCGACGATGCAGGAGCGCATCGAGCGCGAGTTCGAAGAAGGGCACACCTACGCGCTCGCCTCGCCGTTCCCCGAGCCGGCCGACGCCTTCAAGGGGAACTGGACCGAGGACGGCTACTGGACGAGTGAACCGGGCCGCGCAGGCGGGACGGAGGCCTCGTGATGGCGACCGCGAAGGTCGAAGCGGGGGCCGCCGGACACGGCGCCGAACCGCGGGGCAAGCGGACCGACGAGGGTCTGGCCACGTACCTGATCGCGATCGCCGAGGCGCTCTGGGAAGAGATGGAGCGCGACGAGCGCGTGTACATGCTCGGCGAGGACATCGGCGCCTACGGCGGAGCGTTCAAGGTCACCGAGGGATTCCTCGACCGCTTCGGCTCCGAACGCGTCATGGATACGCCCATCGCTGAGGAGACCATCGTCGGGATGGCGGTCGGCTCGGCGATGGAGGGGTTCCGCCCCGTAGCGGAGTTCCAGTACGCGGACTTCATGTCGAGCGGCTTCGACGAGATCACCACGGTGCTCTCGCGCTATCACTACCGAAGCGGGGTTCCGCTGCCCGTGGTGCTACGCGGTCCCAGCGGTGGCGGCGTGCGCGCGTCGTCGTTCCACTCGACCAACCCCGAACCGTGGTTCGCGCACGCCGGCGGCATCAAGGTGATCTGCCCCGCCTTCCCTGCCGACGCGAAGGGGCTGCTCAAGTCGGCGATCCGCGACGACAACCCCGTCATGTTCCTCGAACACAAGTGGATCTACCGGCGGATCAAGGAGGAGGTCCCGGAGGAGCCCGACTTCCTCATCCCCATCGGGAAGGCGAACGTCCGGCGCGAGGGCACGGACGTGAGCGTCATCACCTACGGCGCCATGGTGCACAAGGCGCTCGAGGCCGCGGAGTCACTGACCGCACGTGGGGTCTCGGTGGAGGTCGTCGATCTGCGCACCGTGTACCCACTGGATGAGGAGGCCGTCCTCCGCTCCATCGAGAAGACCTCCCGAGCGCTCGTGCTCTCGGAGTCCTACCGGTACGCGGGCATCGGCGCGGAAGTGGCGGCGACGATCGCCGAGAAGGCGTTCGAACATCTGGACGCGCCGGTCGAGCGGTTGTCACCTCCGAACCTCCCGGTGCCGTTCTCGCCCCCGCTCGAAGACGCGTTCCTTCCCCAGGTGGCCGACATCGAGGCCGCGGTCGACCGATTGGCCGCCTGGTGAGCAGGAGCAGGAGAACGAGATGACCGAGATCAAGATGCCGCAACTCGGCGAGACCATCATCGAAGGCACGATCTTGCAGTGGCTCAAGAAGGAGGGCGACACGGTCGCGCGCGACGAGCCGTTGTTCGAGATCTCCACGGACAAGGTGGATACGGAGGTGCCCTCGCCGGTGGCAGGGACCGTGTCGAGGATCTTGGTCGCCGAGGGAGCGACGGTGCCGGTCAACACGGTGGTCATGGAGATCGACGATGGGTCGGGGGCGGCTGCTGGCTCCGGCGGCGCGGGCGGGGCCGTCCTCAGCGATCCTGTGGTCGGGACGCCTGAGGTCGGGGCGCCTGAGGTCGGCGCC
>JBBDHX010000023.1:0-6071 GCA_040880745.1 Actinomycetota bacterium
CTTCGCGGCGCGCCCACACTGCCTGGGCCGCGATCTCGCCCGCTGTCAGATTGTTCTGCAAACCCATCTGCCCGGTGGCGCAGAACGTACAACCCATCGCACAGCCCGCCTGCGACGACACGCAGACCGTCACGCGGTCCGGATAGCCCATCAACACGGCTTCGATCACGTGCTGACCGCCGAGCTTGAACAGCGCCTTGCGGGTGGCACCCCGGTCGGCGGTGCGCTCGGTGAGGACCTCGACCCCCATCGGGAGTTCTTCGGCGAGACGCTCACGAAGGGTCGGTGATACATCCGACATCCGGTCGTAGGTCGCGGCACGCTTCCACAACTGGGACCAGACCTGCTTGGCTCGGAATGCCGGCTCGCCCCACGCGACCATGCGGTCGGTGAGTTGTTCGCGAGTCAGGTCGTAGACGGTCGACACGAACCCAGCGTAAACGGGTCGCCGCCACCCAGGGTCTTCGACCTCCATCGGGACTCGACAAGACCGAGGTCATGGTGAACGGACCGGACGGGCGTTGAGTCGCCTACCCGAGCAGGGTGGCGACGTCGCCGGCGATCGTCGCGACCCCAGCGATCGTGACCACCCCCAGGACGACGTAGCCCGTCGCAGTTGGCCGTGGCTCCGGCAACCCTCGGCCCAGCCGCTCGGCCCACGAGGACCCCACCAGGCCAAAGAGCAGGAACATCGTGCCGTACATCGCCAGCTGAGGGGCCGGATCCGCGAACCGGAAGTCTGCGGTCCCGGCCTCTGTGTCACCCACGAGGAAGTTGCCGAACACCCCAATCGTGAGAAGGCCGAACCAGAGGCCTCGGAAGAGTGGCTGCCGTGGGAGCCAGCGCCGGGCCACGAGGTAGACAGCAGCGAGGGGTACGCCTCCCAGCGCCCCGATCCAAACGAGCCCGATGGAGCCGGCGAACGTGATCCGTCCGATGGTGTTCCCGCCGGTCGTGGTCGTGCCGATGAACTCGGGGTCCGCGATGATGGCCGTGACCCGCATGACGATGCGGGAACCGCCGCCCAGGACGAGCGTGCTCGCCAACACGCAGCCGACCGCGCCCATGAGCCATAGCCGAATGCCCTGGTGCTCGGACGCCGGTTGCGCGAGGGACCTCGTTCCGCTCATCGTTCCTCGACCACGGCACTTCTTCGGCACCACAGGGCGTGTACGGGCACCCAGTCATGGGTTTCGCAGGCGTTCGGGCGGCAGTGCAGCGCAACTTTCGTGGGCCCTCACCCTCCCGATCAGCGGGATGACCTTATCCCAAGTGGTCACTTTTCGGATTGGTGACTCAGAACATGCCGAACGGAGCCGAACGCGAAGAGATGCCTCGAAGATCGCCCTCGATCCTGCATCGGGGAGGTTCTTCTTGTAGGTAGTGAACACTCACTCATCGGCTCGCCCATGCCCATCAAGACGACGCTCCCGAGACGCCTTGGGGTGCTTGCGGGAAGCCGACGGGCCTCGCGGCGCGCCCAGACCGCCTGCGCCGCGATCTCGCTTCCACAGCTGCGCCCACACCTGCCGAGCTCGGAACGCGGGCTCACCCCACCGACGAGACGGTCGGTGAGCTGCTCTCGGGTCAGGTCGTCAAACGGTTGCCACCTGGGTACCAGCCTAGACGGGGCCCGGGGCTCCCGGTGTGGTCGATCCCCGTCTCAACGACCCAGTATCACCGAGGTCGTGAGCAGTGGACATGAGGGCATTCCGATCGACGGGCTTCCTCGGTATCGCGGGGGGTTCAGAAGCTGGAACCGTTAGCGTCATCGACCTCACGCGCTCCGTACGGGGACCGTACCGGTGATCGTGGTGCCCTGCCCGGGGGCGCTTTCCACTGCAAGCTTGCCCGCGATCGCATCGAGCCGGTCCCGCATGCCCTGCAAGCCTGTGCCGTAGGCCTTCGTGTCGGCGTCGAAACCCACGCCGTCATCGGCAACCGTGAACATCAACCGGCCATCGAGTTGGGCGAGAGAGATCTCTGCGCGCGACGCCTCCGCATACTTGGCGACGTTGTTGAGCGCCTCCAGCGTGCAGAAGTAGACGGCGGACTCCACCTCCTGCGGGTAGCGGCCGATCCCGTCGGACTCCACGGTGGTGGGGACGGCGGCCTTGCGCGCCTGGGCTTCGAGCGCGGCACCGAGGCCCTTGTCCGCGAGCAGCGGCGGGTAGATCCCGCGCGCGAGGTCGCGTAGATCCTCGAGTGCTCCCTGGGTCTCTGACTGGAGGTCGGCGAGCATCGCCTCGGCTTTGGCGACGTCCTTCCTGACGAGACCCTGTGTGAGTCTCAGCTTCACGGTGAGCGCGACGAGCTGCTGCTGCGCTCCGTCGTGGATGTCGCGCTCGAGCTTCTTCGCGCGCTCATCTTGCGCCTCGACGATCCGGCGGCGCGATGCTCGCAGCTCTTCGAGCAACCGGACGTTGCGAAGCAAGAGGCCCGCCTGAGCCGCGAGGTCATCCACGAGCCGTGCCTTCGCCGGGTTCATCGGGTCGTTGCTCGGCATCGCGAGCGTGAAGGCGCCGAGGACGTCGCCGTGGTGTCGCACGGGATAGGCGTCGCCCGGCATCTCCGGCAGCTCCTGACCGACCATCGGGAGACTGGATGTCGGCGTGAGGTCCTGTGGCCACGCAGCCGCCGGCGAGAGGACCCCGCCGAGAAGGAGCCACACCCTGGCCTCGGTCGCGCCCGTGCTCGTCCCGAGCAACGACGCCATCCGCGGCAGGACGTCGTCGGTCGAGTACGTGTCGGCAAGGCGATCGGAGAACTCGGAGAGCACCTCGTACGGCGTCGCCCGCCCGCCGTAGACGATCCGGTCGGCGAGCCGGCGGGCCAGCACCCGCAGCGGCTGGAAGGCCACAGCCGCGGCGGCGCCGGCAGCGAACGAGACCGTGCTCGATGCCTGATCCGTGACGACCGCGCCGAGGACGAACACGGCGACGAGGTACACGGCGCTGATGAACAGCGCCAGCGCGCCGAACACCACCGTCTTCTTCACGACGACGTCGAGGTCGTACAGCCGGTAGCGCAGGATCGAGATCCCGCAGGCCACCGGGATGCCGAGCAGGATCGCGCCGAAGAACAGGAGGAACCCGATGTTTCCGATCGGGTCGTCGTCTTCGGTGACCTGTACCCCGGCCAGGTCTCGGATGCCGCTCGCGAGGAGGCCCACCACCGGTATCGCCGCCGCGACGGCGCCAACGTACAGCAGCCAGCGGATCTGTTGGCGCTCGTCGCCTTCGGCTCGGCGGAACCGCATGATCAGCGAGAGCACGCACAGGAAGGCGCCGAAGACGACGACCGTGCCGGCGAGGCCGATGGCGACGTCGACCAGGGGTTTCCAGGGGGAAGGGACACCGACCGGGTTGTTGACGGCGGTGTCGAGGTCCGTGAAGCCGGTCGTCATCGCCCCGGGCAGGAGGGCCACGCCGAGGACGACGCCGGCGCTCGCGGCGAGCAGGACCCAGAGCAGCGGGCGCCACCGCGGGCCCGGCACCTTGCCGGTCGGGAACAGGAGGAAGATCAGCGGGATCGGCAAGAGCATCAGCGCGATGCCGGTCTGCCCCATCCACGCGGCGGCCCTCGGGAACGGCAGGTCGACGCCCTGGTCGAGGGCGAGCGTCGCGTACGCACCACCGGCCAGCGCGAGCGCGACAGCCAGCCCGATCCCCGCGAGCAGCAGACCGATCCGATTGCCGGGCTGGCGTGACGTGATGAGCACCCCCACGGTCGCGTACCCGACGACCCCGAGCCCGAACAACGCGTAGGCCCAGACGTCGCCGTCCAACTTGGCCGCCTCGGACAGGAACGGCCACGCGACCGCTAGCGTGAGGGTGAGCCCCCAGACCGCCCACGCGAACCGGCGCGTGGTCACGTGGTCGCCTCCGCGCTGACGGGGACGCGACCTATCACCCTCGTGCCTGTTCCCGGCGACGACTGGACCTCGAGCGTGCCGCCGATCGCCTCCAACCGGTCGGCCATCCCCTGGAGCCCGGTCCCGTGCCCCCGCCCGTCGACGCCGAAGCCCGCGCCGTCGTTCCGCACCTCGAACGTGAGGTGGCCGTCCTGCTTCGCGAGCCGGACCTCGGCCGAACTGGCCTCGCGTACTTCGCGACGTTGTTGAAGGCTTCGAGCACGCAGAGGTAGACCGCGGGCGATCGTGATCGCCCACGCGTCCCCCACCAGCCTTCTCCGAGTGCGGTCCGTCAATCCGGCATCACCTCTGAGTTCGGATCCTCCGTGCCGCACGCGATAGAGGGGCTTCACGACCAGCAGCATCATGAACTTGATGACCCACGCGTCGTAGATCGCGAGGAGCAGGGGGTTGTACGCGGCCTGACCCTCGTATGACGGATCGCTGCGTTCCATCCGGCGACCTCCTGGAGGGTGTGGACAGGTCCACGCTACCTTGCGAGGTCCGTCTGGGTGAGGGAGCCTGCATGCGTGCGCAACCGGGTGTCAGCATCCGTCGCACTCGACTCGCTGGACCGCCGCGAGAGGCGCATACCCGCCCTGAACGTACATACGTGGAGCAAAGAGAAGGCGGGAAACGATCTGGATCTCCGCGCTACGCCGCGATACGAGCTAGCGGTGCCCGAACCGGTGCCGACCGCCGACGGGTCGCTGCTCTCGTCGCGTCCGATGGCGTGCCTGAGCCGAGGGTTTGCAGATGGGGGCCTTCGCCTCCGACCTCACCGTCGTCTTGAGCGAGCGTCGGGGGAGACCCGACTACAGCGTCCTTCGCGCGGGGTTGCTGCGCGGATACCGCGCCGTCCGCCCCCTGCCCGCCGAGCACGAGCGATACCTGGAGGTCTTCCACGGCCCGCGGCTGCTGCAACCGACGCTCTGGTTCTTGGAGCAGCGCGACCGCCCCCTCAGATCTGGCCGATCACCTCTCGGATCTCGACGCTCTCGACGGTCACACCAGGAGCTGGACTTTCACCGGGCTGCGCGTTGGGCACAGGCATCGCTGCCACTTCCCTGCTCTCGCAGACGATGATGTTCAGGCCCTTCCCGTCGACTGGCTCCAACCAATATCCCGCCACCACACCTGGGACCTGCCGAACTCGGGGAAGGACTTCGGTTTCCAGGACCTTACGGGCGGTCTCATACTGGTCCGGATCCACTGTCGTATGGGCGACTCTCGCGTGCATGGTGCCCCCCCTCTTCGGAAGAAGTCGTGCTAGGCATCCTTCTGCGTCTCCTACCTCCATGTCAAACTGGCCGACGGACATGGGATCGTGTGTGGTCGACCCGTACGGCCATCATCGGCTGATCGGACGCTCGCGAGCCGGCCTCGCGCTTGGGTGTGCTTCCTCGGGACGTTGTTCACTGCCGTGACAGGCGCGGCGCGGGCTCAAGCGATCGCGCCCTCCCACTCCAGTCCACCTCCGACGAAGCCTCTCGGCGCTAGGTCGCGACCACTGACTCTGGTGGCCGAGCCGTGGTTATCGGGTCCGCGTGACGATGGACGAGCCTCCAGGCACCATCTTCGCGGCGAAAGATGCTCGAGCATCGGAGAGAGATCGGCGTGACCTCCTCCGCCCCTCCGACTTTGGAGTTGAATCGCTCGACCTCGACGACGTACGCGAGGTGATCGCTCACATGCTTCGACACCTGCTCGAATCCGCTGGCCTCTCCGTCCCTGTAGTAGGACGCGGCGCGCTGCATCGTCTCAACGACCTGCTCGAAGCCGCGCACGAACGGACCGAAAGGGTTCCCGAGCGTCACGTCGTCTCGTTGGGAATACAGGTTCTTGAATGGCACATGGTTGCCCTTGGCGATCGCATCGAGCGCCAGGTGGCTCTGCTCGACCACTCCGTCGAAGTCATCGGACGGGTTCTCAGCGCTCATCGAGACCCCCCTTCATCCCGAGCGACCTCGACCGCTTCTTCTACGGTCATGATGTGCATGAGAACCTCCCCGCTACGCGGTCGCTGTTTCTCCCGTTAGCTTAGCCTTTCGACCTGGGCGTTCTGTGGCTGGGGTAGTAGGTACCCACTCATCGCCTCGCCCATCCCCATGAACACGACGTTCGAGAGACGCTGGGGCGTGGTGTCGGGGAGGGGGGG
>JBBDHX010000023.1:6081-19837 GCA_040880745.1 Actinomycetota bacterium
CCCCCCACACCACCTGCGCCGCGATCTCGCCGGTCGTCAGGTTGTTCTTCAGGCCCATCTGGCCGGTGGCACAGAACGTGCACCCCATCGCGCGGCCCGACTGCGAGGACACGCAGTACGGTCACCCGGTCGCGGTACCCCATGAGCACGGTCTCGATGGCGTGCTCGCCGCCGAGACGCAGCAGCGCCTTGCGGGTCGCGCCCCGGTCGGCCGTGCGCTCGGTGAGCACCTCGACCCCCAGCGGGAGTTCCTCAGCGAGTCGCTCCCGGAGCACGGGCGAGACGTCGGACATCTGCTCGTACGTCACCGCGCGCTTCCACAGTTGCGTCCAGACCTGCTTGGCGCGGAACGCGGGTTCACCCCAGCTGACCAAGCGGTCGGTGAGTTGCTCCAGAGTGAGGTCGTAGACGGTTGGCACTGGGGGCACTAGCCTAGACGGACTCGGCCCGGCGCGGCGGTAGACCCAGGGAAGTCTCATCCTGGCGAACACATGTTCGGCATCTTCGGTGCCACATCCGGCTCCCGTCAACCCATGGAAGGCGCAAATGCCCTTCCAGGGAACCGGAGGATTTGCTCAAGCGTCAACAGACGAGTACGTTGCTCTTCGACCTAACGAAGGGGAAACAATGGCCGCGAGAAGCAGGGCGCTCCGGCGCCGGCTGATCGGTACTCTTGTCCTCGTTGCCACGCTTATGGCTTCGGGGGGGGCTGCGCTGGCCTACTCCAGGGACGAAGTCGCGTCGGATCCCGCAGAGCCCGATCCAAACGCGTGCGGCGACAACAACGGTGGCAACGTCTATTTCGAATTCGTAAACGAGGATTCCAACTGGACTGACACCCAGAGGGACAACGTTCGTGAGGCGATCAACAACTGGGAGAACGTGATCGGGCGCGGCGGTTCTTCCGTGGTGAACATCGTTGAGCATTCGACGAACACGCCGAACATAGACATCGTGTGGGACGCGAACCTCGACGACGGCACCAACGGAGAGGCCTCGTGCGATGCGCGCATCGTGAGACTCAACGACGACTTGATCGGTCAGACAGCCGCGCTCAAGGGCGTCGCCGCGCATGAGTTTGGGCACGTTCTCGGCATGTCTCACGTCGCGCCGAGCGAGAACAATCCTAACGGTTCCGACGCTCCGACGATGGCATCGGCAGCCTGTCTAACGAGCAGCGAGGAAGAGGACCGGGTGAGTCCTAGCTTTGATGACCACGCGGGCCTCTTGCAGGCGCAGGGCGAAGTTGCGCTTCATGCCGATCCGAGTTTCGAGGCCGGGTTGGGTCGCTGGACCTTTGAGGACACAGCGGGATCGGAGAACCGTCAGGATGGAGCGGACGACCCGGTCGGTGATTGGCACCTGAACATGACCGGCCTCTTCGCCGGCGAGCCGAAAGCATCCCAGGCAGTCTTGGTCCATGCTCCAGCCACTTTCGACGCCTACGCACAGCTCAAAGAAGTGACAGCGAACGCCTCCGGAACAGCGACGTTGCGCATCAACCGTCGACAGTGGGAGGTGTACAACGGCATCACAGGGACGTGCCTCTCAACCGACCTGCAGCCTACAGGGCAGTTCGTGCAGACGAACGATGGCTTCTCGCTTACAGGTAACTGGGCGACGAAGAACGGTACCAACATCAGCATCTCTGGTGAGCAGCACTACGAAATCAAGGTGTCAGTTCTCAATCACCTTGTTTGGAACTGTCCCGAAATCGATCCTTGCCGAGCCACGATCGGCGTTGATGACCTCAGAGGGAGAGCTCTATGAAGAGGCGACGGATCGCCGTGATCGCTCTTCTCGCGCTCGGAATCGCTCCACTGGCGTTCCTGTACAGCTCGGGCGGAGGCTCGGCGGGAGCTGGGTCCTTGGAGGAGACGCGAACCGACTGCACGTATCCGCAGGCCGTTTGGAAGCATCCTGAGTGGCCAGAACCAACCGCTGCAGAACAGGATCCCTATTTCGATCCGTTCGCGAATGTCGTCGCTGAGGTTGAGTCGATCGGTGAGGTCGACGGTGACTCAGCTCGCAAGGTGGACGCGTCTGTCGTCTGGCCAGATGCGGGTACAGCAGACGAGCTTAGGAAGGCGTTCGAGGGGTCAGCAACCATGGATACCTTCACGAGCGTGTGGTGGACGCAGGCTCGCGAACGGCTCGCGAACGGAGATTCGATCTATGTAGGCGGCTCGAGCGTGGGCCCCGATGGATCGGTGAACATCTCTTGGGCGATCACGGCGAGCGGAAACGTCCTCGGCGACACGCCCTACGCCGAGCGCGCTACGTTGATGCTTCGATCGTTCGTTGAAGAGTTCCGTCCCGATGCCTCTTCGATCGATGTCATGGTTGATTGGAATCAGGAGCTCTCGAACGGAGGCTCATCCAAGACCCAACGCGCTTGGGACTCGTTCCTCGAGGCAGAGTTGGCTACTCCAGCACCGGCATTCGGAACACGGCAGTGGTGGGATGCCGTCAGTCCGGATTGCCGATCCGTTGTGGATGCACCTCCGGAAATACTGTCGGATCTGGAGACGACGAACGTCTCTTTCGACCTCCCTGAAGAGTGGCTCGATGTGAAGGGACTTGCCATTTGCCTAAGCAGTGAACTGGGATCTCTCGGCTGCACCGACACGCAGGGCGATCGCGGGGCTCTCCTTGGCGATGCCCTGGTCGGCCCGAACCAAGAGCTGACGGTGTCGATCGCGGACAGCTCATCCGGCGGGGTCGGTTTCGATCGTCTGATCCACCTCGGAAGCATCTCCTCAGGGTCCATCGACGCTGCAGTGGGTGCGACGATCACGGTCGAGTCGAACGTTGACCCAGTCGTGCTCAACGACTTGATCGGGGCGGAGCGACCAACGATGTCAGTGAAGCCTGGTGATGAGGGCCCGTCTGGCTAGACCCCGAAACCTCACAACGAGGTCGCATCGACATCTCTCTTGGTCGCGCGCGCTGCGCTAGTCAAGGCCCGCTGCGACCGCCCGCTTGACGCTGCTCGCTCCGCTTGAAGGCGGCCGCTTCCTGCGCGTACCCTGGGAGCGATGGCAACCTATGAGCACCTGTGCCTCGCCTGCGAGCACCCGTTCGAGGTGCGCCGACCCATGGCGGACGGTCAGGTGGTGACCGCGATCGCCTGTCCATCGTGTGGCAGCGACCGGGTGCGGCGGCGCTTCACCTTCTCCGCAGCGGTCGGAGGCACGAGCGCCGCGCGCCCCACCCAGCCCGGCGCCGGAGGCTGCTGCGGCGGCGGCGGCGGCGGCGGCAGCTGCGGCTGCTCCTGAGTTCTCCACGAAGCTGAGATGACGCTCGTCATCGCCGCCGCGGTGACCGCGTTCGCCGCGTCGATCGGTCAGTCGGTGACCGGGTTCGGCTTCGCTCTGCTCATGATGCCGGTCCTCACCGTGGTCGCCGGACCGCAGGTGGCCGTGGCCACCATGACCGCGATCGGGGTGCCGCTGGTCGTCTTCAACGCGTGGCGGTGGCGGCATGCGGTCGAGCGCCGCATCGCCGCCAGGCTGATCCTCACCGCGCTCGTGGGCGTCCCGCTCGGTGTGCTGGTCCTTCGCGCGGCCGACGAACGCGTGCTGACGGCGATCGTGGGCGTGCTGGTGCTCGTGTTCACGGCCGCGATCTGGCGAGGCATCCAGGTACCGGCAGGACGCCGGACCCTCGCGAGCGCGGGCGTCCTCTCGGGTGCACTCGCCACCAGCGTGGGGACGAACGGACCGCCGCTCGTGGTGGCGTTGCACGCCGAGGGACTCGAACCCGCCGCGTTCCGGGCGACCCTGCAGACCGTGTTCGCGCTCGAGGGATCGATCGCGCTGCTGACGTTCTGGCAGGGCGGTCTGCTCACCGCCGACATCGGATGGGCGTCTGTGCTCGGGATCCCAGCGGCGGTGGGGGGCGCGCTCCTGGGCGACCGGTTGGCGGCCCGGGTCGATCGGGAGCGGTTCCGGACGTTGGTGCTCATGACGCTCGCGCTTTCGGGGGTGCTCGCGGTGGTGAGCGCCGGCACGCGCTGAGGCCGCTCATCGGGTACGGCCGGTACCCTTTCAAGTCATGCGCGTCGCGTTCGTATCGACCTACCCCCCGCGCCGGTGCGGGGTCGCCACCTTCACGTCGGACCTGATGGGCGCGGTCCGCAAGGTCGACCCCAAGAGCCTGCTGCGGGTCGCGGCGATCGACGAACGCAACACGGTGCGAGCCTACGGGTCGGAGGTCCGCTGGCGGATCCGGCAGGGCGGCCCGGCCGCCTACGTCGCCGCAGCGCAGGAGATCGACCGCTCCAACGCCGACGTCGTGTGTGTCCAGCACGAGTTCGGCCTCTACGGCCTCTGGAAGGGTGGCGGCTGGACGCAGGAACACTGGATCGAGGGGACCTACGAGGATCACCTCACCCCGTTCCTGCAAGAGCTGAAGAAGCCCGCCCTCGTGAACCTGCACACGGTATTGCCCGAGCCGAGCCCCGCGGTCCGGACCGCCATGCGCGACATCGCCGACGCGGCCCATGGGCTCGTCGTCATGGCCGAGACGGCCGTCACGATCTTGCACGACACCTACGGCGTGACCACGCCCCCGACCGTGATCCCCCACGGGATGCCGCACATCGAGCCGCAAGGTCGGCGGCGGCTCAAGGCGAAGCTGGGGCTCGACGGCCGACAGATCGTCTCGACGTTCGGGCTGGTCGGCCCGGGCAAGGGACTCGAGTACGTGGTCGAGGCCATGCCGGCCGTGGTCGCGCGTCACCCCGACGCCCTGTACCTGGTGGCCGGCCAGACCCACCCGGAACTCCTCAAAGAGCGCGGTGAGGAATACCGGAACCGGCTGATCGCGAAGGTCGAGGAACTCGGGCTCGAGGAGCACGTGCTGTTCGTGAACCAGTACCTGGAGCAACGAGACATCATCGAGTACCTGCTGGCGTCCGACGTCTACGTGACGCCGTACCTGGATCCGCACCAGATCACGAGCGGGACCCTGAGCTACGCGCTCGGGGCCGGCAAGGCCGTCGTCTCCACCCCCTACCTGCACGCGAAGGAGGCGCTCGCCGAGGACCGCGGCATCTTGGTGGACTTCCGCTCCGCGGAGCAGATGGCCGAGTCGATCAACGCGATCTTGGAGGACCCGGCGTTGAAGTCGCGCCTGGAGACCAACGCGTACGCGTACGCGAACGAGGCGACCTGGCCGAAGTCCGCTGCGCGGTTCATGGACCTGATGGGCGAGCTCGTGCAGGAGCACGCCCCGCACAAGACGCCGAAGCGCCGCGACCAGGGTGCCGTCCCGATCGCCACCCGCCTCGATGCGAACCCGCTGATCACGCCCGAGGACGTGGAGCCCTCACAGCCCGGTTTCGAGGTGGTATCGACCATCAACCCCGGTGTCGCCACGGTGGGTGACGAGACCGTGCTGCTGGTCCGGGTGGCCGAGCGGCCGCGCCAGGACGCCGAGCTGCCCGCCGACGCGCGGATGGTGGACCTCTCAGGCCCCGAGCCCCGCCTCACGGCGCTGCCGAGCGGGCTCGGGCCCGGTCAACTGACCGGCATGGCATACCTGGACACGGATCAGGTGCCACCGAGGGTGGTCATCGGCTACGTGCCGAAGGACCTGCCGGGCCTGGACCTGTCGGATCCACGCACGATCCGCTACCGCAGCTCGGCCGGCGGGTTCGCCCCCGGGGAGGAGGAGTTCAGGGACTACCTGTCGAACATCTCCCACCTGCGGGTCGCGCGGAGCCGGGACGGAGTGGCCTTCACGTTCGACCCCGAGCCCGCGCTCGTACCCTCGAGCACGCTCGAGGAATACGGCGTGGAGGACCCTCGGATCACGCTCATCGACGGCGTCTACCAGATGACCTACGTGGCCGTGAGCCGGCTCGGTATCGTGACGTGCCGCGCCAGCACCACGGACTTCCGCACGTTCGAGCGACACGGGGCGATGCTGCATCCTGACCAGAAGGACGTCGTGCTGTTCCCGGCGAAGGTCGATGGGCGCTACGTGGCCCTGACCCGGCTGATGCCCGGCTCCTTCGGCCGCGTGCTCGGGATCTGGATAGCCCGAAGCGACGATCTGGTGCACTGGGGAGACCACCAGCCCGTGATGCTGCCTCGTATCGGGAGATGGGACGAGATGCGGGTGGGGGCCAGCCTCGTCCCGATCGAGACCGCCGCTGGCTGGCTCGTCGTCTACCACGGGGCCGATCGAACCAACCGATACGGGACCGGCGCGGTCCTGCTGGATGCCGAGGACCCCTCGATCGTGCTCGCCCGGACGCAGCGCCCCATCCTCACGCCGGACGCGCCGTATGAGAAGGACGGCTTCCTGCGCGACGTGGTGTTCGCTTCCGGTCACGTCGATCTCGGTGAGGGTCGCATCCGGATCTACTACGGAGCGGCCGACACCTCGACCGCCGCGGCCGACTTCGCGATCGACGACATCGTGGGCGCCCTGGCCCCCGCGTAGACTGCGCAGCCGTGCTGGCCCACCTCGCAGGACTCACCCGAGGCGTGCCCGCTGCAGGGACCGGCGCACTCGCGGTCGCGGTCTACGCCGATGCGCTCGGAGAGACGGTCGCGGCCAACGAGTCCGGGTACGAGGGCGTCGCGTGCATCGATGACGCGGCACGCCTGCTCGACGTGCTGTGCAGCGTGTGGGCGAGCACGCACCTGCCGTGGGTCCGCCGATGGGCCGACGGGCTCCTGGAGTTCGTCTTGTGGATGCAGGAGCCCGACGGCCGGTGGCTCAATTTCGTGAAGGGTTGGGACGGGACGAAGAACCGCGACGGCATCACGTCCGTCCCCGGGGCGAACTTCTGGCACGCGCGAGCCCTCCTGGGTGTGTCGCACCATCAGCTCACGTTCGGTGAGGAACGGGCAGACGAGGCGGTGCGCCGTGGCCTGGCTCACGCCCTGACCGACCCGGCACCGCCCGACGTGCGGGTGCTGCACATGCTGGCCGTCGGCCGGCTGATCGCCGATGCCAACCGCGAGGATCTCCGGCCGGCGTTGGCACGCTGGGCGCACGGCCTCGCGGACTGCCGCAGCGGCGACGTGCTCGCCAACTCGGCCTACGAGACCGGCGAGCCGCACCTGTGGGCCCACATCCAGGAAGGGGTCCTGGCGTGGGCATCCACGCTGCTGGACGAGCCCGCCCTGCTCGGCGTCGCGGTCCGCAGCGCGGAGGCGCTCATCGTGCCGGTCGTCGCCGGGGGTTTCGACCGCGAGGGCACGAGCCCCTACGACGTGTCCTCGTGCATCTACTCGCTCGATCGGCTCTTCGAGGCGACGTCGGACCCGCGGTGGTCCGGTCTGGCGGCCGATGCCCGGGCGTGGTTCGACGGGCGGAACCCGGCCGCCCAACCGGTGGTGGACCCGGAGACGGGCCGGGTCGCCGACGGCATCGACGGGGGTCGCGTCTCAGCCAACGCGGGCGCGGAGGCGAACATCGTGGCCGCAGAAGCACTGCTTCCGCGTGCGGTCGACCAAGCCCGATCGATGCCCGAGCCGGCTCTCGGCGGCTAGGCTCGCCCCGACGCGATCCGCTCGGCCAGATCGACCATCCCCTGGGTGCTCGGGTAGGAGAACCGCGCGTCCCAGGCGACCGGCCACGTCGAGAACTTCGCCACCACGACCTCCGCGGGGACGTGGATCAAGATCGTCTGGCCGTTGATCCCCGAACCCATGTACACCGGCTTGGACGGGTCGATCACCCACCACTTGTTGCGGTAGTAGGCGCCGGGAGCATAGGCGTCGTCATCGTGGGGGATCCCGAACGCCTCCACCTGGTCGTCCTCAGGCGTGAGCGTGTCGAGGACCCAGGACCGCGGCACCACCCCGCGGCCGCCAATGCGCATGAGTTCGCCGAACCGGGCCAGATCGCGCAGCGTGCATGAGATGCCCCCGTCGGCCATCGCGTGACCGTGCGCGTCCACGGTCACCTCCGCTTCGAACTCCGCGCCCATCGGCTGCCACACGAGCGAGGAGATGAGGTCGGCGAAGCGCCCGCCACCCGCGCGTTCCACCACCCACCCCAAGACGTCGGTCAAGACCGAGCGGTAGTCGAACGGCCCTCCGTGCGAGCCCTGGTTCCGCAGCGTCGGGTAGTAGTCGGTCATGGACGCGGGGAGCTTCCTCGTCGTCCGCGGCCGCCACAGATAGATCTGCTCGTAGACGCGGACGTCGGCCTTCAGGTCGTCGTAGTCCTCGTTGAACCGCGTGCCCGCGCGCATGTCGAGCAGGTGACGAACCGTGCAGCCGTCGAACGAGGTGCCCGCCAACTCCGGGATGTGGGCGGTGACCATGTCGTCGGGACGCAGCGCGCCGCTCCCCACCAAGACACCGACGGCGGTCGACGTGATCGACTTCGACACGGACATCAGCAGGTGCGCCGTCGAGGGCGTCATCCCGTTCGTGTAGTGCTCCGTGACGATCCGGCCCCGGTGCAGCACCAGGAAGCCGTCCGTGTAGGTCTCCTCGAGCAA
Organism: Actinomycetota bacterium; assembly: GCA_040880745.1. GTDB lineage: Bacteria > Actinomycetota > UBA4738 > UBA4738 > HRBIN12 > AC-51. The sequence goes on from JBBDHX010000023.1 coordinate 14,552, forward strand.
ACGTGCGAGCGAGAGCGAACGGCCCGAGGCCCGCAGACGGGTGCGCATCAGGTCACGTTCGTCGCGCGGGAGAGCTCGAGGCCGGCCGTCGCCCCGCGCGATCCGAGCGGTCGGGATGAGGTCGCGGACGTGCTGGAACCCCCAGCGGTTGAACGGCGGATCCTGCCAGTTCGCGAGGGTGACCAGACGCTCGGCCGGCGGAGGATCGCCGACCATCAGGCCGAGGTCGGCCGCCGTGGGGATCCGTCGCGCGCCGGGCATGGGCGCGAGCATAGTGCGCCGCCGGCGGCACTCGGAGGTACCCTCGCGCGCATGGATCGACTCCGCCGCATCACGATGACCTCCGACGGCGACGGCGCCGTCGTCGCGACCAACCGCAGCGGCGCGACGATCGCGATCGACCCGAGCGGCGAGACGGGTTTCACACCCGTCGAGTTGCTCCTGGCGGCGCTCGGATCATGCGGCGCCGTCGACGTGGCCCTGCTGATGCGCAAGCAGCGCGATCCGGTCGGTGCGATGCGGATCGAGGTCGAGGGCGAGAAGGACGACGCGCGGATGACGTGGCTCCGCGTGCGCTACCACCTCGAAGGCGAGCACGACCCGGCGAAGGTCGACCGCGCGCTCACGAAGACGTCGGAGGATCTCTGCTCGGTCTCGCGGACGATCCGTATGAGCGCACCGGTCGAGCACGTGGTCGAGCCGTGACGCACCGGCTGCTCCTGGACGTCTCGAGGTCGCTGTCGTGTACCGCGTGGCCTCCGATGCAAGCGGCATAGGATTCACACCATGTCGACATCGTCGAGCCCTGACCGCACCGACCCGCCGCAGGTCTCAGGAGAGCGGGACTCGCTCGATGCGTGGGTGGACTACCACAGGGCTACGTTGCTCATGAAATGCGCGGGACTCGAGCCGGAGCAGCTGGCCACCCGCTCATGCCCGCCGTCCACGCTGTCGCTCCTGGGTCTCGTACGTCACCTGACCGAGGTCGAAGCGTGGTTCCACGACTTCGACGGCGCACCTGAGGGTGAGTGGTATTCGACCGAAGAAGATCCGGACGCTTGCTTCAACGCGGTCGAACCCTCTCGCGCCGATGCGGATCTTGCGGCATACACCGCGAGCGTCGAGCGCGCGCGGGCAGCCGTCCATGGTCGTCCCCTCGACGAGGTCTCACCCGTCCCAGACGACGGCCGGTCCGTATCGTTGCGCTGGATCTACCTCCACATGATCGAGGAGTACGCTCGCCACAACGGCCACGCGGACCTTCTGCGAGAGCGCATCGACGGCGCGACGGGAGACTGATGGTTCCCAACCCGGCGGGCCACGGGTGAGGTCATGGTCCACACACTCCTCCTCGATGTGTCGAGGTGTCGCAGATGTACCGAGCGACTACCCGGCGCCGACGCCTGACTCCATGGGTACCCTCGCTGGATTCGCTCCGTCATACTCGGCGTCGTGGTCGTTCCTCCTGGTCCCGCGGATGTAGCACCGGAACGCCTGACGAGGCTCGCCACCACCTTCGCCGTCGTTCTCGCTGGGAGCGCGGTCCTCGGGGTCGCCGCCTGGCTCGTGCTCGACAACCGGTGGGGGTCACCGATGTGTTCAGGCGGACAGGATCGCGTCTACAAGGGTGTCGTGATCCTGACGTTGGCGTGCTCGATACTCGCCGTGATCACAGGGATCGCCGCGCTCACTCATCACACAGAACGACGAGGGATCGTGCTCATGGCGATGGGTGGCGCCGTCATCTCCGCGGCTGCCATCCTCTTCTTGCTCGGGGAACAGCCGTGCGGAGTGATCGCCACCTAAGTCGGATGCGGATGCTCCAGTGACCCACAGACTCCTCCTGGACGTCTCGAGCCTCGCATACCGTGCTTACTTCGCGTTGCGTGACGGTCCGTTCACGCCTGAAGGTGCCCACGTCGGAGCGGTCCACGGGTACCTCGACATGGTCACGCGCCTCATCGCCACCCGGCGTCCCGACGAGGTCGTGCACGTCTACGACCACGACTGGCGCCCCATGGAGCGCACCAAGATCTACCCCGCGTACAAGGGCAACCGGCCGCCGGAGCCCGAGGGCCTGCCCGAGCAGTTCCTGATGATCCGGCGTGTGCTGGATGCCACCGAGATGGTCCAGGCCCAGACCGAAGGATGGGAGGCCGAGGACGCGATCGGCGCGTTCTGCCTGGACGCCAGAGAGGACGATCGCCTCGAGATCGTCTCGGGCGACCGGGACCTGATCCAACTGGTGCGCGACCCGGTCGTGACGCTGCTGTTCACGGTGCGTGGCGTCACCGATCTCACCACGTTCGACGAGGCCGGCGTGTTCGCGAAGTACGGAGTCACGGCCGCGCAGTACGGCGACTTCGCGATCCTGCGAGGCGACCCGAGCGACGGACTGCCCGGCGTGCGCGGGGTCGGCCAGAAGACGGCGCAGGCCTTGGTGAGCGCCTTCGGTTCGCTCGACGCAGTACTCGAGGCCGCCGAGGCGGGAGACCGCACGATCAAACCGGCCGTCCGGGCGCGGCTGCTCGAAGCGCGCGGCTACCTCGACGACATGCGCCGCCTCGTCCCCGTGAACGCCGACGCTCCGCTCTCGCTGTGGGCGGGCGAACGCGACGAAGCCGAACTCGTGCGCTTGGGAGCCGAACTGAGCATCAAAGGACCTCTCCAGCGTCTCGTGGCTGCGCTCGAGGCTGCGGCGCATCACACCTGAGCCCAGAACCCCCTTTGACCAGGCGTTTCCCCGGGCTAACGTTCGGGGGCCGTTCGGCCGATGGAATCCCTCGTAGGCTGGTGTAGCGTCGCCGTCCGACGGTGCCCGTGCGGGGGCCAGGTGACGGCCGTACGAGATGGAGGTTCGTTGTGGTTAGGACCGCGTCCGCGGAAGACTCCGCGATGCCGTTCGGCTCTGATGACGCGTACGAGCGTCTGCTCCGCCGATTCCGCGCCACCTATCCCACGTTCCGGATCTCTGACGACGTCATCCGCCGCTATCACCTGGCGATCGGCACGCGTGGCTTCGTGATCTTGTGCGGGGCCAGCGGCACCGGCAAGACCTGGCTCGCACAGGCCTACGCCGAGTCCCTGAGCGCCCGCACGAAACTGGTCGCCGTCGACCCGTCGTGGTCCTCGAACGAGGATCTGCTCGGCTACCTCTCCCCGCTCGATGGCTTCTTCCACGGCACGCCGTTCTCGGAGTTCGTGAAGGACGCCGCTCGGGAGTGGGAGGCCGCGAACCGCGAGATCCGCCAGCCGCGCCTGTTCCACGTGATCTTGGACGAGATGAACCTGGCGCGGGTGGAGCACTACTTCAGCCGGTTCCTCTCGGCGATGGAGGTCCGCACCCGCGACGGGCAGGCGCAGCTGGACCTGGCGCCCGGGCACCACGTGGAGCTCACCCCGAACCTTCGGTTCACCGGTACGGTGAACGTCGACGAGACGACCCATGGGTTCGCGGACAAGGTCTTCGACCGCGCTCAGGTGCTGGAACTGCCGCTCCCGCGCGAAGAGGTCATCGCGCACATGGGGCAGGCGCCGCACGCCCAGCTGGTGCTCGCCATCTGGGACGCGCTCAGGCCCGTGGCGCCCTTCGGGTTCCGCGTGCTGGACGAGATCTCCACCTACCTCATCGCGGCCGCCGAGATCGGCACGGACTGGAAGACGGCACTGGACGAGCAGCTCGTCCAGAAGATCCTGCCGCGGATGCGATCGGACGCGAGCGCCGGGCCCGCCATCGACACGTTCCTCGAGGTGCTCGGCGCCGACTTCCCGCTCGCCACCGCGAAAGCGGCCAAGATGCGCGCCGACCTCGAGGCACATGGGTACCTCGAGTTCTTCTGATCCGGTCCCCACGATGGACCTGCTCCGCGCCGCGGTGCGGGGCGACGGCCGTCACCCCGGTTTGCTGATGGTGCTGCCGATGCTGCAGACGCGCCACCGGCGGGAGCTGCGGCGAGAAGAGCGGTGGTCGAAGCAAGAGTTGGTTCGCCACCCCGAGCCGCGCCAGCTGATCCGAGCGATGCGCAAGCCCGGGAACCTCACGGAGCACGGCTTGCCCATCTACACGCTCGACGAACACCGCTACAGCACGGCCGACATCCGCGAGAACCGCCTCGTCCTGGAGGCCGTGCAGACCACGCGGGAAGGCCTGCGGGCCCACGCCGACGCCGGAGACACGGAGGCCGGAACGCTCCTGCGCGCCCTGGAGCGCGCGGCCGGGCAGGCGCCGTTCCTCGTCGATGTCGGCCGGGTCGACCCGAGGCAGCGCGGCATGACGACGACGTTGCTGCAGGACCCCCTCTACCGCTCGGTGATGGCACTACGCGTCGGCGGCGACGCGGCCACCCACGGGGTGGGCGCCGCCTAGTACTCCGACCGACCCGCGAGCAGCACCATCAAGCCCGCCGCCACCGCGAACAGTGCCCCCAGCACGATGAACAACGGACCCGTCCCACCGATCGCGAGGTCGGTCGACAACTGCTCGCCCAGGCCCTCGTAGACCGCTTGGAGTTCGGCACCCGTGGCGGCCGAGAACGACGATGCGCCGGTGGTCTCCGCGATCTGCTGCAAGAGCCCCGCGTTCGCTCCCCCCTCGGCCCCCCCCGTGTCTTGGCCGAGGACGACCGTGAACACCGGGATGCCGAGCGATGCCGCACGCTCGGCGGCAGCCTCGGGCGTGACCTCACTCCCCGTGTCGCGGCCGTCCGAGAGCACGATGGCGGCGGCAGGGCGATCGCCGTTGGCGACCCGATCCGCCTCGATCGCATCCAGAGTGAGACTCATGCCGTCGCCGATCACCGTCCCCCGCCCTCGCGGCAATGCGTCGAGCGCCGCGGTGATGAGCGCGCGGTCATCGGTGGGCGGGACCACGACTTTCGGCTCACCGGCGAAGGTCACGAGTCCCACCGGGAAGCCCTCGGGGATCGTGTCCACGAACTGTTCCACGGCGCCCTTGGCGGCCGACAACCGATCGGGAGCGACGTCGGTACGGTCCATCGACGCCGACACGTCGAGGGTGAGCATCACCGTTCCTTGGGTGGCCTCCCGCTCGATCCTGAACTGCAGGAGCGCCAGGACGACGCAGGCGACGGCGCCCACGAGGAGGCCGGCGGGCAAGCGTGAGCGCCACGAGGGAACGGCCCGGCCATAGGTCTTCGCCCGCCGCCCGACGACCCCGAGGATCGCGTAGACGGCACCGACGAGCGCGCCCACCAGGATGAGTCCGAGCAGAAGCGGTGATCCCATCGCTACACGGTATCGGAGGTGCGGGGGGGGGGGGGGGGGGGG
>JBBDHX010000023.1:19847-32705 GCA_040880745.1 Actinomycetota bacterium
CCCCCCCCCCCCCCCCGAAGACGAGGCCTACGGAGCGCGGAAGGCCAACCACGCCGCCTGCATGCGGGCCCCCTGGCCCGCGGTGAACTCGAACATGCAGGGGTCCTCGGTGTAGTCCATGAAGTTGGTGATGGGATCGATCCCACCGCCGGTGCAGGTGTCACGCCCCTCGGGGCACCCGTAGGCGGGTGAGGCCTCCGGCGCGGTGTCGTCGACCCGGTCACCTGGCTCTGAACACCCACCTTGGAACGTGTGATACAGATCCAACCAGTGGCCCACCTCGTGCGTGGCCGTGTCGCCCTCGCTGTAGACATCCCAGGCTCCGCCGGGCAACGTTTGGAAGTGCACCACGACGCCGTCGAGGACGCCGACCTCGTCGGCATCCTGGGCCAAGTAGGCCCACCCCAGGAGGTTGCCCTTGAGGTTCGCGCTGTAGATGTTCAGCGTCGCGGGGCCGCCCACCTTCAGGGCCGCCTTCATCGACGCCTCCTTCCCGCCGGCGAGCCCGAACCACTTGTTCGAGGTGGTCCGGGTGAGCGAGGACAGCTCGAAGGCGAAACCGGTGCGGGCACCCCCGGTGAGGCCGCCGTACGCGTCGTTGAGCACCTGGATCTGGTCGAGCACCTGCTGGCGCGTCACGTTGCCGCCCGCCGCCGTGAGGTCCTTGCGGATCACGTGGAACACGACCGGGACCGTCACGGTCACGGCACGAGCGCGGGTGCCCGCACGGTCGGCGAGACGTGGATGCGCCTTGAGCCACCGGGTGAGCTCCTCGCGGCCGATCCGTCGAACGTCGTCGCGGACGCGGGCATCGCTGGCGCGCCCAGCCGCGTCGGGTCGCTCGATGCATCGGAGGCCTTGCGTGTCCAAGGGCCGCGCCGAGGCCGCGGGGGCAGCCAGACCGAGCGCCACGATGGCGGCGGCCATGACCGAGATGAGCCGGCTTCGCCGTCCGGATCGATGCATGGGGGATCCTCCCGTCGTTCGTCGAGGGGTGCAGGCTACCGTCGCAGGACGCCGGGACACCATAGGCCGGAGGTCTGCCCGCTAGGCTGCGGCGATGTCGAGCGAACCCGAACCCGGTCCGGCAGCGAGGGCAGCGGCCGCCGCGGGGCTCGCTTTCCGCGAGGTCCGCATGCCCCACCCACCCACCTCCGCGGAAGAGTCCGCAGCGATGCAAGGCATCGAACTGCATCAGTTGCTGCGCACGATCGTCCTGCGGTTGGCGCGCGAGGACTATCTCTTCGTCCTGGTCCCCGGGGGCAGGACGATCGACTGGCCGCGCCTGCGCGCACACCTGGGGGTCCGGAAGATCTCGCTCCCGGACCAGGAAGAGGCGAAGGCGGCGACGGGCTACGAGCGCGGCGCGATCACGCCCTTCGGCTCCTCAACCGCATGGAGGGTGGTCGCCGACGCCACCATCGGGGGGCTTCACCTGGTGGCGATCGGGGGCGGCATCCGCGGGGTCAACCTGCACCTGCGCGCGGACGACCTCATCGCCGCCCTCGGCGCCGAGGTCGCCGAAGTGACCCGGCCCGAGGACCGCTGAGTCTTCGCCCGGCCGGCGACTCAGGTTCCAGCGTGACGTCGTCGATGCCTGCGGGGTGGAAGATCTCCGTGCAACCACGTCCCTGGGCGGGATGGACGCCGCATCGCTCGTGGCCTCCGCGCCCGAGGCGCTCCTCGTCGTGCTCGGGGGGGACGTCACCTGGGCGAACGACCGGGCGATCGAGCTCGCAGGCCGCGATCCGTCGGGCGATGCGATCCGCACCCTGATCCCCGACTGGCGTGACGCCCCCGAGGACGAGGTGCCGTTCGAAGCGATCCTCGCCGGCCCCGACGATGAGTTGCCTATCCAGGTCCGTGTGGCAAAGACCGCGGTGCCCGGGGCACTGCTGGTCTCGATCCGCGACGCGAGCGAGCTGCGCGCCGGTCGTGACGCCGTGGATGCGATGGAGGAGGCCGAGGCGAAGTACCGCACCTTGGTCGAACAGATCCCGGCGATCGTCTACGTGGACGTCGAGGGAGGCGGCACGACGTACGTGAGCCCCCAGATCGAGCGGATCCTCGGCGTCAGCCCCGAGGAGTACTGCGCCGACCATCAGGTGTGGATCGACATGATCCACCCCGAGGATCGCGCACGCGTGGAAGCTGAATACGACGCCTTCCTGGTCGGGGCGGGAGGTGACCTATCGGACTACCGGATGCTGACGCGCGACGGGCGGGTGGTCTGGATCCGCGACCGCGCCGACACGATCCGTTCCGAGGATGGCCACGTGCTCTTGGAGCACGGCATCATGTTCGACATCACCGAGTTGAAGGAGGCCGAGGCCCTCGTCGAGCACATGGCCTTCCACGACGGGCTGACCGGCTTGGCGAACCGGGCGCTGTTCGAGGAGTCCCTCCGACTCGCGATCGGCCGGGCGGCGCGTGCGGGTCATGCGGTCGCTGTGCTCTATCTGGATCTGGACAACTTCAAGTTGCTGAACGACTCGCTCGGGCACCACACGGGCGATGAACTGCTCGTGCAGTTGGCCGACCGGCTGCGGACCAGCACCCGCGGATCGGACGTCGTGGCACGCCAAGGTGGTGATGAGTTCCTCGTGCTCGTCTCCGACACGGATCCGGCCGAGATCGGGGGGGCAGCCGAGCACCTGGCTGTGCGGATCCAGGAGGCTATGGCGGATCCTTTCGACCTGGCCGGTACCGAGTTCCACGTCCGCGGCTCGATGGGGATCAGCCTCTACCCGCGCGACGCCGCAGATGCGACCGACCTGATGAAGAACGCCGACGCGGCGATGTACCGCGCCAAGCGCCTCGAGCCCGGCGGCCACCTCTTCTTCGCGGGTGATGCGGACGAGGCGCTCGCGAAGCTCTCCTACGCCACGCGCCTGCGCCGCGCGATGCAGGAAGAGCCGTGGGTGCTGCATTACCAACCCGTGGTCGACCTCGGTGACGGAACCGTCGTGGGCGCCGAGGCGCTGATCCGCTGGCAAGACGCGAGCGGCGGCCTCGTCCCACCGGGAGAGTTCATCCCCCTGGCCGAAGAGCTCGGGCTGATCGAGGCGATCGGCGACTGGGTCATCGATGAGGTCGCGCAGCAGCAGCGCACATGGATCGAAGCCGGACTCGACCTCGAGGTTTCATTCAACCTGTCCCCACGTCAGCTGTTCACACCCAGGCTCGCCGAGCACGTGCTCGCCAAGCTGCAGGCGGCCGGGGTCGATCCGCGCAGGATCACCGCCGAGATCACCGAATCGACGGCGATGGCGGACCCCGACCACACGCAGAGGATCCTCACGGAGCTCCGCTCCTGGGGCATGCGGCTGGCGCTTGACGACTTCGGGACGGGGTACTCCTCGCTCGCACGGCTCAAGCACATGCCGGTCGACGTCCTCAAGATCGACCAGGCGTTCGTGCGCAACGTCGACACCGACCCGCGGTTGGCGGGGATGGTGCGAGCCATGATCCAGGTGGCCCAGAGCCTCGACATGACGCCGCTCGCCGAGGGGATCGAGACGCAGGCGGAATGGGAGTTCCTGCGGGCCAACGGCTGCCGGTTGGCCCAGGGCTTCTGGTTCGCGCGCCCGGTGCCTGCCGAAGAGATCCCCGGCCTGGTCTCGCGCCCCGGCGGGTTGATCCCGCTCGGCTGAGCGACCGGCTCAGGTGCGCATCTTCGGCGGTCGATGCTTCCGAGGTGGAAGATCTGGGTCTGCGGTTCCCCACCCGTGAACTGGACGCGGCACGCGTCCTCGCCGCCGTGCCCGAGGCCGTCCTCGTCGTGATCGATGATCACGTGGGGTACGCCAACGACGCGGCGCGCGAACTCTTCATGGGCGATCCGACGGACGCGCCCCTGTCGTTGCTGCTCGATGGCTGGCGCGGCGATCCGGCCGATGCCGCGCCGGCGTTCGCCACCATCCGGCTCGGTGAGGAGCGCCGCCCGATCCAGGTCCGCACCGCGGACGCTGGTGATGGACGCGTCATCGTGATGCTCAGGGACGCCCGCGGCATGCTGAGCGCCCAGGAGGCCGAGGCGGCGCGAGCGCTCGCCGAAGAGAGGTATCGATCCCTCGTCGAGCAGATCCCTGCGGTGGTCTACGCCGATGAAGGTGGGGAACACACCACGTATGTGAACCCGCAGGTCGAAGAGATCCTCGGCGTGACGCAGAGGGCTTACCTGGAGGACCCCGGCCTGTGGCTGCGGATGGTTCATCCGGAAGATCGTGCGCGCGTGCAGGCCGAGTCCGACGCGTTCCTGCGGGGGGAAGGCGGCGACCTCGCCGACTACCGCATGGTCCGCCCCGACGGCCGCGTGGTGTGGATCCGCGATCGGGCTTTCGCGCATCGAGACGCCGAAGGCCGCGTGCTGTGGGAACACGGCATCCTGTTCGACGTCACCGAGCTCAAGGAGGCCGAGGAGCGGATCGCCTACCTCGCGTTCCATGACGCGCTCACGGGTCTGGCCAACCGTTCGTTGTTCGAGGAGTCGCTGGGGCTGGCCATCGGCCGCGCACAACGTGGCGGCCTCGGCGTGGCGGTCCTGTTCCTGGATCTGGACAACTTCAAGGTCGTGAACGACTCGCTCGGCCACCACGCAGGTGACGAGTTGCTCACCCGGCTCGCCGGGCGACTGCGGACGTGCACGAGGGACGCCGACATGGTGGCTCGGCAGGGCGGTGACGAGTTCCTCATGCTCCTGGGCGACCTCGACGACGGCGAGGCGGTGAGCACGGCCACGCACGTCGCCGGGCGGGTGGAGGAGGTCTTGCGCGATCCGTTCGTGATCCAAAGCGTCAGCTTCGACATCACGGGGTCGATCGGCATCAGCCTCTACCCGGACGACGCATCCGACGCTGCGACGCTCATGCGCCAGGCCGACGCCGCCATGTACCAGGCCAAACGAACGGCGCGCGGGAGCCACGCGTTCTGGTCGGCCGGCTAGATCGCGCCGGCCCCGAGCCGACGCGCGGCTCGACGTCTGCCGATCTCCGCCCCGAGCACGAGCACCACCGACACCGAGAGCACGACGGTGGAGACCGCGAGCAGCTGCGGAAGCTGGCTGGGCACGCGGAGCTGCGCGAACAGGTAGACCGGCCACGTCGGATCGGTCCCCGACAGGAACGACGCGATCGCGTACTCGTCGAACGAGAGCGTGAACGAGATGAGGAAGGCCGATACGAGCGCCGGGACCAGGAGGGGAGCCGTGACTCGGCGGAAGGTCTGAGCCGGGCCGGCCCCGAGGTCTCGCGCCGCCTCCTCGAACGATGTGCTGAGGCTCTCGAGCAGAGGCATGATCGTGAGGATGGTGTACGGGAGCGACACCACGACGTGACCGATCACCACGGCGTGCAGACCCAGCCCGATCGATACCCCGGTGGTCTCGGCCAGCAGGCGGTCGGCGGCGGTGAACAGGACCAGCAGTGAGATGCCGAACACCACGTACGGGATCACCAAAGGCGAGAAGACCAGGGAGGACACGACCGCCTTCGAGCGGAAGCGGCGTCGCACGAGCGCGAAGGAGGCCAGCACGCCGAGCGACACGGCGAGCGCGCTGGAGACCGCCGCGACCACCGCGCTCCGCCCGAGCGCGCCGATCAGGAGCGGGTTCGACACGAAGCGGCGGTACCAATCGAGGGTCAGGCCCTCGAGCGGGAACGTCGGGTCGCCGGCGTTGAACGAGAACACCGCGAGCAGGACGATCGGGAAGTACAGGAAGACGATCAACACCGCGAAGAACACACGCAGCGCCAGGAGTGCCTTCCGGGTTGCGGCCGGGTCCATCAGGACACCACCCGCCGCACCTGGACGAACCTGCCGAAGATCGCCATGAGCCCGGCGACCACCACGAGCAGGAACATGGCGAGCACCGAGCCCGACTGCCAGTCGAGGCCCCGGGTGAACAGGTGGTTGACCGCGTTGCCGTACATGTAGCCACTCGGACCGCCCACCAACAGCGGCGTCACGAATTCCCCGATGGTGGGGATGAACACGAACACGAACGCCGCCATGACGCCGGGGACGCTGAGCGGCAGCGTCACGCGCGCGAAGGTTCGCCAGCGCCCCGCTCCCAGGTCACCGGCGGCCTCCAAGAGGCTCCGGTCCAACCCGTCCAACGACACGAAGATCGGCAGCGCGACGAAGGGGATCCAGACGTAGGCCAACACCAGCATCACCGCGAATTGGCTGTACAGCAGCCACTCGATCGGCGCTTCGCGGATCCCACTCCACACGAGGAACGAGTTGATGACCCCGGTCTCCCCCAGGATCACCTTCCATGCCAGGACCCGCAAGAGGTAGGACGTGAGGAAGGGCACGATGATCAGGAGGAGGAGGATGTACTTGCGGGTGCGCGTGCAGAGCGCCAGGAAGTACCCGATGGGGTAGGCGAGCAGTACCACGATCACCGAGACGGTGAGTGACATGCGGACCGACTTCCAGAACAGGCTCAGGTAGATCGAGCCACCGGTGAGGAACCGGTCCCAGTCCTCGAAGGAGAACTCGCCGTCCGTCGGGAACAGGTGGATCCCGCCCACGCTGTAGACCGCGATGAACGCGACGGGCATGATGAAGAAGACGACCAGCCACGTGAGCGGGGCCCCGAGCAGCCCCGCCGTCACCCAGCGGTCGCGCCTTCGTCCTTCGTGCTTCGCCGAGCGCTCCGGAGGGTCCACGCTACGTGGGGCGAGACGCGCTCACGACGCGAGGACCTCGCCCCAGTATTGGCTGTACACATCGCGACGCGGGATGTGCGTCTCGGGGTGCGATCGAGGCTCCTCCAGGACCGAGGGATCGTCCAAGGCCAGAGCCTCGACGACACCGGCCGGCAAGGAGGAGATGTCCACCTCGGTGTTCGTGTGCCCGTAGTAGTAATACGCGAGCAGGAACTCCGCCGCCTTCGTGCTCGCCCAGGAATCCGCGTAGGCGTGGGCGTGCCGGTAGTTCGGCGAATCGGCCATCAGACCGAGTCCGCATACCCACGAGATACGCCCCTCCTTCGGCTCGAGGTAGCGGTAGTTCATGCCCTTCGCGTCCGCGTAGCCCACGGTGTCGGGCCAGGCGTACCCGATCCAGACCTCCTCCTTCTTGAACGCGAGCCAGAAATCGTAGGACTGGCTCCAGAGGAACTTGACGAGGTGCTTCTTCGAGATCAAGAAGTCGCGCACCTGGCCCAGCTCGTCGTCCGTCATGTCCCAGGGGTTGGGGATCTGCAGGAAGTAGCCCGCCACGACCATCATGTTCAGCGTGTCGACCCAGGAGATCTTGTCGGCGTAGCGGTCGTCGAACAGGATGCCGAACGATTCTTCCTCCAGCTCGACGTGGTCGGTGTTCACGAGCGGTGCGATGAAGCCCCAGTCCAGCGGGATGAAGTACTGCTCACCGTCGATCTGCCCCGACGCGAGGAGCTTCGGGTTGAGCGCCGATGCGTTCGGGATCAGCGAAGTGTCCCAGGGCTGCATCACGCCCAGATCCACCCAGTCCTGCCACCGGTACCCACAGGGGTGGATCACGTCGTACCGGGCGCCCGCGGCGACCTCGGTGTACCCGGCGTCGTCGTTCTCGAAGAGCGCGAACACGGGTGTGTCCCCGGTCGCCTTCGCGTAGTCACCCCACAGGAACTCCTTCTCCTCGTCGGGGTAGTAATCACCGTTGCCGTAGCCCGACCAGTCGAACACCTTCAGGCCGCCCGGCTCTTCCTCCAGGGGCGGGTGGGTCATCGCGGTCTCGCTCCCGCCACCGGGGACCGTCGAGCTGGCCTCGCCGCACGCCGCCAGGAAGGCTGCGCTCCCACCGAAGACCCCTGCTGCGCGCAGGATGTCCCGCCGGCTCAAACCGGCGGCCAACAACCGATCCATCTCCGAACCCATGCGTTCCCCCCTCGTACTTGGACGGCGCCTGACCGTCTGAACCCGCCTATCATCCGCCTGAGGTGCCTGCGGGGCAACTCAAGGAGGCGAGGAAGTGCGGAAGTCGTTCTGGCTGGGATCCGTCGGGGCGGCGCTGATGCTCGCCGCGTGCGCGACACCGAGCGCCGGAGCGCCGACGCTGGCCGCCGCGCCCCTGCCCGGGATGACGGCGGTGGAGGCGACCCTTGACGAGGACGAACTGGCCGCGGACGCCCCGGATCCTGCCGCGGTGCGAAGGGCGCTCCAGGACGCGGGCTTCCGCGCCGCCACTGAGCGGACCTACGCGGGAGGCGGGGGCGCGTTCCCGCGCGTCGTCGTGCGACTCCTCGCTCTCGGCGGCGAGCAGGGGGCCACGAGCTTCCTCGACTGGCTGCGCACCGACGGCGGTACCGCTCTGTTCACGGGGGTGCCATCCGCTCTCGAGGTCCCCTCAGGGGTCGTCGTGCTGCTCCACGAACCCGACGGGTGCTGCCCTCGCGAGGCCCCCGTCTACCTCGCGGCTTGGCAGCGGGGTACCGACGTGGTGACGGTGAAGGCATCCGGGCGCGAGGGAACCGATCGCGCCATGCAGGATCTGGTGGAAACGCTCTGGGAGGAGATCTCGTGATGCCGGACATGGACATGCTCGCGACCGGCCTCGACCACCCGGAGGGGGTGGCCTGGGATCCGGGCGGCAGCCTGATCGCGGGTGGCGAGGCCGGCCAGATCTACGAGGTCGACCCCGGCACTGGGGCGGTCCACGAACGCGCGTCCACGGGGGGGTTCCTCTTCGGCGTCACGCCGGGGCCCGGGGGGAGCGTCATGGGATGCGACTTCGGCCGGGCCGAGCTGGTCCGGATCGGTGCGGACGGGGACGTGGCGAGCCTCTCACGCGGCACCGAGGCCGACCCGCTGCGGGTCCCGAACTTCGCGGCCTACGGCGAGGACGGCACGCTCTACCTCACCGACTCCGGCACATGGGGCGAGGACGACGGCTCGATCTTCCGCGTCGGTGCCGACGGTTCCACGCAGGTGTGGTCACGAGAGGCCCCGGCGTTCCCGAACGGGTGCTGCCTCACCGCCGAGGGCGACGCCCTGCTCGTGGTCGAATCGAGGGCGCGCCGCGTGGTGCGGATCCCCATCGCGGAGAACGGCGCGGCGCGCCCACCCACCGTGGTGAGCGATCTCACCGGGTCCCAGCCCGACGGCGTGGCCCTGGCCGCCGACGGCACGATGTTCGTGGGGTGCTACCGCCCGGACCGGATCTGGCGGATCCCGCCCGGTGGCGAACCGGAGATCTGGGCCGAAGACGCCGACGGCGTGGTCTTGAACCAGCCGGCGAACGTGGCGTTCTTCGGACCGGACCTCGACCGGCTCGTGATCTCGAGCCTCGGCGGGTGGAACCTGATGACCGCCGACCCGGGCGTGACGGGGCTGCCGCTTCGCATCCCGTCGGTCTGATCGTCACCCGTCCAGGAGCGCGAGCATCTCCCCGAGGGCGCGGATCGAACGCTCCGTGACGACGTTCAGGACCAGGATGATCTCGTCGGCCCCTGCCTCGGCGAAGGCGCGCAGCCCCGCGGCGATACCGCCGGCACCGCCGGCGAGCGGCGGCGCGTCCTCCTCGAACGCCCGCTCTCCCGGCGCCACGTCCACCTCGGCGTAGACGCAGACGGAACGCTGCACCTCGGCGGGATCGCGGACCACCTCGCGAGCGAGCACGGACACCTCCTCGCTCGCCTTCGCGAAGCCGGCCGGATCGTTCCCGCACCACGGGCCCCAGGCGTTCCAGGCCGCCACCCACGGCAGGCTCGCCCGCAATACACGTGGACCGGTGGAGCCGACCATCAGCCGGGGTGCCCGGGCGATCCGCGGGTACAGGACCGCGTCCTCGACATCGATGAACCGGCCATGAGCGGTGACCCGCTCGCCGGCCAGCAGCCGGCGGAGCACGTCGAAGGACTCCTCGAACCGGGAGCCAAGGTGGTCGAACGGCATCCCGAACGCGCGGAACTCGGGCTCGTTCCATCCGGCGCCCACCCCGAGCGTCAGGCGACCATCCGCGATCTCGTTCACGGTCGCCGCCATCCGCGCCAGCATCCCCGGCCGATGGAACCCCAGGCAGGCCACCAGCGGACCGATGCGGACGCGCTCGGTCACGGCCGCGAGCCCGGCCAACACGGCCCACGCGTCCCAGGGGCCCCGCTCGGACTCACCCGGATCCCGGTACAGCAGGTGGTCGCCCATCCAGACCGAATCGAACCCCACTTCCTCGGCGGCACGGGCCATCGACACGTACTCGGGCCAGGGCGCTTCGCGCTCGGCCTCGGGGAGTTGGACACCGACCTGCAGAGGGCGCGGCATCGGTTGAGCATAAGGCCAGCCCCCGAGCTGCGATCGAGCCTCGTTCCGGCTCAAGCCGTCCCGGCCCGCACCCGATGATTGAGCACTATGGGCGAGAACGTTTCCCCCCGGCCGATCCGCCGTGTCTCGGACACGCTGGTCGAGCCGTCGCCCAACGGCAAGCCGCGCAGGCGCTCGGACGACGGTTGGTTGGACCGCTGGGTCGCCACCGTCGCAGACCTCACGCGCCTGACCACCACCCACCCGATGATGGACGCCGTCATCGATGAACAGCGGGGCCGTCGGATCCGGATCGGCGATGCCTGGCTCGCCGACTTCGCCTCGTGCAACTACCTCGGCTTCGACCTCGACCCCGAGATCATCGCGTCCGTCCCGGAGTACCTGGCGAAGTGGGGCACGCACCCATCGTGGTCTCGACTGCTGGGCAACCCCAGGATGTACCCGGAGATCGAGGCCGAGATGGCGGAACTGGTCGGGAGCCAGGACGTCCTCGTCCTGCCGACGATCACCCACATCCACACGTCCGTGATCCCCGTGCTCGTCGGTGACGGCACCATCTTCCTGGACGGCCGCGCGCACAAGACCATCTACGACGGCGCGATGTACGCGGCCGGTCACGGGGCCACCATCGTCCGATTCCGCCACGACGACCCCGACCACCTGGCCGAACTCCTCGGCGACACGATGTACCCCTACCCGCGCGTGATCGCGATGGACGGGGTGAACTCGATGACCGGCAACATGCCCGACCTGCACCGGTTCTCCGAGCTCGCCGCCGAGTACCAAGCGTTGCTCTACGTGGATGACGCCCACGGCTTCGGCCTGATCGGCGAGCGGACCCCCGGCGAGCCCTGCGACTACGGATCGATGGGCAACGGCATCTTCCGTCACCTCGACCTTCCCTATGACAACGCCGTCCTCGTCGCCGGGTTCTCGAAGGCCTACTCCTCGCTGCTGGCGTTCCTGGCGCTTCCCACCGCGCTCAAGGACGCCCTGAAGGTGCTCGCCCCGCCCTACCTCTACTCGGGGCCATCCCCCGTCGCGTCGCTCGCCACCGTGATCGCGGGCCTGCAGGTGAACCGCGAGCGCGGCGACGCGATCCGCCGCGACGTGTGGCGGAAGACCCGCCGCGTGCTCGAGGCCCTCGAGGTGCTCGGCATCGAGACGCCGAACACGTCCGGCCTGCCGATCATCGAGATCTCGCTGGCGAACCACGAGGAGATCGACGACGTCGGGCGTTACCTGTTCGAGCACGGGATCTACCTCACGATGGCGGCCTACCCCTTGGTCCCGAAGAACGAGGTCGGGTTCCGGATCCAGGTCACCGCCGCCAACGGCGACGACGAGATCGACGAGCTCATCTCGGTGCTCACGTCGCTCAAGGAACGGTTCCAGCTCCATCAGGTGACCGCCTCCGCTCGGTAGCCATCACGCCAAACCTCAGACCCTCTCCAGTGCAAGGGCATCCGATCTTCTCCCGAACGCTTCAGCGGAGCCCCGGACCATCCGATACGACCTAGGTCATGCGCAAACGTGCCTGGATCGCCTACCCCATCGCCGCCGGCGCCCTGACGGGTCTCTGGTTCATCACCGGCCGGACCCCCTGGGTCTTCAACGTCGCAGGCCTGCTTTCCCCGGTGCTGATCCTCGTCGCCGTTCGGATGTGGAGGCCGCAGCATCGGCTCCCGTGGATCCTGTTCGCCATCGGGCAGTTCGTGTTCATCGCGGGCGACATCGTCTCCTACAACTACGAGACGCTGTTCCACCCGAAGTTCCCGTCTTTGTTCCCGCTCGATGCCGACGGCTACGTACCGTTCCCCGGATGGGCCGACGGGTTCTATCTGGCCGTGTACGTGTTCCTGATCGCGGGCGTGATCATGCTGATCCGGGCTCGGACCCCAGGCCGGGACCGAGCCAGCTTGGTCGACGCACTCGTCCTTTCGATCGGCCTCGGGACCATCTCCTGGGTGCTGCTGATCTCGCCGCAGGTCTTCGCCCAGGACGTCACGCTGCCGATCAAGCTCACCTCGATGGCCTACCCGATGGCCGACATCCTGCTGCTGGCGGCGGCCATCCGGCTCGCCGTGGGCGCCGGGCGCAAACCCGCGTCGTTCTGGTTGATGACGGCCGCGGTCGTGACGCTGTTCGCCACCGACGCGGTCTACGGATGGATGAGCCTGTACACCGAGGCGGGCTACCAGCCCGGGTCCGGACCGCTCGAGGCCGGCTGGATGGCTTTCTACATCTTGTTCGGCGCGGCAGCGCTGCACCCATCGATGCGACAGCTCTCCGAGCGCGCGCACGACACCGATCAGGTGTTGACCAGCCGGCGACTCATCGTGCTCGCCGCGACCTCGCTCCTCGCACCCGCTCTGCTCGGCTTCGAGGTCAGCAAGGGGATGACGAACAACGTCCCCGTCCTCATCGGCGCGACCTGCCTCCTGTTCATCCTGTCCGTCGTCCGCATGTGGGGACTGATGCAGCGCCAGCTGGAGTACCTCGGGCGCGAGCGCACGTTGCGCGAGGCAGGCGCAGCGCTCGTCACCGCGACCAACCGCGACTCGATGCACGAAGCCGCCGGCCGCGCCATCCGCGGGATCGCCGGCGG
>JBBDHX010000024.1:0-31499 GCA_040880745.1 Actinomycetota bacterium
AAGCCCGGGTGCGCCTGCGGTTCCTCTCCTCCCAGGGTGCGATGCCGCTCGAGCTCGGGGACTTCCGCGTGCATCCGTCCGACACGCTGATGGATGAGATCCGCTCGCTTTTGGGCGAGCGGGCGGCTCGTCTGGAGCACGAGCCCGTCGGGTAGACACGCCGGTATCGTTCGCGTGTGACCTTCACGCTGCTCCCCGCGATCGACTGCACGGATCGCCGGCTCGGCGTGTTCACCCCCGGTGGCCCGGTGCCGACGGACGCGTTCGACGGTGACCCCGTGAAGGCGGCACGGTCCTTCGTGGCTGCCGGAGCGCGGTGGCTCCACGTCGTGGACATGGATCTGGCATTCACCGGGAGCGTGCGGAACGCGGACGTGATCGCCGGGCTGTGTGCTGCCTGGCCGGACACCAGGATCCAGGCGAGCGGGGGCGTTCGGACCTGGGAGCACGCGTCGATCCTCCTCGAGGCGGGGGCTTCGCGTGTGGTGATCGGCTCGGCCGCGCTGGGCGACCGTGACGCCGCGGAGGCGCTGCTCGGGCGCCTGGGTCCGGCGGGCATCGTCGGTATCGAGGTGCAGGACGGGAGGATCCGGTCCCGCGGTATCGACCCCGTGGACCTCGACCTGATGACCACCGTCGGCTGGCTTGCGGCCGGCGGCGCGTCCGGGTTCCTGGTGACCGCCGTGGCGCGGGTGGGCGGTCTGGGTGGACCCGACGCCGCCGTCGTGCGCGGCGTCGCACGATCGGGCCGGCCGACGCTCGCCGCGGGCGGCATCCGCTCGCGGCAGGATCTCACGGCGCTTCGCGAGGCCGGCGCCGTGGGTGCGGTCATCGGCCGGGCTGCCACGGAAGGGGAGTTGGACCTCGAGGCGGCGTTCGCCTGGGCGGCGGTCTGAGCAGCGCCGATAGACTCCCGCGTTCGATGGGATTCCTGACCGACTTCGTGACCGCGTCGCGAGCACGGCTCGCGCTGTCGCCACTGGATGAGGACGCTCTGCGCGAACAGGCTGCTTCGGCCCCCGCAGCGCGGAACCTCGCGTGGGCGCTCCGCGGGTACGCGGTGACCGACGGGGTCGCCGTCATCGCCGAGGTCAAGCGCGCCTCGCCCTCAGCGGGAGCGATCGCGCAGGACATCGACCCCGTGGTGCAGGCGATGGCGTATGACACCGGTGGGGCCGCGGTCATCTCGGTCCTGACCGAGCCCGGCCACTTCGCCGGCTCGATGCAGGACCTGCGGGCCGTGCGCGCCGCCGTGCAGCATCCCGTGTTGCGGAAGGACTTCTTGGTGCACCCTTCGCAGCTGCTGGAAGCGCGGGCGGCCGGCGCGGACACGGTGCTGCTGATCACGGCGTGCCTGGACGACGACGAACTGCTCGGCATGCTCGGCGCTGCACGAGACCTGGGGATGGAGCCGCTGGTGGAGACGCATTCCGATGAGGACCTCGAGCGGGTCCTCGCCACCGACGCCGAGGTCATCGGGGTGAACGCGCGCGACCTCGAGTCCCTGGTGGTCGATGTGGAGGCTTCGCTCGCGCGCCTGGGCCAGATCCCCTCGGACCGCGTGGCCGTCGCGGAGAGCGGTCTGCGCACCCGAGCCGACGTCGAGGCGGTCGTGCGCGCGGGCGCGTCTGCCATCCTCGTGGGCGAGGCACTGATGCGGTCACCCGACCCCGGCGCGCAGATCCACGCGCTGATCCACGGAGAGGAACCACGATGAGCACCACGCCCGCCACGCTCCCCGATGCCCGGGGGCGTTTCGGCGCCTACGGCGGCCGGTACGCGCCGGAGGTCCTGATCCCCGCCCTGGACGAACTCGCCGAGGCGTGGGCTACGTTGCGTGAGGATCCCGGGTTCTCGAAGGAGCTGGGCACGCTCGCGCGCGACTTCGTGGGGCGGCCGACACCGATCACCCACGCGGCGCGGCTATCGGCCGAGCTGGGGTATGACATCTGGCTGAAACGCGAGGACCTCGCGCATACCGGCGCGCACAAGATCAACAACGCGCTCGGGCAGGCGTTGCTCGCCAAGCGCCTGGGCAAGGAACGGATCATCGCGGAGACCGGCGCCGGCCAGCACGGCGTCGCGGCCGCCACCGCGTGTGCGCTCCTGGGCCTTCCGTGCGTGGTGTACATGGGCGAGGAGGACATGCACCGCCAGGCACCGAACGTCGCCCGGATGAGGTTGCTGGGTGCGGAGGTGGTTCCCGTGACGGCGGGATCGAAGACGCTCAAGGAAGCCGTGAACGAGGCCATGCGTGACTGGGCGGCGAGCGTGCGGACGACGCACTACATCATCGGTTCGGTGGTGGGGCCGCACCCGTTCCCGGGACTCGTGCGCGATCTGCAGCGCGTGATCGGTGACGAGGCACGCGCCCAGTACGCCGAACGACTCGGGTCCGATCCCTCCTACGTGCTCGCGTGCGTGGGTGGTGGCTCGAACGCGATCGGCATGTTCACCGCGTTCGTGGGTGCCCCCGGGGTCCAGCTGATCGGGATCGAGGCCGGCGGGCGCGGGAGCGAGCTCGGGCAACACTGCCGCTCCCTCACGCTCGGCCAGCCCGGCGTGCTGCACGGCGCCATGTCCTACCTGCTGCAAGACGCCCACGGGCAGGTCATCGAGACCCACTCGATCTCGGCGGGACTCGACTATCCGGGCGTGGGTCCAGAGCATGCCTACCTCAAAGATGCGGGGCTCGCGACCTACGCCAGCGCCACGGACGAAGACGCGCTCGCGGGGTTCCAGGTCCTCGGCCGCACCGAGGGGATCCTGCCTGCGCTCGAGCCGTCACACGTCCTCGGCTGGCTCCTGCACCGCCCGCTCCCCGAAGGCGCTCGGATCCTCGTCTGTCTCTCGGGGCGCGGCGACAAGGATCTCGACACGGTGCGCGCCGCGCTGGGGGTCGCGTAGGTGGGAGCGCTCGAACGCGCGCTCCTCGCGGTCCGTGATGCGGGCGGCAAGGCGTTCGTCCCGTACGTGACCGGTGGGTACCCGGGTGTGGACGCCGCGTTGTTGCGCGCGCTCGCCGCAGCGGGTGCCGACGCCGTCGAGGTGGGCATCCCGCACTCGGATCCGATCATGGACGGTGGCGTCATCCAGCGCGCGTCTGCCGACGCGCTCGCCGCCGGCGCGACCCCCACGAGCGTGCTGGCCACCATCGCGGAGGCAGCCCTCGACGTGCCCGTCGCGGTCATGACCTACGCCAACCCGGTGCTTCGACGCGGGGAAGCGATGTTCCTCGACGACCTGGTGGCCGCCGGGGTGAGCGGCGCGATCGTCCCCGACCTGCCGGTGGACGAGGCTGAGGCGTGGGGGCCGGCGGCGGCCGCACGAGGCGTGGACGCCGTCCTGCTCGCGTCGCCCGGGACTCGGACCGAGCGGCTCGCCCTGATCGGGCGGGCCTCCAATGGTTTCGTCTACTGCGTGGCGACCTACGGCGTCACGGGCGCCCGGGACGGTCTGGAGGGCACGGCGGCCGAGGTCGTGGAGGCGCTGCGGCCCCACACCGATCTGCCGCTGCTCGCTGGGGTCGGGATCGGGACCCCAGAGGCGGCCGCCGAGGCTTGCGGGTTCGCCGACGGGGTCATCGTCGGCTCCGCGCTGATGCACGCGCTCCAGGACGAGGGCGCTCCCGGGCTCCTCGCTCTGGTGAAGGCGTTCCGGGCTTCGATCGCGTAGTACCGGGTGAGTTCCTCGTGGTGCCGGGAGAGGGGATCGAACCCTCACGAGCTCTCGCTCACGGGTTTTTGAGACCCGCGCGTCTGCCGATTCCGCCATCCCGGCGCCGGGCTAGCCTAGCGGCCCTATGGGGATGCCGGCGCGTCTATGGATCATCGCGGTCTGCGTGATGGCCGTCGTCGCGGGCTGCAGCGACCCAGGTCCGCTTCCCGCGGGACCCACGATCGTCGTGCTGCAGTCGCCGGACCTGCCCGACGGTTTGAGCGTGGTGTCTCCGGCGGTCCTCGGCCTCAACCTGGCGTTGGGAGGAAGCCCGGTGGATCTCCGGGTTCTCGCGGCGGATCCCGCAGGCGAAGCGGCACGGCAAGCTGCTGCCGATCCATCCGTGATCGGCGTGGTCGTCGCGCCCTTCACGCTCGCCGGCCCCGCTGCCATGACGTCGCTCGCATCCGCCGGCGTCCCCGTGATGTCGCTCTCCGCCCTCGATGATCCTCCCGTCGATCGCGCCCGGTGGTGGCGCCTGGTGCCGAGCGGCCGCGAGCTGGCGGTGGCAACCGTGGACGTCGCCGTGGACGCCGTTCCCGACGGCTGCATCATCGCGGAGCCCGGCACCTGGTCCACCCTCATGGCCGCACGGATCGAGAAGGCCGCTCACGGGACCGGTTACGCGCGTGCGAACAGCCCCGAGGGATGCGACGGCCTGATCTGGTCTGGTTCCGCGGCTGGGGCGCGTGTGCTCCGCGACGAGCACGTTGGTGCGATGATCCTCACCGATCAGGCGCGTACCGACGGGTTCATCGGGACCGGTACGGCGGCGACCTTCGGCGTCTGTGGGTGCCGGGACATCTCGACCAGCGCACGGCCTGGCGACCAAGCCTTCATCCACGACTTTCAGGAGGCAACCGGGCTGGACCCCGGTCCCTATGCGGCCGAGGGCTACGACGCGGGGATGATGATCCTGCACGCCACGGGGGCTGTCGGGGCTACACGCCAGGGGCTGGCGCAGGGGTTGGCTTCGGTCGGTCCCTTCGCGGGCGTGGCGCGCCGGTACGCCTGGGGTCCCGATGGAGAGCCCGAACCGCCCATCGTGCGTATCTACCAGGCAGAAGGCGTGCGTTGGCTCCCCGCAGGGAGGGCCGCCCTCGGTCGCGTTGCTCGCACGGGCGGGGAGACGTAGGGTACGCGCGGACGAGAGGAGGGAGCGCTCCGCGCTCCCACCGGGAGGAGGACGAACGCGATGTCGAAGTTCCACAGCCGCACGGCGGTGCTGATCGCCGTCCTAGCGATGGTGAGCGTTGCGTGCGGGGATGAGCCCAGCACGCCCGTGAGCACCGGGACGGGTACAGGGACAGGGACGGCCTCACCGTCCGTCGAGCAGGACCTGCTCGCGCGCATCAACGAGGACGGGGTCATCCGGGTCGCGACCGACCAGAAGTACAAGCCTCAGTCCTCGTACAACACGAAGACGGGCGAGTGGGAGGGCTTCGACGTCGACGTCGCCAAGGAGATCGCCCTGCGGCTGGGTGTCACCGCCGAGATCGAGCACCGGGACTGGGAGACCGACGTCACCGCCGGAGCGTGGAACGACCGTTGGGACATGAACGTCGGGTCGATGACCGTGACCACCGAGCGGACGGAGATCTTCTCGTTCACGCCCGCCTACTACTACACGCCGGCATCGATCGCCGTGCACGCCGACAACACCTCCATCCAGGATCTGACGACGGACCTCGATGGGAAGAAGGTTTGCGTGGGCAAGTCGACGACCTACGAGTCGTTCCTGCTGCAGCAGCTGGACATCCCGGGCTACGACTTCGAGTTCGTGATCGACGACGCCAAGATCTCGTCGTTCGAGACGGACACCGACGCCCTCGACCAGCTCGCGCTGGGTGACGGGGTGCGATGTGATGCGGCGATGACCGCCACACCCACGATCGATCAGTACATCGTGGACGGGGGATCCATCAAGAACGTCGGGAGCCCGCTCTACGGCGAGCCGCTCTCGGTCGCCTTCGACAAGAACTCGCCGATCGACAACACGAGCCTGGTCGAGGCGGTCAGCGCGATCGTCGACGAGATGCACGCGGATGGGACCCTCACCGAGCTGTCGATCAAGTGGTACGGAGAGGACATCACGGTCGTGTGAGGCCTGGCTCGTCCGGGCGGAGATCACATTGAACGGTAAAGCGTCAGACGCGGGAGCCGGCGAGAGCCGGCTCCCGCGAGCGTACAGCGCGCACGTGCCTCAGGGTTCGGCCATGCAGCTGATCGCGGCGTGGGTGCTCCTCACGGAGGGCGCGCTCGCCCTCATCTTCTTGCCGTTGCTCGTCTTCACCTCGACGGTCGACGTCCCCGTCGGTGACATCGCGACGTTCGGCTCACTGGGCGTGGCCTGCCTGGTTGCCGGGGGGCTGCTGTACTCGCATTGGCGCCTCTCGTGGTGGATCGCGGTCGCGTCAGCTCTCGG
Organism: Actinomycetota bacterium; assembly: GCA_040880745.1. Taxonomy (GTDB): domain Bacteria; phylum Actinomycetota; class UBA4738; order UBA4738; family HRBIN12; genus AC-51. The sequence goes on from JBBDHX010000024.1 coordinate 6,143, forward strand.
GACGGCCGGGTGGCTGGCTGCCGACAAGGGCCTGACGTCGTGGGCGGAGGTGTACGTCGGCGCGGGATTCGCCGTCGCTGAAGTGGTCCTGCTCGTGCTGGGGCGCCGGGCAGCCGGGCATCCCGAGGCGATGGCGCTCGCGAGTGCCAAGATCCCTTTCCGCCTCAAGCTCGCCCTCGTCTGGGTCGCGATCTTCGCGGTGCTTGGCCTGTTCCTCGCCCTGGCGGATCTGGACACCGCGTGGATGCAGGACAACGTGCAGTACATCTCGACCGGGGTGTTGTTCACCATGTTCCTCGCGCTCGGCGCGATCGTGCTGGCGATCGTCCTCGCGCTCCTCGGTGCTCTCGGGCGGTTGTCGAGCAACCCGTTCGCCAACGGTGTGTCCGGCTTCTACACGTCGTTCTTCCGGGGCACCCCGCTGATCGTGCAACTGTTCTTGATCTACAACGCACTTCCGCAGGTAGGTCTGGGCATGGACAGGATCTCGCTCATCAACGTGCTCACCCTGACCGCGTTCCAGGCCGGTGTGATCGGGCTCGGCCTGAACTACGGGGCCTACATGACCGAGATCTTCCGCGCCGGCATCCAGTCGGTCGGCCACGGCCAGGCGGAGGCCGCCGACGCGTTGGGCATGAGCTACGCGCAGCGCATGCGCCGCGTCGTCCTGCCGCAAGCGATCCGCGTGATCATCCCGCCGACGGGCAACGACTTCATCGCCCTGATGAAGGACACAGCCCTAGTGGGCTTCCTCGGGGTGGAGTTGGCCAGGGCGGAACTCTTCAAACGGGCGAACCTCACGGGGAACCAAGACCTTCGCAGGCTGGAGTCGCTCTTGATCGCGGCGGCGCTCTACTGGGCACTCACCGCCATCTTCACGTTCTTCCAGGCAAGGCTGGAACGCCGCCTGTCCAAGGGCTACGTCCGGGCAGAGACCGGTTCGCAGCGCGACCGCCGGCCTCGGCTGCTCTCTGGCGGTGCCCGGCAGGAGGACGCCGAGGCGCCGATCGGTGCCCTCGACGGCCAGTATCCGCCCGGACGCGGGCACGCCGGGGGATAGGTGTGAACACGGACAAGGTCGTCGTGCGGGTCGAGCACCTGCATAAGCGCTTCGGCGACCTGGAGGTCCTGAGCGACATCAACATGGAGGTCGACAGGGGCGAGGTCGTGGTGATCTTCGGCCGCTCCGGGTCGGGCAAGTCCACCCTCCTGCGCTGCATCAACTTCCTCGAGGACCCCACCGAGGGAACCATCGAGGTCGCAGGGATCCGGCTCGACGGCGGCCACCGGACCCGGCGGAAGAAGGAGGAGATCCGGAAACTGCGGATGCACGCGGGCATGGTCTTCCAGCAGTTCAACCTCTTCCCGCATATGAGCACCCTGCAGAACGTGATGGAGGCACCGATACGGGTCAAGGGACTCAACGAGACCGATGTTCGCCCGATGGCACTCGAGCTCCTAGCGAAGGTGGGCCTGTCCGACAAGGCTGATGAGTACCCGATCCGGCTGTCGGGCGGTCAACAACAGCGCGTCGCTATCGCCCGGGCCCTGGCGATGGAACCCGACGTGATGCTCTTCGACGAGCCCACGTCGGCCCTTGACCCCGAGCTGATCGGGGAGGTCCTGAACGTCATGAAGTCACTCGCCACCGACATGCACATGACCATGATGGTGGTGACGCATGAGATGGGGTTCGCCCGCGAGGTGGCCAGCCGCCTGTGCTTCTTCCACGAGGGCGTGATCTTGGAGCAGGGAACCCCTGACGAGGTCTTCGATCACACGCGGGAACCGGAGACCCGCCGGTTCCTCGACGCCGTGCTGTGACCCGCCCGCGACCTCGGAACGAAAGATGACGGGCCGCGGTGCCCCTCGGAACCGATCGCGCCTTCCCCAAACGCGATCCATCCCTATCGAGCGCCGCGGCCCGTCACGCATAGGTCCCTGCGACCCTCCGGCAGCCGCTCCGGGCGAGCCCTTCGCGTCTCATCCGGTGACCCACCGGGACCGTCGCGGAGCCTAGATGCAGGGTTGAGGGCTGTCAACTCGACGAAAGGCATCGCTGACCAGCACGAAGACTACAACGCCGCAGGTAGCCGAGACGACGGGGAAGTGTGACAAGAAGCAGACCCTCGACCATCACGCGAGGGTCTGCCGCACCCACACCATGATCGTCGCGAGCGCCAACGCTGGCAGCATGGCCCGCGATCCGGTGCCGTTCTACCCGGCGTCGACGAGGGCGGCGGGGGAGCGGACCGGCGCCATCGCAGGGCGCAGGAACAGCGAACCGATCACCGAGAGGTATGCCAACCAGGCGACGATCTCGAGCCACGTGGGATCGGCGTTGTAGCCCAGGAGCCCACGCAGGACCGCACCGATGCCGGTGTCGTCGGGCAGGGTCGTGGACACGTCGAACGCGGTCGCCGTGAGGAACGGGAGCCACCCGGCCTCCTGGAGCTCATGCAGCGAGAAGGCGAAGAGCCCCGCAGCCACGACCACCAGCAGCATCCCCGTCACCCGGAAGAAGCTCCGCAGGTTCATCTTGATGCCCCCGCGGTACAGCAGGGCGCCCAGGACCACCGCGAGGCCGAGTCCGAGGACCGCGCCGACGAGCTGGCTCCCCACGCCCCCCGCGCCAACAGCCGTGCCTTTGGCGGCTGCGAACAGGAACAGGGCGGTTTCGATCCCTTCGCGCAGCACGGCCACGAACGCGAGGATCGCGAGCGCGCCTCCCCCGGCGACGAGCGCCGCATCGACCTTGTGCTGCAGGTCGCTCTTGATCCGCGCTCCCTGCCGGCGCATCCAGAAGATCATCCAGGTGAGGACGCCGACCGCCGTGAGCGTGACCAACCCCTCGAACAGCTGCTCGGCGGTGCCCTCGAACTCAGCCCCGACCGCGAAGATGATGCCCCCGACGATCGCCGATACGACGATGGCCGAGCCGGCGCCCCACCAGACCAGATGTGTGTGATCGCCGGCGTGCATCTGCTGCAGGTACGCCAGGACGATCGACACGATGAGGGCGGCCTCGATGCCCTCGCGCAGAGCGATCACGAAAGTGGCTCCCATGGGCGTTCCTTCGTCCTTTCCTCGAGCGGATCCGGCGTTGGCGGCGCGAATCCTACCCAGGAGATCGGATTCGCGTCAAACCCGTTCGGCTACGAACCATCGTACGGGCCGAGGGCCTGTCGGCCGCGTGTGGCAGGATGGCCAGGTGCCCGCTGCCGACCCCCGCCAACTGATCCTCCTGGACGGCCACAGCCTCGCCTACCGGGCTTTCTTCGCGCTCCCCGCCACGCTCGCCACCAGCAGTGGAACGGTGACGAACGCCGTCTACGGGTTCACGTCGATGCTCATCAAGCTGCTCGGCGACGAGCATCCGGATCTCATCGCGGTGGCGTTCGATGCCGGGCCCCCGACCATCCGTCTAGAGATGGATCCCGAGTACAAGGCGGGCCGAGCCGAGACGCCGACGGACTTCCGGCCTCAGCTCGGTCTGATCGAGGAGGTGCTCGGCGCGCTCAAGATCCCGGTCATCCGGGTGGAGGGACACGAGGCGGATGACGCGCTCGGGACGCTCGCCACGCAGGCGAGCGAGGCGGGCGTGGATGCCACGATCGTGACGGCGGATCGCGATTTCTTCCAGTTGGTGCGCGACCGCGAGGGGGACCGCGGCGCGGTTCGCGTGCTGTTCAACCGCCGGGGCATCTCCGAGATCGACCGGATGGATGGATCCGCCATATCGGCGAAGTACGGCGTCACCCCCGCGCAGTACCTGGATTTCGTCGCGCTCAAGGGCGACACGTCCGACAACATCCCCGGCGTGCCGGGGGTGGGGGAGAAGACCGCGGCCAAGCTCGTGGCGGCGTTCGGCACGGTCGAGGAGCTCGTGGAACGGACGGGCGAGCTCAAGGGCAAGCAGCGGGAGAACGTCGAGGCCTCGGTCGCGCGCCTGGCGCTGAACAAGGATCTCGCGCGGATCGTCGTGGACGTGGAACTCCCGGTCGGGGTGGAGGACTGCGTCATGGGCGCCGCCGACCCGGAGGAGGTGCGCCGGCTCTTCACGGCACTCGAGTTCCGTTCGCTCCTGGATCGGTTGCACGAGGCCACGGGCGGGCTGAAGCCGAAGGTCGAGGTCGCCGAACTGGATCTGCGGCAGGTCGATGCGGCCGAACTCGCTGGTTTGCTCGCCGAGGGTCCCGTCGCCGTGACGCTCCGGATCGAGGATGGATCCGTGGTGGGCGCCGCTGCGTCGGCGGGCGGCGCACGAGCCGCCTACGCGCCTGTGGCAGGCCCTGGCCCGCTGGCGGAGGCGCTCGCCGATCCCACCGTCTCGAAGTGGACCCACGACGCGAAGGCGCTGGAACGGGCGGTCCTGGCCGGCGGCGCCGGCCTCCGCGGGGTCGTGTTCGACACGCTGCTCGCCGCCTACGTCCTCGACCCTGCCTCCGCGGACTATCCCCTGCGTACGCTCTGCGAGAACCACCTGGGAACCGACGTCATCGGGGAGGCGGAGGAAGAGGGCGCCGGTCAGCTGTTCGCCGAGGATCCCTGGCGCTCCACCGCCGCCACCGCCGCCGCGGTCGGCCTGCTCGCGCCCGTCCTGCAGGAGAAGATCGAAGCGCAGGGCCTGCGCTCGCTCCTGGACGACGTCGAGCTGCCCCTGTCGTCCGTGCTCGCGCGCATGGAGGCGCGCGGTGTCCGTCTGGACGTCGACTACCTCGAAGAGATCGCCGGCGACGTGCGCGATCGCATGGCGACCCTCGAAGCGGAGGCCTACGGCCACGCCGGCAGGGAGTTCAACCTCAACTCGCCTCCCCAGTTGCGTGAGATCTTGTACGGCGAACTCGGGCTGCAGCCGGGGAAGAAGACACCGAAGGGGGAGCTGTCCACCGACGCGAGCGTCCTGGAGAAGCTGCGGGACGCCCATCCGATCGTGGATGCGCTCTTGTTCTGGCGCGAGTTGGACAAGCTCAACTCGACCTACCTCGAGGCTCTGCCGAAACTCGTCGACCCGCGCGACGGCAGGATCCACACGACCTTCAACCAGGCGGCGGCGGCGACCGGCAGGCTGAGCAGCACGAACCCGAACCTGCAGAACGTTCCGGTGCGGTCGGAGGTGGGTCGGCAGATCCGCAAGGCGTTCGTCCCCGGCACAACGGACCAGGTCGTGCTGGTGGCGGACTACTCGCAGATCGAGTTGCGGATCCTGGCCCACCTGTCGGGGGATGAAGGGTTGCGTGCGGCGTTCGCCACCGGGGCCGACGTCCATGCCGCGACCGCCGCCACGGTCTTCGGCCTGCCCATCGAGCAGATCGATGGTGAGCTGCGTCGCCGCGCGAAAGCCGTCAACTACGGTCTGGCGTACGGGATGAACGCGTGGGGTCTCGCGCAGCGGCTCGATCTGGCGGCGGATGAGGCGCAGGAGATCATCGACGGGTACTTCGGGGCCTTCCCGATGATCAAGGAGTACCTGCGGGCGCAGGTCGAACGCGCCCGGCTGGACGGGTTCACCGAGACCATCCTCGGGCGGCGCCGATACATCCCCGAGCTCACGAGCGATAACCGGCGGCTGCGGGAACTCGGTGAGCGCCAGGCGTTGAACGCACCCATCCAGGGCAGCGCGAGCGACGTGTTCAAGGTGGCGATGATCGAGGTTGATCGCGCTCTTCGAGACCGGGATGACCTCGGGTGCCGCATGCTCCTCACCGTGCACGATGAGCTCGTCTTCGAGGTACCCGCTGCTCGGGTGGAGGAGGCGGCCGACGTCGTCCGCGAGCCGATGGAGCACGCCGTTGACCTCGACGTGCCGCTGCTGGCGTCGATCGGCTGGGGGCCGAACTGGGCCGATGCAGCACCCGAAGGCCACTGAGGCCGTTTGACGGCGTTCCCGCAGCGTACGTACCCTCTCCCCGGCTGGCGGGGTCACGCATCCCGCGCCGAGGTGAATCCCACCACACGCTTCGGCGAGCGACCCTGCGCAGCGGAAGGAGACCGGACGGATGAGTGATGAGATGACGGCCGCCCCGGAGGCGGCCACGAAGGCGGGCGAGTTGCCCGACCTGACCCCCGAAGAGCTGATCGTGGCCCTGGAGGCCTCGCTCCGCGACTTCAACGATGGCGACATCGTCGACGGCGAGGTCGTCAAGATCGACCGGGACGAGGTCCTCCTGGACATCGGCTACAAGTCCGAGGGCGTCATCCCCAGCAAGGAGTTGTCGATCCGCCACGACGTCGACCCGAACGAGGTCGTCAAGGTCGGGGACCGGATCGAGGCCCTCGTGCTGCAGAAGGAGGACAAAGAGGGCCGCTTGATCTTGTCGAAGAAGCGCGCACAGTACGAACGCGCCTGGGGCAAGATCGAAGAGGTCATGCGGTCGGGCGAGACCATCAAGGGACCCGTGATCGAGGTCGTCAAGGGCGGACTGATCCTCGACATCGGTCTGCGCGGATTCCTGCCTGCCTCGCTCGTGGACCTGCGCCGGGTGCGCGACCTGCAGCCGTTCGTGGGCACCGAACTCGAGGCGAAGATCATCGAGCTGGACCGCAACCGCAACAACGTCGTGCTCTCGCGACGGGCGTTCCTGGAGGAGTCACAATCCGAGGGTCGCAAGACCTTCCTCACGAACCTGGAGAAGGGCGAGCGACGCAAGGGCACGGTCTCCTCGATCGTGAACTTCGGTGCGTTCGTCGACCTCGGCGGTGTCGACGGCCTCGTGCACGTCTCGGAGCTGTCCTGGAAGCACGTGGATCACCCGCAAGAGGTCGTGACCGTCGGCCAGGAGGTCGAGGTCGAGGTGCTCGATGTCGACCTCGAGCGCGAGCGGGTGTCGCTCTCGCTCAAAGCCACACAGGAAGACCCGTGGAAGGAATTCGAGCGGACGTCCACCTCGGGGACCGTGATCGGTGGTCAGGTGACGAAGCTCGTGCCGTTCGGCGCGTTCGTGCGGGTAGCGAGCGGGATCGAGGGGCTCGTACATATCTCAGAGATCAGCCACGAACACGTCGAATCGCCTGAAGCCGTCCTCGCTGTCGGGCAGGACGTCGAGGTGAAGGTGATCGACGTGGATGTGACGCGCAGGCGCGTTTCGTTGTCGATGCGCCAGGTGAGCGCGGCCCCGCCGAAAGCCAAGGAGATCGTCGTCGAGGAGGCGCCGGCAGCCACCGGTTCCGCCGCCGCGGACATGTCGACGGCGATCGAGGTGCCGCAGGCGATCTTGGACGCGGTGGCCGCGGCCGAGGACTCGCGCGGTGCCGCGACGGCAGAGGTCGTCATCCCGCCGATGCCCGCGCCTGAGGTGCCGGAGACCGTCGAGGAGGCTGCCGTCGAGGAGCCGGCCGCAGAAGCCGCTGTCGAGCCTGTGGTCGAGGCCGCCGAACCAGAGCCCGAGCCGGAGACAGCGCCTGAGCCAGTGGTCGAGGCGGCAGAACCTGAGCCCGAGGCCGTTGAGCCCGAGGCCGCGCCAGGAGCCGAGGCCGAAGCCGACGAAGAGGTCTCGCTCGCAGCCATCCTGGAAGATCTGAAGCGGCGCGAGGGCCACAACGAGTGATCCGCGGGCCGGGCCTTCGGGCCTGGCCGCGAGCGTCACCTTCGCCATGCATCTCATCGGCCTCACCGGGGGGATCGGCTCCGGCAAATCGACGGTCGCCGAATTCTTGCGCGCCCGCGGCGCGGTGGTCCTGGACGCGGACGCCTTCGCCCGCGAGGCCGTAGCGCCCGGCACCGAGGCGCTCGACCGGGTCGTCGAACGATTCGGACCGCAGATCGTCGACGCGGATGGCGCGCTCGATCGTCGCGGGCTCGCCGCCGTCGTGTTCGCGGATCCGCAGGCGCTCGGGGACCTTGAGGCGATCGTGCATCCGGAGGTCCGTCGTGCGATCGATGAAGGCATCCAGGCGAACATCGACTCGGACCGGATCGTGGTGTTGGTGAACCCGCTCCTCATCGAGATGGGCACGCATCGCGACTGCGACACGGTGGTCGTCGTGTCGGTCGGCGAGAAGACCCAGATCGAGCGCGCGAAGGGCAGGGGTCTTTCCGAGGACGACGTGCGAGCACGCATCGGCGCGCAGCTCCCCCTGGAGGAGCGCGCGGCGCAGGCCGACGTCCTCCTCGACAACGAGGGCTCGCTCCAGGAGCTGGAAGACCAGGTCGACCGGCTGTGGGCGCGCCTGGTCTCGTCCTGAGCCTGTCCCGCTATCCTTCGCCCGTGCGGTTCCGCGCCATCTTGTTCGATGCCGGTGAGACGCTCGTCCACCCGTCGCCGTCGTTCCCCGAGCTGTTCACGCGCGTGCTCGCGGACGAGGGACACGAACGCACCGGAGGTGACGTCATCGAGGCCTCGAAGGCCGTGTTCCATCGGTTCTCCGAGGCCGCCCGCGACGGGGAACTGTGGACGACCTCGCCTGAGCGCTCCGCCCGCTTCTGGAAGGGCGTCTACGAGCGGATGCTGGAGGTGCTTGACCTGCAGGGGGCGAACGGTCTGCGCGACCGTCTCTACGCGACGTTCACCAACGTCTCCAACTACGCCCTGTTCGACGACGTGGAGCCGATGCTCGCGGCGCTGGCTGGCCCCGACATCGCCCTCGGCATCGTGTCGAACTTCGAGGCGTGGCTCGAGGATCTGCTCGGGCACCTTGGGGTGCGCGACCGGTTCCCCGTACGGGCCATCAGCGGCATCGAGGGCGTCGAGAAACCCGACCCCGTGATCTTCGAGCGCGCGCTCGCGCGCATGGGGGTGCCGGCTGATCGATCGGTCTACGTCGGTGATAACCCGGAGTTCGACGTCGATCCGGCCCGGGCGCTCGGCATGACCGCGGTGTTGATCGACCGACGCGGCCGTTTCCCCGATCATGAGGGCCTGCGCATCGAGGACCTCCGCGCCCTGGGCCGCGTGCTGGAGGCCGCATGAGCGAGGAGGTGCGCTTCTCCGTCGAGGACGCGAACGCCGCCGTGCCGCATCTGCGCGAACTGCTCCCGCGCGTGCGCGAGGCACGGCAGGGTCTGATCGCGAGCAGCCGGCGCATCAGCGAGGACGTGGCAGGAGATGGCGGCGGTGTCGCAGGGTCGGACTGGTTCCGCCATCAGCAGGTCCTCAAGGAGGCCGTGGAGGACCTCGCGCGGCGCGGGATCCTCCTGCGCGATCCGGAGAGTGGTCTCGTCGATTTCCCGTCCGAGCGAGACGGGCGCACCGTGTACCTCTGCTGGCGTCTGGATGACCCAGCCGGTGTCGAGTACTTCCACGATGAGAGCGCCGGCTACCGGGGGCGCGAGCCGCTGTGACCTCGCCGTGCGTGGTGGTGGCCGGCGCATCGGCCGCCGAGGCACCGCCGGGGATCGAGCACGCGGGGCCACGGACGGACATCCGCTACGCGCCTGATGCCGCTGCCCTCGCGGAGGAACTGGCGGGGGCCGACATCCTGTTCTGGTGGCGGGCCGAACGAGCCTGGCTCGAAGCCGCCTGGCCCGCTGCTGCCGACCTTCGGTGGATCCAGTCCGCGAGCGACGGGGTGGACGGACTGCTGTTCCCCGCGCTCGTGCAGAGCGATGTCACGGTCACCAACGCTCGCGGGGTGTTCGACGCGTCCATCGCGGAGTGGGCGATCGGGGCGATCCTCGCGTTCGCGACCGGGCTCCGACGATCCATCGTCGACACCGAGCATGGGCGCTGGGAAGACGGGCGCACCCGTGACCGGGTGGCAGGGTCGCACCTGGTCGTGGTGGGCTCCGGACCGATCGGCCGGGCGGCGGCGCGGCGCGCGCATGACCTGGGCATGGCCGTGACGTTGGTCGGGCGCGCGCCGCGGGACGACCCCGAGTTCGGGCGCATCGAAGGGCCCGAGGGTCTGCACGCGGTGCTCGCCGGCGCCGATCACGTCCTCGATGCGCTGCCGCTCGCCCCGGGCACCCAGCGCCTCTTCGACGCGGCCGCGTTCGCGGCGATGAAGCCCGGCGCCGTGTTCTACAACGTGGGGCGCGGCGGCACCGTGGACGAGGAGGCCTTGCTCGCCGCTGTGGATGGCGGTCATCTCGGCGGGGCGGCGCTCGACGTCTTCGATCGCGAGCCGCTCCCGCCGGACTCGCCCTGGTGGTCCGCTCCCAACGTGGTCGTGTCGCCGCATGTGTGCGGTGACGTCGCGGACTGGGAGGAGCAGGTGGTCGCCGTGTTCGTCGACAACCTCGGACGGTACGTCCGGGGCGAGCCGCTGCACAACCTCGTGGACGTGGCCGCTGGGTTCGGGCGGGGATAGGCTCGGAACGCATGGGGGGAGACGCAGTCATCACCGTCCGCGGCCTACGCAAGGCCTACGGCGACGTCGAGGCGGTCAGGGGTATCGATCTGACGGTCGGGCGCGGGGAGGTCTTCGCGTTGCTGGGGCCCAACGGCGCGGGCAAGACGACCACCGTCGAGATCATGGAGGGGTACCGCGACCGCTCCGCCGGTGAGGTCGACGTCTTGGGGTACGACCCGGCGAAGGCGGGGTCGGACTACCGGCGCCACATCGGGATCGTGCTGCAGTCCACCGGGGTGGACCCGTTCCTGACGGTGCGCGAGACCGTGGATCTCTACGCGGGCTATTACCCGAAGCCTCGCGATGTCGACGAGGTCATCGACCTGGTCGGTCTGGGGGAGAAGCGCGACTCCCGCGTCAACAAGCTCTCGGGCGGCCAGCAGCGCAGGCTCGACGTGGCGGTGGCGCTCGCGGGCGATCCCGAGTTGCTCTTCCTGGACGAGCCGACGACGGGGTTCGATCCCAACGCCCGTCGCAACGCTTGGGAGATCGTGAAGAACCTGACCGCACTGGGGAAGACGGTCTTCCTCACGACGCACTTCATGGACGAGGCGCAAGTGCTGGCGCATCGCGTCGCCGTGATCGCCAGGGGTGAGATCGTCGCCGAAGGCGCGCCCGACACGATCGCGGGCCGCGACCGGATGCAGACGCGCGTCCGGTTCCGCCTGCCGTCCGGGGCGCCCGAGCCGCCCTCGTGGGGCCAGACTCCTCAGCCCGACGGATCGTGGGCGATGAGCACGTCGGATGCGACGCGGACGGCGAACGACATCACCGGGTGGGCGCTCGCGAAGGGGCTGACGCTCGACGTCTTCGAGGTGACCCGGCCGACCTTGGAGGACGTGTACCTGGATCTGACCGGGGGAGAGGTGGGCACAGAGTGAGGGCGGTCCTGCGACAACTCCGCTTCACCAACAAGGCGTTCTGGCGCAACCCCGCGTCGGCCTTCTTCACGTTCGCCTTCCCGCTGATGTTCCTGGTGATCTTCACGTCGCTCCTGGGCGGGGGCGAGGTGCCGCTGCAGGGCACGGACCTGTCGCAGTCCACCTACTTCGTCGGGGTGATGTCGGCCTTCGGCGTGATCAGCGCCTGTTACACGAACATCGCCATCACGACGGTGTTCAGCCGTGACGCCGGGGTCTTGAAGCGCCTACGCGGGACCCCGCTGCCGTCGTGGGCGTACCTCACCTCGCGGGTGGCTCACGGCATGATCGTGGGCGCCATCCTGGTCGTGGTGATGATGGCGTTCGGCGCTCTCGTGTACGGCGTCACGTTGCCGACCGGTGGCTCGCTCGTCTCGTTCGTCGTCGCGTTCCTGGTCGGCTCGCTCGCACTGGCCGCCCTGGCGCTGGCGCTGACCGGGCTCGTGCCCAATGCCGATGCCGCGCCGCCCATCGTGAACGCGAGCATCCTGCCGCTCCTGTTCATCTCCGGGGTGTTCATCCCGATGGGCGACGACGCGCCGACGTGGATGACGACGGTCGCCGACATCTTCCCGATCAAGCACCTCGTGGACGCGATGCTGAACTCGTTCCTGGGCGGCTACACCCTGCCAGGGAGCGGCATCCACCCCTTCGCCATGGACTGGTCCGACATCGCGGTGGTGGCGGCGTGGGGGATCGCCGGACTCGTCATCGCCACGCGAACGTTCTCGTGGGAACCCCGCCGCTAGGGGGCTCTGCTACGCTCCGCCCGTTCCCACCAGGCAACGATCTCGAGGGGGTAGCACCGATGCGCAAGGCGTTCTTGGGTCTGGTCCTGCTGACGACGCTCGCGGCCGCATGCGCGTCGGAGTCATCGGAGCCGATCGCGAGCGGGACCGACACCGGGTCGCCGACGTCGACCGTCCCGGTCGACCCGTGCGCCGTCGAGGCCCTGCCCCTCTACGCCGCCGGCACGCTCACGATCGCGACGGGCAACCCCGCGTACTCGCCGTGGTACGCCGGCAAGGAAACCGCCGAGGGCGCCGGAGAATGGGAGTCGAGCGGCTTCACCGGCGACCCGTACACCGGTGAGGGGTACGAATCGGCGTTCGCCTACGCACTCGCTGAGGAGATGGGCCTCGCCGGCGAAGTGAGTTGGGTCGCGATCCCGTTCGCCAAGTCGTTCGCTCCGGGCGCCAAGGAGTTCGACTTCGCGATGCAACAGATCTCCATCACCGACAAGCGTGCGGAGAACGTGGACTTCAGCGCTGGCTACTTCGACGTGAACCAGGCGCTCATCGCGAACGAGGGCTCGGCGGCGATCGGCGCGACGACGTTGGCCGATCTCACGGACCTGCGCCTCGGCGCGCCGGTGGGAACCACGAGCTTCCAGGCGATCGAGGAACTGGTCCAGCCCACCGACGGTGGACACGCGTACGACGATCTCGACCTCGCCATCAAGGACCTCAAGAACGGGCAGCTCGACGGCGTCGTCGTGGACTTCCCGACCGCGTTCTACGGCTATGCGGACGTGGTGGTCGGGCAGTTCCCGGCCGTCGGCGGTGTGCAGGAGCAGTTCGGCCTGACCTTCTCGAAGGGAAGCCCACTGGTGGATTGCGTGAACCAAGCCATCGAGTCGATGCGAGCGGCGGGGACCCTCGACGCTTTGAAGAACGAGTGGCTCGAGGTCGACACCAGCGTCCCGACCTTCACGTAAGCCCGGACCGGGCCGTGCGATGAGCCGAGGAGGCCCTGGCCCGGAGGTCCACGTCCCGCGAGGGACCTCGGGTGTCGATCCGCGCGCACCCGATCCGCTCCCAGGCCGCTCCTCGAAGATCCTGGGAGCGGGCGGCCGAGGGCCGTGGGTCGCGCTGGGCAGCACGCTCATCTTCTTCGGCCTGATCACGCTCCTCGTCGTGAGCTCCCCTGGCTGGTCCAAGCCCGGCGGGGTCCGCGACCTCTTCTTCGACGGGGCGCTCTTCCGCGGCTCGATCTGGGAGATCCTGCAGGGCTTCGTGGTGAACGTCGAGATCTTCCTGATCGCCGAGGTGCTCATCCTGATCCTCGCCCTGTTCCTGGCGGTGTTGCGGAGCCTGCCCGGCGCCGTATCCGCACCGCTGCGGCTGCTGGCGATCGGGTACTCCATCGTCTTCCGGGCGGTGCCGACGATCCTCATCATCTTCCTGCTTGGCTTCGGGATGCCCGCGCTGGAGTTGCGTGGTCTCCCGAACGGACCGAACGCTGACATCTTCTGGGCGATCGTGGCGCTCATGCTCGTGTACTCGGCGTACGTGATGGAGGTCTACCGGGCGGGTATCGAGTCGGTGCATCCGAGCCAGGCGGCCGCGGCGCGCTCGCTCGGGCTGCGCAGAGGTCAGGCGCTCCGCTACGTCGTCCTCCCGCAGGCGGTACGCCGCGTCATCCCGCCCCTGTTGAACGACTTCATCGGCCTGCAGAAGGACTCGGCTCTGGTCGCGCTGCTCGGGGTGACCGAGGGCCTGCGACAAGCCCAGATCGAGCAAGCGACGTACTTCAACTTCACGCCGTACATGTCGCTCGCCTTGGTGTACCTGGTCCTCACGCTCCCGCAGGTGCTCTTCGTGGACTGGTTGATCAAGCGCGGTGTCCGACGCCGGGCTGCGGGGGCGGTGACGTGACGGAGGCCACTCTGCGCGTCGAAGGCGTCCACAAGCGGTTCGGCGACCTCGAGGTCCTCGGCGGGATCGACCTCGCCGTGGACGACCACGAGGTCGTCTGCCTGATCGGCGCCAGCGGATCGGGCAAGTCGACGCTCCTTCGCTGTATCGACCTGCTCGAACCGATCGACGCGGGACGGATCGTGATCGAGGGCCAGGACGTCACGGCGGCAGGGGTGGACCAGGACGCGGTGCGGCGCAAGATCGGGATCGTGTTCCAGGCGTTCAACCTCTTCCCGCATATGACGGTCCGGCGCAACGTGACGCTCGCGCCACGGAAGGTCTTGGGGATGAGCGAAGCCGACGCCTCCGAAAGAGCGAACGATCTCCTCGGTCGGTTCGGCCTGGCGGACAAAGCCCAGGAGTATCCCGACCGGCTCTCCGGGGGACAGCAACAGCGGGTCGCGATCGTGCGTGCCCTGGCGATGCAGCCGGACCTCTTGCTGCTGGACGAGGTGACGAGCGCGCTCGACCCGGTGCTCGTGGCCGAGGTGCTCGACACGATCCGGGATCTGGCAACCGAAGGGATGACCATGGTGATCGCCACGCACGAGATGGGGTTCGCCCGTGACGTCGCCAACCGCGTGGCGTTCCTGCACGAGGGCACGATCGCGGAGGAGGGCGACCCCCAGCGGATGTTCTCCGAGCCCGAGCGGCCCGAGACCCGGACCTTCCTGGACCGGATCATCGCCGCCGGCCGGATGTAGGTGTGTCCGCGGGCCCCCCTACACTGGCCGGGTGCCCCCCTTCCGGATCACGTCGGAGTTCCGTCCGGCCGGTGACCAGCCGGCGGCGATCGAAGCCCTGACCAAGGCCGTCTCGGCGGGGGAGCCGCACGTCACCCTCCTCGGCGCCACCGGGACGGGGAAGACGTTCACGATCGCGCACGTCGTGGAGCAGGTGCAGCGCCCCACCCTGGTGATCGCGCCGAACAAGTCGCTGGGCGCCCAGTTGGCGAACGAGTTCCGCGAGGTGTTCCCCGATAACGCGGTCGAGTACTTCGTCTCCTACTACGACTATTACCAACCCGAGGCGTACCTCCCCACCACCGACACGTACATCGAGAAGGACTCCTCGGTGAACGATGAGATCGAGCGGCTGCGGCACTCGGCCACCGCAGCACTGCTCAGCCGTCGGGACGTCCTGATCGTCGCGAGCGTCTCGTGCATCTACGGCCTGGGCTCGCCCGATGAGTACGAGGGCCAGATCCTGCGCACCTACAAGGGCACCGGGGTCCCGTTCGAGTTCGCGCTGCAGCGGCTGGTGGACATCCAGTACCAGCGCAACCAGGTGAGCCGGGCCCGTGGCACGTTCCGCGTGACCGGCGACACCGTCGAGATCTTCCCGCCCTACGAGATGCTCGGCTATCGGATCGAATGGTGGGGCGACACCATCGAGCGGATCTCCTCGTTCGATCCCACCACCGGCGAGGTCGTGAAGGATGACATCACCGACAACACGATCTTCCCGGCCTCGCACTACGTAGCGTCCGATGACCGGATGAAAAGGGCGGTCGGGACCATCGAAGAGGAACTGCACGACCGCCTGGCGTGGTTCCAGGACCAGGGCAAGCTGCTCGAGGCCGAGCGGTTGCGGATGCGCACCGCGTACGACCTGGAGATGCTGCGCGAGGTCGGCTTCTGTAGCGGCATCGAGAACTACTCGCGTCATATCGACGGACGCGACGCCGGCACGGCGCCGTACACGCTCATGGACTACTTCCCCGACGACTACCTCATCGTGATCGACGAGTCACACGTGACCGTCCCGCAATTGCACGGCATGTACGAAGGCGACCTGTCCCGGAAGTCGACGCTCGTCGATTTCGGGTTCCGGCTGCCGAGCGCCATCGACAACCGGCCGTTGCGTTTCGACGAGTTCACCGAACGTGCCGGACAGGTCGTCTACATGAGCGCCACGCCCAGCGCGTACGAGCTGCGGAAGAGCGGTCCGAACGTCGTGGAGCAGATCGTGCGGCCCACAGGCCTGATCGACCCCGAGGTACAGATCCGCCCCACCAAGGGGCAGGTGGACGACCTCATCCACGAGATCCGTCTGCGCACCGGGAAGGAGCAGCGGATCCTGGTGACCACCCTGACGAAGAAGATGGCGGAGGACCTGACCGACTACCTCGTCGAGATGGGTATCCGCGTGCGGTACCTCCACTCCGAGGTCGACACGCTGCAGAGGATCGAGATCGTCCGCGACCTGCGTTTGGGCGAGTTCGACGTGCTCGTGGGGATCAACCTCTTACGAGAGGGGCTCGACCTGCCCGAGGTCTCGCTCGTGGCCATCCTCGACGCGGACAAGGAAGGGTTCCTGCGGTCGGAGACCTCGCTCATCCAGACGATCGGGCGGGCCGCGCGCAACGTGGACGGCACGGTGCTCATGTACGCGGACGCGGTCACGGATTCGATGCGCTTCGCCATCTCCGAGACCCAGCGCCGCCGCCAGATCCAGATGGCCTACAACACCGAGCACGGGATCGACCCGCAGACGGTGCGCAGGAAGGTCACCGACATCTTGCTCACGCTGCGCGGCCAGGGGGAGCCGGCTGCGACCACGCCGAAGAAGCAGCGCCGTAAGAGTTCTGCGGCAGAAGGGCTCCCCACCGAGGAGCTGGAGCGGTTGATCCTGGGACTCGAGGAGGAGATGCACCAGGCGGCGAAGGATCTGCGGTTCGAGTACGCCGCCCGCCTGCGAGACGAGGTCCGCGAACTGCGCAAGGAGCTGAAGCAGATGCGGGAGGCCGGCGTCGCCTAGGGGTTGAGAGGCATGCCCGTGCCGTGGCGGTAGTACTCGACCTTCTCCGGTTCCAAGGGTGTGTTCCCCAGGATCAGATCGGCCGACTTCTCCGCCGTCATCATCACGGGCGCATAGATGTTGCCGTTCGTCACGTAGGGGAAGACGCTCGCGTCCACGACGCGGAGACCTTCGGTGCCGTACACGCGCATCGAGAGCGGGTCGATGACGCTCATCGGGTCATCGGGAGAACCCATCCTCGTCGTGCACGAGGGATGCAGGGCGGTCTCGCCGTCCTTCGCCACCCAGGCGCGGATCTCGTCTTCGGTCTGCACGGCTTGACCCGGGGAGGTCTCGCCACCGTTGAACGGAGCGAACGCCGGCTGGGTCAGGATGTGCCGCGCCACGCGGATCGCCTCCACCCACTCGCGCCGGTCCTGCTCCGTGGACAGGTAGTTGAAGCGGAGCGCCGGATGCCGGCGGGGGTCGGTGCTCGTCAACGTGATCGACCCGCGGGCGTCGGAATACATCGGGCCGACATGCACCTGGTAGCCGTGCCCGCCCGCGGGCGACGAGCCGTCGTAGCGGATCGCGATGGGCAGGAAATGGAACATGAGGTTCGGGTAGGCGACGTCCTCGTCACCGCGGACGAATCCACCGGCTTCGAAGTGGTTCGTGGCGCCCAGACCGCTGCGGAAGAAGAGCCACTGCGCACCGATGAAGGGGCGGCGCCACATCTTCATCCCCGGTTGCACCGAGACCGGCTGCGTGCACGCGTACTGGATGTAGACCTCGAGGTGGTCCTGCAGGTTCTGACCCACGCCGGGGCGGTCCGCCACGACGTCGATCCCCAACGAAGCGAGGTCCGCGGCGTTGCCCACCCCCGAGAGCTGCAAGAGCTGCGGAGAGTTGATGGCGCCCCCGCACAGGATGATCTCGCCGGCGCGGACCGTCTGGACCGACCCGCGGCCGCGCGTGTAGCGCACGCCCACGGCGCGGGACCCCTCGAAGACGATCTGCGTGACGAGCGACCGCGTGCGCACGTCCAGGTTCGGCCGTGAGGTCACCGGGTGCAGGTAGGCCCGGGCGGCGGACAAGCGCCGTCCCCGATGGATGTTCCGGTCGAACGGCGCGAACCCTTCCTGGCGGTAGCCGTTCACGTCGTCCGTGAGCGGGTAGCCGGCTTGCTGCACGGCCGCGAAGAACGCGCCGAACAGGGGACTCGTCGCGGGTCCGCGCTCCAGTATCAGTGGCCCTGAGCGCCCCCGGTACGGATCGTCGGGCGCAGCAGCCAGGCACGTCTCCATCCGCTTGAAATAGGGGAGGCAATGCGCGTAGTCCCAGTTCGACATCCCGGGGTCGGATGCCCAGCGTTCGTAGTCGAGGGGGTTCCCGCGCTGGAAGATCATCCCGTTGATGCTGCTCGACCCGCCGACGACCTTCCCCCGGGCGTGGTAGACGCGGCGTCCGCCCATGTTTGGTTCGGGCTCGGACTCGTACTTCCAGTCGTAGAACCGGCTCCCGATGGGGAACGCGAGGGCGGCCGGCATGTGGATGAAGACATCCCAGAGAGAGTCCATCCGACCCGCCTCGAGGACCAGGACCCGGTTCGACGGATCGGCGGACAGGCGGTTCGCCAGGGCGCTCCCGGCAGAGCCGGCGCCGATGATGACGAAGTCGTAGGTGCCTGCCATGGCGCTCCCCTCCTGGTGCACCAGCCGTCGACGGGAGCCTAGCAACGTCCCCGGCGCTCTGCGCTCGCAAGGGTAGGGTGCCGCCGTGGCTCGTCTCGTGATCGCGGCGTCGCGGATCTGGGTCAAGCCGGGCGTGGTGCTGGATGACGCGGAGGTGGTCTGCGAGGACGGCGTCGTCCTTCGCGTCGGTCAGGCCGCACCGGCCGATGACGCGGACCGCCTGGAGGTCGATGGTTTCGTGATGCCCGCGGCAGCAGACCGGCACGTGCACATCGGCCTGTCCGACCCCTGGCCGGTGCTCGCCGGTGGCGTGACCGCGGTGCGGGACCTCGGGTGGCCGGCCAACCTGATCTTCCCGCTCGCCGAACTCTCCGACGGTCCCGCGTTCGAGGGTCCGCTCATCCGGGCCGCGGGACCGATGTTGACGGCCCCCGGCGGGTACCCCACGCAGGCGAGCTGGGCGCCCGAGGGCACAGCCGTGGAGGTGGCGACGCCGGCCGACGGGGCCGCTGCGGTGCACCGGCTCGCCGGTCTCGGCGCCGCTGCGATCAAGGTTGCCCTGAACGCCGAAGTGGGCCCGACGCCGGACGACGCGACCCTCGTCGCCATCGTCGACGCCGCGGATGCGCTGGGCGTGCCGGTGACGGCGCACGCGCAAGGCTCGGGCCAGGTCGAGCGCGCGCTCGGGGCAGGGATCCATGAGTTGGCGCACACGCCGTGGATCCAGCTCGGCGACGACCTGATCGAGCAGGCTGCTCGGCGCATCCGCATCGTCTCGACGCTCGACATGACGTCGTTCGGCCGCGACACACCGAACCTGCGCGCAGCGATCGACAACCTGCGGCGGTTCCTCGCCGCCGGAGGAGACGTCGTCTACGGCACGGACCTCGGCAACGGGTCGATCCCGCCGGGCATCCACGTGCGCGAACTCACGCTCCTGCGCGAGTCGGGGCTCGACCCCGACGGGGTGCTCGCCGCGCTCACCCGGGCGCCGCTGGAGCCCGGTGCCCCGGCCGATCTGATCGCCTTGGCCGCGGACCCCCTCGAGGACTTCGGCGCGTTCGAACGCATCGCCGCCGTGATCCGGGCGGGACGCCGCATCATCTGATCCTCAGACGCGAGCGCGCACATCGGTCAGCGCCTGCCGGGCGCGGTCCTCTCGACGCCGATCTCGGCGATCACGTCCATACGGAGGCGAGGTCGCGCCCCACCTCCGGCTCAGTCGTCGTCCGCGAGGTACTCGAGGTACAGCGGGCGCAGGGCCTCGCCCAGCGCGCCCTCACCGGCGTCGTAGAGCGCGTCGTTGATCAGGGCCAACGGGCGCCAGATGTCGGCCTTCGCCCGTTCATCGTCACCGGCGATCTCCTCGGCGACCGGCAGTGCCTTCACCAGCCTCCACAGGAAGACGACGTCGGCGCGGTGCGTGGCAGTTTCGATGGCACGCGCGTGCAGGTCCTTCGTCGAAAGCGCGTCGAGGTCCGTTCGCGAGGTCACGCGTGGAGGCTACCGCAGGGCGGAGGCGGCCAGCCCGACCGATGCGCTGCCCACCACGACCCAGGCCACGTGCACCTCGAACCGGCGGATGGCGAGGAAGGCGGCCACCGCGATCGCGGCATGCACCGGGTCGAGCGTGGTCGCGCGCGGCACGACGATGTCGGCTCCGAACGGATGCGCCACCGTCGTCTCCCGGAACAGCACCGCGGTCGCCACGGAGGCTGCGAGGGTGGCGATCACGCCGAGCACGGCTGCCGTGATGCCGGCCAACGCGGCCCGGATCGCGCGGTTCCCCCGGAGGCGCTCCACGTACGGGGCGCCCACGAAGACCCAGAGGAAGCTCGGGGCGAACGTGGCCCAGAGCGTCACCGCGGCACCGGCCACACCCGCGAGCACGGGCGGCAGCCCCCCCGGCGCCCGGTAGGCCGCCAGGAACGCGAGGAACTCCACGACGAGGATCAACGGTCCGGGCGTGGTCTCCGCCAGGCCCAGTCCGGTGACGACGTCGGCCGATGAGAGACCGAAGCGGGAGATCACCTCGCGCCCGACGTAGGCCAGGACGGCGTACGCACCACCGAAGGTCACGACCGAGACCTGCGAGAAGAACAAGCCCTCCCGCGAGAACACCGAACCGGTGCCCGCGACCGCGACGACCAGCAGGATCGGCACCCACCACGCGAGCAGGCCGATCGCGACCACGCGCACGGTGCGTCCGGCGGTCGGCGACGGCGGGATCTGCAGGTCCTCGGCCCGCGCGGGCACGCCCATGCGTGTCGTGCCGAGGGCGAGTCCCGCGATGCCGGCCCCCACGATGACCGCGGGGAACGGAACCCCGATCAGCCAGATCGCCACGAAGGCGGCGGCCGCGATCGCCACCGCGGCGCGGGTTCGCACGGCCCGCCGGGCGATCGCGACCGCGGCCGCAGCCACGATGCCGAGGACCGCGGCCGAGAGCCCGTCGAACACGGAGCCCACCCACGCGACGTCACCGTGCGCGGCGTAGGCCCACGCGAGCCCTCCCATCGCGACCCCGGCCGGCAGGATGAACATGATCCCGGCTATCAGTCCGCCTCGGATGCCGTGCAGGAGCCAGCCGACGTAGGTCGCCAACTGCTGGGCCTCGGGTCCTGGCAACACCATGCAGAAGGAGAGCGCGTGCAGGAACGCCTCCTCGCCGATCCACCGGCGCTCCTGCACCAGTTCGCCGTGCATGATCGCGATCTGCCCCGTTGGCCCGCCGAAGTTGATGAACCCGAGCTTCACCCAGAACCGGGCGGCTTCTCGGAACGTGGGGCCGGCCGCACCGGTCATCGGGCGGGGAGGAACCGCTCGACCCACGTGATCGAGCGCGTCACGAGGTCGAGGATCGCAGGGAAGTCCCGCACCCCATGCCCCTCCCTCGGGTACAGCGCGACCTCCGCCGGCACCCCTCGCGTCCGCAGGGCGCGGTACATCTCCACGGCCTGCCCGGGCGGGGTCGCCCGGTCACGCAGGCCGGCGGTCAACAGCGTCGGTGTGCGCAGACGCTGTCCGGCGAGCACGGGGCTCCGCCGATGGTGCTCGCCCCCGAGGTGCTCCGGGACATCGGCCAAGAAGGAACCGACCCAGTCGATGAGGCTCGAGTTGAAGTGCTCGGAGTACCAGTCGGTCACCGGCGAGAAGGACAGTGCGACCTTGAAGCGGCCGTCCACCGCCGGGAGCCAGGCCGCCATGAAGCCGCCGTAGGAGCCACCCATCACGCCGATCCGATCGGGATCGGCGATGCCGGCTTCGACGAGCGCGTCGACACCGGCGAGGTCGTCGAGCGCGTCCGCGCCGCCCATGTCGCCGACCACGGCGGCGGCGAACGCCTGCCCGCGGCCGGTGGAGCCCCGTGGGTTCGGCGTCATGATCGCGTACCCCCGGGAGAGCAGGAGCGCGTCCCCGACCGACGTCCACTGATCCGTTACGGCGCCGATGGGTCCCCCGTGGACGTCGAGCAGGAGCGGGAACGGACCGTCCCCGTGGGGGAGGAGCAGGATGCCGTCGATCTCGAGCCCGTCGGGCGCCGTCCACGTCACGGCCCGGCTCTCGGCCAGCGTCGCCGCGACCGCCTCGTGCCCATCGTGCCGCGTGTGCGCGACCTCTCGCTCGTCCGAGCCCTCGCTGACCACCACGAGCGTGGGTGGCCGCTGCGCGGAACTCACGACGCAGGCGAACGCCGAGCCGTCGGCGAACGGGGCTGCGAATGGCTGGTGGGACGCGCCTGCCCCCTCGGAGGTGCGCCACCGCTCGCGCGCCGACCCTGACCCTGGGTCCACGTGGGAGACGACCGCGTCGAGCCGGTCGAGCGAAGCGACGAGGAGCCTGTCACCGAACCACCGGGCGGACGACGCGTCCCCCGTGACGTCGATCCGGCGGACCTCACCCGACACAGGGTCGACCAGGAGCAGGTCGCCCGCGATCACGTACCGATCGCTGCACAGCGCTTCCAGGACGGCGATCGTCGCCCCATCGGGGGAGCCTTCGGCGAACTCCAGCTGCACGTCGCTCCGATAGACGATGCGATCCTCGCCGGTCGCGAAGTCGATGACGGCGAGCGGGGACGTGTACCACGCGCCCTCGCCCGGAGCCTCCGACACGATGGCCGCTGCCGAGGCGTCGCCCAACCAGGTGGCTTCCCAGACGTTGAGCCCTTCGCGCGAGACGCGCCGGACCTCATCGCTCGCCACGTCGAGGATCCACAACGAACGCCACTCGTCGGCGTCGTCGGAAGACTCGACCTCCGGCACCCACGGAGGGAGTTCCGCCTCGGGCCCGAGCGTGCCCGAGCCGCGGGCGTCCGACTGCTCGGCGTGCTCACCGGCGACGACCACGAGGATCTTCGATCCGTCCGGTGACCAGCGGTGGTGCTCCACGACGCCCGGCACGCTCGCGAGCGCGCGCGCCTCCCCGAGGTCGTCGGTCCGCAGGGCGTAGAGCTGACCCCGGCCCTTCGTGGCCCGGTCCGAGATGAAGGACAGGGTGCGCCCATCGGGAGACCATCGCGGTCCCGTGTCGTCGTTCGGTCCTGCCGTGATCACGCGGAAGCCGTCGTCCTCCGTCGCCGCCAGACAGATGCGGGTGCGTCCGTGCCCCTCCAGCGCGTCGAGGATCCTTCCCTCGAAGGCGATCGACCGCCCGTCGGGGGACGGCTCTGGTTCGCCCATCCCGGTGACCCGCCCGAACCCGGGTTCCAGGGCAGCACGGAAGAAGGCCTCGACCTCCTGATAGAGCGGGGTGTCTCGGAGGTCGCGTTCCATGACCGCGGAGCCTAGCCCAGGCAGCCGTGTCGGGCGCCCCGGCTACACTCGCCGTCCGTGAGCACCGACTCCCTCGTCATCCACGGCGCGCGCGAGAACAACCTCCGCAACGTGACCGTCGAACTCCCTCGCGAGCGGCTCATCGTCTTCACCGGCCTGTCCGGGTCGGGGAAGTCCTCGCTGGCGTTCGACACCATCTACGCGGAGGGTCAGCGGCGGTACGTGGAGTCCCTGTCGTCCTACGCCCGCCAGTTCCTGGGGCAGATGGAGAAGCCCGACGTTGACTTCATCGAGGGCCTGAGCCCTGCCATCTCGATCGATCAGAAGTCCACCTCGCGCAACCCACGGTCCACGGTCGGGACGATCACCGAGGTCTACGACTACCTCCGCGTTCTCTTCGCGCGGGTCGGGCGTCCCCATTGCTACAACTGCGGCCGGCCCATCGGCCGCCAGACCCCGGAGCAGATCGTCGACCAGGTCCTCGCCCTGCCGGAAGGGACGAGGTTCCAGGTCCTGGCGCCGATCGTCCGCGGGCGCAAAGGGGAGTACGGCAAGCTCCTGGAGGACCTCGCCCACAAGGGGTTCCCGCGGGCGCGGATCGACGGCGAGATCCGCGATCTGTCCCAGCCGATCCGCCTCCCGAAGACCTACAAGCACACGATCGAGGTCGTGGTCGACCGGCTGGTGGCCAAGCAGGGGATCCGCCGCCGGGTCGCCGACAGCATCGAGACCGCACTGGAACTCGCCGAGGGTATCGCGGCGATCGCCGTCACCACTCATGAAGGTCACGAGGAGTTGCAGAGCTTCTCGCAGAACCTCGCGTGTACCCACTGCGGGATGTCGTTCGACGAACTCAACCCGCGGAACTTCTCGTTCAACTCCCCGTACGGAGCGTGTCCGACGTGCGACGGGTTGGGCACGAGGCTCGAGGTGGACGAGGAACTCGTCGTTCCCGACGGCGACCTCTCGGTCCGCGAGGGCGCGCTGGCGCCGTGGGCCTCGGCCACGCTCGAGTACTGGTACCGGGTGCTGGAGGCGGTCGCGGACGCCCACGGGGTCGGTCTGGACGCCCCGTGGAAGAAGCTCCCCAAGGCGGCCCGCGACGTCCTGCTGTACGGCTCCGACACGAAGATCCACGTGAAGTACAAGAACCGCTACGGCCGTCAGCGCTCGTACTGGACCACCTACGAGGGCGCCATCCCCAACATCGAACGACGTCACGCCGAGACGGACTCAGACGCCGCCCGCGAGAAGCTCGAGCAGTTCATGCGGCAGATCCCGTGCCGTACCTGCAAGGGTGAGCGGCTGCGGCCCGAGACGCTCGCGGTCACGATCGGGGGAACGAACATCGCCCAGCTCACGGCGCTCTCGATCCGCGACGCCCTGGTCTTCATCGACGCCATGGATCTCACCGAGCGCGAGGCGATGATCGCGGAGCGGCTGGTGAAGGAGATCAGGGCGCGGCTCGGCTTCTTGGTCGACGTCGGACTCGACTACCTCACGCTCGGACGCACGTCGGGAACGCTGGCCGGGGGCGAGGCCCAGCGGATCCGCCTCGCCACGCAGATCGGCAGCGGGCTCGTCGGCGTGCTCTACATCCTGGATGAGCCCTCGATCGGGCTGCACCAACGCGACAACCGGCGCTTGATCGACACGCTGCTGCGGCTGCGCGACCTCGGCAACACCCTCATCGTCGTGGAGCACGACGAAGCCACCATCTTGGAGGCCGATCACATCGTCGATATCGGCCCGCTCGCGGGCGAGCACGGCGGCCGCATCGTCTACTCGGGGAAGCTCAAGGGCTTGTTGGAGTGCGAGCCCTCCATCACGGGGGCGTTCCTGTCGGGGCGGCGGGTCATCCCCGTCCCGTCCTCGCGCCGCGTGCCGGGCGAGCGCCGCCTGCGCCTGGAGGGGGCCCGCGAGCACAACCTGCGCAACGTGAGCCTCGATATCCCGCTCGGGCTGTTCCTGTGCGTGACGGGGGTCTCGGGCAGCGGCAAGTCGACGCTCGTGCAGGACGTGCTGCTCCGCGCGCTGATGCAGAAGGTCTATCGGTCGCGGGTCCTGCCGGGCAAGCACAAGCGGCTCCTCGGCTGGGAGCAGGTGGACAAGGTCGTCGACATCGACCAGTCGCCCATCGGGCGCACCCCCCGGTCCAATCCGGCCACCTACACCAAGCTCATAGATCACATCAGAACGCGTTACACACAAACCCAGGAAGCTAGAGCGCGTCGCTACAA
>JBBDHX010000025.1:0-30280 GCA_040880745.1 Actinomycetota bacterium
GCGCGCCTCCGCGCGCCGCCGCCGGGGCACGCGCAGGACCGCGACCTCGTCCTCGGAGATCTGCTCGACGGCGACCTCGCCCGCGAGGGCGCCGTCCAGCCACCGGCGCTCGCGGCCGGAGGCGGCTCGCACCGCGACCGCCACCAGGACGAGCAGCGGCATCCCGCGCAGGGCCAGTGCCAGCGGCAGCATGGCCCACTCCCCGAACGTCGCGGGTGCGCTCGTCAGCGCCGGGAGCCATGGGGCGTTCCACAGCGCGTGCCCCAGCACCCCCGTGCCCGCGTAGGCTGCGGCCACGGCGAGCCGCCGGCCGAACGGCCCCTCCTCCCGGCGCGTCACGAACGACCCGATCCCGAGCCCCACCAACCCCGTGTACAGGACATGGCCGTACAGACCGCTCGAGAGCACGCGCACGTAGAAACCCTGGAACACCCCCGCCGGCGTCCCGCCGAACACGGCCATGAAGTACACGACATCCTCCACCACGGCGAACCCGAGCCCGCAGATCGCGCCGTAGACGAACCCGTCCATCGCGTCGTCGACCTCGTCGCGCGCGATCAGGTAGATGAGGACGATGCCAGCGCCTTTGAGGATCTCCTCGACGATCGGCGCTGCGATGGCGGGTGCCCATCGCATGGCGAACGCACGCCCCCCCACCTGCGCCACGATCTGATCCCATCCGGCTGCGTCCAGTGCGAGCGCGGTGGCGGCGAACGCACCCCACACGAACGCGCCCCCGACGAGCGAGAGCGGCTCGCGCTCGTACAGATCCAGCCGGTAGACGACCACCGCCACGGGGATCGCGTACAGCACCAGCAGCAGCCACGACAACGCCCACCCCGAACGCGACGCGGCAGAGAGGTCGGTGAGGACCGACGCCATGCGCAGGGCCCCGTACCCGACGAGCGAAGCGAACACCCAGAACGCCGGCTCTCGCGGTTGCAGCAGGGATCGGTGGTGCGAAGACGCGGAGCGGACGCGGTCCATCAGCGCAGCTCCGCCGTCCTGATCATCGACACCACGTCTTCGGCCGCCCACGCCAGGTCGCCGGCCGGGGCACCCGCGTCGAACACGACCGCGGCACCCGAGGGCGAGACCGTGGCGACGACGATCCCCTCCACGCTCACGCCCTGCGCCGTGGTCCCCAGGTACCCGGCCCGCACGGCGGGGGCCCCGTCGACGAGGGCGGTCTCGGGCTCACCCAGGGTGAGGTCCACGAAGGTCTGCCGCAGGACCTGTTCCACGTACCCGTCCAAGAGGTCCTGGGGCGCACGGGGGTCTTCGAGGATCGCCTCGATCCGCAGGACGGCCGTCCCGCGCGCCAGCACCACCGCCTCCGCACGCGCCCCCTGGTCGAACCCCTCCGGCACCCAGCCCGCCGCGGGGTGGATCCGCAGCGCCGGCGTGAGATCGAACGCCGGTTCGGCCGGACCCGCGATCGCGTCAGACACGCGGCGCCCACCACCGGTGACGACCGCGATGACGCCGAGCAGCGCGAACAGCGGGAGCCACCTCCGCTCGACCCGCCTCTGGGACGGGGCTTCGTCGGGGCGCCCGGGGTCGCGTCCCGTCCTCATCGCCGCACCCGGGTCATCGCGCGGACAAGAGCATCGTGAAACGCCGGAGGACCAACAGACGGCGAAGCAGACCGCGAACGCGGACCCGGCCCGTGGCGATGGCGAACAGGACCGCGCGACCCTCGCGCCGAAGCGGGTCGGGCAGACCGAACCGCAGCGGCGCGCCGGCCATCGCGAGCAGGTCGCTCCCCGAGGCGGCGATCGAGACCTGCGCTCGGGGGGTCACGCGAGAGATGAGCACCTCGCCCGGGCGTATACGGATCGTCACGGCGACGCCCGCATCGGCGGCACGCACGACCACCGTCGCCGCCCGCAGCAAGCGGTGCCGCGAGGGGTCCCGCAGGAGGTTCTGCGCGATCAACCCGCCGAGCATCGAGGCCAACCCCTCGGGGTCCTCGTGGTCGTAGCGGACCGTCACGGTTGCAGGAGGACCTTCGTGGCCACGCGCCGGTCGAACAGGTCATAGCCCGAGGCCGCGTCGTCCAGCGGCATCCGGTGGCTGATGAGCGGTGTCGGGTCGATCGTCCCCGCGAGCACGGCGTCGCGGCCCGCCTCCCACCATGCGTGCGCCGGACACTGGCCGAGGAAGCGCACCTGCAGCGCGCGTGCCCACCAGACGCCGAGCTGCATCTCGGCGATCTCTCCCGCGAAGACACCGGCGACGATGATCCGTCCTCCTCGGCGCACGACATCCAGGGCGCTCGAGAACGCCTCCGTCGAGCCGACGGCCTCGATGACGACGTCGGCGCCGCGGTCATCCGTGATCGAGGCGAGCGCCATCTCCGGGTCGCGCTCGCGGATGTCGATGACCTCCGCGCCGGCGCGCCGGGCCAGCTCCAGACGCTCCGGCTCCCGGTCGAGCACCACGACGCGCTCGGCGCCGGCCCCGAGCAATGCTCGCGTCGTGAGATAGCCCACGGGGCCGGCGCCGATCACCGCGGTGGTCTCCCCCGGGGCAGGTGCGGCGAGCGCCGCCGCCGCCACGCCGGTGGGCAACACATCCCCCAGGAACACGCCACGATCGTCGTCGATCGCTGCGGGGAGCGCGAACAGGTTCACATCCGCCGCCGGCACGGCCACGAACTCGGCCTGCGCTCCGGGCAGATCGCCGCCGAAGGCTCCCGCACCGAAGACCTTCGAGTCCTGACAGAGCGACGTCTCACCCCGCAGGCAGAACCAGCAGGATCCGCACGCGGTCACGTAGGACAACACCACGCGGTCCCCCGCGGCGAACCTACCGACGGCCGGGCCCACCTGTTCGACGATCCCGACGGCCTCGTGGCCGAGCACGTCACCGGGCTCGATCGGCACCTTCCGGTGGAGCACGTGCAGGTCCGTCCCGCAGATGGCCGCCCTGCTCACGCGCACGATCGCACCGGCCGGATCGTCGAGCACCGGTTCGGGGACGTCGGCGACCTCGACTCGGCCCTCGGCGACGAACACGACCGCGCGCACGGCTCAGGCCTCGTCGGGGAACTGGGTGTCGACCACGCCCGTGAGCCGCACGAGTTCGGTGGCCGCCCGGACCTGGCGGACGATGGTGGGCAGGTCGCCGCGGACCTTCAGCTTGCCCTGCATCATGCCCTTGATGGGGTCCAACTCGTCGAGCAGGACGTCCTTCCAGCGCGAGTACGGCGCAGTGATCGCGTAGGAGGCTTCGGCGGCGCGTGCCTCATCGATCAGGCCGCCGCCGCTGCAGCGGCCGTGCTGCAGATCGAGCCATCCCCAGACGTCGGCCGGCACTCCCTTGTCGGGCTCGGCCTTGATCAGGAACGCGATGTCGCCCTCCCACTCCGCGGCCGCGACGCGGTACTCCTCGGACGCGTTGATCTCCTCGACGAAGGCATCGAACCACTCCTGGGTCGGGAAGCGAGGCACGGTCCGGCCAGGATACGAGGCTCAGACCCGGGCCTGCAGGATCAGGGTCACGCCGATCGCGTTGAAGGCCGCGTGTGCCGCGATGCTCGCCAGCAGGTTGCCCGCTCGCTCGTAGATCAACGCGAGCCCCACGCCGGTGAAGACCATCACCGATTGCAGGAGCACGGCGTCGGCGACAGGCCCCGGCTGGACGTGCACCACGCCGAACACCACGGAGGAGCCCACGAGGCCGGCTGCGACGCCGAAGCGGTCGCGGATGGACCGATACAGGACGCCGCGGAAGAAGACCTCCTCGACCACGGGTGCCAGGGCCACGGCCAGGATCACGAACGCGACGGTCCCTGCATCGCCCAGCCCCTGGGGCATCTGCTCCGGCGCTTGCACGGGATGCCCGACGACCTGCTCGTAGATCCACTGCAGCCCGAACGCGAGCGCGCCGGCTGCCACGGCGTACAGGATCGCCCCGAACACGACACCCACGGCGGCCGTTCGGGCACGCCAGCGGATCCCGATCGCCGCCCACGAACCCGGGTGGACGTTGCGGAGCCACACCATGAGCGACACGAGGAAGACGATGTCCAGCGCGATGACGCCCGCCACCTCGCGGATCGGCGCGGCGTCCGCACGGCTCGCCCCCATCGCGGCGAACGCGAGACCTCCCAGGAACAGGCTGCCGATCACGTAGGCGAGCAGCGCCTCCCACCAGCGGAACGTGACGGCGGGGAGGCCGCGCGGCCCCGTCGCCCGATCCGTCGCCGGCTCCTCGGTGTCCTCGATCACCGCGTCTCCGCGGGATCGGGCAGCACCAGGGCCTCGCCTTCACGGCGGACCACCGCCCCCAACGCGGTGAGCTTGATCTCGAGGTCCTCATAACCTCGATCGATGTGGTGCACGTCGGAGATCTCGGTCACGCCGTCGGCGCAGAGACCGGCGATCACCATCGCTGCACCCGCACGGATGTCCAGGGCCCGCACGGGGGCGGCGGAGAGACGCTCGACGCCCCGGATGACCGCGTGGTGACCCTCGGTACGGATCTCCGCACCCATGCGCCGGAGTTCGTCCACGTACAGGAAGCGCCTCTCGAAGACGTTCTCGGTCGCGATGCTCGTGCCCCTGGCCACCGAGAGCGTGGCCATCAAGATCGGCTGGAAGTCGGTGGCCAGACCCGGGTACGGCAAGGTCACGAAGTCCACGGGCGAGGGCCGATCGTCCTGGCGGACGTGCACCCCCTGCTCGGTCCGCTCGATCGTCGCGCCCGCGTCGGAGAGCTTGGACAGCAGGAGGTCGATGTGATCGGCGCGCGCGTCCTCGATGGTGACGTCCCCTCGCGTGGCAACGGTGGCGGCGGCCCACGTCCCGGCCTCGATCCGGTCGGGCATCGTGCGATGCTGCACCGCTTCGAAGCTCTGCACCCCTTCGATCTCCAACGTGCTGGTCCCAGCACCGCCGACCCGCGCTCCCATCGCGATGAGCATCGCGGCGGTGTCGGCGATCTCAGGCTCGCGCGCGGCGTTGTCGATCACGGTGGTGCCGCGCGCCGAGACCGCGGCCATCATCAGGTTCTCGGTGGCGCCGACGCTGGGGTAGTCGAGCGTGATCACGGCACCGGAGAGCCCTCGAGGCGCTTCAGCCACGACGAACCCGTGCTCCAGTCGGATGTCGGCCCCCATCTTGCCCAGGCCCGCCAGGTGCAGATCGATGGGGCGCGAACCGATCTCGTCACCGCCCGGCATCGCCACGCGAGCGGCACCGCATCGCGCCAGCAAAGGGCCGAGCACGACGATCGAGGCGCGCATCTGCCGGACGAGGTCGTAGGGGGCCTCGGGGGACGAAAGGGTCGTCGCGTCGATGCAGACCTCATCGCCGTCCCATGTCACGGGGACCTCGAGATGCTCGAGCACCCGACCCATGAGGACGCAATCGAGGATGCGGGGCACGTTCTGGATGGTCGTGCGCCCCGGCGCGAGCAACGCGGCGGCCATGTGTTTGAGCGCGGCGTTCTTGGCGCCCGACACGCGGACCGTGCCGCGAAGGCGCGCGCCTCCGGTCACGAGGAAGCGATCCACCCAACGATGGTAGGGCACGCCGGGCCGCGCGGCCGGACCTGGAGCCGCCTATCCGGCCGCGGAGATCCTCGCCATCGCCTTCGCGATCTCGGCCTTGGCGACCGTGTCGTCGGCGTCCTGGACCTTGCTCTGCACGTCCTCCAAGCGCCTGCGGGCCGCCTCCACGTCGATCTCGGGCCCCAGCTCCGCGGCGGTCGCCAGGACGTCGGCGCGCGTCACGCCCTCCTCGGTGCTGACGTGCAAGAACCCGCCGTCGACCACGGCCGTGGTCCATGCCCCGTCGCTGCCCTGCAGACGCAGAGGGCCGATCGCCAACCGCACCAGCAACGGCGCGTGACCTCCGAGGATGCCGACGTAGCCGTCCACCCCAGCCGCGACCAGTTCCTGGACCTCGCCGGTCCAGACCTCGCGTTCAGGCGTGACGAGGTGCACCTCCAGCACTAGGCGGCCGCCTCCACGGTCTTGGCCTGCGCCACGGCCTCTTCGATGCCACCGACCAGGAAGAAGGCCTGCTCGGGGAGGTGGTCGTACTCACCCTCGCAGAGACCCCGGAACGACGCGATCGTCTCGTCGATGGGCACGTACTTACCAGGGATGCCCGTGAACTGCTCGGCCACGAAGAACGGCTGCGACAGGAACTTCTGGATCTTGCGTGCGCGGGTCACGATGACCTTGTCCTCTTCGGCCAGCTCGTCCATCCCCAGGATGGCGATGATGTCCTGCAGGTCCTTGTAGCGCTGCAGGATCTCCTGGACGCGGCGTGCGGTGGCGTAGTGATCCTCACCGACGTAGCGCGGGTCGAGGATCCTCGACGTCGAGTCGAGCGGGTCCACCGCCGGGTAGATGCCGAGCGAGGCGATGTCACGGCTGAGCACCGTCGTGGCGTCCAGGTGCGCGAACGCCGCGTGCGGCGCTGGGTCCGTGTAGTCGTCGGCGGGGACGTAGATGGCCTGCAGCGACGTGATCGAGCGGCCGCCCGCCGAGGTGATCCGCTCCTGCAGGTCGCCCATCTCCGAAGCCAGGTTCGGCTGGTAGCCCACCGACGACGGCATCCGCCCGAGCAGCGTGGAGACCTCGGAGCCCGCCTGCGTGAACCGGAAGATGTTGTCCACGAACATGAGCACGTCCTTGTGCTCCACGTCGCGGAAGTACTCCGCCATCGTCAGGGCCGACAGCGCGACGCGGAGGCGCACACCCGGGGGCTCGTCCATCTGCCCGAACACGAGCGCCGTCTTCTCGATGACGCCGGACTCGGTCATCTCCAGGAACAGGTCGTTGCCTTCGCGGGTGCGCTCCCCGACCCCGGCGAAGACCGACACGCCGCCGTGCTGCTGCGCTTGGCGCCGGATCATCTCCTGGATGACCACGGTCTTGCCCACGCCGGCGCCGCCGAACATGCCGATCTTGCCGCCCTGGACGTAGGGCTCCAGCAGGTCGATGACCTTGATGCCGGTCTCCAGCATGACCTTCTTCGGCTCGAGGTCGGCGAACGCGGGCGCCTCGCGGTGGATGGGCCAATGGTCAGCCGGGGTGATCGAGTCCATCGGCGCGTCGAGCGGTTCGCCGAGCACGTTGTACACGTGACCGAGGACACCTTCGCCGACCGGCACCGTGATCGGCCCGCCCGTGTTCCTCACCGTGGTGCCGCGCACGAGGCCGTCGGTGGGCTTCAGCGCGATCGCGCGGATCACGGCGTCGCCGACGTGGTGGGCGACCTCGCAGGTGATCGTGGTGGTCCGCCCGCCGAGTTCGACGTCGATCTTCAGGGCGTTGTTGATCTCCGGGAGCTGGTTCGGCGGGAACTCCACGTCCACCACCGGCCCGATCACCCGGACCACGCGGCCCTCTGCGTGCCCGTTCGTCTCAGCCATCGGTCATCCCTCCTCGCCGACGGACGCGAGTGCTTCTGCGCCGCCGACGATCTCCATGAGCTCGGTCGTGATCTCGTCCTGGCGTGCCCTGTTGGCTTGGCGCGTCAGGATCTTGATGAGTTCCTCCGCGTTGTCCGTCGCGGCCTTCATGGCACGTCTGCGTGCGGCGTTCTCCGACGCCGCGGACTCCAGCAGCGCCGCGTACACCCGCGTGATGAGGTACTGCGGCAGCAGATGGTCCAGGATCTGCTCGGGCTCGGGCTCGAACAGGTACTCGGCATGCACCTCGCCGCCCGCTGCAGCGCCCGTGCCGGCGACCTCCTCGGGCGAGATGGGCAGGAACCGCTGCGACGTGGCGCGCTGCGTGAACGCCGAGCGGAAGTCGGTGTAGGCGCAAGCCAGCTCGTCGATCCTGCCGGACCCGAAGTCCTCGATCAGGCGCCGGCCGATCTGCTCTGCCTTCTCATAGGGCGGCACCTCGCTGAACCCCTGCCAGTCCGCCTCCATGGCGATCTGACGGAACCGGAAGTAGCCGAACCCTTTCTTCCCCACCACGTAGAGCACCGGATCCATGCCCCTGGCGCGCGCGCCGGCCAGGAGCGACTCGCCGATCTTGATCACGTTGGCGGTGTAGGCGCCGGCCAGACCACGGTCCGATGTGATCACCAACACGCCGGCGCGTGCCGGGGTCTCGTGGGGATCCAGGAGCGGATGCGACAGGGACGCAGCGTGGCGCGCCACGTCCTCCATCGCCTTGGTCAACTGGATCGCGTAGGGCCGCGACCGCTCCACCCGCTGCTGGGCCTTGACGATGCGCGACGACGCGATGAGTTCCATCGCGCGCGTGATCTTCTTCGTCGACTGGACCGAGCGGATCCGGCGTTTGACGACGCGGAGCTGCGCGCCCACTAGCTGTCCTCGCCCTCCTCATCCACCGAGGACATGCGATCCCAACCCACGTCGGGCTTGACCTCGTCGGGCGGGGTGGTCTCGCCCAGCGCGGACTCCGAACCGGGGCCCGTTTCGCTGGGGCGGAAGGACGCCTGGAAATCCACGAGCGCGGTCTTCAGCGTGGCCTCGGCCTCATCGGACATCTCCCCGGCGTCACGGATGCCCGCGGAAACCTCGGGGTGGCGCGCGTCCAAGAACTCGCAGAACTCGGTGGCGAAGCGCTTCGCGTCACCGGCCGGGTAGTCATCCATGTACCCCCCGGTCACCGCGTAGACCTGAACGACCTCGCGCTCCACCGGCTGCGGGTCGTACTGGGGCTGCTTGAGCACTTCGACCACACGGGCGCCGCGCGACAGCTGCTGCTGCGAGGCCTTATCGAGCTCCGAGCCGAACTGCGCGAACGCCTCCAGCGCACGGAACTGAGCCAGATCCAGACGCAGGCGGCCCGCGACCTTCTTCATCGCCTTGATCTGCGCGGCGCCGCCCACGCGGCTCACCGAGACGCCGACGTTGATGGCCGGCCGGACACCCGAGAAGAACAGCTCGGACTCCAAGAAGAGCTGGCCGTCGGTGATCGAGATGACGTTCGTCGGGATGAAGGCCGAGATGTCGCCGCCCTTCGTCTCGATGATCGGCAGCGCCGTCATGGACCCGCCGCCGAGCGCGTCGGAGAGTTTCGCGGCACGCTCCAGCAGACGGGAGTGCAGGTAGAAGACATCGCCCGGGTACGCCTCGCGGCCCGGCGGACGGCGGAGCAGGAGCGAGATCTCGCGGTAGGCCACGGCCTGTTTGGACAGGTCGTCGTACACGATCAGGACGTGCTTGCCCTCGTCCATCCAGTGCGCGCCGATCGCCGCTCCGGAGTAGGGGGCCACGTACTGGAACGGCGCCGGGTCCGAAGCCGCCGCGTTCACCACGACCGTGTACTCCAGCGCGCCTTGCTCGCGCAGCGTATCCACGACCTCCGCCACGTTCGATGCCTTCTGCCCGATGGCCACGTAGATGCACCGCACGGCCTGGTCGGTCCCCCAGTACTGCTTCTGGTTGATGATCGTGTCCAGCGCCACGGCGGTCTTGCCGGTCTGGCGGTCGCCGATGATCAGCTGGCGCTGGCCGCGCCCGATCGCCGTCATCGCGTCGATCGCCGTGATGCCCGTGTACAGCGGCTCCTTCACCGGCTGGCGAGAGACCACGTTGGGCGCCTGCAACTCGAGCGCCCGCGTGGTCTCGGCGGCGATCGCGCCCTTGTCGTCGATGGGACGCGCCAGACCGTCGACCACGCGGCCCAAGAAGGCGTCGCCCACCGGGACCGACAACACGGTGCCGGTCTGCTTGACGGGGTCACCCTCCTGGATGCCGGCGGCCTCGCCGAAGATGATGCAGCCGATCTCGTGCTCATCCAGGTTGAAGGCCACGCCCAGCAGGCCGCCGGGGAACTCGAGGATCTCGTTGGTCATGGCGCGCGGCAGGCCCGAGACGCGAGCGATGCCGTCACCGGTGTCGATGACCCGGCCGACCTCCTCGCGGTCCACGGATGGCGTGTAGGACTCGACGTTGCGGCGTAGCGTCTCGGCGATCGCCGAGGGATCGAGGTTCAGGGTCATCGGTTCGCTCCTAGGTGCTGCTTGGCGTCATCCAGTCGGGTGGCGATGGAGCCGTCGAAGACCAACTCGCCGACGCGGGCCACGAGCCCGCCCACGACGCCCGGGTCCACGACGACCTGGATCTCGACCTCACGGCCGGTGGCGCTCGAGAGCGCCGTGGCCAGGCGGGCGCGCTGGTCTTCGCCCAGCGGCACCGCGCTTCGGACCTCGGCGGTCACGCGCTGGCGCTCGGCCGCCGAGATCTGCGCGAGGTGTTCGACGATCTTGCTCAGCTCGCGGGCGTGTCCGCCCGCCACCACCAGACCGATCAGGTTCACGGTGGCCGTATGAGCGCGGTCACCGAGCACGTCGATCACGATCTGGGTCCGGTTCTTCACCGGCAGCGCGGCGTCTGTCAAGGCGTCGCGGAGATCGGGGTGCTGCTCGAGGCCCTTGGCGAAGGCGTACAGCTCGTCGGTGACGCGCTGCAACGCTCCCTCGCCCTGCGCCACGGCGAACAGAGCGTTCGCGTAGCCCTCGATCAGCTCCGCGCCCGCCATATCAGGTGCTTCCGTTGCCGCTCGAGGCCACCTGGTCGATGTACTCGTCGATCAGGCGGTCGTGCGCACCCTGGTCGAGCTCCTTCTCCACGACCTTGCCTGCCAGGAGCACCGCGATCTCGCCCACCTGGGCACGGAGGTCCTCGAACGCGCGGTCGCGCTCGGCCCGGATCTCCTCCTGGGCGCGGGCGACCGTCGCCTGGGACTCCTCCTCGGCCTTGGCCTGGATGTCCTTGCGGAGCTGGTCCGCGGTCGTGCGCGCCTCTTCGATGATCCGGTTGGCCTCATCGCGCGCGCCGGCCAGCTGGGTCCGGTAGTCGGCCAACTCGGCATCCGCCGCCCGCTTGGCCTCTTCCGCCTTCTCCAGGTTGCCCTGGATCTGGGACTCGCGCTCTTCGAGGACCTGCTTGAACTTGGGCATCGCGAACCTCTTGACGAAGAAGAACACGATGCCGAAGGCGATCAGCCCGACGAGGAGTTCGTTGATGTGCGGATAGAAGCGCTCGGCCTCGTTGACCACGCCTTCGGCGGCCTCGGCCTCAGCCCCCAGGATCGAAACGATCGATGCCAACATCGCCCGTCCTGACCTAGATGATGAACGAGAACGCGATGCCGAACAGCGCGAGCGCCTCGATCAGGCCGATGCCGATGAACATCGTGGCACGGACCTGGTTGGCGTACTCGGGCTGCCGGGCCATCGCCTCGACGGACTTACCGATGAGCACGCCTAGACCGATACCCGGTCCGATCGCGGCCAGCCCGATCACGAGCCCCTTGCCGATCGTCGACAACCCCTCGAGGTTGCCGGTGACCTGTGCGAGCAGTCCCAACATCCGTTGCCTCCTTGCCTAGTGGTCCTCAGCCATCGCGCCGCCGATGTAGGAGGCGGTGAGGATGGTGAAGATGAACGCTTGCAACAACGACACGAACACCTCGAAGGCCACGAGGATCACGGCGAGCGGGAACGACACCGCCGCGAACGCCCAGGTCTTCGGCCCGTTCAAGATGAAGAACTCGGTTCCCAAGAAGAACACGGCCAGCAGGAAGTGACCTGCGACGAAGTTGGCCGTGAGCCGGACGGCCAGGGTGAGCGGCCGCATCACGATGCCGGTCACGAACTCGATGGGCGGCAGCAGCGTGTAGCGAAGCAGTGGCGGAGCGCTGCCGATGATGCACACGAACTTCAGGTACCCGAAGACCCCGTGCTTCTTCATCCCCTGGTAGTTGTAGACGAGCCACGAGATGACACCCAGGACCAGCGGGAACGCCACGCGGCTGTTGTGCGAGAAGTTGACCATCGGCGCCACCTCGAAGAGGTTGCCGATCACGATGTAGAAGAAGAACGCCACGAGCAGCGGCAGGAACCGGTCGGCGTCGTGACCGAGCATGGGCATCGCCACCTGCTCCCGCACGAACCCCATGCCCATCTCCATCACCGACTGGAGCTTGCCCGGCACCACGGTCGGCGCACGGAACGCGAAGTAGAACAGGCCCAGGACGATCAGCACCGTCGCGGCGACGAGGGCGACCGGGAAGTTGAAGCACGTCGCTCCGTCGCCCACGTAGCACCCGTAGACGAAATCCTCCGTGCCCGGCGGATGGAACTCGGCGCCGACCAACGCCCCGACCAAGCCCACGGTCATACGGTGGGCTCCCGGAAGTACCAGAGGTCGGCCTGCATCCGTCCCGACAAGGTCGTGGCTTCGAACACGAGCAGCGCGATCGTGGTGGGAACCACGCTCAGCGCGAACGCGGTGGGCGAGAACCACACGGTGGGATCGAGCACCAGCAGCACGGCGACCAGCACGATCATCCGCACGAGGAAACCGCCGAGTGCGACCGCGTAGAGCATCACGGGCGAGATGCCCGCTGCCCAGGCGGTGGCGAGGGCGTTCGCGACGAGGTTGGCCGCCACGGTGCCGACCCCGATCGCGGCAGACCAGCCGGCCTCAGACCCGGCGAGCGCCGCACCGGCTGAGAAGGACACCACCAGCGCCGGGGCGATGAACGGGAGCACGCGGCGCATCAGCAGGCGCTCCGGGTCGATCGCGGTCATCCGTCCCCTCTCCCGTACCGGAGCCACACGACGTAGACGCCGAGGGCGGCTCCGAGCACCACACCGATCGCGACGAACACGCCATCGGTCCCGAACACGAGATCGAGCAGCCACCCGATCCCACCGAGCGTGAGCATCGAACCGATCATCTCGGTCGTGATGGCCCACCCGGTACCCATCCCCGACCAGCTGGAACGACTCTGCGGGTCCGGGGCCATGAGCGGGCGCAGTATAGCCAGCGCGTCCGAGAGCCGTCAAAGCCGGAGAAGGCCGTTCCTGCAGGTCAGAGGCTATCTGCTCGTGCGCTCGTGAAAAGTTTCACGAGCCTTCGGAACAACCGCTCAGACGTAGAACTCCGAGAACGCCTCGTTCCACAGCGTGATCTCGTCATCGGTCGTGAGCTCGCGGTAGGTCTTGAGGGCCGCGAGGTCCTCGTCGTCGGGGAAGACCAGCGACCCGTTGGCGACCGTGAGCAGGGATGCGCGCTCCTCCTCGGTCTCGGCGTGCTCGGCCATGTCCAGGAGCACGTCCCGGGCGCCTGGGACCGGGGTGACGTAGTTGACGTAGGCGGCGATCAGCGCCGCGATCGTGGGGTCGAACACGAAGTCCATGAAGCGCATCGCGTCGACGGGGTGCTCGGCGCGCCTGGGGATGACCATCGCGTCTGTCCACAGGATGGCGCCCTCGTCGGGGACGACGAACTGCAGGCCCTCCTCGGCGCCGATCGCGTTCGCCTGGAAGATGTCGCCCGACCACGCCATGGACACGGCGACGTCGCCGTTGGCGAGCCCGTGCACGTAGTTCTGTCGGAACGAACGGTTCACGATGCCGTCCTGGCGCTGCGCCCGGAGCATCTCGGCGGTCCGTGCCCAGTCATCCGGCGTGGACGTCTCCGGGTCGATACCGGCCGCGATCATGGAGAGGTTGGGCAGGTCGACCGCGTCGCCGAACATCCCGACGCGGCCCGCCCACTCGGGGTTGAAGAGCTCATCCAGGCTCGTCAGCTCCCTGCCGGTGAGGGCTGGGTTGTACGCCAGACCGGTGATACCGGACTGCCACGGCATCGAGAAACGTGCGCCGGGGTCATAGGGCGGATCCAGGAAAGGCTCTGCGACGTTCTTCTCGAAGTTCGGCCGCTGCGCCAGATCGAGTGGCTCGAGGTAGTCCAACTGGGTCAGCTTCGTGAGCGTGACGCCGTTGGTGATCACCATCACGTCCCAGCCGGTGGGCCGCCCGGAAGCGAGGTAGGGCGCGATCTGCTGGTAGAAGCCCTCGGCGTCGGCGATCACCTCTCGGTAATCGACCTGGATGCCGGTCTCATCGGTGAACCGCAGGAGCGAAGGCCGGATCAGGTTCCCGTTGAGATCGCGATCGCGGTCCAGGTACAGCGGCCAGTTCGCGACGTGGACGACACCCTCCGGATCACCATCGAAGCCTCCCGCTGCACGTGCGCATGCGGCGAGCACCGGGCCGAGCGCCGCCAACCCGGCAGCGCCGCCGGCGGTGCGCAGGAACGACCGCCTGGATATCGGGCTCCACATCGTCGATCCGTTCGTCATGGCTCTTCAGGCCGGAGGTTCGGGCCGGCCCGCGTGTGCTGTATCGGCACGCTCCGGACGAACCTTACCGGGCGAACCAGGGCTCGCTCAGGCGGCGCGCTTGCGCCCTGCGCGAACGACCTGCAGGCCTGCCACCAGGATGCCGGTCGAGAACAGCACCGTGCCCCACACGTTCACGTGGGGCGGAACGCCGAGCTTGGCCGATCCGTAGACCCAGGTGGGGAACGTGTTCTTGGCGCCGCCCACGAAGTTCGTGATGACGAAGTCGTCCAGGGACAGGACGAAGGCGAGCATGTAGCCGGCGACGATGCCGGGGGTGATGAGAGGCAAGGTGACCTTGAAGAACGCCTGCATCGGCGTGGCGTACAGATCCTGCGCGGCGCTCTCCAGCGCATCATCGAGTCCCTGCACGCGCGCACGGACCGTGATCGCGACGAAGGCGACCGCGAACCCGACGTGGGAGAGCCAGATCGTGGCGTAACCGAGGTTGAGGACGTCCTTGGACCCCGGGATCGACTCGCTGATCTGGATGAACATCGCCAGGAGCGAGGAGCCCAGGACGATCTCGGGAACGGCGATCGCCAGGAAGATGACGAAGTTGAAGCCCCCGCGGCCCCGGAACGAGTAGCGCCCGAGCGCCAGACCGATCAACGCGCCGAGGATGGTGGCGACGAACGCCGCCGTCAAGGCGATCCATACGGACGTCTTCAGGGCGCTGTTGAGCGAAGGGTTCGACAGGATCTCGCGCCACCACCGGACGGTGCAGCAGGTGAATCGGGCCGTCTGACGCTCCCCTTGCAGGTCGTTGAACCCGTAGAGGATCATGAGCGCGACCGGGCTGGCGAGGTAGGTGATCATCAACCCCGTGAACGCCGGCAGGATGAACGACGTCCATCGGCGCTTCCTGACACGCAGGGGAGGTGGATCTGCCATCGGGACGGCCACGCGTTCGGCGACGGCGCCCATCAGGCCGCGGCCGCCAGGGTCGAGTCTTCGGTACCCAGGGCGCGCGCGTACGCGAGAGCGACGAGGAGCATGCCCACCATCAAGACCACCGAGAGCGTGGCGGCGGCAGGTTGGTCCGCGGCCCCGAGGAACTTCTGCTGGATGACCTGACCGATCATGAATGTCGACGGGCTCCCCAGCTGCTGGGAGTTCACGTAGTCACCGGTCGCCGGCACGAACGTCAAGACGACGGCGGCGAACACGCCGGGGAACGACAAGGGGAGGACCACCTTGCGGAACGCCTGCGCCTTCGACGCGTACAGGTCCTTCGCAGCCTCCACCAGGCGGCGGTCGATCCGCTCCAACGAGACGTAGAGAGGCAGCGCCGTGAACGGGATGAAGTTGTAGGCCAACCCGGCGATCACCGCGTAGGGCGTCTGCAACACGTGGAAGTCGGCCGGGAGCACGCCGATGTCCTTGAGCGGCCCGAAGATCAGACCGGAGTCACCCAGGATGAATCGCCACTGGACGGTGCGGATCACGTAGGACACGAAGAAGGGCACCAGGATGAGCAGGAACAGCGTGGACTTCCATCTCCCCCCGTAGAAAGCGATGTAGTACGCCAGCGGGTACGCCAGCAGGATGCAGATCGCGGTCGCCGTACCCGAGAACAGCAGCGAGCGCAGGTAGATGTCCCAGTATTGGTCGAGCAGCCGCGCGTAGTTGCCGAACTCCCAGGTGAGGGAGTACCCGCCGGAGAGCAGTCCCCCGCTCTTGAGCGAGAGGAACACGATCAAGATCAGCGGGATGATGAAGGAGAACGCCAGGTACAACGCACCTGGCGTGAGCATGGCGTAGGCGGCCATCCGCTTGCGGCGGGCGAGCCTCCGGTCCCCCCGCTTCGGGGGGGACCGGAACGCGTCGGTCGCTTCTCGCAGCGTCGCGGCGTCGGCCGCCTCGGCCACGCTCAGCCTTCCCAGATGGGATCGAAGATGGAGCTGAACTCCGCGATCTCCTCGTCCGTCTGCAGGTTCACGCCCAGGGATGTCTGGTCGAGGATGGCCTCGTCGGGCCACAACAGCGGGTTCTCGGCCGTCGCCCGGAGCAAGTCGTCGTCTGCATCCTCACCATGCTGCGCGATGAGCGCCTGCACGGCCGGGACCGGCGACATGTACAGCACCCACTCGGTGACCGTCTGCGCGACCTCGGGGCGGTAGTAGTAATCCATCAGCGCGTAGGCGCCGGCGGGGTTCGTCGCGTTGACCGGGATCAGCATGCTGTCGATCCACAGCAAGGCGCCGTCCTCGGGAAGGACGAACTCGTAGTTATAGCCCTCCCAGATGGCGTAGTAGAGGATGTCGCCGCTCCACCCCATCGTGGCGCTCAGGTTGCCGGCGTTGAGGTCGTCCACGTAGTCCTGCGTGTAGGCGGTGCGGAAGGTCTCGGAATCGCGCAGCGTCGTCAGCCATGCGGCCGCCTCTGCCCACTGTTCCGGCGTGGAGACCTTCGGGTCGATGCCGAGGGTGATCATGGCGAAGTCCGGAGCGTCACCCTTCAAGACCCCCACCGAGTTGGGCGGACACTTGGTGCTGTCCATCAGGTCGGCGGCCTTCGTGATCGGAGCCAACACCAGGTCCGTGTTGTAGCCGATGCCGGTGAGGCCGGACTGCCAGCACATCCCGTACTTGTTGCCCGGGTCGAAGAACGGATCGCGCGCCCAGTCGGCGGCGTTGGCGTCGAAGTTCGGGCGCCTCGCGGCGTCGAGCTCGTAGACGTAGCCGTTCTTCTGAAGCGCCGTCAGCCACTGACCGTTGGTCACGACGATGATGTCACGCTCGATGTTCTGCCCTGCCTGCAGTTGGGGCAGGATCTCGCTGACGAACTCGGCGTTGTCGTTGATCTCGTCGTTGTAGTTGACCGTGATCCCGGTCTCTTCCTTGAACTGGTCGAGCGTCGGGTTGTACTTCGTCCCGCTCGCGTCCTTGGCCTGGTCGATGTAGAGGGGCCAGTTCGCGAAGTTGATCGTCGGGCCCGGCTCGGCGCCGTAGTCGGGCATCGTCGCCCCGGGCGCCGAAGTGTCACCGCCCGGCACACTCGACGTTCCCTCGCCGCACGCGGCCAGGATCTGCGCCAGGCTCAGCGTGCCCACGGTGGCACCGCCCAGCTTCATCAGGTTGCGCCGCGACATCCGGCGCGAGGTCATCCCACGCGCGAACGCCTGATCGAACCCCGGCATGCGCTGCTCGGTCATGTTTCATCCTCCTCTTGCGACAGGCCGTCTTGCGGCGTGACCGCGAACGTGTGCTCCGGCTTCCACGAGAGCACGACAGACTCACCCTGGTGCGGCGCTTCCTCCGCCCCCAGGTTCTGGACGTAGACGGTGAGGATCGCCCCACCGGGCGCCTGCACCTTGTACTGGTGGCTCACGCCGATGTAGGTCGACATCGTGACGCGGCCGGCGATGCTGTTCATGTCGGCGGGTGCCTCGCCCTCCCCTCGGGTGATGCTGATCTTCTCCGGCCGCACACCCACTTTGAGCCGCTGGCCGGCATCCGAAGGCACGCGCTCGGCGGGAACGCGGGTCACGCCGCCGTTCGTGAGGGCGACGGTCACGGTCCCGTTCTGGGTCTCCTTGACCTCGCCCTCGAGCAGGTTGGATGCACCCAGGAACGCCGCGACGAACTCGGTGGAGGGGTTCTCGTAGACGTACTCGGGATCGCCGAGTTGCTCGATCTTGCCCCGACGCATGACCGCGAGCCGGTTGGACATGGTCATCGCCTCTTCTTGGTCGTGGGTCACGTAGATGAACGTGATCCCCACTTCCTGCTGGATCCGCTTGAGCTCCAACTGCATCTGTTTGCGGAGCTTCAGGTCGAGCGCCCCCAGCGGCTCGTCCAGCAGGAGGACCTTGGGATGGTTCACGAGCGCACGTGCCAGGGCGACCCGCTGCTGCTGCCCTCCCGACATCTGTGGGGGCTTGCGCTTCTCGAACCCCACCAGGTCCACGAGCTGCAGGGACTCCGCGACGCGGGTGCCGAGCTCGGCGTCGTCGACCTTCTTCCGGCGAAGTCCGAACGCCACGTTCTCGTAGACATCCAGGTGCGGGAAGAGCGCGTAGGACTGGAACACCGTGTTGACGTCGCGCTTGAAAGGTGGGTCGTCGGTCACGTCGCGCCCACCGAGGTACACGGTGCCCATGCTCGGATCCTCGAACCCGCCGATCATGCGCAAGGTCGTGGTCTTGCCACAGCCCGATGGCCCGAGCAGGCTGAAGAACTCCCCCTCGGCGATGTCCAGCGACAGATCGTCGACCGCCGCCACGTCATCGAAGAGCTTGGAAACGCGCTCCAAGCGCACGTCGATCTCGGTCACACCCACCCCTTTCGCGAGGGCCTGCCCTGCGAACGCGCATCATGCCACAGCGCCCAACGGACGAACACCCCCTGATCCGGAGTCAGATCGGGGCCGGGAGGCGAAGCATCGTCCACCAGCTTGTACGCGATGGACGACGCAGCGGTTTCGCCGTCCCGGTTGCTCGCTAGGGGGACACCGAGCCGTTCGCCCGCCGTTCCATCAGCCGCGGCAGCGCCGTGATGAGGAATAGCAGGACGCTGCCCACGATGACGGCGGCGGCCACCGTCCAGCCGTCGAACAGGCCGACCGCCAGCCCGCTCACGGCTACCAGGGCGGCCCACAGGTACAGCAGCAACACCGCCTGGCGGTGACCGTGGCCGATGTCCATCAGGCGGTGGTGCAGGTGCTCCTTGTCCGCGCTCCCGATCCCCTGCCCACGCCGCGTCCGCCGGATCACGGCCAGCACGACGTCGAGGAACGGGACGAACAACACGATCAGCGGCGCCAAGACCGCGGCCAGGATCACCGCCAGATCGGCTCTGGTCGGGGGGATCGGGTTGCGGCCCACACCGGAGATCGTCGACAGCGCCAGCAGCATCCCGAGCATCATCGAGCCCGAGTCACCCATGAAGATCTTCGCGGGATGGAAGTTCCATGGGAGGAACCCGAGACAGATCCCCGCGGTGATCACCGAGAGCAGCGCCGCCTGTGACGCGTCGCCGAAGAGGCTCTCGCTGCGCACCATGTGGAAGAAGAAGGCGCCCGCCGCGATGGCGACGATGCCGGCTGCCAGGCCGTCGAGGCCGTCGATGAGGTTCACCGCGTTGGCCACAGCGACCACCCACAGCACCGTGAGGATCACGGCGAGATCGCCCGAGAG
The DNA here is from genome assembly GCA_040880745.1 of Actinomycetota bacterium. Classification (GTDB taxonomy): domain Bacteria; phylum Actinomycetota; class UBA4738; order UBA4738; family HRBIN12; genus AC-51. Next base: position 19,281 of record JBBDHX010000025.1, read on the forward strand.
CACGACGACCTGCGTCGCGCCGCCGAGGGGGAGAACGAAGTAGGCGAGCTGGACGCCCAGCAGCACCAGGACCCCAGCGACGAAGATCTGGGAGACGAGCTTCGTGACGGCGCGCGTCCCTTTCATGTCGTCCACGACGCCGAGGCCCACCATCAAGGTGCAGGTCACCAACGCTGCCAACGGTTCGGGGCTCGCCGCGTTGAGGTCGTGGAAGAAGGGCAGGAACCGCGACGCGATGAGCGCCACCACGAAGCCCAGGTACATGGCGAGCCCGCCCATCGTGGCCGTATCCACCGGGTGGACCTTGCGGTCCGACGGATGGTCGATCGCGCCCACGCTGATGACGAAACGCCGGATGAACGGCGTGGCGAGGAACGTGGTCCCGGCCGCGGCGAGGAAGACGATGAGGTAGGCGCTCACGACCCCGGCAGTGTGGGGGCGGCGGGCGGCCGCGGCAACCCGCGCCTATGCGTACAGTGGGAACCGCTGCATCAGCTCACGCACGCGGCCGCGGGCCTTCTCCTTCACGCCGTCGTCCTCGGGCGACTTCAACGTGTCACCGATGATGCTGGCGATCTCGCGCATCTCCGCCTCGTCCATCCCGAGGGTGGAGCAGGCCGGCGTGCCCACCCGGATGCCCGAGGGAGCCGATGGCGGGTTCGGGTCGAACGGGATCTGGTTCTTGTTGATGGCGATCTGCACCTGATCCAGCACGGCCTCCGCCTGCTTGCCGTCGCTCCCCACCGGTCGCACATCGGCGAGCAGCAGGTGCGAATCCGTTCCGCCCGAGACGATACGGACACCTTCGTCGGCGAGCGCCGCGGCCAGCGCGCGGGCATCGCGGACGGTGCGCTCGGCGTAATCCTTGAACCCCGGCGCCATCGCCTCCTGCAAGCACACGGCCTTGCCGGCGATGCAGTGTTCGAGGGGACCACCCTGCATCATCGGGAACACGGCCTTGTCGATCGCCTTCGCGTGCTCCTGCTTGCACACGATCATCGCCCCGCGCGGACCCCGCAGCGCCTTGTGCGTGGTGAACGTGACGACGTCGGCGTAGGGAACGGGGCTCGGGTAGGCGCCGCCGGCCACCAGGCCGATGAAGTGCGAGGCGTCGACCCACAAGATCGCTCCGACCTCGTCGGCGATCGCACGGAACGCCGCGAAGTCGATCGAACGTGGGTAGGCCGTGTAGCCGGACAGGATGATCTTCGGGCGATGCTCCTTGGCGAGGTCGCGCACGCGGTCCATATCCAACTGCTCGGTCTCGCGGTCCACCTCGTAGCCCACGAAGTTGAACCACATACCGCTCACGTTCACGGGCGAGCCGTGGGTCAGGTGACCGCCGTGGGCGAGCACCATGCCCAGCACCTTCTCGTTGGGATCACCGGGTGTGAGGAACGCGCCGAAGACGGCCATGTTCGCCTGCGCCCCGGCATGGGGCTGGACGTTCGCGTGCTCGGCGCCGAACAGCTGCTTCGCGCGGTCGATGGCGAGCTGCTCCGTGACGTCCACGAACTCGCACCCGCCGTAGTAGCGGCGCCCGGGGTAGCCCTCGGCGTACTTGTTGTTCATCGTGGAGCCGACCGCGGCGAGGACCGCGGGGCTCGCGTAGTTCTCCGACGCGATCAATCGCAGGTTCGTTCGCTCGCGGTTCAACTCGCCGGCGATCGCGGCCGCGACCTCCGGGTCGGTGGCCTTCAGCGCTTCCCAGTCGGCCGCGTACTCTCGCATCGGTCAGATCTCCCCTCGTTCGATGGCCGCGATCTTCTCGATCCGCGGCACGTGTCGTCCGCCCTCGAACGGCGTGGCGAGCCACACCCGCACGATCTCCTCCGCGTCGGCGGGCGCCACGATACGCGCTCCGATCGCAAGCACGTTCGCGTCGTTGTGCTCCCGGGACAGCCGGGCGAGCTCCAGGTCGTTGCAGAGCGCCGCCCGCACGCCGTGGACCTTGTTCGCCGCGATCTGCTCCCCTTGGCCCGAACCGCCGAGCACGATGGCGCGGTCACATCCGCCGCCGGCGACCGCTCGCGCCGCAGCGGCGCAGTACGCCGGGTAGTCGACCGGCTCGGTGGAGTCGGTGCCGTGGTCTTCGACCTCGTGACCCTGGGCGAGCAGGAACTCCTTCAGGTGCTCCTTGAGCGGGTAGCCGGCGTGGTCGGCGCCGAGCGCGATCCGCATCTTCAGGCTCCCGCCCCGGCAGCGCTGGCGGGGATCGGCCCGAAGAGCGCGTCCGCGAGCCGGCCGGTCCACTCCTCGAGTTCCCACGCCATCGCCCGGTACGCCTCCATGGACATCCCGTAGGGGTCCTCGACGTCGTCGTCGAAGGGGTTGGCGCCGAACCCATCCGCGCGCCGCGCGGCCGCCGCTCCGATCGCCTCGAGCCCCGTCGCCACGGGCTCCCCCGCTTCCAGCAACCGGACCAGTTCCTTGAGCGTGAACGTGCGGTCGCGAGCCTCAGGAACGGCGGATCCGACGTGCGCCGAGTGCTCGGCAGCCATGGCCACGATGAGATCGGCGCCCTGGATCTGCTCGCGGGTCAGATGCCGCGCGATGTGGTCGGTCGTGTCGACGCCACGCTCCCCCGCGGCCCGGACCGACTCGGGGGTCGCCCCCGAGCCCTCCCACCCGGCCGTGCCGGCCGAGCCCACCGACGGCGCCTGCGATCCGAGGCGCTCGGTGAACGCGCGACGGAGGAAGCCCTCTGCGGCGGGCGATCGGCAGACGTTGCCGGTGCAAACGACGAGGATGGAGGCCATGTCAGGGAGGCTCGGAGTCTAGCAAGGCATCTTCTCCGGGCAGGAGCGGCGATAGCCGGTCTGTGCCCACGTCACCCCACCGCAGGACCCGCGCGTGCCCGTGCGCCAGGTCCAGCACGGTCGAGGCGAGACCGTCGAGCGGCTCGTCCTGGCACAGGTACACCGTCACCAGGTCCCCGAACGCAGCCACGAGCTGGTCGCACGTGCGCGCCGGAGGCTCGCCCGAACGGTTCGCGCTCGTGACCGCGAGTGGACCCGTCTCGGCGAGCACCGCCCGCGCCAACGCATGGTCGGGGATACGGACGCCCACCGTGGTCGCATCCCCGCCCAGGTCCCATGACGACGAGGCGTTAGCGCGTGGGAGCACCAGCGTGAGCGGGCCGGGCCAGCAGCCGGCGGCGACCGCCTCGGCGCGGTCGTCCAGGACCGCGACCTCCCGGGCCTGCGAGATCGAAGCCGCCAGGACAGGCACGGTGAGATCGAAGGGGCGATCCTTCGCCGCGAAGACGAGCGCGGTGGCCCGGGCGTCGTCGGGGCGGGTGCCGATGCCGTAGACCGTGTCGGTCGGGATGACGATCAGCGCGCCCCGCCGCGCGGCGGCCACGGCCTCCTGGACCGGCGTGGTGGTCATGGCCGCCGCGCGGCTACCACGCGGTCGCGTCCCGTGAGATCGTGGCGCACGAGTGGGTCGATGAACCCGGCGTACTGCGCGAGCGCCACGATCACCGGGGCGGTGGTCTCCTCGATCTCGACGACGACGCTCCCGCCGGGGCGCAGGCGATCGTACGCCTGCGCGAAGAGCCGTTCGTAGATCTCCGGCCCCCCGAACACGGCGAGCGCGGGGTCGGCCAGGACCTCGGGCGGGAGCTCCTCGCGCGCGTCATCCGGCACATAGGGCGGGTTGCACGTCACCAGGTCGAGCGGGCCCTTCACGGCGTCCAGCAGGTCGGTCTCGTGGACCTGCACGGGAAGGCCGAGCGCCGACGCGTTCTCGCGGGCGAGCGCCACCGCCTCGGGGGAAAGGTCGGCCGCGATCACCTGAGCGCCCGGATGCTCCTGCGCGATGGCGAGGGCGATCGCCCCGGTCCCCGTGCAGACGTCGGCCACCACGGGCGCGACCTGGCCGGCGAGCCGGGCCAACGCCTCGTCGACGAGGATCTCGGTCTCGGGCCGCGGGACGAACACGCCGGGGCGGACCTTCACGACCAGCCTGCGGAACCCCTGCTCGCCCGTGAGGTGCTGCAGCGGCGTGCCGGTGCAGCGGCGGCAGAGGGCACGACCGTAGAGTTTGGCCTCGGCGGTGTCCAGCCCTCGGTCGCGGACGAGGAGACCGGCCCGGTCGACCCCGAGCACGGCGAGCATCAACGCCTCGGCGTTCGCCTCGGGACCGTGCACGCCGTGGTGCGAGAGGTACTCCGCGCCCCGGCGGACGACCTCGCTGGGACGCACGTGGATCAGTCCTCCTCGATCGCCAGCTGCGCGGCCCGCGCCGCCGATCGGAGCTCGTCGGCGAACCCGTCGAGTTCCTCGCCGCCGGCGAGCACGTCGTGCAGCTGGTGGGAAGTGTGCTTGATCCTGTGATCGGTGACGCGGCCCTCCGGGAAGTTGTACGTCCGGATCTTCTCCGAGCGTTCCCCGGTCCCCAGCTGCGCGCGCCGCTCGGCCGATTCTTTCGCCTGCGCCTCGTCCAGAGCCGCCTGGTACAGACGCGCTCGCAGGTAGCGCATCGCCTTCTCGCGATTCTGCAGCTGGGAGCGCTCCTCCTGCATCTCGACCTTGATCCCCGTCGGCTTGTGCACGATCCGCACGGCCGAGTCCGTCGTGTTCACCGATTGACCGCCGGGCCCGCTCGAGCGGTAGACATCGATCTGGAGGTCCTCGGGTCTGATCTCGACCTCGACCTCTTCTGCTTCGGGGAGCACGGCCACCGTCGCGGTGGACGTGTGGATGCGGCCCTGGGACTCGGTCACCGGCACCCGCTGCACGCGGTGCACGCCGGCCTCGTACTTGAGCCTCCCGAACGCATCCATGCCCCGAACCTCGAGCGACACCTCCTTGTAGCCACCGAGGTCGCTCGGTGAGGAGGCGATGACGTCGGTCTTCCAGCGCCTGCGCTCGGCCAGGCGCCGGTACATCTCGAAGAGATCCCCGGCCCACAGTGCAGCCTCCTGCCCGCCGGCCCCCGCACGGATCTCGACGATGAGATCCTTCCCCTCGTTCGGGTCCTTCGGGACGAGGAGCTGTTCGAGGCGGGCGCGAAGTTCGGCGGCACGGGTCATCGCCTGCTCGCCCTCCGCGGTGAGATAGGCAGCCATGTCCGTGTCCGCTTCGGTGGAGGCGAGCTCGCGGGCTTCCGCCGCTTGCCGCATCGCCTCCTGGTAGGCGCGATACGGCTTCACGATCTCATCGAGCTCGGCGAAGGCCCTGCCGAGATCTCGGAGTTGCTCGGGGTCGGTCGCCGCCTTCGGCGTGGACATCTCGGCCTGCACCTGCGCATGGCGCGACGCGATCTCCTCCAGCCGTGCCTCGATCGCCTCCGCCATGCGACCGATGTTCCCAGGTCGCTAGGCCGCGGGACGCGGCGTGGGGAGCCTCAGTCTTTGCGACTGTCGTCGTCGAAATCGAGATCGATCGGTGCCAGGTCCGGGATGTCGACCGGCGCTTCCTCGGAGACCCAGAGGTCCTCGTACCGAGGGTCGACGGGCTCGCTGGACCCCTTCGCCGGCTTGGCCTGTGGCTCCGAACGTCTCGCCACCGCGCGATCGATGGTCTCGTCGCGATCGGCGACGACGGTTTCGAGATCCTTCGCCACGCCGAGCAGCCGCGCCTGCATGTCCTGCATCTGGGTGACCAGGGCCTCGCGCTTGCCCGAGAGCCCGCCGATGATCCGGTCGGCCTCTTCGCGCGCGCGCACCAGGGCATCCGAGGCCTCCTGGCGGGCCTCCTCCGCCCGCGCCTGGGCATCGACACGGATCCGGTCGGCGTCACCGCGTGCCTCGTCCAGGATGCGCGTGGCTTCCTCGTTGGCCTCGGTGAGCACCTTGGACGCCTCACGATCGGCCCGCTCGATCACCGTCGCGAAGCGCTTGCCGAGCTCCGCGTAGGGATCGCCGAAGGGCGCCGGGGACCGGGTCTGTTCGGCTTCCACCTGCGCGGCGAGCGACTCGCCGGGTGACAGGGCGCGGGTTGCAGGACCCTTGCGCGTCCGGAGCTCGCGCTCCATCAGACCCACCTGGTCGGCGATCTGGTGCAGGTAGTCCTTCACCTGATCGGGGTCATAGCCCCTTCGGATGGTGGCGAACTCGCGACGACGGATCTGGTCGGCGCTCGGGACGATCGGCAGGTCGAGGTCGCTGGTGGTCACGGGTGTCCTCCTTGTCGCGAGCCGGATTCAGCCACGATCGTCGGCCAGCGGGCCCGAAGATGCAAGTACCTCACGCGGCGGGCGGTGCGGCGGCTTCGCGCCGCAGGACCTCCTGGAACGACGTGACGGCGACTTCGATCTGCCCGCCATCGGGCTGCCTGGTCGTGATCTTCTGCAGCCAGATCCCGGGAGCCATGAGCGCCCGCATCAGCACGGAGTCGGGGAACCGCGCGCCCAAGCGGAGTGCCTCGTAGGCGATGGCCGCGATGGCCGGGATCGCTATCACCCGCGAGCCGAGCCGCCAGGCGAGGCCGGGGGTGCCGAACAGCGCGAAGACGAAGATCGTGACGACCATCACGATGATCAAGAAGTTCGTGCCGCAACGCACGTGCTCCTTCGGGTAGGTGTCGATCCGCTCGGCGACGAGATCCTCGCCGTGCTCGAACGCGGCGATCGTCTTGTGCTCGGCCCCGTGATACTCGAACACGCGGCGGATGTCTTTCGATCGGCCGATCGCCCAGAGATAGGCCACGAACAACATGACGCGGAAGACGCCTTCGCCCGCGTTGACGAGCACGCCGTCCGCGTCGACCTTGCGCTCCAGCCACGCGAACAGCGTGGTGGGACCAAGGATGAAGATGGCGATGAACACGACCATCGCGATCGTGAGCGAGACCCCGAGTTGCTTCGAGGTCAGCTGCTCGTCCTCCTCCATGGAGTGCTTGGACGCCACCATGAGCGCCCGGACCCCGATCGCCATCGACTGGCCGAGCACGATGATGCCCCGCAGGAGGGGTTTGCGGAAGATCGGATGACGCTTGGCCACGGAGTCGATCTCATGCGACTCGACATAGACCTCGCCGCCGGGCGTGCGCACCGCGACGGCCCAGTGATCGGCACCGCGCATCATCACGCCCTCGACGACCGCCTGGCCGCCGTAGAGGTGGTTCGCCTTGGCGGGGTCGGATCCGCTCAGCGCTTCGCGGCTTCCTGCGCAGCCTGCGTCTTCGCGTACCGGCGCTGGAAGCGCTCGACCCGACCGCCGGTGTCCACGAGCTTCTGCTTGCCCGTATAGAAGGGGTGGCAGTTCGAGCACAGCTCGGCGCGGATCTCGCTCACCGTGGACCGGGTCACGAAGGTGTTGCCGCACGAGCAATGCACGTTCGTGAGCTGGTACTCGGGGTGGATACCTTGCTTCATGGTCGTATCTCCTTGGCCGGGCGGACAGCCTACCCGTCCGTTCCAACCGGCGGCTATTCCCTCAGTTACCGGTCGGGGCCTTCGCGATGTCCTTCAGGAACAGCTCGTTGGACTTCGTGGCACGCAGCTTGTCGACGAGCAGCTCGAGCGCGGCCCCCGAGTCCAAGGCGTGCAGGACCCGCCGCAGCCGGATGACGAGCGCGAGCTCCTCCGGCGGCATCAGGAGCTCCTCCTTGCGGGTGCCCGAAGCGTCCACGTTGATGGCCGGGAACAACCGCTTCTCCGCGAGCTGGCGATCGAGACGGAGCTCCATGTTCCCCGTGCCCTTGAACTCCTCGAAGATGCCCTCGTCCATACGCGAGCCGGTCTCGACGAGCGCCGAGGCGATGATGGTGACCGAGCCGCCCTCCTCGATGTTGCGGGCCGCACCGAAGAAACGCCTGGGCGGATAGAGCGCACTGGCGTCGATGCCTCCCGTGAGGATCTTGCCGGAGGCCGGCATCGCCAGGTTGTAGGCCCGTGTGAGCCGGGTCATCGAGTCAAGGATGATCGCGACGTCCTGGCCCATCTCGGCGAGGCGCTTCGCGCGCTCGAGCACCAGCTCGGTGACCTGGATGTGTTGGTCGGTCGGCTTGTCGAACGTCGAGTAGACGACCTCCGCCGCCTGGACGGTGCGCTGCCAGTCCGTGACCTCTTCGGGACGCTCGTCCACGAGCAGCACGATCACGTGCGTGTCGGGGCTCGAGTTGATGATCCCGTTCGCGATCTGCTTCAAGATCGTGGTCTTCCCGGCCTTGGGCGGCGAGACCACCATGCCTCGCTGGCCCTTGCCGATGGGGGCAACCATGTCCACGATCCGCTCCGCGATGGAAAGCGGTCCGTTCTCCAGCCGGAATCGCTCGTTGGGGAACAGCGGCGTGAGCTTGTCGAAGACCGGACGCCCGGCGGACAGCTCCGGGTCCATCCCGTTCACCGACTCCACGAGCAGCATCGCCGGGTATTTCTCGTTGTTGCGAGCCTCCCGAACCTTGCCCGTCACGGTGTCGCCCTTGCGGAGGGAGTACTTGCGCACGTATGACAACGAGACGTAGACGTCCCCGGTCGCCGGGAGGTACCCGGAGGAGCGAAGGAACCCGTAGCCGTCGGGGAGGACATCGAGGATGCCGGTCTGACTCGGCGCGGTCTTCATCTCCTCGAGGCGGTCGGCCTCTTCTCGCACACGCCTCTCTTCGCGCTGGCGGCGACGGTCATCGCGCGTCGGGCGGCGGCGGGCGTCGCGGTTCTCCCCCCCCTCGCGGTTCTCGCCCCCGTCGCGCTCGCCGCGGTTGTCGCCGCGATCACGGTTGCCGTCACCACCGCGACCGCCGCGGTCACGGCCGCCGTCCCCACCTCTGTCGCCGCGATCACGCTGATCACGGTCTCCTGGGTCTCTGCCGCTTCCACCTTCACCGGCCTGGGTCGAAGGCGTGGGTTGGCTCTCTGCGACATCCGTGGCCGGCGGCGGCGCGGACCCCGTCGGGGCGGCCTCGCTCGCCCCGTTGCCGTTGCCGGCCGCGACGATGGCCTCGATGAGGCCGGCCTTCCGCAACTTCTGTCCGCCCTCGACGCCGAGCGTGTGGGCGATCTGCTGCAACTCAGGCAAGAGCTTGGACGCGAGGACCGAGCGGTCCATCGTGGTCTCCATCTGGAACTAGCCTTCCTTCCCGGTGTCGCGCCGACCGAGTTGGTCTTGGAGCGAGTCCCAGTCCTGCTGGAACCGTTCCAATCCGATGTCGGTCAGCGGGTGCTTCACGAGTTTGCTGAAGACCTCGAACGGCATGGTGGCGATGTCTGCGCCGGCGAGAGCCGCCTCGACGATATGCATCGGGTGGCGGAGCGAGGCTGCCAGGACCTTGCTCTGATAGCCCTGCACAGCATAGAGGTCGCAGATGCTCCGTAGCACCCCCATGCCGTCCGACCCGGCGTCATCGAGCCTCCCGAGGAACGGAGATACGCAGTACGCGCCGACCTCTGCTGCCAGGATCGCCTGCGCCGCAGAGAACACCAAGGTGACGTTGACCCGGATGCCGTCGCTGCCCAGCCGTGAGGCGGCGGCCAAACCATCGGTGGTCATGGGCAACTTGACCACCGCGTTCGGGCCCATCTCGGCCAGGGACCTGCCTTGGGCCTCCATGGCATCGACGCCCAGCGCGGTGACCTCGAGCGATACGTCGCCCTGCACCTCGGCCAGGATCGTCTTCCACACCGCGTCGGGATCATCGCCCTCACGGGCGACGAGGGAAGGGTTGGTCGTGACGCCGCCCAACACGCCCCAGCCGGCCACCGTCCTGATCTCATCGATGCTCGCGGTGTCAAGGAACAACTTCATGTGATCCATCCTCTCCTCGGGCTTCGCGAGCTCGCAGATCGGTCGCGCGCGCGATCGCCCGTTCCATCACCAGGTCGACGACGTCGGCGATGGTCTGGTCGAAGCCGTGGTTCGCGATCACCGGGACGCCGTGGGCGAGGGCTTGCTCCTGCACGAAGCCTTGGAGCCTGCGGATGCCGTCGATCCGATCGACGTACCGGGACGCAGGGCGCGATGAGGTGGCGGTGCCGCGAGCGCTCAGATGCGAGCGATGCCGGGCTTCGTCCTCGACGCCCAACACGAAGGGTACCGCGAGGACCCGCAGATGCTCGGCATCCGCGTCGAAGGATCCGGGGACCACGTGGACCCCCTCGACCACCATCGATGTCCCTTCGGTGGCGGCGCGCTCCACGAGGGCGCGGATCCCGATCCCGACGGTGGCGGCCTGCTCGCGGAACCCGGCGAGGAGCGGATCCTGGGCGTCGGCCCGCGGGCCCCGATCCAATTCGAAAGAGGACACGTGGAGGGTGGGCATCGACCCTTCGGGGACGACCGCGCGCATGACCTCGCGGATGGCGTCGGTCGCGATCACCCGGACGATGCCCATCCGGGCGGCGAGTTGCGTGGCGATCGTCGACTTCCCGACGCCGGTGGCCCCACCGATGAGGATGACGAGCGGCAGCTCGAGCGACTGGACCTCGCGCCAGCGGACATAGTTGAGCGCGTAGGACTCGCCCGCCGTGGTCCGGATCGCCTCCAGCGTGCGTTCGGCGAGCTCGGCGGAGGTGAGGGAAACGAGTTCGTCCTCCGTGAGGCGGCGCTCGACCTCTTCGGCGACCGCGAACGCCCGGAAGTGCGGCATGCCGGTGACCATCACCCCGGAGGAGAGCAGGCCCTTGGAGAACGGCAGGCCGGCGGCTCCGTCGGAGATCGTGATCGTGCGTGTGGTCCGTGGTTGACTCATGGGTGGTCTGCCCGGTCACGGGCGAGGTCGATGGCGAGGTCCAAGAGGCCCTCGAGGTCGCCGTCGACGTTGCGCAGCCGGTTCGCCACGACGACCACGTCCGCCCCCCGGGCCTCGGCGAGCCGCGCCGCGGTATCGATCGCGGCCGCCTTCAGCTCGGTCAGGAGCACGTCGTAGCCGGGCGCCGCCTCCAGATCCCTCACCAGTCCTGCACGATCGGCCAGCATGGCGCTCCACCCGAGGACCCTGCATCCGGCCGTCTCGGCCAGCATCGCCGCCTGGCGGGCAGCCGCGTCCGGGTGCGCGGTCGTGAGGAAGAAGGCGTCTCGTCCCCTCACGTCCCCCAACGCCTCGGGCTCGATGCGC
>JBBDHX010000026.1:0-17879 GCA_040880745.1 Actinomycetota bacterium
GTGGACGCACCGTGGGTGCCGGGCGAGTCGTGAAGATCCTGAAGTAACGACGAGGAAGAAGGCAGCGATGGCAGGTCCCAAGATCCGCATCAAGCTCCGGGCGTACGACCACCGGATGCTTGACGTCGCCGCGCGTGACATCGTGGAGCACGTCCAGCGCACCGGTGCGAAGGTCGTCGGGCCGGTGCCGCTGCCGACCGAACGAAACATCTACACGGTGATCCGGTCCCCACACAAGTACAAGGACTCGCGCGAGCACTTCCAGATGCTCACGCACAAGCGGCTGATCGACATCGTGGACGCCACCTCGAAGACCGTGCAGGAACTCCAGCGCCTCAATCTGTCCGCCGGGGTCGACATCGAGATCAAGCTGTGAAGGACGCGAACGCATGACCATCGTCAAAGGCATCGTCGGCGAGAAGCTGGGTATGACCCAGATCTTCGTCGAGACGCGTGCCGTGCCCGTCACCGTGATCAAGGCGGGGCCCTGCGTGGTGACCCAGATCCGCACCCCGGAGATCGACGGGTACAGCGCGGTACAGCTGGCGTACGGACAGGTCGCGCCGCGGCATGTGACCAAGCCCGAGCAGGGCCACTTCGCGAAGGCTGGCGTGCAGGCCGCGCGTCACCTGGTGGAGCTGCGGACCGATGACGCCGGCGCGTATGCGCCCGGCCAGGAAGTCACGACGGAGATCTTCGCGCCCGGCGACATGGTCGACGTCGTCGGTGTGTCCAAAGGCAAAGGGTTCAGCGGCGTGATGCGGCGCCATGGGTTCAAAGGTCTGGGTTCGAGCCATGGCACGCACAAGAAACACCGGTCACCCGGATCGATCGGGGCTTGCGCAACGCCGAGCCGCGTCTTCAAGGGGATGCGGATGGCGGGCCAGCACGGGAACACCCGCGTGACCGTGCTGAACCTCGAGGTCGTCCAAGCCGACGCCGAGCGCGGGCTGCTCTTGGTCAAAGGCGCGGTCCCAGGACCCGAGGGCGGCCTCGTCATGGTGCGCTCCGCCGTCAAGGCGCAGGTCGGGAAGGGGGCCTGAGGTGGCCACCGTCGACGTCTTCGATGCCAAGGGTATGAAGGCTGCGAAGCGTGAGCTGGCCGCAGACGTGTTCGAGGCGCCCGTGAACGTGCCGCTGATGCATCAGGTCGTCGTGGCGGGGATGGCGAGCATCCGCTCGGGAACGCACAAGGTCAAGACGCGCGCCGAGGTGCGCGGCGGTGGCCGGAAACCCTGGCGGCAGAAGGGCACCGGACGCGCCCGGCAGGGTTCCATCCGTTCGCCGCAGTGGACCGGCGGCGGCGTAGCACACGGACCCGTCGTGCGCGACCACGACAAGCGCATCAACAAGAAGATGAAGAAGGGCGCTCTGCGCTCGGCGCTGACCGATGCCCTGCGCAGCGGCAAGCTCGCCGTCATCACCCAGACCGGATTGGAAACACCGAAGACGAAGGACGCGGTAGCGCTGCTCGACGCGCTCGAGCTCGACGGGCGGGTGTTGGTCATCCTGCCGGAGCCCACCCCGAGCGGCATGGCGGAGCTGTCGTTCCGTAACCTGACGCACGTCAAGGTGGCCTACGCGGGCGGGCTCGGTGTCTACGACCTGCTGCTCGCCGATCGCGTGCTCGTCACGACCGACGCGCTCGACGTCTTGGAGGCTCCGAGCCGCAGTGGCTCCGTACGGCCCGAGGCGCCGGCCACCCCCGATACCGACGATGACGGTGGTGCAGCGTGAAGTCGCCGCGCGACGTGATCATCCGCCCGGTGGTCTCGGAGAAGTCCTACGCCGGGATCGAACAGAACGCCTACACGTTCCTGGTCGACCAGCGGTCGAACAAGACCGAGATCAAGGAGGCGGTGCAGCGGATCTGGGGCGTGCGCGTGACCTCGGTGAACACCATGAACCGTCAGGGCAAGACCAAGCGCCGCGGGTATACCAAAGGCAAGCGTCCTGACCAGAAGCGCGCCATCGTCACCCTCGCCCAGGGCGACACCATCGAGATCTTCGAGAGCGGGAAGTAGGCATGGGGGTCCGCAAGTACAAGCCGACGACGCCGGGTCGCCGTGGCGCGAGCGTGTCCACCTTCGACGAACTGACGCGGTCGACGCCCGAGAAGTCGCTGATGGCCAAGGGCCGCAACAAGGCCGGTCGCAACGTCCACGGGCGCATCACGACTCGCCATCAGGGCGGGGGAAACAAGCGCCGCTACCGGATCGTGGACTTCCGCCGCAACAAGGACGGTGTTCCCGCGAAGGTGGCCCACATCGAGTACGACCCGAACCGCAGCGCGCGGATCGCGCTCCTGCACTACGTGGACGGCGAGAAGCGTTACATCCTTGCTCCGGACGGCGTGCAAAGAGGCGACGTCTTGGTGTCGGGCCCCGACGCCGAGATCCGTGCCGGCAACGCGCTGCCGCTTCGCAACATCCCGGTCGGCACGGTGGTGCATGCGATCGAGATGAAGCCGGGCGCAGGCGCGAAGATGGCCCGCTCGGCCGGCGCCTCGGTGCAGTTGATGGCCAAGGAGGGATCGCTCGCCACCGTGCGCCTGCCGTCGGGGGAGATGCGTCAGATACCCGCCACCTGCAAGGCCACCGTCGGTTCGGTGGGCAACGCCGAGCACGAGTTGATCAACATCGGCAAGGCCGGCCGCAACCGTTGGAAGGGCAAGCGCCCCTCGGTGCGCGGTGTCGCGATGAACCCTGTCGACCACCCGCTGGGTGGAGGCGAAGGCAAGTCCTCCGGCGGACGGCACCCGGCGTCCCCCTGGGGCAAGAAGGAAGGCCGGACGCGGAAAAAGAACAAGGCGTCGAACAAGTACGTGGTGCGTCGCCGCGGGAAGGGGCGTGGCTAGATGCCCAGATCGGTCAAGAAAGGCCCGTTCGTCGACACCCATCTCATGGAGAAGGTCGACGACATGAACAAGAAGGGCGAGAAACGGGTCGTGCGGACCTGGTCGCGCCGGTCCACGATCGTCCCGGAGATGCTGGGGCACACGATCGCCGTCCACGACGGCCGCAAGCACGTGCCCGTCTTCGTCTCCGAGGCGATGGTGGGGCACAAGCTCGGCGAGTTCGCGCCCACGCGAACCTTCCGGTCGCACTCCCGGGACGAACGGCGCACGGGGGCGAGGTAGCGGATGCCGGCAGCCACCGCCACGATCAAGTACGCGAGGTCCTCGCCGCAGAAGATGCGGCGTGCGGTCGACCTCATCCGCGGTCAGCACGTCGAGGAGGCGCGCCGCATCCTGCGTTTCTCGGGCTTGGGAGCCTCGCGCGACCTCGAGAAGCTCTTGAACTCCGCGATCGCGAACGCCGAGCAACGGCCCGGCGTGATCGCAGAGAACCTGGTGATCGCGCGGGCGTGGGTCGATGACGGCCCGACGCTCAAGCGGTTCCGTCCGCGGGCATATGGTCGCGCGACGAAGATCCGCAAGCGCACGTCGCACGTGACGCTCGTGGTACGGACGATGGGTTCAGACGATGGGGGAGAGGGCTAGTGGGTCAGAAGGTCCATCCGTACGGGTTCCGCCTCGGGGTCATCTACCCCTGGAAGAGCAACTGGTACGCCGGCCGGGATTACGCCGAGCAGTTGCACGAGGACATCTGGATCCGCAAGCACATCCGTTCGCGCTTGACCCGGGCGGGCATCTCGTCCATCGATATCGAGCGCAAGGGCGACCAGGTCTGGGTCTTCATCCGCACGGCCAGGCCCGGGATCGTGATCGGCCGCAAGGGCGCCGAGGTGGACCGGCTGCGCAAGGACATCGAGCGTTTCACGAAGAAGCGGGTCGACGTGAAGGTCGAGGACATGAACCAGGCCTCGAGCGAGGTCCGGCCCGAGACCGATGCCGCCCTGCTCGCCCAAGGTGTGGCCGAGCAGCTCGCAGGCCGTGTGGCGTTCCGCCGAGCGATGCGCCGGGCGGTCCAGACCGCGATGCGCTCGGGTGCCCTCGGGGTGCGCGTGGCGACGGCCGGCCGCCTCGGCGGGTCGGACATGGGCCGCAAGGAGTGGTACCGCGAGGGACGGGTCCCGCTGCACACGCTCCGGGCGAAGGTGGACTACGGCACCGCCGAAGCGAAGACCCCCCAAGGCCGGATCGGCGTCAAGGTTTGGGTCTATCACGGCGACGAGGTGCCGTACCGGGAGCAGGAGACGGAGCGCGCCCGCGCGCGGGCGAGCGCACGCGCTCGTGGACCGCGCCCCGAGGGCCGTCCGAAGACCACCGACGCGGGCCCGGCACCTGTCCAGGCCCCCGAGCCGGTTGCGGTTCCCGCCGAGGTCGCTCCCGAGACCGCTGTCGTGGCGGTTCCCGTCGAGGCCGGCACCGAGGGCGGCGAAGCCTGATGCTCGCGCCGAAGAGGGTCAAGCACCGCAAGCAGCATCGCGGCAACATGCGTGGCAAGGCGAAGGGGCACACGGAGATCCAGTACGGTGACTACGCGATCGTCGCGCTCGAGCCGGGGTGGATCACCAACCGTCAGATCGAGGCCAGCCGTGTCGCGATGACGCGTCACATCAAGCGTGGTGGCAAGGTGTGGATCACGATCTTCCCCCACAAGCCGGTAACGAAGAAGCCGGCCGAAACGCGCATGGGCTCGGGCAAGGGCAACCCCGAGGGCTGGGTGGCTGTCGTGCGACCAGGCCGCGTGATGTTCGAGCTCGCCGGGGTTCCGGAGTCCCTGGCGCGCGAGGCGATGCTTCGCGCCCAACACAAGCTGCCGATCAAGACGAAGTTCATCAGCCGGGTGGGTGACTGACCAGATGCAGAGCAAGGCCGCTGAGCTCCGAGAACTTCCAGCCGACGAGTTGCTCGTTCGGATGGAAGCGGCGAAGGAGGAGCTCTTCAACCTGCGCTTCCAGCTGGCGACCGGGCAGCTCGACAACACGACCCGGCTGCGCGTGCTGCGCCACGACGTGGCGAGGATCGCCACGGCCCTGCGCCAACGCGAGATCGAGCAGGAGCTCTATGCTCGCGCCGGGACCACGGAGGAGGAGTCATGAGCGAGACGACCGGAACCGCCGCCGAGCGCGGCCGGCGGAAGGTCCGCACCGGCGTGGTCGTGTCCGACAAGATGGACAAGACCGTGTTGATCAGGATCGACCGCCAGATGCGCCACCCTCGCTATGACAAGACGGTGCGCCGCTCGTCCAAGCTCGCGGCGCACGATGAGCAGAACGACGCGCACGAGGGCGACACCGTGCGGGTCATGGAAACGCGGCCGCTTTCGAAGTCCAAGCGTTGGCGCGTCGTCGAGATCGTGGAGCGAGCGAAGTGATCCAGCAGGAATCGCGATGCAAGGTCGCCGACAACACGGGCGCCAAGGAAGTCTTGTGCATCCGTGTGCTCGGGGGCTCGGCGCGCAGGTACGCGGCAGTCGGCGACGTGATCGTCGCGACGGTCAAGGACGCCCTGCCCGGCGGCGGCATCAAGAAGGGCGAAGTCGTGAAGGCCGTCGTTGTCCGTACGGCCAAGGAGCGGCGTCGCCCCGACGGGTCGTACATCCGTTTCGACGACAACGCCGTCGTCCTGCTGACCGGCGATGCGAAGAACCCCCGTGGCACGCGCATCTTCGGACCTGTCGCGCGTGAGTTGCGGGAGAAGAAGTTCATGAAGATCATCTCGCTCGCGCCGGAGGTGCTCTGAGATATGGGGATCGACATCAAGAAGGACGACACCGTGCGTGTGATCGCCGGGAAGGACCGCGGCAAGGAAGGCCGGGTCGTACGCGTGTCGCCCGGGGACCGCCGCGTCATGGTGGACGGCGTCGCGCTCGCGAAGAAGCACCAGCGCACCGCGGGGCGCCGTACGTCTGCGGGCACCCAGCTCCAGCAGGGGGGCATCATCGACGTGGAGACGTTCATCGACATCTCGAACGTCCAGGTCGTGTGTTCGTCCTGCAGCAGGCCGACGCGCGTCGGGCACCGCACCGACGAAGACGGCGTGAAATCCCGGATCTGTCGCCGATGCGAGGCGGAGTTCTAGATGGCCGATACCTACACGCCCCGGTTGAAGGTTCGGTTCCGCGACGAGTTGGTCCCGGCGCTCAAGGAGCAGCTGGGTCTCTCCAACGTCATGCAGGTGCCGCGCTTCGACAAGGTCGTCGTCAACATGGGCGTCGGTGATTCCATGAAGGACGGACGGCTGTTGGACGCGGCCGTCGAGGATCTCACCATCATCACGGGCCAGAAGCCCATCATCACGCGCGCACGGAAGTCGATCGCGGGGTTCAAGCTCCGCGAAGGGACGCCGATCGGCGCGAAGGTGACGCTTCGCGGCGACCGCATGTGGGAGTTCCTCGACCGCCTCATCTCCCTTGCCTTGCCGCGCATCCGAGACTTCCGTGGCCTCGAGGCGAACGCGTTCGACGGGCGGGGTAACTACACGTTCGGGTTGACCGAGCAGCTGGTCTTCCCGGAGATCGACTACGACAAGGTGCTGAAGGTTCGGGGCATGGACATCACGATCGTGACGACCGCTCGCTCCGATGACGAGGGACGCGCTCTCCTGCTCGCCGCCGGGTTCCCCCTGGCGATCGAGCGGGCAGAGGCGAACTGAGAGGACGACGACGTGGCGAAGAAGGCTCTCATCAACAAGCAGCAGGCGAAGCCGAAGTTCCGTGTCCGCGCGTACACGCGGTGCCGGCGCTGCGGACGCCCGCGAGCGGTCCTCAAGAAGTTCCTGCTGTGCCGCGTGTGTTTCCGCGAGCTCGCCCACCTGGGTGAACTGCCGGGGGTGACGAAGGCGTCATGGTGACCACGAGGACGTTCTCGTCGAACGTGTCGGACCCGGTCGCGGACCTCCTGACCCGTATCCGCAACGCGAACCTGGCGTACAAAGACGAGCTGATCGCTCCGGTCTCGAAGACGTCGCGGGCAGTCTTGGACGTGCTGACTCGCGAGGGCTACGTGGCGGGCTTCGAGCAGGAGGGGGAGGGCGTGCATCAGGCGTTCCGCGTTCGGCTGAAGTACGGACCGCGCCGACAGCGCACGATCAGCGGCCTCCGCAGGGTGTCGACACCGGGCAGGCGGCTCTACCGTGGACGCCAGGAGCTGCCGCGTGTGATGGGCGGGCTCGGCATCGCGATCGTGAGCACGTCCCGCGGTGTGATGACGGACAAAGAGGCCGCCCGCAACGGCATCGGCGGCGAGATCTTGGCCTACGTGTGGTGATGAGATGAGTCGGATCGGCAAACAGCCCATCGAGATCCCGAACGGGGTCGAGGTGCAGATCGGCGAGGGGAACCTCGTCACGGTGAAGGGTCCCCGTGGGACCCTCAGCCTGACGCTGCACGCGAACATGCTGGTCGTGCAGGAAGACGGCGTGCTCCGTGTTGAGCGGCCGGACGACGAGGGGTTCAACCGCGGGCTGCACGGACTGTCGCGGACGCTGGTGGCGAACATGGTGGCCGGCGTGACGCAGGGCTTCGAGAAGCGGCTCTCCATCGTGGGTGTCGGGTATCGCGCCGCCCTCAAGGGTGAGGACATCGAGATCCAGGCGGGCTACTCCCATCCGGTGATGGTGACCCAGCCCGAGGGGATCGAGTTCGAGGTGCCCACCCCCACGTCGATCGTGGTGCGCGGCAACGATAAGGCGCAGGTCGGCGAGATCGCAGCCAACATCCGGAAGATCCGCAAGCCGGAGCCGTACAAGGGCAAGGGGATCCGGTACGAGAACGAGGTCGTGCGGAAGAAGGCCGGCAAGGCCGCGAAGGGTGCTGCGTGATGGACGCGAAGACCGCAGGTCGGATCCGCAGGCACGCTCGCGTGCGCAAGAAGGTCAGCGGCTCCCCGGGCCGTCCCCGGCTGGCCGTGTTCCGTTCCAGCCGCCACGTGTACGCGCAGTTGATCGACGATGTCGCGGCCGTGACGCTCGCCGCAGCCTCCGATACCGAGGTGCAGGGTTCCTCGCCGATCGACAGGGCGAAGGCCGTGGGCGGGCTGATCGCGAGCCGCGCGAAGGACGCCGGCATCGAGCGCGTCGTGTTCGACCGCGGGGGGCGTCAGTACCACGGACGTGTCGCCGCGGTCGCCGAAGGTGCGCGTGAGGGAGGACTGCAGATCTGATGCGACGCTACGACGCCAGGAACGAAGACAAGAGTCCGTTCGAGGAACGGGTGATCTCGATCAACCGTGTGGCCAAGGTGGTCAAGGGTGGACGGCGGTTCTCGTTCGCCGCACTCGTCGTCGTGGGCGACGGAGCCGGTCGTGTCGGTTTCGGCTACGGCAAGGCGAAGGAAGTGCCTGCTGCGATCGCGAAGGGCGTCGAGGAAGCCCGGCGCAAGATGTTCGATGTCCCGATGATGGGCACCACGATCCCGCATGAGATCACCGGTGAAGCGGGGGCGGGGGTCGTGTTGCTCAAGCCTGCCGCGCCCGGGACGGGCGTCATCGCCGGTGGCCCCGTCCGCGCACTCGTGGAGTGCGCCGGCATCAAGGACATCCTGTCCAAGTCGATGGGCTCATCGAACAAGATCAACATCTTGAAGGCCGCCGTCGCGGGGCTCCAGGGGCTCCGCCGTCCGGCGGATATCGCCCGGCTCCGCGGCCTCGAAGAGCACCAGGTCGCCCCCAAGCCGATGATCGAGGCCATCGCCGCCGCGGACGCCCGGCTGACGGCCGCCCGAGCGCAGGCGCTCCAGGAGCAGTACGGACTCGCCGAGCCCGACGGTGCTCCCGCGCCCTCCCGTGGAGGCCGCCGGTGAGCCAGCTCAAGGTCACGCAGACGCGGTCGGTGATCGACCGGCCGAAGGACCAGAAGGACACGGTCCGCCGACTCGGTCTGCACCGGATCAACGACAGCGTGATCAAGGCCGACCGCCCCGAGATCCGCGGCATGATCTCCAAGGTGCGTCACCTGGTGCGCGTGGAAGAGGTGGACTGACGTGAAGCTGCATCACCTGCGCCCCGCCGAGGGAGCCACGAAGGACAAGGTGCGCGTCGGCCGCGGCCGTGCGGGAGCGCGCGGGAAGACGGCCGGGAGGGGTACGAAGGGCACGGGAGCCCGCAAGAACGTCCGGGCCGGCTTCGAAGGCGGGCAGATGCCGCTGCAGCGGCGGACCCCCAAGCTCAAAGGTTTCACCAACCCGAACCGCGTCGAATACGCCCCCGTGAACATCGGGGTCCTCGATCAGTACTTCGAAGGCGAGGTCACCCCCGGGGCCTTGTACGACCACGGGCTCGCCCACAAGGGGATGAAGGTCAAGGTGCTCGCTCGCGGCGACCTCTCCAAGGCGTTGACCGTCCGTGCGCACGCCTTCTCGGCGGCCGCGAAGGCGAAGATCGAGGCCGCCGGCGGCTCGGCCGACCTGATCACATGAGCGGGTAGGCTTAGCGAACCGTGCTGCGCGCCTTCCTCAACTCGTTCCGGGTCCCGGACCTGCGCAACAAGATCTTCTTCACGCTGTTCATCATCGCGCTCTACCGGTTCGGGTCGTTCATCCCCGTTCCGGTGGTCGATGTGACGCAGCTGCGGAACAGCGCGGGCCAGGGTGGATTCCTCGACCTCATCAACCTCTTCTCGGGCGGGGCCTTGTCGCAGTTCTCCGTGTTCTCGCTGGGGATCATGCCCTACATCACCTCGTCGATCATCATGCAGCTGCTGACAGTGGTGATCCCCAAGCTCACGCAGTGGCAGGAGCAGGGCGAGGCCGGGACGAAGAAGATCAACCAATGGACGCGCTACGTCGCCGTCGTCTTGGCGCTGCTGCAGTCCACGGGGCTGGTGTTCCTCTTCCATTCGGGCCAGATGGGCGCGGATATCTTCCCGCCGAACACCTTCACCACCTCGAAGGTGCTCTTGATCGTGCTCGTGATGACGGCCGGCACGGCGCTCATCATGTGGCTCGGCGAGTTGATCACGCAGCGGGGTGTCGGCAACGGGATGTCGCTGCTCATCTTCACCAGCGTGATCAGCAGGCTTCCGCAGGAGGGGAACGCGATCCTCTCGACCGGCGGAACGTTCAAGTTCATCGCGATCGTCTTACTCGGGGTCGGCATCATCGTCGCCGTCGTCTTCATGGATCAGGGGCAGCGTCGGGTTCCCGTCCAGTACGCCAAGCGGGTCGTCGGCCGCAAGATGATGGGCGGCACGAGCACGTACCTCCCCTTGAAGGTGAACCAGGCGGGCGTCATCCCGATCATCTTCGCCACGTCGATCATCTACTTCCCCGTGCTGCTCGCGAGCGTCATCTCTGCGCAGTGGTTCCGCGACTTCGTGACGAACGTGTTGCAGAACCCGCGGAGCGTCGTGTACATGATCATCCTGGCGGGGCTGATCGTGTTCTTCGCGTACTTCTATACGGCCATCCAGTTCGATCCCGTCCGTACCGCGGGGAACCTACGGAAGCAGGGAGGGTTCATCCCCGGGATCCGGCCCGGCGAACCCACCGCGGACTACCTGAACAGCATCCTGGTACGCATCACGCTGCCTGGGTCTCTCTTCCTGGCCGCGATCGCGCTCGTGCCCTCGATCGTGTACGCCTACTGGGCCGTGGGCGGCAGCCAGGACTTCCCGTTCGGTGGAACGTCGGTCTTGATCGCGGTGGGCGTGGCACTCGAGACGATGAAGCAGATCGAGTCGCAGCTGATGATGCGACATTACGAGGGCTTCCTCCGCTAGGGCACCGGATGCGGTTCGTCTTCTTCGGCCTTCCAGGCGCCGGCAAGGGGACCCAGGCGCGGGTGTTGTCCGAGCGCCTCGGCATCCCGCAGGTCTCCACGGGCGACATCCTGCGTGAGCACGTGCAAGAAGGTACGCCACTCGGGATCGAAGCGCGAACCTTCATGGATCGTGGCGAGTACGTCCCCGACGGGCTGGTCGTGCGCATGGTCGAGGACCGGCTCCGTGAGCCCGACGCATCGAAAGGGTTCATCCTGGATGGGTTCCCTCGGACGGTGCCACAGGCCGAGGTGCTCGAACGGGTCCTCGCAGCGGCGGGAGCACCGCTTGATGCCGCGGTCCGGTTCACCATCTCCGACGGCATCGCGGTGCGCCGGATCGCGGGCCGGTCGACGTGCCCGTCCTGCAAGCGTACGTATCACGCACTCTGGAGCCCGCCGCTGGCCGCCGGCGCCTGCGACTTCGACGGCGTCGCCCTCGAGAAGCGCAGCGATGAGGACGAGTTGACGGTGAAGCGGCGCCTCGCGTTGTACCGCGTCGAGACGGAGCCGCTCGTGGCCTTCTACCGCGAGCGGCACCTCCTCCGCGACGTGGACGCCGAGGCTCCGGCGGCCACGGTCTCCGAGCGGATGCTTTCGGCGCTCGTCGATCTCCTATGAGGACCACGCGATGATCGTGCGCAAGAACGCCGAAGACCTCGCGAAGATGCGCCGAGCGGGCAGGATCGTCGCGGGGACCATCGACCGGGTCGTGGAGTCCGTGGCGCCGGGACGGACGACGCTCGACCTCGACCGCATCGCCGAAGCCCATATCCGAGCCGAGGGCGCCATCCCGTCGTTCAAGGGCTACAAGGGCACGTACCCGGCCAGCATCTGCGCATCGGTCAACCACGAGATCGTGCACGGGATCCCTGCTCGCAACCGGGTGCTCGTCGAGGGAGATGTCCTCTCTCTCGATTTCGGGGCGATCTGGAAGGGGTTCCACGGCGACTCCGCGGTCACGGTCTTCGTAGGGGGGTCGGCACCCAGCGAGGATGCCGCCAGGCTTGTCACGACCACGGAGGCGGCGCTTCACGCCGCCATCGTGACGATCGAGCCGGGGGCGCGGCTCTCCGACATCGGCCACGCCATCGAGACCATCGCCGATGCAGCTGGTCTCGGTATCGTGCGGGAGTACGGGGGCCATGGCATCGGCCGGAAGATGCATGAGGACCCCTTCATCCAGAACTGGGGCCCGCCCGGACGCGGGCCTGAACTCCGCCCCGGTCTGGTTATCGCCGTCGAGCCGATGCTCAACCTCGGCGGCGATGAGACCATGGCCTTGGCCGACGGCTGGACGGTGGTCACGGCCGATGGATCGCTGAGCGCGCACTTCGAGCACACGATCGCGGTCACCGAGGACGGTCACGAGATACTCACGGCCCGATGAACCCGCGCGTGGACAGACCGCGCGACCTGCACCTATACTTCCTGTTCGCCCCTGCTCGAGGTGTGCTGTTCGCGCGCGCCGGGCCGGGATCCGTTCGAAGACAGGACATCCGGAAGAGTGACGAAGGACGACGCGATCGAGGTGGAGGGCACCGTCGTGGAGCCCTTGCCCAACGCCATGTTCCGGGTCGAATTGGAGAACGGGCATAAGGTGCTCGCACACATCTCGGGCAAGATGCGGATGCACTACATCCGGATCTTGCCGGGGGACCGTGTCCGGGTGGAGCTGTCACCGTACGACCTCACCAGGGGTCGCGTGGTGTACCGGTACAAGTGAGGCAGACATGAAGGTCCGTCCCTCGGTGAAGAAGATCTGCGATCGCTGCAGGGTTATCCGTCGGCGTGGCCGCGTCATGGTCATCTGCACGAACCCACGTCACAAGCAGCGCCAGGGCTGAGGGAGAGGGAGTCACCATATGGCACGCATCGCCGGCGTCGACCTCCCGCGCGACAAGCGTCTGGACATCGCCCTGCGCTACATCTACGGGGTCGGTCCCACGAGCGCGTACGCGATCGTCGCGGGTGCCGGCATCGAGGGCGGCACCAAGGTCCGCGATCTCTCCGAAGACGAGGTCTCGAAGATCCGGGCGTTCATCGATGCGAACCTCAAGGTCGAGGGTGACCTCCGCCGTGAGGTCGCCCAAGACATCAAACGGAAGATCGAGATCGGGTGCTACCAGGGCATCCGCCACCGCCGCTCGCTGCCGGTGCGCGGTCAACGCACGCACACCAATGCCCGCACCCGCAAGGGCCCGAAGAAGACCATCGCCGGCAAGAAGAAGGCGACCAAGAAGTAGGGGAGCACCCGTTCCATGGCGAAACCGAAGACGAAGAAGACGAAACGTCGCGAGAAGAAGAACGTCCTGCACGGGCAGGCGCATATCAAGTCGACGTTCAACAACACCATCGTCACGATCACCGACCTGCAGGGCAACACGCTTTCCTGGGCGAGCGCCGGCAACGTGGGCTTCAAGGGCTCCCGCAAGTCCACGCCGTTCGCGGCGCAGCTCGCTGCCGAGAAGGCGGCGCGCACGGCGCAGGAACACGGTCTGCAGAGGGTCGACGTGTTCGTGAAGGGCCCGGGGTCGGGCCGCGAGACGGCGATCCGATCGCTGGCGGCCACCGGTCTGGAGATCGCCGGGATCCAAGATGTCACACCGGTACCGCACAACGGGTGCCGGCCACGCAAGCGCCGCCGCGTCTAACGCGGCAGCACCCCCGGCCGCATCTGATCCGCGGTCCGGGACGCCCCAAGAGGGCGGGGTCGAAGTGGATGAACCCCCGCCGAGGAGGGATGCACGTTGTTCATCGTCGCGAGACCGCAGATCAGTGAAGATGTTCTTTCGCCGATCAGGTCGAAGTTCACCATCGAGCCGCTCGAGCCCGGTTTCGGGTACACGGTCGGCAACTCGCTCCGCCGGACGCTGCTCTCGTCGATCCCCGGGGCCGCCATCTCGGCGGTCAGGATCGACGGGGTGCTCCACGAGTTCACCACCGTTCCCAAGGTCACCGAGGATGTCACCGACATCATCTTGAACCTGAAGGAGCTGGTGGTGCGTTCCGATCTGGACGAGCCCACCACGATCTACCTCAAGTCGAAGGGGCCCGCGGAGGTCACCGCCGGTGACGTCGCTCCGCCGGCCGGCATCGAGATCTTGAACCCCGATCTGCACATCGCCACCATCGGCAAGGGCGGGTCGCTGGAGATGGAGATGACCGTGGAGCGCGGCGTCGGCTACCGCATGGCCGACAAGAACAAGAAGGCCCGCGATCCGATCGGCGTGGTGCCGGTCGACTCGATCTTCTCGCCCGTGCGGAAGGTCTCCTACGCTGTGGAGAACACGCGCGTGGAGCAGATGACCGACCGCGACCGACTGATCCTGGACGTCGAGACCGATGGATCGATGTCTCCACGTGAGGCGCTCGCTTCGGCGGGGGGAACCCTCCTGGAATTGGTCCAGTTGTTCTCGGACCTGGCCGAAGCTGCCAGCGTTTCGGTGGGACCCGCGGAGGACGAGGAGGTTCCCGGTGACTACCAGATCACCATCGAGGAACTGAACCTGTCCGTGCGCTCCTACAACTGCCTCAAGCGGGAGGGCATCAACGCCGTCGGTGATCTGATCCAGAAGTCCGAGGGCGAGCTGATGGACATCCGCAACTTCGGGCAGAAATCCATCGACGAGGTCAAGCTCAAGCTCGAAGAGCTCGGCTTGGGCCTTCGGGAGGAGTGAGCCGGCCGTGCCCACTCCGAAGAAGGGTCCTCGCCTCGGGGGCGGCCCCGACCATCAGCGGCTGATCCTGACGACGCTGGCGAAGCAGCTGTTCACGCACGAGGCCATCGACACCACGGTCGCCAAGGCCAAGGTGCTGCGCCCGTACGTGGAGAAGCTCATCACCAAGGCGCGCAAGGGTGACCTCGCGTCGCGTCGCGAGGTGCTCAAGGACATCCCCGATCGTGAGATCGTGGCGCTGCTGTTCCACGAGATCGCACCGCGGTTCGAGGGGCGTCAAGGCGGCTACACGCGGATCCTCAAGCTAGGCCCGCGCAAGGGCGACGGCGCCGAGATGGCCCGCATCGAACTCGTCGTGAAGGGCGAATAGCGCACGGGCTTTGGACCGCGAAGGCCCGGGCCGAAGGGCGGGGGCCTTCGTCGTAGCCTGGGCCCGTGACGGAGCGGACGATCAGGCTCGACCTCGCGTATGACGGGACCGGGTTCCGGGGCTGGGCCGCCCAGGGTGATCCGTCGATCCGCACGATCGAAGGCACGTTGTCGGATCATCTCGAGCGGATCCTCCGCGAGCGGCCGCGGCTGTCCGTGGCGGGCCGCACGGACGCGGGGGTGCACGCACGGGGGCAGGTCGCCTCGTTCGTGGCGGACACACGTGTCACGCCCCGGCGGCTGCAGGCGGCCTTGAACTCCGCCGTGGCGCCCGAGGTGGTGATCACGCGCGCGTCGTTCGCGCCGGCGGGTTTCGATGCCCGCTTCTCGGCGAGCTCTCGGGAGTATCGGTACGTGATCGATACCGCGCCCCTTCCCGATCCGTTCGGTGCGCGGTTCGTCTGGCACCGTCCGGGTGCGCTCCGTGTTGCGGCCATGCGCCAAGCCGCTCGCTCGTTCGTGGGCGAGCACGACTTCTCGGCGTTCTGCCGGCACCCCGGTGAGGGACGATCGGCCGTGCGGGAGATCCAACGGTTCACCGTCGGTCGTAGCGGCGCGAGCGTCGAGATCCGCATCCGTGCGAACGCGTTCGTGCACCAGATGGTCCGCTCCTTGGTGGGCACGCTGGTCTCGGTGGGGGAGGGCAGGATGGCGGCCACGGACGCCGAGGCGATCCTCGCTGCGCGGGATCGCTCTGCGGCATCATCTCCGGCTCCCACACGCGGGTTGACCCTCGAACGGGTGGTCTACGGTCGCCGCACCTTCGCGTAGCTGGTTCGAGAGCGCTACCTGTTGACGGATATATCGAGCAGTGTCAATATGTCGCCCATGGCGTTGCGGCTCATCCAGGAGATCGACGAGGCCTGCTGTGTGCCTGTCGTTGCTGCACCGTTGGGGGAGTCCGAGGCCGAACGTCTCGCGGATGCGCTCAAGGTGGTCGCCGACCCGGCCCGCCTCCGACTGTTGAGTCTGTTGGCCGCAGACGCGGGCCAGATGTGCGTCTGTGATCTGACCGATCCGCTGGCGCTGTCCCAACCGACAGTGTCGCACCACCTGAAGGTGCTGCACGACGCGGGGATCGTGGCTCGGGAGAAGCGCGGGCGATGGGTCTACTACCGGCTGGTCCCCGCACCGCTCGAGTTGCTGCGTGACGCGATCGATCCTGCGGCGTGGAAGGAGAAGGCATGAGCGAACTCCGGGAGGACGTGCGCGAACGGTACGCGCGAGCGGCCAGGACGGTCCTCGAGGGAGCAGGCGCCGCGGAGGATGGGTGCGGCGACGGCTCGTGCGACCCCTCCGAAGGGCTCGGGCCGCAACTCTACGATGCCCACGAGCGCGGGAGCCTGCCCGCAGAGGCGGTCCTCGCGAGCCTCGGGTGCGGCAACCCCACCGCGGTGGCCGACCTTCGCGAAGGCGAGACCGTGCTGGACCTCGGCTCGGGCGGCGGCATCGACGTCTTGCTGTCCGCGCAGCGCGTGGGACCTACGGGGAAGGCCTACGGCCTCGACATGACCGAGGAGATGCTCCGACTGGCGCGGGAGAACGCCGAGCGGGCCGGAGCGACGAACGTCGAGTTCCTCCGGGGGCTGATGGAAAACGTACCGCTCCCTGACGCGAGCGTCGACGTGGTCATCTCGAACTGCGTGATCAATCTCTCCACCGACAAGCCGGCGGTCATCCGTGAGATCGCGCGCGTGCTGCGGGCGGGGGGAAGGGTCGGCATCAGCGATGTCGTGGCCGAGGACCATCTCACGGCGGAGGACCGCGAACGGCGCGGGTCATACGTGGGGTGCATCGCCGGCGCGCTCTCGTTCGCAGAGTATCGGTCGTTGCTGGAGCGAGCGGGGTTCGAAGAGATCGAGATCACGCCGACCCACGAACTGACCGACGGCATGCACGGTGCCATCGTTCATGCCCGCAGGCCGGCGTGATCGAAGCCACGCCTCCTACGTCACCGTGAATGCGAGGCGCATGCCCTCTTGGTAATGGGCTTCGACCTCATCGGCGTCGTAGATGTTGCAGATCAAGACGTAGGCCCCGGCCTCGAGGTCGAGGGTCAGAGACTCGGTGTTGCCCGGGTCGAATTCGGCGATCTCGTCGATCGCCTCGACGCCCTCGCCCGCCTCGTCGACGCTGCCGTCGTCGTTGGTGGGCAGCGCGGTCGGATCGAGGTCGGTCTTGATCACCACCATCTCATGGATGTCATCCGGGCCGTTGTTCGTCGCTTCGAAGGTGACGCTTCCCGCCGCGACGGTCGCTGGGACCGCGGTGATGGCGAACTCCTGCAGAGTGACGGCGACCGTCCCGCCGCCGCCCCCGCTCGGAGCGGACGAGTCGCTGCCGCACGCTGCGAGCGCGACGACCGCGAGAACGCATGCGGCCACGATGCGTGGTCGTACCATGAACCCTCCCCTCATCTCGCCGGCACCCGGCGGGAACCGGTCTTCGAGGCCACGGCGGCGGAGCGGCCTCGCGGCGCGATGCTACGCCTTTTGACGTGGGCGCGTTCTCGCAGGTAGCATGCCTACCCGGTCGGCCCGCCTGGGCCGGCACTTCCACGTAGGAACCCCTTTTCGCGCATGAAGACCTATTCACCCAAGCCTGATCAGATCGAACACCGCTGGTACGTGATGGACGCCAGCGGGCAGGTCCTCGGACGCCTGGCGACCCAGGTGGCGACCCTGCTGCGGGGCAAGCACAAGCCGATGTTCGCCCCGCACATGGACACGGGCGACCACGTCATCATCATCAACGCCGACAAGATAGAACTGACAGGCAACAAGGCGACGGACAAGTTCGCCTACCGTCACTCCGGCTATCCGGGAGGCATCACGGCGGTCTCCTACGGTGACCTGCTGGCCCTGCGGCCGATCGCGGCCGTCGAGAGGGCGGTGCGTGGGATGCTGCCGAAGAACACGCTCGGTCGTCAGATGCTCAAGAAGCTGCACGTGGTTGCCGGACCGGAGCATCCACACGCCGCACAGCAGCCGGTCTCTCTGGCCGTGGGGGAGCGCCCCGTGTGGGAGGGCTTGCCCGCCCCCAAGGCTGCACCGGTGAAGACGGAGAAGTCCGTGACGAAGCCGAAGGCATCGACCGCCCAACCGAAGG
>JBBDHX010000026.1:17979-73022 GCA_040880745.1 Actinomycetota bacterium
CCAAGGCGACCACCGCGAAGCCGAAGGCCAAGGCGACCACCGCGAAGCCGAAGGCCAAGGCGACCACCGCGAAGCCGAAGGCGACGAAGGCCGCGCCGACGAAGGCGCCCCAGACACCCGAGGAGTAACCAGACGTGCCGGTCACCGACAAGCTCATCACAGGACGCCGCAAGGAAGCGGTCGCGCGCGTCCGTCTCGTGGCGGGGTCCGGAGCCTTCTCGGTTAACGGGCGTCACATCGACGAGTTCTTCCCGACCCGGGTCCTTCGCATGGTCGCCCGTTCTCCGCTCGTGTCCATCGGTCGCGAGAAGGACTTCGATGTCGTAGCCACGGTGAAGGGCGGCGGGGTCGCAGGACAAGCGGGCGCGGTGCGCTTGGGTGTGGCTCGTTCCTTGCTCGAGGTCGATCCCGAACTCCGGGCCCAACTGAAGGCGGAGGGTTACCTCAGGCGCGACGCGCGAGAGAAGGAACGTCGCAAGTACGGGCTCAAGAAGGCCCGGAAGGCTCCGCAGTACTCCAAGCGTTAGTCCGCGTCGCTCTCGGCGGGCTCGAACACGTCGTCATCGTTGATTGCGAACGCGCCGGACTCCACCGCGTCCACCACCGCCCTCGCGCGGGTCGCGTCCGGTTCCGGGACGAAGAGGTAGACGGGTCCCACGCGGTACGGGCCCTCGCCCTCGCCCTTCGCGAGCACGGCGATGTCCTCCGCCTCGAGGCGGGCGCGCATCAACTCGGCCGCGAACGTGTCCCCGCTCGCATAGACCCGGACCAGGTCGCTCATCCCGACATCGTCGCACACGTGCCGGCACACGTCCGGCCGGAGTCGTTCGAGCCCGGGTAGTCTTGTGGCGTGGTGCCGTCCGTCCTCTTCGTCTGCGTCCACAACGCCGGACGATCGCAGATGGCCGCAGCGCTCCTGGCGCGGCATGCGGGTGGACGTATCGATGTGCGCTCGGCAGGGACCATGCCGTCCGAAACCCTGCACCCAACGGTCATACGATCGATGGCCGAGATCGGCGTCGACGTCGCCGAGGAGCGTCCGAAGGCACTCACCACCGAGGCCGTGGAGGCGGCCGATGTCGTCATCACGATGGGCTGCGGCGACGCATGCCCGGTCTTCCCCGGGAAGCGATACCTGGATTGGCAACTGGACGACCCGTCCGGACTTCCCCTCGAGGCGGTCGGTGTCATCCGTGACCAGATCGACGGGCTCGTTCGCGAGCTCATCGGTGAACTGCTCGGCTGAGCCGCGCCGAGCCTGCGGTAGGGTGCCGCCTCATGGGACGGCTCTTCGGCACCGACGGCGTGCGCGGCCTGGCCGGTACCGAACTGACCGCGGATCTCGCCCGTGACCTGGGGGTCGCGGCGGTCCGCGTACTCGGCGATACGGCCGAGCCCCGGCCTGTCTTCGTGGTCGGTCGTGATCCCCGCTCCTCGGGCGTATGGCTGGAGTCGGCGCTCGTCGAGGGGATCACGTCGGCCGGCGGCGATGCGTGGCTCGCGGGGGTCGAGCCGACGCCCGCGATCGCGTTCCTGACGACGGATCTGGGGGCATCGAGCGGGATCGTCATCTCCGCGTCGCACAACCCCCCCGAGTACAACGGCATCAAGCTCTTCTCCTCCGCCGGGATGAAGCTCTCCGACGCGCTCGAGGACGAGATCGAGGCCGCCATGACCGAGCAGGGGGGCGAGCACGCCTCTGGGGAGGTGCGCCAGCTTCCCGAGGAGGGCCGGGAGCGCTATCTGGTGCATCTGCTGGACTCGGCGCTGACGCGTCTCGATGGGATGCGGGTGGTCGTCGATTGCGCGAACGGTTCTGCGTCGGTGCTGGCTCCGGAGGTCCTCCGGCGCCTGGGTGCCGATGTCACCGCCATCAACGCCGAGCCTGACGGATCCAACATCAACGACGGTTGTGGGGCGCTCCATCCGGACGTCGTTGCCGCCGAGGTCGTGCGCCTCGGCGCCGACGCCGGCGTGTCTCATGACGGGGACGCGGATCGAGCTCTGTTCGCCGACGCCGAGGGCAACGTGATCGACGGTGACCAGGTCCTGGCGGCGTGCGCCGTCGCGATGAAGGCGGATGGCTCGCTGGGCGGGGATGCGGTGGTGGGCACGGTCATGTCGAACGTCGGCTTCCTGCGCGCCATGCAGCGGGAACGTATCCGCGTGGTCCAGGCGGCAGTGGGGGACCGCTACGTGCTCGAGGCGATGGAGGCCAACGGCATCCCGCTGGGCGGCGAACCGAGCGGACACGTGATCTTCCGTTCCCACGCGAGTACCGGTGACGGCCTCCTGACCGCGGTACGGTTCTTGTCGCTCGCGGCCGAGCGGGGGGCGACCATCGGGGACCTCGCCGCCGTGATGCGCCGCTTCCCGCAGGTGATGCTCAACGTGACCGTGCGCGACCGGGAGGCTCTGTCCGGGGCGGAACCGGTGTGGGAGGCGGTCTCCGGTGCCGAGGGCGAGCTCGGTGACCGGGGTCGTGTGCTGGTGCGGGCGAGCGGGACGGAGCCGCTCGTCCGGGTCATGGTCGAAGCCGAGACGCAGGACGAAGCCCGCACGCACGCGGAGTCGATCGCAGACGTGGTGCGGGCGGAGCTCGGCTGAGGTCCGGTCCGCCGCGGAGGCACCGGGTACCCTGGGAGCTACATGTGCGGCATCGTCGGCTACGTGGGTCCCGACGAGGCGCTCCCGATCGTCCTGGAGGGTCTCCGCAGGCTCGAATACCGGGGGTATGACTCCGCCGGTGTCGCCGTGGTCGTCCCCGAGGGTATGGCGATCCGGCGCCGGGCCGGCAAGTTGATCGAGCTCGAAGCGGCGCTCGAGGCCGACCCCGCGCCGGCGGGTACTACCGCGATGGGTCACACGCGGTGGGCGACGCACGGGGCGCCGACCGACGCGAACGCTCATCCGCACACCGACTGCTCGGGCCGCGTTGCCGTGATCCACAACGGCATCGTGGAGAACCACCAAGCCTTGCGGGCCCGCCTCGAGAAGGAGGGGCATACGTTCACCTCCGAGACGGACACCGAGGCGGTCGCGCACCTGATCGAGGACGCGCTCGCCGCTGGAGCCACGTCGCTCACGGAGGCCGTTCGCGCGGTGCTCCGTGTCCTGGAGGGCGCCTACTCGCTCGTCGTGCTCTCGGGGGCGTTCCCCGACGAGATGGTGGGCGTGAAGGTCTCCTCGCCGATGGTGGTGGGCTTGGGCGAGGGCGAGACCATCCTCGCCTCGGACATCCCCGCCGTCCTGGGGAGAACGCGGACGGTCGTGCCGCTCGCCGAGGGACAGATCGCCTCGATCGGCCCTGCCGGCCTCAGCCTGACAGACGT
The DNA here is from genome assembly GCA_040880745.1 of Actinomycetota bacterium. Taxonomy (GTDB): domain Bacteria; phylum Actinomycetota; class UBA4738; order UBA4738; family HRBIN12; genus AC-51. The sequence goes on from JBBDHX010000026.1 coordinate 21,312, forward strand.
CGATGGCAACGCCGTTGCGATCGAGCCGATCCAGGTCGATTGGGACGTCGCGGCGGCGCAGAAGGGCGGGTACGAGTTCTTCATGCGCAAGGAGATCGACGAGCAGCCCTCGGCGATCCGTGACACGCTGGCCGGGCGCACGGTGGATGGCCGGCTCGTCATGGACGAGCTGCACATCTCCGACGACGTGTTGCGCGAAGTCTCCAAGGTCTTCGTGGTGGCGTGTGGCACGGCGTTCCACTCGGGGATGGTGGCGAAGTACGCGATCGAGCACTGGACGCGGCTCCCGGTGGAGATCGAGATCGCGAGCGAGTTCCGCTACCGCGATCCGGTCCTCGGACCCGACACGCTGACGCTCGCCGTCTCCCAGTCCGGGGAGACGATCGACACGCTGGAGGCGGCTCGTCACGCGGCGAGGCAGGGCTCGCACGTCATCGCGGTTACCAACACGGTCGGGTCATCGCTCGCGCGGGAGGCGGCCGGCGTCTTGTACATGCATGCCGGTCCCGAGATCGGGGTGGCGGCATCGAAGACGTTCGCGACGCAGATGATCTCGCAGTATCTGGTGGCCTTGTATCTCGCACAGGTCCGCGGGTCGATGTTCCCCGAGGAGATCGCCGCGGTGCTGGCCGACCTGGACGGGCTCCCGGTGAGGGTGGAGCGGGCGATCGCCCTGGAGCCGGAGGTCCTCGCCATCGCCGAACGACTGCGCGACGCGCCGGACGTGCTGTTCATCGGGCGGCACACCGGCTATCCGGCCGCGCTCGAGGGGGCCCTGAAGCTGAAGGAGTTGTCCTATCAACACGCCGAGGGGTTCCCGGCAGGCGAGTTGAAGCATGGACCCATCGCGCTGATCGAAGACGGCGTACCCGTGGTCGCGGTCGCCACGGCCTGCCACGTCCTGCCGAAGATGCGCTCCAACATCCAAGAGGTCCGTGCGCGCGGCGCGCGCGTGATCGCGGTCATCACGCAGGGCGATGCCGAGACCGCGTCGCTCGCCGATCACGTGCTCGAGGTGTCCGAGACACCCGAACTGCTGTCTCCTGTGGTCGTGATCGTGCCGCTCCAGTTGCTCGCCTACCACCTCGCCGTGCTGCGCGGCTGCGATGTGGATCAGCCGCGGAACCTGGCGAAGAGCGTCACCGTGGAGTGAGCCATGCGGCGGCGGATCGCGCGGCTGGTGCTCGCCCTGGTGTTCTCGGTGGCATCACTCGTGATCGTCACCACACCGGCCTTCGCGTGTTCCTGTGTCTCCCAGCCGGCGGGGATGATCATCCGGGATGCCGACGCGGTCCTCGTGGGTGAGGTGGTCGGCGATCGGCTGGTGCAGGACGGCACGATGCAGCGCGTCCGCGTCGACGAGGTTTTCGTGGGAACGCTCCCGCCCGAGATCGAGGTGTATGCGGCGATCGGCCCCGGGATCGTGGATACGTGCTCGGTGTTGTTCTCCGGTGGCCACGAGGTGGCCATGGTGCTCGAGGAGGATGCGGCCGGCCGATCGTGGCAGAGCCTCTGCTCGATGCTGAGCGTCGAGGACGTGCGGCGGCTGGGGGGGACGCCGCGCCCACCCGATCCGGATGCCGTCGCGCCCACGCAGACGCCGCCGGTCGTGGACACCGAGGCGGAGGGGGCGCTGCTCGCGTGGTGGCAGGTCGTGGGCCTCGGGGCGCTCGCCGCGGCCGCACTGATGGGTGGATCGATCCTCGCCGGCCTCCGGCGAGCCCGGCGGGTCGGTACGGCGTCCCTGCCCGAGGAGGCTCCGCCGCCGGAGCAGGCGGGATAGGACCGGAGGCCTCGAGCCGCTAGCCTTGGCATCGTGGACATCGCGGGGCTCGGCGTCGACATCTGTGAGATCGCGCGGATGGAGCAAGCCCTCGGCCGTCATGCGAGCATGCGCGCTCGCGTGTTCACCTCCGAGGAGATCGCCTACTGCGACTCGAAGGCCCGTCCGGCGGAGTCCTACGCGGGTCGATTCGCTGCCCGGGAGGCCACGATCAAGGCGCTCGGGGGCTATCGCGGCAAGCTGTGGCAGGACATCAGCGTCACCCGGCATCCGAGCGGTGCTCCTTCCATCGCCTTGGCCGGCAATGCGAGAGCGCGTGCCGAGGCGCTGGGGGTCACGCGGATCTTGATCACGTTCACCCACGAGAAGACGAACGCGGTGGCGTTCGCGGTGGCGGTGCGGGACTGACATGCGTCCGGTCGTGAGTCCGGCGGAGGCCGAGGAGCTGGATAACGCAACGCAGGGGCGAGGTATCGACGCCGAGACGCTCCGGGAGCGCGCGGGATGGGCGGTGGCCCGGGCCGCTGCAGACGTTGCCGGTGGCACGTACGGGCGCCGAGCCGTGGTCGTCTGCGGGAGGGGGAACAACGGCGCCGACGGTGTCGTGGCCGCGAGGCATCTGACGCGCTGGGGGATGAAGGTCTCGGTGGTGCAGCTCCCGGGCTCGGACATCCGGACCCTCGTCCGGGAACTCGAGCGGGCCGACCTGGCGATCGACGCGATCTTCGGAACCGGGTTCCGCGGTGCGCCCGAGGGAGCGTGGGCCGACGCGATCGAAGTGCTCGGCGGTGCGTCATGCCCCGTGATCGCGGTCGACATCCCGAGCGGCGTCGACGGAACCACGGGCGCGATCCCCGGTCCGGCTGTCGGAGCCCGGCTGACCGTCACCTTCGGGGCGCCGAAGATCGGCGCCGTGCTCATGCCCGGTGCGGCGCTCGTGGGGGACCTGCGGGTCGTCGACATCGGGTTCCCCGACGACCTCATCCCGCGCGCGGTGGGCCTCACCGAGCCTGACGACGTGGATATGGCGATCGGCGAACGCGAGGTGGACGCGCACAAGAAGCGGAGCGGGGTGGTCATGGTGGTGGCCGGTTCCCGCGCGATGCCCGGGGCGGCGCGGTTGGTCGCCGGGGCCGCCCTGCGGGTGGGAGCGGGGTACGTGCTCATGGCGGCCCCGGCGTCGGCCCTGGAGCGATCCGCCGCCGGGTTGCCGGAGGCTGTCACGCTCCCCCTGGCTGAGACCGAGGAGGGCACGGTGGATGAGCGTGCGCTGGATGTGGTGCTCGAGCGCGCCGCCGCGGGCGTGCACGCGGTCGCCGTCGGTCCAGGTCTGTCGACCCACCCCTCGACCCGGGCGTTCATCCGCGCGCTCCTGCGTGAGGCGCCGGTCCCCGTCGTGCTCGACGCCGACGGCCTGAACGCGTTCGCAGGGGAGGCATCCGCATTGGCCGACAGGAAGGCGGATGCCGTCCTGACGCCACACCGTGGCGAGGCTGCTCGCCTCGGCGTGGGCGAGGAGGACTCGCTGCGTGCCGCACGATCGCTCGCCCAGGTGACGAACGCCGTCGCGCTCGTCAAGGGCGCCCGCTCCGTCATCGTCGAGCCCGCAGGACGAGGGCGGATCAACGTCACGGGAACGCCGGCGCTCGCGACCGCGGGGACGGGGGACGTGCTGACCGGGGCCATCGCCGGGCTCCTGGCGCGCGGGCTGACGCCGTTCGACGCGGCGTGGGCCGGGGCCTACGTCCATGGACTCGCGGGGACCTACGCGGGCAGGGACAGAGGCGAAGGCGCCGTGGCGGGCGACGTCGCGGACCGCCTGCCCGAGGCGATCGCCGCGGTGAGGCGACAGGCATGATGCGGTTGCGACCTACCGTCGCGGTGGTGGACCTGGGGGCGATCCGGCACAACGCGGGCGTGCTCAAGCCGGCAGGCGCGGGACTGATGGCGGTCGTGAAGGCCGATGGCTACGGCCACGGCGCGGCGCAGGTGGCGCGCGCGGCGTTGCAGGGCGGCGCGACCTGGCTCGCCGTAGCGCTCGTGGAAGAGGGCCTCGCCCTGCGTGAAGCAGGACTCGAGGCGCCCATCCTGCTGCTCTCGGAGGCGCCGCCAGGCGCCGAGGCGCTCGCGGTCGCGGCGCGCCTCACACCGACCATCTACACCGAGACCGCGCTCGCGCGACTCGCTGCGGTCGCACGCGGCGCTCCGATCGCCGTGCACGTCAAGGTCGACACGGGGATGCATCGGGTGGGTGTGTGGCCGGCGGAGGACACCGTCGCGTTCCTGCTACGGGTTCGCGAGCAGGGGCTGGAGGTGGAGGGCCTCTGGACCCACTTCGCCTCCAGCGAGGACGATCCGGGAACCACGGCCGCGCAGGTGGCACTGTTCTCCGTGGTGGTCGATGCGGCCCGCGCTGCGGGTGTGGGACCCAGCATCGTGCACGCCGCGAACAGCGCCGCGACGATCCTGCATCCGGAGACCCACTTCGACATGGTCCGCTCGGGGATCGCGCTGTACGGGGTGCCTCCCGCTCCGGGGGTCGGAGCGGACCTGGGGCTCGAGCCCGCGCTCTCATGGCGTACGGAGGTCGCCTCCATCAAGCGGCTCCGCGCCGGGGAGCGACTCTCGTACAACCTGCGCTACGCCATGCCCGCCGACGGCTGGGTGGCCACGGTCCCGGTCGGGTACGCGGACGGCTACCCGAGGCGTGCATCGGGGAGCGCGAGCGTGCTGATCGGCGGTGAACGCCGGCCCGTGGCCGGCACCGTGACGATGGATCAGATGATGGTCGACCTGGGCGAGCGCCGCGCCGCGCCCGGTGATGAGGTGGTCGTGCTCGGCCGGCAAGGTGATAAGCGGATCGATGCCTGGGACGTGGCTGGGTGGGCCGGTACCATCGGCTACGAGGTCCTCACGGGCGTGGGCGCCCGGGTGCCGCGGGAGTACGTCGGATGACGCGCCCGCTGGCTGCAGCCGCCGCCGAGGCCGCGGGCTGTACGCGGTGCGCGCTGGCGGGCACCCGCACGCAGGTGGTCTTCGGGGTGGGTGATCCGGGGGCGGATCTGATGTTCATCGGGGAAGCACCCGGCATGCACGAGGACCGGCAGGGGGAGCCGTTCGTGGGTGCGGCCGGCCAGCTGCTCACGAGGATGCTCGGCGAGATCGGCCTGCGAAGAGCAGACGCGTACATCGCCAACGTCATCAAGTGCCGGCCGCCCGGCAACCGGGACCCGCTGCCCGGCGAGATCGAAGCCTGCACCCCATGGCTCGTGGAGCAGATCTCGTTGATCCAGCCGAACGTCCTGGTCACGCTTGGCAACTTCGCCACGAAGTTCGTGCTGCAGACCCAGCGAGGGATCACGTCGATGCGCGGGTCGGTGTATCCGTGGCAGGGGCGGCAGGTGATCCCCACGTTCCATCCCGCTGCCATCCTGCGGGGCGGCGGCGAGAAGAGCCGGCAGTTCCAGGACCTCCGCGACGACTTCGACCTGATCCGGCGAACGCTGGATCGTGCGACAGCCCGCGCGGCCACACCGGTCGCGGCCGAGGCTCCGTACGACGGCGTGCCCCCCGACGAGCAACTGGAGTTGTTCTGATGGAGATGGTCGTATCGACGGTGAACGCCGCCGCCACCCGCGAGGCCGGGGCGGCCCTGGCAGAGCTCCTCGAGCCCCGCGACGTCCTGGTGTTGACCGGTGACCTCGGCGCGGGCAAGACGACGCTGACGCGAGGCATCGCCCAAGGACTCGGCGCGTCGGAGCACGTCCAGTCCCCGACGTTCACGCTCGTGCGCGAGTATCTGAGTGGCCGTCTGCCCGTAGCCCACGTCGACGTGTACCGCTTGCGGCAGATGCAAGATGTCGTCGACCTGGCGCTGGAGGAGCTCGACGGGGGCACGACCGGCGTGACCATCGTCGAGTGGGGTGATGCGATCGAGGACCTGCTGCCGGGGGAGCATCTACGCGTCGAGCTCACGGCCTCCGATGCCCTGAGCGAGGACCGGCGGATCGAACTGCGCGCGGAGGGACCCTCCTGGGTGAAGCGGTGGGACCGACTTCGAGCATCCCTGCGCGCGTGGGAGGTCCCGGCGTGAACGTCGTCGGGATCGATACCTCGACGCCGCAGGTGTCGGTCGCCATCGGTGATGAGCAGAGGGTGCTCGGACGCATCCAGGTGGCGGGCAAGGCGCGGCAGGAATCCGTCACCCCGGTGCTGCGGCAACTCCTCGCTTGGACCGGGCTCGAGATGTCGCAGATCGGTGGGTTCGCGGTCGGTATCGGCCCCGGCTTGTTCACGGGGCTGCGCGTCGGGGTGCAGACGGCGAAGACGTTGGCGCAGGTGACGAAGACACCGATCGTGGGGATCGCGAGCATCGACGCGCTCGCCTACCCGCATCGGTTCACCCACAGGACCGTGGCCGCCGTGATCGACGGCCGGCGCGGCGAGGTCTTCTTCGCCTTCTATCGGGCGGTGCCGGGGGGCCTCATGCGACAGACGGAGCCCGAGGTGGCCCGGCCCGAGCATCTGGCCGCTGCGCTCCAGGCGATCCCGGGCGATGTGCTCGCGGTCGGCGACGGTGCCATCCTGTACCGAGACGTGCTCCGTGAGGTGGGGGGGCACGTCGAGTTCGGCTCGGCGGCGTCCGCGCACCCCGACGCGGCCGCCCTGGTCGAACTCGCAGCGCCTCGCCTGCTCCGCGAAGAGCACGACAAGGTTCACGAGGTCGTGCCGATGTACCTGAGGAAGTCCGATGCTGAGATCACGTGGGATCGCCGAGGCGGGTAGCACCCGGCTGGAGATCGCCAAGATGCGCCGCCGGCACCTGCGCGGCGTCATGGCGATCGAGCGCCAGGCGTACGCACGCCCATGGAGCCCCAACCTGTTCGTGGCAGAGATGACCGAGCCCAGCAATCGCAATTACTTGGTCGCCAAGATCGACCGCGAGGTGGCCGGGTACGCCGGTCTGATCTGCTACGGCGAGGAGGCCCACATCACGAACGTCGCGGTGGACCCCATGCTGCAGGGACATGGCGTGGCGCACCGCCTCCTGTTGGAGCAGGTCGACGCGGCGCTCGGTCTGGGCGGGCACGCGATCTCTCTGGAGGTCCGGATCACGAACTGGCGCGCCCAACGCCTCTACGGACGTTTCGGGTTCCGTCCGGCGGGGATCCGGCGCAACTATTACGCGGAGCTGCACGAAGATGCGCTGATCATGTGGACCGACGACATCCGCACCCCGGCCTACCGCGAGCGCATGCAGCGGATCGCGAGCGCCCTGCCCGTGGGTGTCCGCCCGGCGTGATCACCCTCGGCATCGAGACCTCATGCGACGAAACCGCCGTCGCCGTCCTGGAGGATGGCTCCACCGTCCGGTCCAACCTCATCGCTGCCCAGGTGCACCTGCACGAGCGGTTCGGGGGCGTCGTCCCGGAGGTGGCCGCGCGGGCGCACGTCGAGGCGCTCAACCCGCTGGTCGAAGAAGCCCTCGGCGAGGCCGAAGTGGACTTCGGGGATCTGGACGGGGTGGCAGTGACCGTCGGGCCGGGTTTGGTGGGGGCGTTGCTGGTCGGCATGGCCGCGGCGAAGTCGATCGCACTCGCGACCGGGGTCCCGTTGATCGGGGTGAACCACCTGGAGGCGCACTACTGGGCCAACTTCCTGGTGCACGGCATGCTCGACCCCCCATACGTCGCCCTCATCGTGAGCGGAGGCCACACGATGCTCGTTCACGTCCCGCAGGTGCACCATCACGAGCTCTTGGGACAGACGCTCGACGACGCCGCCGGAGAGGCGTTCGACAAGGTGGCCCGCCTCCTCGGTCTCGGATTCCCCGGCGGCCCCGCGATCGACGCGACCGCGCGCGACGGCGACCCCGCGGCGATAGCGTTCCCGCGCGCGATGGCGGGCTCTTCGGACCTGGACTTCTCGTTGAGTGGCCTCAAGACGGCAGTGCTCCGGTACGTGCAGGCCGAGCAGGCAGCCGGGAGAGACCTGCATCTGCCCGACATCGCGGCGTCGTTCCAAGAGGCGATCGTCGACGTGCAGGTGAGCAAGACCATCGAAGCGGCCCGTACCTGCGGCGTCGGGACGGTCTTGCTGGGAGGTGGAGTCGTCGCGAACAGCCGTCTGCGGGAGCGGCTCCTGGCCGACGGAGCGGCCGCGGGCCTGCAGATCTTCGTCCCGCCGCTCGACCTCTGCACGGACAACGCCGCGATGATCGCCTGCGTGGGGGCGGCGAGGTTGGCTCGCGGGGAACGAACCTCGTTGGACATCGCCGCGGATCCCAACCTAAGGTTGGCGCCGTGACGACCGTCCTGGTGACCGGGGGGGCCGGGTTCATCGGCTCCAACCTGGCCGACCGGCTCCTGGCTGAAGACCATCGCGTGATCGCGGTGGACGACCTGTCCACGGGACGGATCGCCAACCTCGCGGAGGCCCGCGGCTACGGCAAGGCTTACACCTTCTTCAACATGGACGTGCGTGCCGAGGGCCTGCTTCCTCTGTTCGAGCGCCATCGCCCTGAGGTCGTCTTCCACCTCGCCGCCCAGGCGGGCGTGCGGCCTTCGTTGGAGGATCCGTCGCACGACGCCAGCGTCAACATCATGGGCACGCTCAACCTGCTGACGTGCGCACACGCGGTGGGCGTGCGCAAGGTGGTCTACGCCGCGAGCGGCGGCACCCTCTACGGCGAGCCCAAGCGGATCCCGGCGAAGGAATCGGCCGCCCAGAGCTCACATCCCCTCAGCCCGTACGGTGTCTCGAAGAAGGTGGTCCTTGACTACCTCGCGTTCTTCCAGCGGTACCGGGGCCTGGACTTCACGGCGCTGGCGTTGGCCAACGTCTACGGGCCTCGGCAGGATCCGTTCGGCGAGGCCGGCGTGATCGCGCTGTTCGCCTCGGCGATGCTCGCCGGGAAGACTCCCGTCATCTTCGGCGACGGCAACCAGACGCGGGACTACGTGTTCGTGGACGATGTCGTGCACGCGTTCGCCCAGGCGATGGATCGGGGTTCGGGCAAGACCGTGAACATCGGGACCGGGCTCGAGACCAGCGTGAACGGTCTGTACCGCCTCCTCGCGGACATCACGGGTTTCGCGGGCGACCCCGAGCACGGCGCGCTGCCGTCCGGGGAGCTTCGCCGGAGCGCTCTGGACATCGCGAGCGCCGCATCTGCGATCGCATGGAAGCCCTGGACCCACCTCGAGGATGGGCTCGCGGAGACGGTCGCCTATCTCAAGGGAGTGTGACGGAGCCCCGCTCGGCCGAGCGGATCGGTCGGAGCTCGGCTCTCGGGGTAGCCTCTCGCGCGTGCCTGAGCCCGCCGGACCCGGAAGCACGTTCGCGATCCACGTCGCCGACCTCGTCCTGGATGAGGGCGTCCTCGATCCCGCCACCGTGCTGGAAGGCTCGCCCAGGGTGACCGAGGCGCTGCTCTGGTCCTCCGCCGACGGCCGCGTGCTCCGAGGCGTGTGGGAGATCACGGAGGGCACCGTGATCGACGTGGAGCAAGACGAGGTCTTCATCGTCGTCCACGGGAGGGCGACCATCGAGGTCGAGGGCGGGGAGACATCGGAGGTCGGACCGGGCGACATGGCGGTGCTCGCGCGCGGGGCGCGGACCCGCTGGACGGTGCACGAAACGCTCCGCAAGGTCTATCAGATCACCCTGCCGGACGTGAGCGGGTGACGTCGTCCGAGCCGTGGATCGACGCGGCGCTCGCCGACGCATCCCCCGTGCCGTTCTGGCTCGATCGAACCAACCGCCCGGAGCCTCGGCCGCCGCTCGCGGGCGATACCGCCGCGGACCTGGCCATCGTCGGAGGCGGGTTCACCGGGCTCTGGACAGCGATCCATGCGAAGGAAGAAGACCCCGGACGCGACGTGATCCTCGTGGACGGCGAGCGGATCGCCTTCGGAGGGAGCGGCCGCAACGGTGGCTTCTGTGAAGCCTCCCTGACCCACGGCCTCCCCAACGGGATCCGGCGTTTCCCCGACGAGATCGACGAGATCGATCGGCAAGGCCGGGCGTCGTTCGACGGGTTGCGCGACACGCTCGAGCGCTACGACATCGACTGTGATTGGGAGCCGACGGGGACCCTCATGGTGGCGCGTGAGCCGCATGAGGTGCAGTGGTGCGCGCACGCCGTCGAGCGGGCGGCCGCGCACGGCCATGAGTCGGTCCTGTTCGATGAGGAGGCGGTGCGAGCCGAGGTCGGCTCCCCCACCTATCTCGGGGGGATGTGGATCAAGGGCCTCGGCGCGCAGGTGGACCCCGCACGGCTCGCGTGGGGGCTCGCCGAGGCCGCGGCGGGGCTCGGGGTGCGGATCCACGAGTCCACCCCGGTGCACGCGATGTCGCCGGAGGGTGACGGCGTATCGCTCGCCACGGAGCGAGGTCGGGTCAACGCGCGCCGGGTGGTGCTCGGGACGAACGCGTTCCCACCGCTCGTTCGCCGCATGCGCCGCTACGTCGTGCCGGTCTACGACTACGTCTTGATGACCGAGCCGCTGTCGGAGGCACAGATGGACGCCATCGGGTGGCGCAACCGGCAGGGCCTGGCAGATATGGGCAACCAGTTCCACTACTACCGGCTCACCCGTGACGACCGCATACTCTGGGGTGGGTACGACGCCATCTACCACTGGCACAACGGCGTCAGACCCGAACTCGAGCGGCGCCCCCAGACCTACCGTCTGCTGGCGAGCCAGTTCTTCCAGACCTTCCCGCAACTGCACGGCGTGAGGTTCACCCACGCCTGGGCCGGGGCGATCGACACGTGCAGCCGGTTCTGTGTCTTCTTCGGCATCGAGGTGGACGGGCGCGTGGCCTATGCGGCCGGCTACACGGGTCTCGGGGTCGGGGCTACGCGCTGGGGTGCTCGCGTGGCGCTCGACCTGGTGGACGGACGGGCCACGGAGCGAACACGCCTGCGCATGGTGCAGAAGAAGCCACTGCCGTTCCCGCCGGAGCCGTTGCGTTCGGCAGGTGTGTGGCTCACGCGCCGGGCGCTGGCCCGGGCCGATCGCCGGCAGGGGCGCCGTGGTCCATGGCTTCGCCTGCTCGACGCGGTCGGCCTGGGCTTCGATTCCTGAACGCCGAGGAAGCAGGCGTGCCGGCCCCGCCCGGCCCGCTAATCTCGCTCGGACGCCTTGTCGATGGGAGAACGGTGCTGCACACGACGACGTTCGAGCGCGAGGAAGACCTTCCGGGGCTCCTCCACGAGTGGGACGGACTCGCCGTGGGTCTCGGTCTGCCCTACGGGGGACCGGCGTGGATGCTCGCGTGGTGGCGTCATCTCGCCTCACCCGGCGCCCATCTGCGGGTGTTCGCGGTCCGCGATGGCGATGAACTGGTCGGGCTCGGGGCGTTCCACCTCGTTCGCGAGACGGCCGGTACCTGGCATGGCCGGCTCCTGGCAGCGCGCTACGGGGGGACCCCTCTCGGCCCCCTCGCCGCGGCCGGGCGTGAGCGCGAGGTCGCCGCGGCGATCGCGGGGGGGCTCGCGGAGGCCCGTCCGCGTCTGCACGCGGTGCACCTCGACGGCGTGCCCGCGAGCTCACGCTGGCCGCAGGCGCTGCGTCGTGGGTGGCCGGGCGGGGCGGTCCTGCAGCGCGAGGCGCGCCGGCCCCTGCCGACGATCGAGATGACCGGTCTGTCCTTCGAAGAGTGGATGGCGGCCAAGAGCACGAACTTCCGGCAGACGCTCCGGCGCCGTCGCCGTCAGTTGGAGGCCGAGGGCGCCGTGGTGCGTCTGTCGGCGAGCGTGGGGGAGGCTCACGCGGATCTGGCCGCGTTCGAGCGGTTGCACGAGAGCCGCTGGGAGTGGAGGGGCGGCTCGGGCCGGCTCCGGCCCGCGACGCAGGCATTCCTGGCGGACCTGGCCGAGGAACTCCTGCCGTCCGGGCGCTTCCGCCTGTGGTCCGTGGACCTCGGCGGCGAGACGATCTCCTCGCATCTGTTCATCTGCGCCGGCGGCCGGGCCGGCTACTGGCTCGGTGGCTTCGACGATCGGTTCGCGCGGTACTCTCCGGCCATGGTGACGCTCCTGGCCGCGATCGAGCATGCGTGGGCGTCCGGTGACACGTCCGTGGGCCTCGGAGCGGGCCGGCAGGGGTACAAGGCCCGGTTCACCGACCACGCGGAGGACCTCGATTGGGTCCGCCTGGTGCCTGCGCGCGCTGCGGCTTCACCTCGGACGTGGGTCGGTGTCGCCCCCTCGTTCGTGGCGGACGGCGTGCGGAACAGGGTTCCGGCCTCCGCGAAGGCATGGTTGAAGTCCCGGGCAGCGAGCGGTTCGGGGGAGGGGAGGTCGTGAGCGATCCACGCTTCCTGTTCATCATCGGAACCGGCAGATGTGGTTCGACGCTCGTGCAGGAACTCATCGCCCAGCATCCGGACGTCGGCTACATCTCGAACGTCGACATGGCGCTCTCGGCGTTCAACCCGAAGGGGAGGGCGAACCGAGCGTTGGCCCGCGTCGTGTCCGGGTCGCTCGCCCGTCGCGACAGCGCCTACCTCAAGCGCCGCCGGTACACGCTCGCGGAGCACGTTCACTTCGGTCCGTCGGAGGCGTACCGGCTGATCGACAGGCACCTGTCGCCGATCGTGTCGGAGCCGTTCCGTGATCTGACCGAGGACGACGTCACGCCCTGGCTCGCCGCGCGCTTCCGCGCGTTCTTCACCGAGCGTGCTCAGGCGCAGGGCACCCCGGTCTTCATGCACAAGTTCACCGGGTGGCCTCGTGCTCGGTTCATCCACGCCGTGATGCCGGAGGCTCGGTTCCTCCACGTGGTCCGTGACGGCCGGGCCGTGGCGTCGTCGATCGTGCAGCGGCCGTGGTGGAAGGGACGTCTGGGCGTGCCCGGCTGGGGGTTCGGCGATCTCTCACCCGAGCTCGCGGGGATCTGGGCGAAACACGACCGGTCTCTCATCACCCTCGCGGGCCTCGAGTGGCGGATCCTGATGGACGCCTTCGACGCGGCGCGCGAGGAGGTCGGCGATGATCGGTGGCTCGAGCTGCGCTACGAGGATCTGGTCGCCGAGCCCCGAACGCACTGGCCGGCCATCCTGGAGACCGCGGGGCTCGCGTGGGATGAGCGGTTCGAGTCCGCGTTCAGGGCCTACCCCGTCGCCACCAGGCGGCGCGAGGCGTTCCGTGGTGATCTGACGGTTCGCCAGGTGGAGCAGCTCGAGGAAGCGATCGGCGGACACCTGGAAGCGCGTGGCTACCGGACGGGGCCCGCAGGCGACTGAACCGCCGCGACGCCCCCGGCACGCGATCGGGGGGGCCGAAGACGTCCATGCCAGTAGCCGAGTCCCCAGGCCACGTGCATCGTGGCGAGGGCCGCCGCGATCTTCGGCGCCGATGATGCGCGGCCGGCTCGCACGCCGATCCACACGCCTGCACCGAGCACGAACACCGGGTACGGGGCTGCGAGCAGCGCCGCAGCCGCGGGGGCGAACGGGGCGATGAGCATCGCCACCGAGACGCCTGCAACCATCGCGGGGGCGGCCAGGTGGCGGGGGGCGAGGGTCCCCGGGTGCAGTCGCGCGACGTCGGCCTTGCCGCGTCCGTAGCGCAGGTACTGGCGCCACAGCGCACCGAGCGAATCCTTGGATCGCCAGCGGATACGTACGGCGGGGTCGAGCAGGAGCTCGTGCCCGTCCCGGCGGATACGCAGGTCCATCTCGTAGTCCTCGTTCGCGTCCAGACGCTCATCCCAGCCCCCCAACGTGCGCAGGAGCGCGACCGGGTAGGCGCCGAACGGAACGTGATCCGTGCGGCGTGGCTCCTGCGCCCAGTGGTAGGCGGAATCACCGACGCCGGCCGGGGATCCGAGGGCCAGCGCGATCGCCTCGCCCATGGGCGTGCTCGCCTCCGCGTCTTTGCGGCCACCGACGCCGCCCCACCGACCCGTCGCGAGGTGCCCGGTGAGCGTGCGGACGTAGCCAGGCGGAACCGTCGAATGCGCGTCGACGCGGACGAGCCACCGTCCGTGCGCTGCCATCAGTCCCATGTTCAGGGACGCAGGGATGGTGCCATGGGGGTTGTGCAGGACGCGGACGCGGTGGTCGGACCCGGCGATCGCCTCGACGACGGTGAGGGTGCCGTCCGTCGATGCACCGTCGATGACGATGACTTCCAGGTCGGGCACGTCCTGCGCCAGGACCGAGGTGAGGCAGCGCTCGATGGAGGCTTCCTCGTTCCGGGCGGGGACGATGACCGTCGTATCCACGGGGGGATGGCGGCGCCGGCTAGGAGCCCTCGCCCACGACGAAGGCCTTGACCGTTCGGACGAGGATCACGATGTCGCGCCACAACGACCAGTACTCGATGTACTCGTTGTCGAACATCACCCGTTCCTCGATCGAGGTTTCCCCGCGGAGGCCGTGGACCTGAGCCCACCCCGTGAGCCCCGCGGGGACGCGCAGGCGGTCGCGGTAGCCCTCGATCGACGTGGAGAAGCGCTCGACGAAGTACGGGCGTTCGGGGCGCGGTCCCACGAGCGACATCTCGCCCTTGATGATGTTGAGCAACTGAGGGAGTTCGTCCAGGCCCGACCGCCGAAGGAGGAGACCGACCTGCGTCGGTCGTTGCCCGGCATCGCCCCATCGAGTATCGGATGTGTCGTTCACGGGCAGCGTCCGGAGCTTGAGGACCTCGAAGAGGCGGCCGCCCTCCGTCACGCGGACCTGGCGGAACAGGACCGGGCCCGGCCCCGACAGCTTGATCGCCACGGCGGCGGCGAGCCAGAGCGGTGCCGAGGCCACCAGGAGGATCGCCGCGACCGAGATGTCCATCAGGCGCTTGGCTCGCCAGGCGCGCGTCCGTTGCGGGGTTTCGGACAGCCGCACCAAAGGCGTCGTCCACAGCCAGTCCGTGGTCGGTCCCGACGGAGCGGTTCCGAGTTGGAACAGGCGTGGCGCGACGTGCACGTGGACCCGGTGTTCGGTGCAGGCCCGCAGCACGTGCATCAGATCCTCGTCCTCGCCCTCCCATTCCGCGACGATCACGCGGTCGATCCCGTGCACGGCGACGAGTTTGGGGAGGTCGTCGACGCCGCCGAGCAACGGATGGGGCAGGGGCGCGATCGCGGCCTCATCCACGAAGCCGACCGGCTCGAGGCCGAACCGCGGGCGCTCGACGAGGATGCGGGCGAGGTCGCGTCCTCGATCGCCGGCTCCGACGATGAGGACCCGTTCGTGCCGCCGCCCCGTCGCGCGCGCGCGGTGCAGGATCCAATAGGTGACCGATCGCCCCGCGACGAGCGCCAGGAGCAGCGCGGGGATCCGCGTCGTGATCTGCACGGCGAGTTCCGGCGCAGCGACCCATGGCAGCAGGACGGCGGGGACGGCGACCGCGGCGAGCAATCGCGGGACGTCATCGCCGACGCGTGGCATCAGCCTCGCCCCGTAGACGCCCACGCTCTTCAGCCCCAGGAGTGCGAGTGCCGCATACAGCGCGACGGCAGCACCCGGCGACGACGCCACGAAGACGGCGAGGACGGCGATATCCAGCGCGAGGACGAGCCTGCGTGTGGAGACCCGCTCGGCGCGACGGCCACGGACCTCGGTGAGTGTGGCACCGACCCGGGTGTCCACTATCCGGGTGATGCGTTCGGGGGGCTGTACGTAGGCCAAACAGGCTGCTCCTCGTGTGCATAGGGAGCATACGTGGACCCCCGTCGAGTGAAAACCCCGCCTTTGGGCTTAGGGTGGACCCCCGGACGCGCCATCGCGTCTGTCCACGGCGGCACCACCGCGGAGGCGTGCCCTGATGCGATGCAGCGCCGGGTAGATGGCGCTTGACCGCATCCGGCCGTACCAGGAATGGGTCTTCATCCGGAGCCTTGCCAGGTCGTCGTTCGGGTAGATGCCCACCCGCGGTATCGCCAACGAGGCGTGGGCACGAGGTGGCATGGCCATCGCGAACGCCCATGTGAATCCCGCCTCGGCGGCGGCCCGGCGAACGTGGGCATCGTGGCGCCCGAAGGGGTAGGCGAGCATGGTGACCTCCTTCCCGAGGATCTCCTGCAGGACGTCGCGGCCCCTGCGAAGGTCCTCGACGCACGCCGCGAAGCCGAGCGTCGTGAGATCGCGGTGCGCGTAGGAATGGCTCCCGAACTCCACGCCCTCATCGTGCAATTCGCGGATCACGGCGGGGTCCAGCACCGCGAGAGGGTGCCCCGGTGGCCGGTCAACCCAATCGATGGTCCCGCCGCTCCCGTCGAGCATCTTGCCGACGAGGAAGATCGTGGCGCGCATCCCACGGTCGCGAAGCGCCGGGAGCGCGTGCTTGGCGACGGACGTGAAGCCATCGTCGAACGTGATCGCTACCTCGTGATGTGCCAGATGGCCTCTCCGGGTCAGAGTCTCTTCCAGGGCAACGACACGACGGTTGTCACCGATCCAATCGAGGTGCCTCCTGAACTGATCTGGACCAACGGACAAGGGCGCGGACCACTCCGGGTCGACGGCGTGATACGTCAACACAGCCATGGTCGATCGCAGGTCCTCTCACGGGTGCGGCGGTGGCGCAACGGCGTGCTGCGATGATACGACCCCATGGCACCCCGTCTGGGTTCGCGCGCCGGCATGCCGGTCACGGTCCTGCGCACAGCGAGCGAACGCTTCCCCCAGCACGGGGTCCTCGGTGCGATCCGTTCCCTCGGGCGATGGGGCGTCCCGGTGATCCTCGCCAGCCCCGACCCCCGCAGCGGGATCGCGGGGTGCTCTCGTTACGTCCACGCCTTCGAGCGTTTCACCCCCGGGCCGGGCGGGGTCGGGGCGCTCACCGCCCTGGCGGGGCGCCACGGCCGCTCGGTGCTGCTGCCGACCGACGATGAGGCGGCGCTGTTCGTCCAGACCGATGCCGCTGCGCTCCGCGAAGGGTTCGTCTTCTCCGAGCTACCGGCGGGCCTGACCGAGCGAGCGATCGACAAGGAGACCCTGGCTGCCATGGCCGAAGACGCAGGCGTCGCGACCCTGCGGATCCGTCGGGTGCGTACGCGCGAAGAACTCGACGCCTTCTGCGATCTCGTGGGGCTGCCCCTGGTGGTGAAGGCTCCTCCAGGCCCGAGGGCTCGTGGGCGCCGGAGCGTGGTCCTGGCGGCGACGCGCGGGGAAGCCATCCGGATGCTCGATGACGACGGTGTCCTCGTGCAGGAGCATCTGCCGGGATCACCTCGGCGCGTGAACTGGATCTTCGACGCGTACTTCGATGCGTCGAGCACGTGCCGGTTCTGGGCGACGGGACGCAAGATCGCGCAGCATCCCGCCTACGCGGGGACGGCGACGCACGCTGTGACCGAACGCAACCACGACATCGCCCGGCTGCTCATCGGTTTCCTCGGCGACCTCGGCTACGTGGGGCCCGTGGACGTCGACGTCCGGTTCGACGAGCACACCGGCCGCTACGTCCTGCTCGACGTGAACCCGAGGCTCGGTGGGACGTTCCGTGCCTTCGTCGCCGTCGGGGGTCTCGACGTGGCGAGGTGTGCGTATCTGGATCTGACCGGAGGCGCGATCCCGGATGCGGTGGTGCCGGACGGACGCGGCTGGATCCTCGAAAGCCATGTTGCGAGCAGCATGCTGCCGTACCGTACGGATGGCTGGCTGACAGCCAGATCGTGGCTCGCGTCGCTCCGAGGCGTCGAGGAAGGTGCACTGTTGGCGATGGACGATCTCCGGCCCGCGTTGCGGGCGGCCGGCCACGTCGCCGCGCGTGGCGTGGCGTCGCTCCGGGGCCGCCCGAACACCGGGCGAAGGTCCGAGGGGGTCACGTGAGACGACGGGTCTTGGTGGTCGGGTGGGATGGAGCCGATTGGGAGATCGTGGACGACCTCCTTGCCCGCGGTCTCCTGCCCAACCTCGAAGCACTCATCCGCGAAGGGGGCCGCGGGACGCTGCTTTCGACCGTGCCGTCTCACTCGTGGGCCGCATGGTCATCGTTCCTGACCGGTTCGCACCCAGCCGGCCACGGTGTGTGGGACTTCGTGCAGCGCGACCCGACCGACGCCGATCGGCGTATCCCGGTGTCGTCCACGTCCATCAGGCAAGCCACCTTCCTCGATCGCCTCTCTGCGGCGGGGCTCGAGGTGCGGGCCGCCAACATCCCGGTCACGTTCCCTCCTTGGGAGGTCAACGGACGGATGATCGGTGGTGTGGCGATCCCTCGGGGTGCGCCCTTCGTGACCCCTTCGGCGTTCGCCGAGGAACTCGGTGCGCGCGCCCCGTTCCCGATCAACGGGCTCGAATGGATGCATCATCGGGATGCGCCCGAGAGCTTGGTCGGTGATGCCCTTCGCCTCGTCGAGCAGCGCAGCGCCTCCTTCGAGATCCTGTTGGAGGGGCGATGGGACGTCGCCGTGTGCGTGTTCGTGGCCCCCGATCGTGTGCAGCATGCGATGGGCGCCTATCTCCTGCCGACGCACCCAGCGCACGCGGGACTTCGACAGACGCAGGTGGGGGAGTCGCTCCGGTCGATGTATGCGTTGCTCGATGAGGCGCTCGCGCGCCTGCACCGTGCGGCGGGGCCCGACGCTCTCACCATCGTGATGTCCGATCACGGCTTCCGGCCCATCGCGCACCTGGCCGGCACCGGCAAGATGTTGGAGGCGCTCGGTTTCGCATCGTCGGGCTCGCGTGCGCGGCTCGGGCGGTCCCTGCGGCGCTGGGCGCCCACGCGCGCCCTCGGCAAGACGCGAGCCGGCTATCGGCTGAAGCAGCGGGTCCGCGCTCCCGCTGCGCTCGATTGGAGCCGCACGGCCGCCTACTCGGCGGGGTCCGGAGGGGCGATCGCGATCAACCTCGAAGGGCGCGAGATCCACGGAACGGTCGACCCGGGTGACTACGACCGGGTGCGGCGGGAGGTGGCGGGAGCGCTGCTCGCGTTCCGCGATCCGCAGAGCGGTGAGGCACCGGTCGCCCAGGTGACCTTCCGCGAGGAGCTCCCGGCGGGTCCCCACCTCGACCTCGCCCCCGACCTCCTGGCTCGCCCGGCTCCCGGCTGGGGGCTGGGGAACATCGACCACGTCACCCAGCCGTCGACCTGGCCGTCGGGCGACCATCGTCGCGAGGGGATCATCGTGTGTTCGGATGCCGCCGCCGCGGATCTCGGCACCCCGTCGATCGTGGATCTGGCACCCACGCTGCTCAGCCTCCAGGGGCTCCGCGCCGACGACATCGATGGGCGGCCGATCCCGGCTATCGCAGGGACCGGGGGAGACCTGGCCGATGCCGCTTCGCCCACGCCGGGGGATGGCCTCGGTCGCTCCGAAGAGGATGAGATCGCGCGGCACCTGCGCGGCCTCGGGTACATCGAGTGAGCCGCACGTGACCCTTCGACGTCGCCTGCGTCGATCCGCCGGCCGCCTCACCGCGCCCCGCGACCCCCGTGCGCCCGCGCTGGCCGCGCCTTCGGTCGGTGATGCCGACCGAGCGGACGCCATCTTCCTGGTGGGCTGCCAGAGGAGCGGCACGTCGTTGCTCCGCCGTATCGTCGATTCGCATCCGAAGATCGCGTGCCCCCCCGAGACGGCGTTCGTCGGTCCTCTCGTGCACCTGCTGCACGACCCTCGCGCGCGCAAGGGGTTCGACGGGATGGGGTACGGCCCCGAAGCCGTCACGCAGGCCCTCGCACGGTTCATCGCGTCCTTCTACGAGTCCTACGCCGACGCGCAGCAGAAGCCGCGATGGGCCGACAAGACACCGCATCACGTCGACCTCCTCGAGGACCTCTGGACGCTGTTCGGGCCGGGCGCACGCTTCGTGACGATCGTCCGCGACGGTCGCGATGTCGCGTACTCGCTCTCGGAGCGGTTCTATCCCGCCATCCAGGCGTCGGTGCGGGAGGCGGGTGGTGACGTGCCTCTCGGTGCTGCACGGTTCTGGGTCGCCCAGACCGAGAAGATCTTGGCCTTCGAGGCCGCGCATCCCGAGGCGTGCCACCGGATCCGCTACGAGGACCTCACGGCCGACCCGGCTGCCACGCTCGAGCCCCTCTTCGTGTTCCTGGGAGAGGCATGGGATCCGTCGGTGACGGCGTACGCGGACGTGCCTCACCACGCCGGCCTCGAAGACCCCGGTGTCGCCCGGCGGTCCTCGATCGAGCCGAACAGCGGCCGGCACCGCGCCTGGGCCCAGGACGTGCAGGATGCCGTCGGTGAGGTCTGCGCGCCGTTGCTGGCGCGGCTCGGGTACGCATGAACGACCCCGTCGTGCACGCGCACGCGGGCCGCATGGCGCGCGGTTCGGCGTTGCTCGTATCCAGCGGTGTCGTGAGCTTCGCCGGGTCGTTCGCCCTGGCCGTGGTGATCGCGCGCACCTACGGCAAGCTCGCCTTCGGCCTATGGGCGATCGCCTTCTCCTTGGGGCAACTCCTGTCGATCGTCGGGCAACTCGGCGCCGACTGGATCGTGATGCGTCAGGGCTCCTACCAGCACGGGATCGGCGATATCCCACGACTGCGGGCAACGATCCACGTGGCGCTGGCGCTCGCCGGGGTGGGACTCGCGTTGCTCGGTGCCGGCTTGTTCCTGGCGGCGGGGCCCGTCGCGCGCTCCGTGTTCCATGACGCGGGTCTGGAGCCCCTGGTGCGCCTGACCGCCGTGATGGCGCCGGTCGTCGGCATGCGTCAAGTGCTCGTGTATGCCACCCAGGCGTTCAAGGAGATGCGCGACGCGGCGTTGATCCGCAACGTCCTGCAGCCATCCCTGCGGCTCCTCGCGGTCGGTGCGCTGGCGATGGCCTCGGCGTCGTTGGTGGCCGCCTACGCCGGACTCCTGCTGGCGGAGGTCCTCCTGCTCGCCGTGTCTCTCGCGGTCCTGTGGCGTCGCGTCCCGCTCACGGGCGATGTGGCACCGGTCGAACCCTGGTCGCTCATACGGTTCGCATTGCCCGCCTGGGGCTCCCGCTTGGCCGGCCAGAGCCGAGGCCAGATCATGCCGGTGCTCTTGGGTTCCATCGCGGCGGTCATCGCGACGGCCGTGTACGCCGCCGCGAACCGCATCGCCGGGGCCCTCACGTCGGTCGTGAACTCGCTGAACCAGGTCTACACATCGATCGGCTCCGACCTGTACTTGCAGGGCAAGCGCACGGAGTTCGCCGCGCTCTATCGCAGCGCGACCAGGTGGACGTTCACCCTCGGTGCTCCCCTGTTGGTCCTGATGCTCGCCTTCCCGCATGAGCTGTTGTCCGTGTTCGGGCCCGGGTTCATCGAAGGGACGACGGCGCTTCGGATCCTCGCCCTCGGGATGCTGTTCAACTTCGGGACGGGCCCGGTGACCGTCACGCTGATCATGACGGGGCGCTCGGCGGCGGCGCTCGCCGATTACCTCGTCGTGATCGCGCTCGAGATCGGGCTCGCGTTCGTCCTCATCCCGCGGCACGGCGTCGTGGGCGCGGCCATCGCGAAGGCGGCGGGAACCGCCTCGAACAACGTGGTCCCTCTGCTGCAGATCTGGGCACGCGAGCGGATACTCCCGTTCTCGCGCGACGTCTGGAAGCCTGGGCTCGCCGCGAGCGTCGCCGCGGCCGCGTCGTTGGTCGTGGTGGCGCTCGTCCCGGTCGACGCCGCGGGCGCTGCCATCGTCGCGGCGGGCGTCGTCGCCGTGGCGTACGTCGTCACCCTCTGGGGACTGGGTCTGTCCGAGGAGGACAGGAGGGCGCTGCGGGCGTTGCGCGTGCGGGGTGAGGGCTCCGCGAGCGGCCGGGACCCCGATCAGGCGGGGTTCGTGCCGGAGGGCTGAGGGGGCTCGAGCCAGTGCGGGAGCGGCGTCATGCCGCGCCGCCGCGCCACGTTCATCACGACGGCGTTGGACCCGGCGTACAGCGTCCGGAGCCGCTCGGTCGTCTCGGTTCGCGGCCTCTCCCGCAGGCTGCCCGCGTTCGCCCGGAGGTAGGTATCACGCAGTCGTTCGCGCAGGCCCGGAGCCCGACGAAGCAGGCGCTTGCTCCAACCGCGGGCGGTCGCTGCACCTCTCGCGAGCGTCACGCTGCGAGGGTGCACCGTCGGGTTGTGTGGTTCCCACGCGAACCCGTCGACCACGGAGGCGTCGATCCCCAGCCACCCGCACACCCCCCGAACCACTTGGTCGGGGTCCGCCGCGAGATCATCGAAGAAGAGCACGCGCAGATCCTCGCTGAAGGCCTCGTCCCAGGCCGGTAGGTGTTCTCCGTACATCCCGATCGACAGTCCCTTGAACGACCCCTGGTCCAGCACGCGGGGATGGACCGTCCGTTCGGCGATGCATGCATCGATGTACGCCTCGAACGTATCGATACCCGCGGGCAGGTGCCCGAGGCTCCGTTGGAACGTGTAGGCTGACCAGAGGCGATCCACCGGATCACGAAGGATCCAGATCACCCGGGGACGCTCCAGGCTCGACCCGATGGCCTCGATCACACGTGGTCCCATGTAGCAGTAGGACGGTGTCGCCTCCAGCGCGAACGGTTCACCGGCGCGATGGGCGAAGAAGCGCTCGTACCACTCGAGCGGACGCGACCGACCATCTGGTGCGTCGGGGGAGAAGTACTTGATCTCCTTGCGGCTCGACGCACACACGGCCGGGTGTTGTCCGAGGTAGGCGAACAGCGATCCGGTCGCCGCCTTCGGGACCCCGGCGATCAGGAGGTTCGGCAGGTTCACGAGCTGACCTGCGGGAACGCAGCTTCCCGGCGGGTATCGGCCGATGCGCTCCGATCCGCTGCGGACTCGAAGACGCGGATCACGGTGAAGGGCAGCCACGCGTGCTTGAACCACAGGAATCCCTCGAAGATGTCAGCCACCAGGATCGCAACGATGGCCGCGGCGAGCGCCGGGGCGAGCCAGGAGGCACGGCGCCTGGCGATCGCGCGGAACTCGCTCCCGATGGCCATCCAGAACAGCACGATCCCGAGCAGTCCGGTCTCGACCGCGATCTCCAGATAGAGGTTGTGCCCGGGGCGGCTGGCACCGACGTTGCGGGTGACGTTGGAGAACGCGAACACATCGTTGTACACGCCGGGGAACGTGCCGAGACCGGAGCCGACGCCGCAGTAGGCCGTGCACGCCAAGGCCCCGGCCGTCCAGATCTCAGCGCGGCCCGAAGACGACTCCACAGCTCCCAGCCGGCTGACCGCGTCCCCGGCCAGGAGCGAGGCGATGCGGCCGTCGGGCGCCAGCGAGGTGGCGAGCACGCCCGCGAGAACGAGTGCGGCGGCACCGGCGATGCCCGCCGCGACGAGGCGGCGGACCGCGCCGCGCCGCCACGGCGACCAGCGCCACGCGAGAGCCACGAACACGGCGGAGCCCACGGCCGTAGCGAGCGCGCCGCCGCGCGAGCCGGAGAGCACGATGGCCACACCCGTCAGGATGGTGCCGCCCGGCGCCGCGTAGGCTCGCCACCGCTGCGCACCGGGGTCGTGACGGTCCAGGGTCAGGCCCAAGCCCAGGAAGAAGGGCAACAACAGACTGGCTGCCAGTTGGTTCGGGTTCGTGTCGGCGGGGTTCGCGCCGAGTGAGAACCGCGCCGAGAGCCCGTGCTCGGGGAGCGAGCCGCCGACCACGATGAGCGCGATACCGTACGCACCGATCGCCGCGCTCGATGCCAGCGTGGCCCACGCGACGCGCCGCAGGTCGCCCTCATCCGCCGGCTCCATCGCGACGAGCACCATGATCGCCAGCAGCGGCACGGCGAGGGTCATCTCCCGCACGACATCCGTCGGGTCGACGGACCACAGCACCGTGATGGCGCCCCACGCCACGAACAGGAGCCAGGCACCCACGGGGAGGGAGGGCACACGGCCGCGCCCGGAACGCAACAGGTGCACGGCCAGGGCGACGATCGCGAGTGCACCCGCGGCCGAGGAGAGCGTGTTGAACGGTGGCGGCAGAGGGATCCGCAGCGCGAGCACCCCACCCAAGGGGATGAGTGCCGCGTAGGCCGGCACGATCGTCCGCATCGGGTCGCGCACCGCCCAGAGCCACGCGCAGATCGCGGCGAGGCCGCCGATCGCCAGCGTCAGGAGGTCCACGCGGACCTCCGTCGGTGCAGTGCTACGGCCGGTAGCCGGGCGCCAGGACCTCGAAATACCGGAGCGGGATACGCTCCAGCGATGTCGGCGTGAGGAGACCCTTCCACAGGAACCCGCGACCCTCGGCGACCGTGTTCTCCAGCTTGAGGACGATCGGACCGCCGGATTGATCCCCGATGATCGCGCCGTGCCGCTTCAGGGCCCGGGCGATGACGAGCGCGGCCGGCGACAGATGCAGTCTCTCGAGGTTGACCCCCGGCCTGATCCTGATCCGGATGCCCTCCGGCGGCGCGTAGCGGTTCGTCGTGCCGCACTCGCTGTCGATCATCGGGAAGACGTGCCGGCACGCGGTCCTGTTCACCGCGATCTTGAGGATGTGGTCGATCGAGCCGGCGCGCACCTCGTCGTATCGCACAGCGGAGATGGTGGGCGGCACGCCCCGATGACCGCGATTGCGCTTCTCGTCCGAAGCGCGAAGGTCGCCGTGCAAGCCGTTCGATGCGAGGTAGTAGACGGTCCCGCCACAGGATGTCCAGCGGTCGTTCTTCCGGTCGTAGCGTGCGTGATGGAAGCCGTAGGCCACGCCGCGGTTCCTGTCGATGATCGTCATGGCGGCGTCGTTCGTCGGATCGGGGCGCGCCCCCCGGGGGATGCGGACGTTGTTGAACTCGCGCGGCTGCTCGACGCTGCAGTTGCGGCCGACGTCGTACACGGGCGCTCCGCGCCTGGGCCAGTAGATCGGCATCCCCCACTCGCCCGTCGGTGTCGCTCCTGCCAGCCGGATGTAGTTCGTGTCGTTGTCGGCTCGCAGGAAGTCGATGATCCGTGCGGAGTCGGGATGGCGTGGGGCGTCGTTCGGCAGCGGTCGGTTCCAGTAGCTCCGATCCACGAACGGTCGGTAGACCGCGTGCACAGCGGGCGCCATCGAGACCGCGAGCACCGCGGCGCTCACTCCCAGTCTCATCCATCGCCTCGATCGGCGAGTCTCGTTCACACGCACGAACCCCTTCCGTCCCTCCGGCTGAGCGTGGCCAGGAACGGTCCCCACTCATGGAAGAACATCGGCGGGGAAGGGGCGAAACGTGAGGGGGGAGCCCGCGCATCGTGCCAGGATCTGGTCCGCGATGACCAGGCCGGTGCAAGGGCGTGCCGCTCACGCGATCCATAGGAGCTCGAGCGGGGACGCGTTCTTGCTGGTCACGGCGCGGAGATCGCGCTCGCGCGTGGCGGCGTCGCACGCGATGACGGCGCGGGCTCCTTCGCTGCGCGCGGGCACCCCGAGTGAGCGGGCGAGCTTTCGCCGATCCCGCTCGGAGAAACCGGGGGCCTGCAGCCTCGTGCCGTCACCGAACGGCGCTGCGAGCCGGAGCGACCCCCTCGAGATCCGCGGCGGGCGCCGCCGTAGCGAGCCCAGCGCTCGTGCGGTTCCCGGGATCGACGCGACGGCGAGCGGATCGACGAGCGCGGTGGCGCGCTCCATCGTGAGGACCGGCCGCCGCATCCGGTAGGAGACGATCGCGATCCCGAACGCCAAGATGACCCCCATCACGACGGCCGCGAGCGCCACGACACCGACCGAGAGGCCCGAGGCGACAGGAGCCGGCTGCGGCGCCCCCAAGACCCGCATCCCCGTATAGCCGGACCGCTCGAACGCGTGCACGAGCGCCTGTGCCATCGCGTCGGTAGCGCTCGACGCGGTGTACAGGTCATCGGTCCGTGCGACGACGATCAGGAGGCGTGACTCGGGGACGGCTCGGAGCTGGACGAAGCGATAGAGCTGCTCGGGCCCACCCGTCAAGCCGAGGGCCGCCATCGCCTCGGTCGAGGTGGCCTCCGCCTGGAAGAGGGCCTCGCCGACCACGCCGAGCTCGCGTGCGGGCACGTCTTGGGTCGAGTCCACGACGATGGTCCACATCTCGCGGCTCGGCAAGACGAACGCCGCCCAGGCCGTAGCCCCAGCCGTGATCACGACGATGATGATGAGCATGAGTGCCGCGTAGTGGGCGAGCCAGTCAACGAGCAGGCCGTCGTCGGCGCTCGCATCCCGCACGGCTTCAGCCTCCGTCGTATGCGCGGACCAAGAGCAGGGCCGTGGTCGCGTCACCGTTGCGGTCGCGGAGCCGGCGTCGGAGGTCACGCAGCCGCGAGGCCGGCGTGTGGTCGGCCGCGATCACGAGCACGGGGCCGGCCGTGTCTTCGTCCGATGGCTCCTCGCCGGGGGAGAGCACGCGGAAGCCGCCCGCGCGGCCACCCCCCGCGAGACGCCTGAGCTCGTCGGCTGCCGCGAGCGAGGCCCACAGGTCCCGCCCACCGTCCACGACCATGGCGACCACCTCATGCCCGCCCTCCTCCTCACCGAGCATGCTGAGCAGGGCCCCCAGCGGATACGCGGTGCTCACCGCCGGGGCAGACGTCTCGTCGGTGGCGGCCGTCACGCTGGCGCGGACCATCGCGTCGAACCGGAACCTCCCGTCGGAGCCGAGGCTCCGGCGCCGGAACAGGAAGACGATCGCCACATCGAGCGCGGCGATCACCGCGCCGATGAGAGCACCGAGGGCGATCCCGCGCAGCGGCGGGTCGGCCTGGACCCCGGCAGGGCCCTCCGCGGGGAACTCGGCGAGCTCGCCGATCCCATTGATCTGGCTCACGTCGGCGAGTTGGGCTGCCGTCGCGTTCGCGATCGCGACGGCGAGGTCCGGTCCGTTCGTCCGGGCGACGACGTTCACGGCGAGGCCGCCGGGCTGGGGTTCCAGCGACACGGACCCGTCCGCGATCAACTGGCTGGGCGTTCGATCCAACCCGAGCTGGCGGATGACGGGACGCAGGACCGCATCGGTCGGGAACATCGCCCGAGCCACCCCGGCGAACTCTTCGGGCGGGATGCTCGCGTCGGTGAGGACCACGAGCGAGCGAGCGATGTAGACATCAGGCCCCGTCATGGCGCCGAGCAGGCCGATCGATGCGCCGATGAGGGCACCGGTCAACACCGCGAGCGTCCATCGCCGTTCGATGATCTCGAGGGTCTTGTCCATCATGCGCTGGTTCCTCCGCCGGCGCCACGATCGCGCGACTCATCGATCCGTGACCGATCCCCCGTTCGGGGGAGGACACGGTACCCGGTCGAAAGGTCCGGACGCATCGGCCGACCGGTACCTCCTCGTCCCCTCCATCGGCCGGGTGGGCGCACGCCTGCCTGCCCGTATCCTGCGGTGACGCACGCGAGCGGACGTCGGGAGGCGACGGTGGGCAAGACGGCGATCATCGGGCTCGATGGCGCGACATCCCGGCTGCTCGACCCGTTGTTCGCCGCGGGCGTGATGCCGGCCCTGGCCGCGCTCCGAGACCGCGGCGCACACGGCACGCTGACCTCGACGACCCCTGCGTACACGCCGCCCGCCTGGGTCTCCATGATCACCGGGGTGAACCCCGGACGGCACAACGTCTACGGCTTCCTCGCCACCACTCCGCAGGAGCCGGCGAAGATCGCGCACGCGGGGACGATCGCGTCGACCCCGATCTGGCGGTTCACCGAGGCACGCGACGTCTCGATCGGCGTCTACAACGTGCCGATGACCTACCCGCCCGCCCCCGGTGTGCGGGGGTTCCTCGTCTCCGGCGGCCTGGCGGCCGGGTGGACCTCTCCGGATGTCGATGGGTTCGCCTCCGACGCCGAGGTGGCAGACGTGATCCGCGAGGTGACCGGCGGGTCCTACCCGATCGACACGGTCGTGTCGTATGAGAACGACTGGACGCGTCCCTCCGCGATCGACGAGGTCACCGCGATCCAGATCAAGCGCAGGGCGGTGCTGGGGGCTCTGCTCGAGCGGCGTGATGTCGACATGGTCTTCGCGGTGTTCGAAGGGACAGACCGCCTGCAGCACCTGCACTACCAGTACCTGGTGGAGTGCTCGGACTGGTACGCACGGCCGCAGGCGCCGCGGATGCGGGAGCGTGCATGGGCCTACTTCGCCGAACTCGACCTCGCGATCGCCGATCTCGTGGCTTGGGCCGGTCCCGAAGGCGACGTCCTCATCGTCTCTGATCACGGGGCGGGGCCGTGGGAGAAGACGCTCAACGTCAACCTCTTGCTGCACGAGTGGGGGTTCCTGCGGCTTCCGGCCGTGAGCAGGATCACGCGCGCCGGGGTGGTCGCCGGCCCGATCCAAGCGGCGGCACGCCGCCTGTTGCCACGCGGTCTGTTGCTGAGGGCGAAGAACCGCATCAACCGAGGACTGGACTGGGACAGCACCGAGGCATTCGCATCGCAGGTGGCCGAGCAGGGGATCCATGTGAACGAGCGCGGTCCTGCGTTGCCGCACGGGGTGCTCGACGCCGAGCGCACCGAGGAGGTCACCGCGGACATCACCGAACGGCTCCTCGGTCTCGTCGACCCGGCCGACGGCGACCCCGTGGTCGATCGCGTGATCCCACGCCACGAAGCGGCGCACGGACCATTCGCTTCCCGGGCTCCGCACCTGTTCCCGATCTGTCGCGACCAGCGGTACGAACTGTCCGACACGCTCGCCGCGACATCCCCGCTCACCGACCATCGCGATCGGCCGTGGGGTTATCACCATCAGGACGGGGTGTTCATCGGCGCGGGGCCGTCCTTCGTGCCGGGGCCGATCCCGCGATCGCTGCAGGTGGTGGACGTCCTGCCGACCGCGTTCCGCGTTGCGGGACTCGGCGTCCCCGAAGGGCTCGACGGTCGTGTGGCCGAAGAGATCGTGTCGCGCGCGGCCACGGGCGCCGAACGGACCGTCGCACCGGGTGCCGAAGCGCGCGGCGACGGGGGCGAAGGCGCGGCGGTCTACCCCTTCACCGAAGAGGACGAGCGACAGATCGAAGAGTCGTTGCGAGGTCTGGGCTACCTGGAGTAGCCGAGGTCCGCGTAGATCTCGAGCAGCCGCTCCCGCATCGTGTCGAGCGAGAAGCTCTTCACCACGCGCTGCCGGGCGTGCGCTCCGAGTGCCTCTTTCCGTGCGGGGTCCGCCATGAGACCGCCGATCGCCCCCGCGAGCGCAGCCGGGTCATGGGGCTCGATGACGATCCCCGCCTCCTCGAGCACGGATGGGATCTCACCCACACGCGTCGCGATGATCGCGCATCCGGCCGCCATCGCCTCGAGCATCGATATGGGCGAACCTTCCCAGTGCGAGGGCAGGCAGAACACGCTCGCTCGCGTGAGTTCAGAGCGGACCCCTGCGGGTGGAAGCGCCCCGGTGAACCGGACCAGGTCGAGGAGCCCACTCGCCGCGTAGGCGGCACGGATCCGATCGAAGGCTCCCGGACCCTCCTGCCGGCCGTCACCGACGATGACGACCTCCGCAGGCATGGCTGCCTCCTCGCCTGCGTCGCGGAGCGAGACCAGGGCCAGGCGCAGGTCATCGAGGCCCTTGCGCTCGCACACCGTGCCCACGAAGATCACGATCCGCGACCCGGGTCGCGACGGTGGATCGGACGGCCCGATGTCGACGGCGTTCGGGAGCGTGATCGGGTGGCCGCCGGCTCGGCGCAGCGCGCCGGCACCGTCGCTCGACACCACCACGATCCGATGCGCGATGCGAACGAGCGAACGGAGACCGGCCCGATAGGAGCGGCTCGAGGCGGCGGCGATGTGCATCCGACCGCTGTGCGCGTGCACGATCACCTTCGCGCCCGAGATCCGCCCAGCGACGGCCAGCGCCGACGCCCTCACCAGCGGCAGCAGCGGCGCGGGCGCCACGTGCAGGTGGACGATGCGCACCCGCCGCCCACCGAGGAACACGCGAACGAGATCGCGGAGGGTCGACCAGGCGTTCGCGGGCGTGGCCGCTCCCGGGCGGGCCGGTGCCCGGGAGGTGTTGAGCGCGGTGAGCTGGATGCGTTCGGTGAGTGCGGGGTCCTCGAGGAGCATGGAGATGAAGGAGGGGATCCCCCCGCGGGCCGGCGGTCCCTGGCCGACCACCAACACGCCGTCGCGCCCGTGCGTCGCGCGCGAGGTCATGGCTGCCCTCGGGAGTGGGAGCGCCCCAGGCGGAGCCGGCCGAACGCAGGGCCGAGATCGCGGACGGTGGAGGCGTCGCCGTGCGCGGTGCCCGGTCGCGGCCGGTGCTCCCAGGCGATCGAGAGTGTCTGTCCAGGGGATCGGCGGATCCGGGCCACCGCCAACCGGATGTCCGCCTCGATCCATCGGTAGCGAACCCCCGGGCGGCCTCTGATCGGCTCGTCGGACCCGTGTGCGTCCGGGGCAGCACAGAGCGCGGGCAGGTTGAGGCCCGCGGCCGCGGCCAACGCGATGGAGCCGTACGGCCGAAGGTTGAGGTCGAGCACGTTCCCATCCAGGAATTGGGCATGGAAGATCCCGTCGTGATCGAAGACCAGCGCAGCCGTGAGCGCCTCGAGGGCGAGGTCGGGGGCCGTGGTCACGGCGGCTGTCGTCGTGCCGCTCGCAGAGGGCCAGCCGCGGATCGCGACCTGGTGGACGACTCCGAGCAGGGCACCCGCGCGGGCCACCCCGGCGACCGCGCGCACGCGACCGTGCAAGACGGCCTGCACCACGATCGCGGTCGCCGGTTGCACGCGCCGCAGGAACGGTTCCACGTCGGCAGCCGACCGCGCTCGGATCACCGGTTTGCCGATCGCAGGCTTGAGGATCACCGGGTACGCGAGGGACCCGGCGGCGGCTCGCAGGCTCTCCGCGTCGGGATAGACGTCCGTCGCCGGGACGGGCACGCCTCGCTCGCGGGCGTGCGCGTACAACGCTCGCTTGTCCACCAGGCCTGACCCGGGGAGCGAGAGCCCGAGCGCGGCCGCATCGCTCGTCGGCAGGACCAGGCGGTCCCGGCTCACATCCGCGAAGCTCTCGGCGGCGGTTTCCGCGTCGGGCAGGCGCACGACCCGCGAGACGGCGCGCGTAGATCCGGCGAGCGAAAGCGGGTTCCAACTCAGGACCTCGACGTGGACCCCGGCGGCGTGCAACAACCGAGCCGTTGCCACCGTCACGCGCGCGGACTGGTGCCCGATGCCACCCTCCACGAGCATCGCCCGGTCCCTGTGCATGCGGGCAAACTAACAACGGGAACACTTCGCTGCGACGGCCATCCGGCCACCCCCGCAGGCGAGACCTTCGTCCCCTTGACGTTCCGCTGCGCCCTCAGGCAGTCTCAGACGGCGGCCGACGCCGACCCCAACCATGCGCAGAACCCTCACCGCCCTCGCCGTGTTCGTGGTCATCTCGACCGCGCTTCCGGCGAGCGCGGTGGACACGGTGGGGATCCCCGGCCCCTTCCGAGGCTTCGCCGTCAGCAGCAGGGGGGCTGAGGCCACCGGCCAGAAACCCGAGAGCAAGCTCTTCTACACCCCCGACGGCATCTGGTGGGCTGCTCTGGGTTTGGCCAAAGACGTGACGCCAGGTGTCTACCTCTTCCGGCTCGACCCGACCGGATGGACCCCGGTGCTGCTGCTCCCCGAGAGCGACCCATGGGCCAAGGCCGACGCTTCCTACGACGCCGACGCGAGCGAGCTGCTGGTGTCCCTGCGTGACAACAAGCCCGGGACCGAGACCAACGCGCGCGTCAGCGTCCTTCACCGCCTCACGTATGACGGTCTCGGCGGTTGGACGG
Organism: Actinomycetota bacterium; assembly: GCA_040880745.1. Taxonomy (GTDB): domain Bacteria; phylum Actinomycetota; class UBA4738; order UBA4738; family HRBIN12; genus AC-51. The sequence goes on from JBBDHX010000026.1 coordinate 52,713, forward strand.
TGCAAGGGACGCCGACCACGATCACGACCGCCAACGTCGAAACGATCACCGTGGCGAAGGACTCGACGGGCCGCGTCTGGGTCGCGTTCGAGCAGTCGACGGCGATCAAGACGGGCTTCCTGTCGGTCGGGGCGTCGGCGTTCATGTTCCGCCGGGTGTCCGACACGGGCGTCACGAGCGACGACATCGCCGCCGTGGTCGCCTACGGCCCCGGGCGGATCGGTGTGCTGTGGTCGGATCAGGTTTCGCAACGTTTCTCGTTCGCTTCGCGGGACGACTCCGCCCCTACCTCGCGAGCGAGCTTCACGATCGAGGAGGCGTTCGGAGCTGCCACCGGATGCCCGGTCACGACGTCGACGGCCTGCGCCGATGATCACCTGAACCTCAAGGCGGTCGGCGACATCCTCTACGCCACGGTCAAGACGAGTCTGAACGACGCGCTGGTGCCCGACCCGGCAGATCCCTTGGTCGTGCTCCTGCGACGCACGTCGACCGGTTGGTCGCCCGTGCAGGTGAGCGATGTCACATCCAACTTCACACGCCCCATCGTGGTGGTGGATCCCCTGGCGGATCAGGTGCACGTGTTCGCCAACGTCTTAGGAGGCGACACCTACGTCTGGCATGCCACGGCCACGGCACCGGTCTTCGGGACCCCGCTGCCCTGGACCACCGACGACGCCGACACGTTGTCGAACCCCACGTCGACGAAGCAGACCGTGAGCGTGTCGACCGGCCTGGTAGCGATGACCTCCACCCCCGGCAAGCCTCACCGCTACTGGTACAACGTGGCTTAGGGACCGGTCGCCTCCTTCCTCCGCCCCCTCGTTGACCCTCTGGCACTCTCATGGCTATCCTGTTAGCACTCACGCCCCGGGAGTGCTAACCCGCGGGGCACCGGACAGGTAGTCGTTGAACGAAAGAAGGAGGGTGTCGAGGGATGGCTGACTTCAAGCTCCAGCCGCTCGAGGACCGCATCGTCGTGCAGGCGAGCGAGGGGGACCAGACCACCGCGTCGGGTCTCGTGATCCCGGACACGGCGAAAGAGAAGCCCCAAGAGGGCAGCGTCGTGGCCGCCGGTCCCGGTCGGTGGAACGAAGACGGCACGGGCCGCGTCGCGCTCGACGTGAAGGTCGGCGACGTCGTCATCTATTCGAAGTACGGCGGCACCGAGGTCAAGGTCGACGGTGAGGAGTACCTCATCCTGTCGGCTCGTGACGTGCTCGCCGTCCTCAACAAGTAAGGGAGGCCCGACGTGGCTTCGAAGCTACTGAGATTCGGCGAGGATGCCCGGCGGGGCCTGGAGGCCGGCGTCGACAAGCTCGCCGACGCGGTCGCCATCACGCTCGGCCCCAAGGGTCAGAACGTCGTGCTCGACAAGAAGTGGGGCGCGCCGACCATCACGAACGACGGTGTGACGATCGCCAAGGAGATCGAGCTGGAGGACCCATGGGAGAACATGGGCGCGCAGCTCACCAAAGAGGTCGCCACCAAGACGAACGATGTCGCCGGTGACGGCACCACCACCGCGACGGTGCTCGCCAGGGCCATGGTCAAGGGCGGCATGAAGAACGTCGCCGCCGGTGCCAACCCGATGGCGCTCAAGCGCGGTATCGAGAAGGCGGTCGCGGCCGGCGTCGAGTCGATCGCACACCAGGCCAAGGACGTGGAGTCAAAGGACGAGATCGCGCAGGTCGCATCCATCTCGGCCGCCGACCCGGCCATCGGCGCGACCATCGCCGAGGCGCTGGACAAGGTCGGCAAGGACGGGGTCATCACCGTCGAGGAGTCGAACACCTTCGGCATCGAACTCGAGTTCACCGAGGGTATGCAGTTCGACAAGGGCTACATCTCGCCGTACTTCGTGACCGACCCCGAGCGTCAGGAGGCGGTCCTGGAGGACCCCTACATCCTGATCGTGAACAAGAAGATCTCGAGCGCGCAAGAGATGCTGCCGGTCCTGGAGAAAGTCCTGCAGGCGGGCAAGCCGCTCGTGGTCATCGCCGAGGATGTCGACGGCGAGGCGCTCGCGACCCTGGTGGTGAACAAGATCCGCGGCACGTTCAATGCCATCGCGATCAAGGCACCCGGGTTCGGCGATCGTCGCAAGGCCATGCTGCAGGACATCGCCATCCTCACGGGCGGTGAGGTCATCTCCGAGGAGGTGGGCCTGAAGCTCGAGAGCGTGACGACCGAGCTGTTGGGTCGGGCACGCAAGGTGTTGGTGACCAAGGACGACACCACGCTCATCGAGGGCGGCGGCGACAGCGAGAAGGTCGCGGGCCGCGTCAACCAGATCAAGGCCGAGATCGACAAGACGGACTCAACCTGGGACAAAGAGAAGCTCCAGGAGCGCCTGGCGAAGCTGTCCGGCGGCGTGTCCGTCATCAAGGTCGGTGCGGCCACCGAGGTCGAGCTGAAAGAGAAGAAGCACCGCATCGAGGACGCCGTCTCGGCGACCCGCGCGGCGGTGGAGGAGGGCATCGTCCCGGGCGGCGGCGTCACGCTGATCCGTGCCGAGGCGGCTCTCGACAAGCTCGACCTGGACGGCGACGAGGCGACCGGCGCGAGGATCGTACGGAACGCGCTCGCCGAGCCAACCCGCCGGATCGCGCAGAACGCCGGCTACGAAGGCGCGGTCATCGTCCAGCAGACGAGGACCGAGGGCGACGGACGAGGGTTCGACGCCGCGACCGGCCAGTGGGTCGACATGGTGAAGGCCGGGATCATCGATCCCGCGAAGGTCACCCGTTCGGCGCTGCAGAACGCGGCGTCCATCGCGGGGATCGTCCTGACCGTGGAGTCCGCCGTGGTCGAGAAGCCCGAGGACGAAGAGCCCGAGTCCGCGGGCGGCCACGGGCACGCTCACTGAGTAGCGGCTCACGCATCACGCATCGAGGGGGCGGCCCGAAGGGCCGCCCCCCCCCCCCCCCCCCCCCCCCCCCCCCCCCCCCCCCCCCCTCGGCGTTACGGCCCCTAGACTTCCCCCCTGTGGCGTTCGAGGAGCTGCTTCGAGACTGGGACGGTGAGTTCCTCGCCAGCCGTTTCGATGCGCCCACCCAGACATGGATGCTCGTCGGGGTGCACTCGACCAGACTCGGTCCCGGGTTCGGCGGCACCCGGATGAAGCCGTATGCCGCGGTTGCCGACGCCGTGCGTGACGTGCTGCGGCTCTCGCAGGCGATGACCCTCAAGAACGCGATGGCCGGCATCCCGTTCGGTGGGGGCAAGGCCGTGCTCGCGGTGCCAGCGGTGCCGCAAGGGGAGGAGCGCCGCCGCCTCATGGATCGGTACGCAGACCTCATCGGCTCGCTCGGCGGGAGCTACGTGACGGCGTGCGACATGAACACGAACGAGCAGGACATGGACATGCTGGCGTCGAGGTGCCCGAACGTGATGGGGATGTCGGAGGAACGCGGCGGCTCCGGCTCGAGCGCCCCGGACACGGCACTCGGTGTGTATCACGGGATCCGGGCAGCGCTCGGTCATGTCTACGGATCCGACGACCCGTCCGGGCGGACCGTGGTGATCCAGGGCGCCGGTGCCGTCGGCGCGCCACTCGCGGAGTTGCTCGCGAGCGATGACGCGAGCCTCGTGGTAGCGGACGTCGATCCGGAGCGAGCCGCGGCCGTGTCTGACCGGATCGGCGCGCAGATGGTAGATGCGGGCACGGAGTGCGAGGTTGCGTGCGACGTCTTCTCGCCGTGCGCGACCGGTGGCGTCCTGAACGAAGCCACGATCGACCGTCTCCGCTGCCGGATCGTCGCCGGTGCGGCGAACAACCAGCTTTCCAGTCCGGACGACGCCGAACGCCTCGCCGCAGCCGGGATCTTGTATGCCCCCGACTACGTGGTGAACGCCGGCGGGGTGATCCACCTCGCCGGCTACGAACGCCTGGGCTGGAGCCGGGAACAGGTGCAGGATCGGCTCATGGGGATCGGCGAGACGCTTCGAGGGATATTCGCTACCGCGGAGACACAGGCGATCACGCCCGCGGCGGCCGCCGACCACATCGCTTCGGAGCGCATCGCCGCGGCCTAGGCCTGCGGCTTCTCCTGACTGGTCCGCCCGAGCCCCACGAGATCCAGGGCTGCGAAGGCGACGGAGACCCCGCCGATGACCCACCACGCCCACGCCGCTGCGCCCGGGTCTACGCTGAAGGTCGCGTTCACGAGCGCGACGGTCGCGACCCCGGCCTCCAGGACCGCGAAGGCCCACGCCCACCACCACACCTGATCGAGCGCCCCGGCGACGAGCCACATCAGCAGTGCGAGGACGACGGTCGTGACGCCGAGCATGCGGAGCCACGCGGTTTCGACGATCGAGGACTGCCCCAACGCCTCGAGGACCGTCAGTGGAACCAGTCCCAGCGCCATCCCCGTGACCGCCCACAGGGCGGCCTGGATCTTCAGCACGCGTCGTAGGAGAAACATGTCGGCGGGGCCCCTCCGCGCGCCCGCGGTCGGGCGCGGAACGGCTGGTAGGATACGCCAACCGCGGAGGCAGCCTTGCGCGGCAGCGCGCCCGCCCCCGCCCCGGACACCTTCGAACGCCCAAGGAGTCAGCCATGCAGCAAGGTCCCCGGGTCGTCGTGGTCGGCCTAGACTGCGGCACGCCGAAGCTCCTCTTCGACGACCTGCACGCGGAAGTGCCGACGATCGCGAAGCTCATGGGCGAGGGCATGTATGGAGACCTCGCCTCCATCACGCCGCCGATCACGGTTCCCGCATGGGCCTGCGCCATGACCGGCGCGGTCCCCGGGCAGTTGGGCATCTACGGGTTCCGCAACCGCAAGGACACCACCTACGACGGCCTCGCGATCGCGCACTCGGGGGCGATCAAGCATCCCGCCGTCTGGGATGCGCTCGGCGCCCAGGGGAAGCGCTCGGTGCTGATCGGCGTCCCGCCCTCGTTCCCGCCACCCACCAGCTTCCCCGGCTGGCGCGTGGGCTGCTTCCTCACCCCTCCGAGCGCCGAGAAGTGGGCGTTCCCGCAGGAGCTCGAGGTCGAGATCGAGGAAGAGCTCGAGGGCAAGGGCAACTACATCTTCGACATCCCCAACTTCCGTCAGGCCGGGTTCGACGTGACGCTGGATCAGGTGTTCAAGATGACCAAACGCCGGTTCCAGGTGGGACGCCGGTTGATCCAGAACAAGCCGTGGGACTTCTTCATGCTGTGCGACATCGCGCCGGACCGCCTGCATCACGTGTTCTGGCAGTACTTCGACCCCCGTCACCCCCTGTATGAGCCCGGCAACGAGTACGAGGGGGTGTTCCAGGACTACTACCGGTTCCTGGACCGGCAGCTCGCCGACTTCCTCGAACTGGTGCCGAGCGACGCCGTCACGATGGTGATGAGCGACCACGGTGCACGCCCGATGATGGGCGGCCTGTGTTTCAACGACTGGCTGATCCAGGAAGGGCATCTCGTCCTGTCCGAGCCCGTCACCGGCGGACCCATCCCGATCAAGGACGCGAAGATCGACTGGGACCGCACCGCCGCCTGGGGTGACGGCGGCTACTACGGCCGGCTCTTCCTCAACGTGAAGGGGCGCGAGCCCCGGGGGATCGTCGAGCCGGCGCACTACGAGACCACCCGCAACGAGCTGATCGCGAAGCTGGAGGCCCAGGTGGGGCCCGATGGCCGGCCCCTGGGGACGAAGGTCCACAAGCCGCAGGACGTCTACCCCGAGGTCCGCGGCGTGGCGCCGGACCTGATCGTCTACTTCGGCGACCTGGAGTGGCGCTCGGTCGGTTCGGTGGGCAACCCGAGCCTCTACACCTACGAGAACGACACCGGGCCCGACGGCGCGAACCATGACCGCGACGGCATCTTCATCATGACCGGGCTCCCGGGCCAGCAGACGGGCAAGGTCGACGGGCTCAGCCTCGTCGACGTGGGCCCCTCCATCCTGTCCATCTACGGCATCGACTCGACCACGGCACTGCCGGGCGTCGTCGGAAGGAGCTTCCTGCAGTGAGCGACCAGATCGGGTTCACCGTGTGGTTCACCGGCCTTTCGGGCTCGGGTAAGTCCACCATCGCCGAGATGCTCTTCCACGAGTTCCAGGCGCGCGGCATGAAGACCGAGATCCTCGACGGCGACGTGGTCCGCCAGAACCTTTCCAAGGGCCTCGGATTCTCGAAAGAGGATCGCGACCTCAACATCATGCGGATCGGGTTCGTCGCGAACCTGCTCACGCGCAACGGCGTGGCCACGATCTGCTGCCCGATCAGTCCCTACAAGGAGACCCGTGACGCCAACCGTGCGCTGATCGGCGAGTTCGTCGAGGTGTACGTGCACGCCACCGTCGATGAGATCGCCGCGAACCGTGACCCGAAGGGCCTCTACAAGAAAGCCTTGGCGGGGGAGATCAAGGAGTTCACGGGCGTGAGTCCTGACGCACCCTACGAGGCGCCGGAGGACCCCGAGATCGTGGTGGACACGCTGTCGCAGAGCCCCGAGGAGTCGCTGCAGCACGTGATGACCCGGCTCAAGGAGCTGGGCCGGATCGATTCGGCCGAGGTCATGATGGAGGGCGACCGGGTCCACTCCGGGATGACGGACCTGCGCGTAGCCGAGTCGGGGCACGTGGTCAAGGAGAGCTGAGCGGCCCGACCGACTACGCTGCTGGTCATGCCGGCGGGCGCCGACGTCATCGTCTGCGGTGCAGGGACCGCGGGTCCCGTCGTCGCGGCGCGGTTGGTTCAGGGCGGCGCGTCCGTGCTGCTCCTCGAAGCGGGTCCGGACCACGGTGCGTTGCCAGACGGCCGTTGGCCCACTGATCTCCTCGACGCGACACGGATCCCGACCTCGCACGACTGGGGCTACGTGTCGCAGGACGGCGGTCTGCCGTTCGAGCGGGCTCGAGTGATCGGCGGCTGCTCGGCCCACAACGGATGCACCGCGTCGTGGGGTCACCGGGCCGACTACGACGGCTGGGGCCTCGCCGGCTGGAAGGCCGCCACGCTGCAGCCGCTGTTCGAGGAGGCGTCGCGGCGGATGCGGGTGCGGCTCTTCGAGGAGGGAGACTGGTCACCGCTGCACCGCGCGTTCATCGAGGCGGGGGTGGCGTTGGGCCTGCCTCTGGAGGATCGACTCCAGACGCTCGATGTGCGGCCGAGCGTGTGCGCGGAGCCCTCGAACTCGCCCGGCGGGATCCGCTGGAACGCCGCGCTCGCCTACCTCGATCCGGTTCGTGGTGACCCGCGCCTCACGATCCAGGGCGACACGCTCGTCGATCGCGTCCTCATCGAAGACGGCCGTGCACTCGGCGTGCGGGCGATCGGACCCGACGGGCCGTTCGAGGCGAGGGCGGGCCGCGTCGTGCTCGCCGGCGGCACGTACGGCTCGCCCGCGATGCTGCTGCGAAGCGGCATCGGGCCCGCGCAGGACCTCGCGGCGCTGGGGATCGAGGTGGCCGTCGACCTGCCGGGCGTCGGGGCCAACCTGCACGACCATCCGTCGTTCGCGGTCGCCATCAGGCCGAGCGAGGAGTACACGCGCCGGACGGCAGCGTTCGCGACGAGCGGTCGCGCGCTCCCGGACGAACTGGGCTTCTCGTGCCTGGCCACGTCGCTCGCGACCGATGGGGTCATCGACCTGCACCTGTTCAGCGTGGACGACGCGCTCGGGTCCGAGGAGGACCTCCCCGGCCTGTTCGTGACCTGCCTCACACCGCGGTCGAAGGGACTGCTTCGGCTGCGGAGCGCCGACCCGGTCGCGGCGCCGATCCTGGACCACGCCTTCCTGTCGGATCCCGACGGCCACGATCTCGCCGTGCTCGTCGAAGGGGTGGAGCACGCACGGCGCTTCCTCGCCACCGCGCCGTTGGCCGCACTGGTGGACGCGGAGGTGACGCCCGGAGCGGATGCCGTTCTGCCCGCGGCGATCCGCGCCGGCGTCCAGCACTGCTGGCACCCGGTGGGCACGTGCGCGATGGGTGACGTCACCGACGAGCGGGGCGCCGTGCGTGGCGTGGAAGGCCTGACCGTGGCGGACGCGTCGCTGATGCCGCAGACCGTCCGCGCGACAACCAACCTGCCCACCGTGACCATCGGCGAGCGCATCGCGGCCTTCCTCTGTGAGGACGCGCGGTAGGGGCACCGATGGACCGAACCACCTGGCGCAGGCGCGCCGAGCCCTCGACGCCGTCCGGGGGGCTCAGCGGGCGGCGGCCGGCTGGCTGCTACCCTGACGTGCATGCTTCTCACTGACGCCCATCCGGGGACGGGTGGGCGTTCTGCGTTCCATGGATCGCCCGCTATATAGGGAGGGACCCCCATATGGAGTTCGAGATCGGCATCGGCAAGACGGCCCGCAGGGCTTATGGGTTCGACGAGGTCGCCATCGTCCCGTCGCGGCGCACCCGTGACCCGGAGGATGTGGACATCTCCTGGGAGATCGACGCGTACCGCTTCGCGCTCCCCATGATGGCGAGCGCGATGGACGCGGCGGTCACACCGGCGACCGCGATCGAGATCGGCCGGCTCGGTGGGCTCGCGTGCCTGAACCTGGAAGGGCTCTGGACCCGGTACGAGGACCCGACCCCGATCTACGACGAGATCGCCGGGCTCCCCGACGAGAAGGCCACCCGCCGGATGCAGGAACTCTACGCCGAGCCCATCAAGGAAGAGCTGATCGGCAGGCGCATCGAAGAGATCAAGGCGGGCGGGGTGCTGTCGTGTGCATCGCTCACGCCGCAGCGCGTCGAGCGCTACGCGCCGCTCGTGCTGGAGGCCGGCCTGGACATCCTGGTCATCCAGGGCACGGTCGTCTCGGGCGAGCATGTCTCCACGAAGGTGGAGCCCCTCAACCTGAAGACGTTCATCCCGGCCTTCGACATCCCCGTGATCGTCGGTGGGTGCGCCTCGTACTCGACGGCGCTGCACCTGATGCGGACCGGCGCGGTCGGCGTGCTGGTCGGTGTCGGCCCCGGCAACGCCTGCACCTCGCGAGGTGTCCTCGGGATCGGCGTGCCCCAGGCCACTGCCATCGCCGATGCGGCTGCCGCTCGCCGTGAGCACCTGCACGAGACCGGCCGCTACTGCCACGTGATCGCCGACGGCGGGATGCGCACCGGCGGCGACATCGCCAAGGCGATCGCCTGCGGTGCCGACGCCGTGATGATCGGCTCGCCGATGACGCGGGCCTACGAGGCGCCCGGCCGCGGCTACCACTGGGGGATGGCCACGTTCCACCCGACCCTCCCGCGCGGCGCGCGCGTGAAGACCCAGCAGGTCGCCTCCCTCGAGGAGATCCTCATCGGGCCCGCCCATGAGAACGACGGGACGTTCAACCTGTTCGGGGCGCTCGCCACGAGCATGGCCACCACCGGCTACCAGAGCATCAAGGAGTTCCAGAAGGCCGAGTTGGTCATCGCGCCCACGATCAAGACCGAGGGCAAGGCCTACCAGACGCAGCAGCGCGTCGGGATGGGGCACTGAGCACGATCTTTAGCCGTCTCGCTGGCGGGCCGATATGGTTCTACGGCATGAAGACCACGCTCAACCTCGACGCCGAGGTGCTCCGCGAAGCGAAGAAGCGCGCGGCCGAACAGGGTACGACGCTCACCCATCTCGTCGAGGAAGCGCTCCGGTGACGCCCTCGCGGAGCGGCCACCCTCGGAGCCGTACGTCTTCACGTTCGCCGTCGTCGATGGCGGCGGACCACCCCTGGTCGATGTCGCCGACCGCGATGCGCTGTACGACCTCATGGAGGGTCGTGAGTGATCGCGGTCGACTCGAACATCCTGGTCTATGCCCATCATTCGGCGGCCCCTCAGCACGGGGCCGCGGTGCGGGCCCTGCGGGAACTCGCGGAGGGTGATGCCGCCTGGGCGATCCCGATCTTCGCTATCGGCGAGTTCCTGCGTGTGTTGATGCACCCCAGGGGGCCGCTCCGCCGCCCGAGCGACCCGGCGGTGGCGATGGGCGCCATCGACGATCTGATCGCGAGCCCCAGCGCTCGCGTCCTGATGCCCGGCCGGAGGTTCCTTCCGCTGCTGCGAGGACTCCTCCGTGATGCTGACGCGAAGGGGAACCTCGTCTTCGATGCAGTGGTCGGTGCCGTGTGTCTGGAGCATGGTGCCTCGACCATCCTCACCAACGACAAGGACTTCCATCGGTTCCCCGGGATCACGGTGAAGGCGCTCGCGTGAGGCTGATACCGTCGATGCCATGAACGATCCGCGGCCCGTCCTGGTCGTCGATCTGGGTGCGCAGTACGCGCAGCTGATCGCGCGGCGGGTTCGCGAGGCGCACGTCTATTCCGAGATCGTCCCGCACGATCTGACGAAGGCGGAGCTAGCGGCCAAACGCCCGGCCGGGATCATCCTGTCCGGCGGTCCCGCGAGCGTCTACGAACCCGATGGTCCCCAGGTCGACCCGGGGTTGTTCGAACTCGGCGTGCCGGTGCTCGGGATCTGCTACGGCCACCAGCTGATGGCACAGGCGCTCGGTGGCGAGGTAGCCGCCACCGGGGACCGTGAGTACGGCGGCACCGCCGTGCATGTCACGCAACCGGGCATGCTCCTGCAGGACCTTCCCGCCGAGGACACCGTCTGGATGAGCCACGGCGACGCGGTCGTCCGTGCCCCCCGGGGGTTCCGCGTCACCGCCACCACCGACACGATCCCGGTCGCGGCGATGGAGGATCCCGAACGCGGCCTGTTCGCGGTGCAGTTCCACCCGGAGGTCACGCACACGCCGCACGGCCAAGACGTGATGAAGCGGTTCCTGTACGACGGCTGCGGCCTGTTGCCCGATTGGACGCCCGCGAACATCATCGACGAGCAGGTCGCACGGATCCGCGAGCAGGTCGGTGACGCACAGGTCCTCTGCGCGCTCTCCGGCGGCGTGGACTCGGCCGTCGCGGCGTTGCTCGTGCATCGCGCGGTGGGGGAGCAGCTCACCTGCGTGTTCGTGGATCACGGACTCAACCGCGAGGGCGAGCCCGACCAGGTCGAGGAGACTTTCGCACGGCATTTCCACGTCCCGCTCGTCCACGTGAAGGCGCAGGACCGGTTCCTGGCCAAACTCGCCGGCGTCACCGATCCGGAGCGCAAGCGCAAGGCCATCGGCGAGGAGTTCATCCGCGTCTTCGAGGAGGTCGCCCGCGAGCATGAGGGCGCGCGGTTCCTGGTCCAAGGCACGCTCTACCCCGACGTGATCGAGTCGGGCTCCAAGACCGCCGCCAACATCAAGAGCCACCACAACGTGGGCGGCCTGCCCGATGACATGGACCTCGAACTGATCGAGCCACTGCGCGACCTGTTCAAGGACGAGGTCCGCCAGGTCGGACTCCAACTGGGCCTGCCCGAGGAGATCGTGCACCGCCAGCCGTTCCCCGGTCCGGGCCTCGCCGTCCGGATCGTCGGTGAGGTGACTCTCGAGAACCTGGCGAAGGTCCGCGGCGCCGACCACATCGTGCGCGAGGAGATCCGTCGCGCCGGCCTGGAGCGCGAGACGTGGCAGGCGTTCTGCGTGCTGCTGGCCGACGTGTCGAGCGTGGGAGTGATGGGCGACGGCCGAACCTATGAGGCGCCGATCGTGATCCGTGCCGTGACGTCCGAGGACGCGATGACCGCGGACTGGGCGCGGCTGCCCCACGACGTCCTGGACCGCATCGCGAGCCGGATCGTCCGCGAGGTGCCCGGCGTCAACCGTGTCGCTTATGACATCACGAGCAAGCCCCCCGGCACCATCGAGTGGGAATAGGCGAACTCGCGAAGCCGCCTCCTGATGAGTGTCAGAGCCCAGCAGCATCATGGCGGCACGTCGTCCTTCGGGCTTAGGATGTGTAAGCGAGAGCATCTATAGGTGTATCCTGATGTGTATGCGAACGAACATCGATATCGATGAGGACGTGCTCAGAGAGGTGCAGCGGCTCACCGGAGCCAGGACCAAGCGCGAGGCCGTGAACCTCGCCCTCCGCGAGATGGTGGCCCGGAACGAGCGCGCCGGGATCCTCCGGCTTCGCGGAAAGGTTCGCTGGGAGGGCGATCTGGAGGCTTCGAGGCGGGCGCGCTCGTGATAGTGGTGGACACGAGCGTATGGATCGACGTCCTCAACGAGAACGACTCGCCGGAATCCCGGCGGTGCATCTCGCTGTTGGAAGACGGCGCATCGCTGGCCCTGACGGATGTGATCTTCGCCGAGATCTTGCAGGGCTTCGCACGCGAGGCCGACGCCACGAAGGTCGAACGGCATCTCCGCTCGTTCCCCATGCTTCGGTTGGAAACCGTCGATGACTATTCGCTGGCGGCTCGGCTCTACCGGCAGGCCAGGCGAGCGGGGGTGACCATCCGCAAGACGCTCGACTGCCTGATCGCCGCTCCATGCATCCGGGACGGGGTGCCGATCTTGCATCGGGACGCCGACTTCGATCGACTCGCAGGTTGCACGGCGCTGGAGGTGTTCCGCTGAACCACTTCGGGTTCAGGGGCCGCCGACCAGATCGGCTTCGATGATCAGGCGCTGGCTGCTGGCGTACTTCGGGTGACAGGTCGTCAAGACCAGGGTGGGATCGTTCGTCTGTGCCAGGACCTTGCCGGCGGTCTCCTCGGGCAGGATGAAGTTCGCCGTCACCTCGTATCGGTAGGTCCCGAACGGGGTGATGAGCGAGATCCGGTCGCCCACCGCCACCTTGTCAAGGTCGAAGAAGGGCGCGAGGTAGGTGGTGCGGTGCCCGGCGATCCCCACGCGGCCCGTGCCGTCCCAAGGATCCGCCGTGTCCGTGTAGTGACCGGGACCAGCCTTGAGGTCCTCGTAACCCGTGCCCTCAACGACCACGAAGTCGACGCCGATCGATGGGATCTGGATCACGCCGTATGCGTCGCCAGGTACGAGGCGAGGACCGGGGTCGGCGGGGTCCGGCGCTGGCTTCGGGTGAAGGGCCCATGTCTGAACCGTGGGGGATTCGCGGAAGACCTCCTGAGCCTTGGCCGTCTGAAGGCCCGTGCCCCAGAGCAGCCACCCGACGTACCCGCCGAAGAAGGCGGCGCCCATCAGGCAGGCTATGCCGAGGTAGCGCAGCGGCCTGCGCCAGGTCTCACCACTCGGACGAGCCTCCATGTAGCCCACGGTACCGCGGGATACATGCTTGGTCATCGACCAGAAGTCCCTGGTCGGGGGCCCTAGACTCCCGCCGATGCGCGCCCGCCGGCTGGACATGCCCTGGGGCCGGCTCCGGCTTTGGGAGGCGGGGGAAGGTCCGACCACCATCCTGGCGGTGCACGGCTTAGGCGGTTCGGGCCGCTACTGGGACGGCCTGGCAGAAGCGGTGGGCCCCGGGTTCCGCGTGATCGCTCCCGACCTGGGTGGGTTCGGGGGATCGTCCGAACCGCGAGAGGCCGCCGACCGCGCGTTCCACCTGGAGGCCCTGGATGCGGTGGCGCGGTCGGCCGGTTAGCCGGCCGTGGTGCTTGGGCACACGCTTGGCGGGGTGCTCGGCCTGCTCTGGTCGGCACGCAGTGCAGACCCGATAGCGGGTTTGGCCCTGGCGGCATCGCCGTTCCCCTCGCCTCGGGCGGAATGGGATCCCGCCAGGTGGAAGGGCTCCCGCGGCCTGTTGCCCCGCGCGGCGGTTCGCACCATCAAGGCGGCGTGGCCGGTCCTCAGCCTGCCGGTCCAGGCGTTCGGGCCCTACCCGGTGTCTGTGGTCAGGGACTACGGGCGGCAGTCGATCCGCAGCCGGATCTGGACGCTCTGGTCGCTGTGGGGGGATCCGAGCCTGGAGGCGGCATGCCGGGAGGCTGCCGCAGCGCTTTCACATGCCGGGGCACGGGTGATGCTCGCCTACGCGGCCGATGACACGAGCGTCGCGCCCGACAACGCGGACCGATGGCAGGCGCTGCTCGCCGGCGCCGAACGGCTGGCCGTCCCCGCCGGCGGACACCAGTTCCTCATCCGAGACCGGTTCGCCTCGATCGCGCCTTGGCTCCTGGGTCTCGCCGTCGGCGACCACGGCTAGCATGGCTCCGTGACGTCCCCCCTGCTCGAGGGTCTCAACGACATCCAGCGCCGGGCCGTCCTCACCACCGAGGGGCCCGTGCTCATCGTGGCCGGGGCCGGCAGCGGCAAGACCCGCGCGCTCACCCACCGCATCGCGTATCTGATCCGCGAGCACAACGTGGCGCCACAACAGATCCTGGCGATCACGTTCACGAACAAGGCCTCCGGCGAGATGCGTGAGCGTGTGGAGTCGATGGTGGGCTCCGGGATCGCGTCCGGGATGTGGATCTTGACGTTCCACTCGATGTGCGCACGTCTCCTGCGCCGCGAGCACACCCATCTGGGACTCCCGTCCGCGTTCACGATCTGGGACGACGGCGACACCGAGCGCCTGATCAACCAGGTCTTGAAGGACCTCGACATCGACCCCAAGCGGTTCTCGCCCAAGGCGATGGCCGCCGCGATCGGGCGAGCCAAGGACACGGTGCTCTCGCCCGCGGAGGTCGCCGAACGCGCCTCGAACTTCTACGAGGAGATCATCGCGAAGGTCTACGAGGCCTACGAGCGGCGCAAGCACGACGCCGGCGCCTTGGACTTCGACGACCTGATCACCGAGACGGTCCGGCTGTTCCGTGATCACCCCGAGGTGCTCCGCCACTACCAGGAGCGGTTCCGCTACCTGCTGGTGGACGAGTACCAGGACACCTCGCGCGCCCAGTACGAATTGGTGAACAAGCTCGCCGAGCGGCACCGTAACGTCTGCGTGGTGGGCGACGCCGACCAGGGCGTCTACTCGTGGCGCGGCGCCACCATCCAGAACATCCTGGACTTCGAGCGCGACTACCCAGACGCCGAGGTCTTCTTGATGGAGCAGAACTACCGCTCCACGGGCAGCATCCTCTCGGTCGCGAACGCGCTGATCGCGCGCAACCAGCAGCGCAAGCCGAAGGAACTGTGGAGCGAGGCACCCCAGGGCGAGCGTGTGGTCTCGTTCCGTGCGAACGACGAGCACGAGGAGGCGCTGTTCGTCGCCTCGGAGATCGAGCGCCTCCGCGAGGAGGAGGGCTACCGCTACCGCGACGTCGCGGTCTTCTACCGGACGAACGCGATGTCGCGCGTGATCGAGGACATCTTCATGCGCGTGGGTCTGCCCTACCGGGTCTTCGGGGGCGTGAAGTTCTATCAGCGGCGCGAGGTGAAGGATGTCCTGGGGTACCTGCGCCTGCTGCTCAATCCGCAGGACGTCATCTCGTTCCGCCGCGTGGTGAACACGCCCATGCGTGGGATCTGGGACGCCACCGTTGCCGCGCTGGAGTCCTTCGCCCGCGAGGAGAGCATCGACATCCTGCAGGCGTGCCGGCGCGCGGATGAGATCGGTCATCTCCAGACCCGGGCGAAGGGTGCGATCAAGGGGTTCGTCGACGTGATGACCACGCTGGCGGCGCGTCTGGACGAGGGGGCCGGTTCGGCGCGGATGGTGGAGTTCGCGGCGCGCGAGTCCGGCTACCTCCTGGAACTCGAGACCGAGCGCACGATCGAGGCCGAGGGCCGCATCGAGAACATCAACGAGCTCTCCACGGTGGCGATGGAGGTGGCTGCCCGCGACCCCGACGCCGGTCTGAACGAGTTCCTCGAGTTGGTGTCCCTTGTGGGGGAGCAGGACAGCTACGACGAAGAAGAGTCCTCCGTCACGCTCATGACGCTGCATATCGCCAAGGGGCTCGAGTTCCCCGTCGTGTGCATCGTGGGGCTGGAAGACGGCGTGTTCCCGCACTTCCGCTCGATGACCGACCAGCACGAGTTGGAGGAGGAGCGCCGGCTGGCCTACGTGGGGATCACGCGCGCGCAGCAGCGGCTCTACCTCACGCAGGCGTGGAGCCGGACCCAGTTCGGTCAGACGAACTTCAACCCGCCATCGCGGTTCCTCACCGACGACATCCCGAAGGACCTGCTGGACATCCGCGAGTCCGAGACGCGGCGGCAGACGCCCTCGCGGACCGGGTACGGGGGCGGCCGGGCCGGCGCCGGTGCCGGTGCGGCGGCGGGCGGCTACTCGGTGATCGGCTTGCCGGGGCAGAGCGGCGCCGTCGACGTGCAGCCCGGGTGGACCCCACCGAGCGTTCCCGGCGTGCATCGTCGCGAGACGCCGGCGATCGTGGCCGGCGACACGGTCCGCCACGAACGATGGGGGGAGGGCGTCGTGGTGATGACGAGCGGTGGCGGAGAGGACGCAGAGGCCATCATCCGGTTCGAGGACATCGGGGAGAAGCGTGTGCTGCTCGCCTACGCCCCCCTCACGAAGGTGGGCTAAGTGGCAGATCAGGAGGACAGGAGCGAGAGCACGTTGCGGGTGACCCGTTCGAGGATCGGGTCGTCGCCGCGCAGCCCGTAGGACCAGTCGGTGACGCCCGCGTTGAACACCGTGCCGCCACCGGGGGTGACGAAGGACGCCATCACCGCGTGGTTGTAGCGGAACTCGTCCAGGTGCTCGGGGAGGGTGTCGCCGTGCACGGCCTCCGTGACGTTCTCGAGTTCGCCGGGCTCATGCGCGTAGCGGGCGGGTTGCTGGTCATGCGACCAGAGCGAGGCCGGGGCACTGCCGAGGACGACGAGGCTCTCGGGGGTGCCGTCGCGGAAGGTGGGCTCGGGACGCCCGTCGGGTCCGGTGGTGAGTTCGCACCCGTCGACCTCGTAGCCGACGATCGTGTCGGTGAGCCCGAGTGCGTCGCCGTACGTGAGGCCGGTGCCCTCGAACGCCCAGTGCTCGGGGCGCCACACCGTGAAGGCGCCGCTCGCGCGCGGGACGCCCAGCCCGTAGCGCGAGTACCCGCCGCGCGAGAACGACAGGCCGATGCTCGAGGCCTCCGGGCGGCCGATCCTGCGGTCGACCCAGGCGCCGCTCAGGAACCGCTCGTCGGGCGTTCCCAGAACGGGATCCTCGTTCGCGCCGTACTTGTAGCCGGTCATCGTCTTCCGATCGTGGGAGATGCGGACCTGCCAGTAGCACGTGTTGCCACTGAAGATCGCCGCGTTGCCGCCGGCGGCCGTGTGCGCATCCAGGGCGTCGCGCATCCCCCATGTCCAGTACTCGTCGTGGCCCACCGAGAGGTACAGCCGCGTGCCGTCCAGGAGTTCCGGGACCGTCTCCAGGTCAGGCCCGGTCACGACGTCCACCGCGTAGCCGTTCGCCTCAGCCCACCGCAGGAACTGTCGTTCGAAGCTCCACCACCCTGTGCCGCCGCTCCAGACCGAGAGCCCGAGCGGTTCGGCCCAGTCGAAGAAGTAGAAGGCTTCGCGATCGGGTTCTGGCTGGGCCTTGCGCCGATGCGGCTCGGGTTTGACCAGGAACCCAGGCGCCATCGGGCGGTCGAAGGAGACCTGGGTTCCGCCGGTGTAGAGCGACGGGCCGCCCCAGTCGTTGTAGGCGTTCCAGGTACAGGTGGAGAGCACCATGAGTATGGGTGCGCGATCGGCCGCGCCCGGGACCGGGCGCACGACGAGGAACGCGTCGGAGCGTTCGTGGCCGGCGGTCACCGTCACCGCGTAGTAGCCGGATCGCCAGTCCTCGCCGACAGGGATCTTGAGGCAGACCGGCCAATCGCAGCCGTTCGTACTGGCATCGGCGGGGATCTCATGCATGTCCGTCGAACCCTCGCCGTTCCACACGACGTCTCGCGCCAGGCCGTCGCGCGCCACTTCCACCGTGAAACGGCCGGCGTCGGTTGAAACGCGCAGGTCGGCCGGCTCACCGGGGGCCACCGAGTGCGGCCAGCAATAGGCCTCGAGCATCAGCGCGTCAGGGCCAGGTAGCCGGCGATCGCGATCGCGATGCCGACCACGGCGGGGGCGATCACCCACGCCAGGCCCAGGCGTCCGCGGTAGGGGCCGAGCATGCCGACCTTGGTCGTGGGCTTGAGACCGGGCGGGCGGATCGCGATGCGTTTGCGGGCCATCGGCGACAGTTTACGGGGCGATCTCGGGTGCTCTCCGGGACGTCTCGTCCACTGCCAGGTCGGCGAAGTTCGCCGAGCGGGATCACGGCGACGCGGTTCACGACCGCCGTCGGGTCCACGTCGTGGAGAACTACTCGGGATCCGGATGGCCGAGCCACCATCTCACCCGTGCTGGCCGTGTCCTCGCGCCCGGCCGCGCAACCATGCAAGATGACCTGGATGCAGACGTGCGGGTCATGCGGCGAGGAGAACCCAGAGCGGGCACGGTTCTGCCTGCGGTGCGGGCGACCGGTCGATGCCGCCGAGCGCGAGTCCCGCCGCGCCGTGACCACGCTGTTCTGCGATCTGGTCTCCTCGACCGAGCTTTCCGATCGACTGGACGCCGAGACGGCACACCGTGTCATCGCGGCGTTCTATTCCTCGGCTCGCGAGGCGGTCGAGCGTCACGGTGGGACGGTCGAGAAGTTCGTCGGGGACGCCGTGATGGCCATCTTCGGCTTCCCGCGCCTGCACGAAGACGACGCGCTCCGTGCCGCGGCCGCCGCGCTGGCTCTTCGGTCCTCGATGGTCTCGCTGAACGCCTCGCTGGAACGGGACTGGGGCGTCCGTCTCGATACGCGGACGGGGATCGCCACCGGCGAGGTCCTGGCCGGTACCTCCGGTGCCAACGAGCCGTTCGTCGTCGGGTCCTCGGTGAACCTGGCGGCAAGGCTCGAGCAACATGCCGAGCCCGATCAGATCCTGATCGACGAGGCGACCGCACAGCTCATCAGGCGCCGGGCCGACACCGAGGCCGTGGCGCCCCTCAACCTGAAGGGGTTCGACGACGGCACCGTGGCCTACCGGCTGCTGGGGCTGCAAGCGGGGGCTGCCGAACCGGCCCGGATCTCTGCGATCGTGGATCGCGTCTCCGAGGTCCGGCTGCTCGAGGAGGCCTTCCGCGGCGTCGTGACCGCGCGCCGGTGCCGGGTGACGAACGTGGTCGGCGACGCCGGGGTCGGGAAGACCCGGCTCCTGCAGGAGTTCGTGACCGGGCTCGATGCGAGGGTCCTCCGCGGGCACTGCCCTGCCTACGGTGAGACGGCGTCGTTCCGGGCGATGGCGGAGATCGTGGCCGACGCGGCCGGGGGGAGCGCCGATGACCCGGCCGCCGCGCTCGCGACCGCTGTGAGCGGCGTCGTGGGCGAGGCAGCGTCGGCCCGCCTGCTCGCCGCGGTCGACCTGACACCCGAGCCGTTGTCCGCCGAAGAGCGGGTCTTCGAGATCCGGGTGTTCCTCTCGCGCCTCGCGGCCGAGCGTCCCCTGGTCGTGATCGTCGAGGACCTGCACCACGCGTCGCAGGCGCTCTTGGACGCTCTGCAACACGTGGCCGAGTGGAGCCGCGACGCGCCGATCCTGCTCGTCTGCGCGGGGCGCCCCGAACTCTTCTTCGACCGTCCTTCGTGGGGGCGGCTCCCCGGGCGGCTCACGCTTCATCTGGAGCCACTCGATGCCGGCGACGGCGCCGCGCTCGTCCGCACGTTGCTGCCGGGCGCTGCACCGGGCGTCGAGCGACGGATCGTGGAGATCGCCGGCGGGAACCCGTTCTTCATCGAGGAGATCGCCGCGTCGCTCGGCGAAGCCACCGCCGGCCTGGAGCCTGAGGACATCCCCGTCCCACCGACGATCACGTCGCTGCTCGAGGCACGCGTCGACCGGTTGCCCGAAGAGGAGCGCCGCACGCTGGAACGCGCAGCCATCCTGGGTCTGGCCTTCCGCGAAGCCGATCTCGCGAGCCTGGTCGACGGCCTGATCGACGGGGACGTGCACGAGGTGCTCGGCCGGCTCGCCGAACGAGACCTGGTGGTGCACGACCCCTCCGCCGGCGAGCGTGGGTGGCGCTTCCGCCATGCCCTGATCCGCGACGCTGCCTACAGCGTGATACCGAAACACGAGCGGGCGGACCTCCACATCGCGATCGCGGAAGGGCTGCCCGATGACATCCGCGCCGGCTTCCATCTCGAACGCGCCGCCGGAGCGCTCGCGGAGCTCGGTTCGCGCGCCCCGGCGGTGCGCGGGACGAGGGTCGCCGGTGGCGAACGCTTCGCAGCCGCCGGACGCGCGGCCTCCACGCGAGGCGACGTCGGGAGCGCGGCCGCCCTGTTGGAGCGCGCGGCTGCGCTCCTGCCTGAGGACGAGCCCGCCAGGCTCGCGGTCCTGGCCGACCTGCACCACGCCCAGCTGTTCGCCGGGCAGATCGAGAAGGCGCGGGCGACGGTGGATGAGCTCCTGGCAGGATCCGACCCGAGCGATGACTCGTTGCTCGCCGTCCGCGCGCGGATGCAGCATGCCCATCTGCACTTCCTCCTGGAGCCCGCGGATCACCCCGTCGCCGCCTTCCGCGAACTCCTCACGGAGGCGGCGACGAG
>JBBDHX010000026.1:73032-85567 GCA_040880745.1 Actinomycetota bacterium
CCCGGTTCCGGCGCGAGATCGGGATCCAACTCGCCGTCGCCTCGTATTACGGCGCCGCGACGGTGGAGGAGGCGTATCGCCTCGGCGACATCGCTCGATCGCTTCAGCCCGACAGTCTCCTCACGGAGGCGGCGACGAGGTTCGAGGCAGCCGGTGATGACCGCGACCTGGCCTCGGCGCTCACCGACCTGGCGCTGCTCGCGTGGTTGGAAGGCGACGCCGGGGGGATGGCGGCCTCGGCCGAGCGCGCTCTCGCCGCCGCCGCACGGTCCGAAGACCCGCGTGCCATCCACGAAGCCGCTCCGCTGCTCGCGACGGCACTGCACCGCGGCCCCACCCCGTTGCCTGAGGTGCTCGCGCGCGTCGAGGCTGTCCGAGAACGGCCGGGTACCGACCGGCTGACGAAGGAGATCCTCCGGCTCACCGAGTCCCTCGTGCTCGCCCAACTTGGGCGGGGGGCCGAGGCTCGGGAGATCCTGGAGGCCGCGCGCGTGTCCTTCGGCGACCTCGGACAGCGACGGTGGCTCGCGGTCACCGATGAGATCGAGGCGGAGATCGAGCGACTCGATGGGCATCTCACACGCGCGATCGCGCTCCAGCGCGACGTCCACGCGTTCTTCTCGGGACAGGGTGACGCGCTGAACGCCCTCCCCGCTGCCGCCGGGCTCGCGAACCTCCTCCTGGCCGCCGGGGATCTCGACGAGGCCGGCCGCCTCGTCGCTGAGATCGAGCGGCGGGATACCGGCGAGGACCTGGAGATCCGTGTTTCGTGGATGGTCGTGCGAGCTGTCGGCGCCGCGGCCGCGGGCGACCGCATCTTGGCGAGCGAGCTGACCGAGCAGGTGCTCAGCCTGGTGGATGGGACGGACTTCCTCCTCCAGCAAGCCGACGCGCGCGCGTCACTCGCCGGTGCGGCGACCGACCCCGTGCTGGCCGAACGCCTCCGCGCCGAAGCGCTCGCTCGTTACGACGAGAAGGGCGCGGTCGCCCTGGCCACGGAGCTCCGCAGCGCGGGGGCGGCTCCCTGAACGCTCAACGGCCTCCGTCGCAGAAGGCGGTCGACGCGCTCGTGATCTGGTCGATCCCCTGCACCTCGACCTCCACGGAGGCCGCGACCTTCGCGTAGTCCGCGTCGCCGAGCTGCACCAGGATATCCGCATCACCGAAGACGATCGACGCCCCGCGGAACGTCGTGATGTGCTGCACGCGACGTAGCACGTCGTCGAGCGCACCGGGCCGCACCTGCAGAGCGCAGATCGCGATGATCTCCTGTGTTCCGCGCTTCACGCCGACGTAGCGCGCGATCGGCCCGCCCGCCTGCGTCTCGTCTTCGGCGGGGCGCACCTCGATCGCCCATCGTCCGCGGAAACCGCGGATGAAGAACGCGCCCGCGATGAGATCCTGCAGCTCCCCGAGCGCCTTCTCTGCGACGCGGACGTGGACCAAGCCGGCGTAGTCCCCGACGAATGATCCGGCCCAGATCACCGGCCCATCCGGCGGCTCGCCCAGCTCGCGGAGCGCCGCCACCACCTCGTCAGCAGGCGCGTCTGCCCCCTCGAGGAACCCGAAGGCGTGCAGCCCCGTGTAGTGGTACCCGTTCCCTCCCTCGGTGGCCATCAGGACCCCCCTTCCCGCGAGAGGGCCATCTTCGGTGAGGCCGCCCCGGCAGCGCAAGGGGTGCCCGGCTCGATCGCGGCCGCGCGCTCGAGACCCGACGTGCTCCGTGGGCGGCGCAAGTACGCCATCGACAACGGGTACCCTGCGTTCAACTTCCTCGGTCCGATGAGCACAACGACGGGAAACACCCCGACACAGGCATGGAACCAGATGGTTGACAAGATGGATGCCCGGCCCGCGACGATCAACGACATGTCGAACTCGTTCCGTATCGAGTTCCGGTAGGAGGTGGTGACGATGGCCCGGCTCGCGACTTGGCCACGCCGCTGGATCGTCGCTGGTGCCGCAGCATGCGCGGTTGTCTTCGGCGGTGCGCTTGCCGATGAGGCGTCGACCCTCAGCGCCGAGGGACAGGTGGTCCAGGACGCATATGGGCAGCTCGCAGACGATCTGGCTGCTTGGGATGCTCTGAAGGAAGCGGAAGCGAAAGAGGAACCGGCCCTCGACCCCGACGAAGCCCGACCGGAGTGGGTTCGTGATGAGTGGCCTGGTGGGCTCTTCGGTCGGGCCGAGGCCGAGTTGCCGCCCGCGCTCGGCTACGACTTCAACACCGTCTGGCGCCACTCGACCGAAGATGCCTTCTGGCTGGTATACGCGGGTAGCCATGCAGACAGCAAGTTCGGGGTGATCCTGATCGAGAAGATCGACCCCTACACGATGAAGGGCGCGTTCACGAGGATCGACACCGATGTCGAAGGACCCCTCTCGATCGCCAAAGGATCTAGGATGACTCTGACCGTCGAGTCGGTAACCGATGAAGAGTTGATACTCGACGTCGGATCTGGCTCGCTTGCCGATGCGGCGACCGGCGCTAACCATGCCGTCAGCGTCGAGAAGGTCGACATCTAGGGCTCTATCCATCTTCGGGCGCGCGCGATCTGACAGAAATCGCGAGCGAGGGTCGCGGGGCCCTCGTGTCAGCAGGAAGACTTGCTTGCCGTCGGGCTCGCCCGCGATGACCTCGGGCGCGTGCTTGCCCGATCACGGGCAACGCGCGACAAGCCCGGAGCTGTGGCGGCCGTCAACGCGAAGTTCGTGCCATCCCCGTGGCGTGGGCCATGTCGACCGGACCAACCCGAGCACCTCGTCGGCGATGGAGCCCCCGTCGTCGGCGCGCAGCGGAGTCCCGGGGATCTCCATCGTGTCAGCCCACCGCCCGGTAGAGGCGCCAACGGTCCGGGACACCCTTGAGTTCGTGCTCGCCGGCGTCTTCGAAGGTGAAGCCCGAGCCCGCAGTGAGGTCCTTCACCGTCTGCGACACGAGTACCTCGGAGGCGCCTGCTTTCGCGGCGACACGTGCGCCGATGTTCACCGCGATACCGCCCACCTTGCCGCCGATCTGCTCGCACTCGCCGGCATGCAGCCCGGCGCGGACCTCGATCCCGAGGCCCTGCACGGTGTGGATGATGGCTTGCGCGCACCTGATGCCGCGACCGGGTCCGTCGAACGTCGCGAGGAACCCATCGCCGGCCGTGTCGATCTCACGTCCGCGGAACCGAGCCAGTTGGCCTCGCACCCGCGCGTGATGCTCCTCGACCAAGGACTTCCAGGCGCGATCGCCCATCTCCGCCCCGGTCCTGGTCGAGTCCACGATGTCGGTGAACAGCACGGTGGCCAGGAATCGCTCCAGTTCCGCTTCCTGGTCTCGGAACTCGTTCACGAACCGCTCGATCTCTTCGACCATCGAGTCGTACTCGCCCACCCAGAAGAAGTGCTCATCCCCGGGGATCTCGACGAGCCTCGCGCCTGCGATCTGCGAGGTGAGTTCCCGCATCGAGGTCACGGGGAACTCGACGTCCTCCGTCTTCGCGATCAGCAGCGTCGGGACATGGATCGCCGGGAGCACGTGACTCACATCGATCTGTCGGTTCATCCTCGAGAGCGCGATCGCGGCTCCGGGGCTCGCGGCGCGACGGAGGTACGAGCTGAGCCACGCCGCGAGCCGATCGTCGTCGGCGTGACTCGGGGCACCCCATCGAGCGATCTCGATGCGCGCGTGCTCGAGCGTGCCCCAGTGTTCGTCGATGTACTCCAGGTACTCCTCTCCCTCGGCGATCATGGGGTCGGCCGACTCCATCGACGTGTAGTCGGGGTCGGTGCCGAAGAGCACGAGGGCGATCGTGCGCTCGGGATACGTGGCGCCGAACAGCATCGCCATGGGTCCGCCCTCCGACACCCCGAACACCACCGCTCGCTCCGACCCGGCAGCATCCATCACCGAGCGCACGTCGTCCATGCGTGTCTCCATCGACGGCAGTTGGGCCTCCGGGACCCGATCGGACAGCCCGACGCCCCGCTTGTCGAACAGGATCAGCCGTGTGAACGAGGCGAGTTTCGACAGGAACCGAGCCAGGTTCGGCTCCTCCCACATCGCCTCGATGTTGCTGGTCCAGCCCATGACCCATACGAGGTCGACCGGCCCGTCTCCCGCGACCTGGTACGCGATGTGCACCCCATCGGCGGCTTTGGCGAACCTGGTTTCCGATGGCTTCATGCGTTCACCACCCGGTAGAGGCGCCAGCGGTCGGGGACGCCCTTCAGTTCGTGTTCGCCGGCATCCTCGAACGTGAGGCCGCTCCCCGCCACCAGATCCTTCACGGTCTGGGACACCATGACCTCGGATGTCCCGGCGTGGGCCATCACCCGCGCCCCGATCGTGACGGAGATCCCCGAACACTTGCCGTCGGCGATCTCGCACTCGCCCGTGTGCACCCCCGCGCGGATCTCGAGCCCGAGCTGCCGAACGGCTTCGCCGATCTCACGGGCGCAGCGGATCGCGCGCGCCGGACCATCGAAACGGACGTAGAACCCGTCGCCCGCGGTGTCCTGCTCGATCCCGCCGTGCCGATCGAGGAGTCCTCGCACCATCGCGTGATGTCGCTCGATCAGCTCCTTCCACGCTCGGTCTCCCTCCCGCGCTTGGATCGCGGTCGAGTCGACGATGTCGGTGAACATCACAGTGGCCAGGATCGTGTCGTGCGGGGCCGCGGGCAGATCCTCGCCCACGAAGCGCCGGATGGCGTCCAGCCAGGCGGGCTGCTCCTCGATCGTCCACGCGGCGCCGGGCATGATCCGGACCTCCGCGGCGGGCATGAGGTCGGCGATGTACCGCGCCTGCTCCACCTGGTCGGTCCGCTCCTCGTGGATGAGCAGGAGCGTCGGGGTGCGGACGCTGGGCAGGATGCCCCGAACGTCCGTCTCGTACCACATCTTGGACAGCGCGCGAGCCGTGTCAGGCGTGCAAGCGTTCCGGCTCATCTTGGTGAACGAGCGCGCCATCGATCCCGGCATGGTGTTCCCCGTGGCGGCCTCGTTCTGCAGCATCCAGCGCCCGTACTCGTCGGTGCCCCACGAGGCGATCTGCGCGAGTTCTTCGTCGAGTTCCTCCCACCGGCGGCCCCATGGGTAATCAGGTGCCCACGCGAAGCGCGCCATCGGCTCCATCCAGACGAGCGCGCGGGCCAGCTCGGGCAGCATCGCGCACGCCATCGCGTTCACGGCTCCGGTCGACAGGAACCCGATCATCACCGGAAGCTCGGCATGCGCCGCGTCCAGCACGCACTGCAGGTCGGCGACCCTGGTCTCGAGGGCAGGGATCCCCATGTCGCGGCTCGATAGCCCGACACCACGATGGTCATGCGTGATCAGTCGTCCCATCGCAGCCACTCCTCGGAGCCAGGACGCGGACCAGGGGTCGTCCCAATCGAGATCGATGTTCCCTGGCCAGTCGGGTTGCTGGACGATGTCGACCGGACCGTCGCCGTCGATCCGATAGCCGATGTAGGCGGCATCGGCAGCACGCGCGTATCCGAACGTCGATCCCACCTCAGGCCACCACCCGGTAGAGACGCCATCGGTCGGGCACGCCCTTGAGTTCGTGCTCGCCGGCGTCCTTGAAGGTGATCCCGGAGCCGGCGGACAGGTCTTTGATCGTTTGGGAGACGAGGACCTCGGAGGTCCCAGCGATGGCACCGACCCGTGCGCCGATCACCACGCCCATCCCGCCCGCCTTGCCGTCGATCGTGGCCACCTCACCCGTGTGGCAGCCGGCCCGGATCTCGATCCCAAGCTGGCCGAGGGCCTCGACGATGGCTTGGGCGCAGCGGATCGCACGGACCGGGCCGTCGAACGTCGCGAAGAAGCCGTCGCCGGCCGTATCGACCTCGGTACCGCGATAGCGTCCGAGCATCGCCCGCACGGTCGAGTGATGCCGTTCGAGCAGTTCGCGCCAGGCGTGGTCGCCCAGCTGCGCGGCTCGCTCGGTGGAGCCGACGATGTCGGTGAACAGGACCGTGGCGAGGACCCGGTCGAATTCCGCCTCCTGCTCCCGGAGGGACCGGAGGAACGACGCGATGTGGGGGATGACCTCATCGAGCGGCCAGACGTGGCTGTCTCCCGGGAGCTCCAGGAACGTGGCCCCCGGGATGTGCTCGGCGATGTAGCGACCCTGACCGATGTCTTCGACGCGATCATCGGTTCGGTGGATCACGAGAGCCGGCGTCTGGATCGTGGGGAGCACATGGCGCACGTCCGTGTCGCGGTTGATCCGATCGTGCGCGATCGCATCGCCGGGGCTCGCCGCCAGGCGGAGCAGCCGTCCGATGGTCTTCCGGTAGCCGGGGTCCGAGGCGAGCGACGGCGTGATCCAGTCCGCGAGGTCGCGGACGAAGGCATCGGATCCCCACGCCTGATCGATCCGCTCGAGCCAAGGCTCCCACTCCGCGTGGGTCCACCCCCACGGGTAGTCCTCCGCCACCGTGCCGGCGACCGTGGCTCCGAACACGATGACGGCGGTAACGCGTTCCGGGTGCGTGGCGGCGAACGGGAAGCACAGGGTCGCGCCGCTCTCGACCCCGAAGAGGGCTGCGCGCTCGGACCCCGCCGCATCCATCACGGCGCGGATGTCATCCATCCGCGCCTCGATCGTGGGGGTGCTCGCCCCGATGCCTCGGTCCGAGGCCCCGATGCCCCGGCGGTCCATCAGGAGGACGCGAGCGTGCGTCGCGAGGCCGCGGGCGAACGACGCGTATTGCGGCAGCTCCCAATTCACCTCGATGTTCGAGTAGTCGTACGGCACGAACAGGAGGTCGCCCGGTCCGTCGCCGACGATCTGGTACGCGATGTGCACCCCATCCTCGGTCGTGGCGTACCGGGTCTCGGGGACGTCCATCAGCCCACCGCCCGGTAGAGGCGATCGTCGGTGCTCACCGCGTAGCGGGTCTTCGGGGTGTCCACGTGCGCATCCTCGCTGGTTGCGGCGCAAGGCTGCAAGGTGGCCGGTCGGGGCCCTTCGTTAGACTCGCCCGACCATGCCCGCCAAACACCGTGTGATCGTGGCCAAACCGGGTCTGGACGGGCACGACCGGGGGGCGAAGATCGTGGCCCGGGCGCTCCGAGACGCCGGGTTCGAGGTCGTCTACACGGGGCTTCACCAGACGCCCGAGCAGATCGTCGAGACGGCGATCCAGGAGGACGCCGACGCGGTCGGGCTGTCGCTGCACTCGGGCGCGCACATGACCTTGTTCCCCAGGGTGGTGCGGCTGCTGCGGGAGCGCGACGCAGCCGACATCGTGGTCTTCGCCGGCGGGATCATCCCGGCGGAGGACATCGCGGTCCTGGAGGCCGAGGGCGTGGAGAAGATCTTCACACCGGGCGCCGCCACCCACGAGATCGCCGCGTGGCTCACGGAGCGCCTGGGCGCGGCGGTCTGAGCGGGGAGCGCGGATGGATCTGTACGAGCACATGGGCAAGGACCTGTTCCGCGCCTACGGGATCGCGATACCCCGCGGCATCGTCGCCACGACCGCCGAGGAAGCGGCCGAGGCGACGCGTTCGTTCGGCGGGCGTTCCGTCGTCAAGGTCCAGGTCCAGGTGGGCGGTCGCGGGAAGGGCGGCGGGGTCGTGCTGGTCGATTCGCCCGAGCGCGCGGCGGAGGAAGCGGCGCGGATGCTCGGCGCGGACTTCAAGGGTCACGCGGTGACGCAGGTGCTCGTCGAGGAGCTGCTGCCGATCGCCCGCGAGTTCTACACGTCGTTCCTCCTCGACCGCGCGAACGGGGAGTACCTGGCGATGATGACCGCCGAGGGCGGGGTGGACATCGAGATGCTCGCGGTCGAGCGCCCCGAGGCGCTGCGGCGGGTCCACGTCGATCCGGCGCTCGGTCTGCGGGCCTGGCACGTGCGCGAGCTGACCGGCACGCTCCCGCCCGGCGCCCGCGAAGGTGCGGGCGAGATCCTGCGGAAGATCTGGACGCTGATGCAGGAGGCCGACGCGACGTTGGTGGAGATCAACCCGCTCGTGCAACTCGAGGATGGCAGCGTCGTAGCGCTCGACGCGAAGGTCACGATCGATGACAGCGCGCTGTTCCGCCACGCCGACCTGGAGGCGCTCGCCTCGCAGTTCCCGATCGACCCGGTCGAGGCTCGTGCGAAGGCCGCGGACCTGCAGTACGTCAAGCTGGACGGCGAGGTCGGGATCATCGGCAACGGCGCGGGCTTGGTGATGTCCACGCTGGACGTGGTCGCCCAGGCGGGGGGGCGTGCGGCGAACTTCCTGGACATCGGGGGAGGGGCGAGCGCCGACACCATGGCGACCTCGCTGGAGGTGATCCTGTCCGACCCCTCGGTGCAAGCCGTGTTCATCAACATCTTCGGGGGGATAACGCGATGCGACGTGGTCGCGGCGGGGATCCTGGAGGCGCTCGGGCGCGTGGAGGCGACCGTCCCGCTGGTGGTCCGACTGGACGGCACGAACGCGGACGAAGGCCGCCGGATCCTGGCGGAAGCGGCGCACCCGCGGATCGTGCCCGTGGCGACGATGGACGAGGCTGCCGCCGAGGCCGCCCGCCTGGCGGGAGCGGCCGCATGAGCGTCCTGATCGGCACGGACACCCGGCTGGTTGTCCAGGGCATCACCGGGAGCGAAGGAACCTTCCACACGCTCCGCGACCGGGCCTACGGCACCGATGTCGTCGCGGGGGTGACCCCCGGGAAGGCCGGGCAGGACGTCGAGGGCATCCCGGTCTACGACACGGTGGCCGACGCCGTGCGTGAGACGGGCGCGAACACCTCGATGGTCTTCGTGCCCCCCCGCTTCGCCGCGGAGGCCATCCTGGAGGCCGCCGACGCCGACATCGCACTGGTCGTCTGCATCACCGAGGGCATCCCCGTGAAGGACATGGCGCTCGTGCATGCCTACCTGCGCGCCACCACGACCACGCTGGTCGGCCCGAACTGCCCCGGGGTGATCACGCCGGGCGTCGCCAACGTGGGGATCATCCCCGGCGAGGTCTGCTCACCCGGCCGCGTGGGGTTCGTGAGCCGTAGCGGGACGCTCGTCTACCAGATCGTGCACGAGCTCACCTCGAAGGGGATCGGGCAGTCCACGTGCATCGGGATGGGTGGTGACCCGGTGCACGGGATCGGCTTCATCGAGGCGCTCCGTCTGTTCGAGGACGACCCCGACACCGACCTGATGATCATGACCGGCGAGATCGGCGGTGACGACGAGGAGCGTGCTGCGGCGTTCATCGACGGGCATGTGGCCAAGCCCGTCGTCGCCTACATCGCGGGGTTCGAGGCGCCGCCGGGCAAGCGGATGGGGCATGCGGGTGCCATCGTGACCGGTTCGAAAGGCACCGCGGCCGCCAAGGCCGAGGCGCTGGAAGGTGTCGGCGTCACGGTCGCACGGACGCCCTCGCAGGTCGCCCGGATCGTCGCGGAGCGGCTGGGGTCGTAGGTGTCGCGGCGCCCGCCCGGACTCGCGCCCGCGGAGGTTCCGGTCGACACCGGCATGGGCGCCCTGGTGGCCGGCGGCCTGCGGCGCGGCGCGCTCCAGGTGTTCCTGCCGGTGGCGCTCGTGGCGCAGGGTGTGGCGTGGCTCGGCTTCTTGATCAGCGGGGTCTATGGTCCCTGGTCCTGGACGAAGATCGGGTTCGCGTACGCCCTCACGAGCGCGCGGGTGCCCTTCGACGTGACGGCGCGCGGCGCCGCGACGGCAGCGCCGGGGGACGTGCTCGAACTCGCCCTCGGCGCGTTCACGGTGGCGTTCGTGGTGCTGGCGTTCCGGGCCGGCCGCGAGCAGGCGAAAGGTCTGGAACGACAACCCGGGCCGGCGGCGGCGGCCGGCGCCTTGATCGGACCCGGCGTGGCTCTGCCCATGGCGGTGGCCGCGTACGTGGTCCGCCTGGGGTTCCCGCGGCTCGGTATCGAGGTGCTCGAGCCGGTTCTGTGGGCCTCGTTCGCGTTCCCGCTGGTGCTGTCGTCGATCGCGGGAGCCGTGGGCGGCGCGGGGGGGGGGGGGGGGGGGTGGGGGGGGGGGGGGGGGCGCGTGAGGTGCTCGAGGAGGGAGGCGGTTGGCGCGCCCGCGCCGGCGAGGTCATCCGAACCGGGGCGCTCGCGTGCTGGTGGGGTCTGGTGCTCGCCACCGTCGCCACGCTCTTGCTCGCCGCCGTCGAGATGGGCGTCACGAAGGCCTACGGCCGGTTCATCGGACGAGCGGAGCGCTCAGGCGCCATCGCCGTGGTGCATCATGCGCTGGCGTTGCCGAACCAGTCGGCGCTGGCGCTGGGCGTCTCGATGGGCGTGCCCGCCGATCTGCGCGTTGGGAAAGAGCGCACGGCGACCGTGGGCCTGGAGGGGTTCGCCGCCGAAGGCGAGTTCCGCGGGCTCTTCGGCGACGTGACCCAGGATCCGGCGGCTGGCTCGTTCCCGACACCCTTCTGGTACTGGGCGTTCCTCGTGGTCCCGGCCGCGGCGACGGTCCTGGGGGGACGGCTGGCCGGCGAGGGCGCCCGTTCACCACGGTCCGCGGCCGCGTCCGGCGCCCTCGCCGGGTTCGTCTACGCGGCGCTCTGCGTCGGGGTGGTGTGGTTCGCGTCGGTGTCGCTGCCGCTGTTGCCGGGCGTGCTCGGAGGTTCGGTCCGCCTCGGCCAGCCGCTCGGGCGTCTGGGGTTGGTTTCGCTCGCGTGGGGCGTGGTGGGCTGCACCGCAGGCGCCGCGGGTACCGCCTGGCTCAAGGGCCGGAGGACTTGACCTCGGCGTAGTTCGCCTCGATCTGGGTGAAGCGCCGCCACGCCTGTCCCCAACCGTCGTCGGTTCGCGGGAACCGCTCCACAGGGTCGCCGGGCTTCTGGCGATCCCAGATCCCGAAGAACGACGGACCGTAGCCGAGCAGGTAGCGGGTGCCGGTATGCGTGTAGGTCGTCGTGCTCGACTCGGATGACGACGCTTCGGCGGACGCCGCCGGCGCTCCGCTCGAACTCGACGCGGGAACCTCGACGGCTCGCGGCTCCATCGCCGAGAACCGGACCCATGCATCCTTCCAACCCTGGTCGGTCCTGGGGAACCGTTCCAGTGGCGTGTCCGGTTCCTGGCGATCCCAGATCCCGAAGAAGTCGGCGCCGAAGCCGAGGACGTGGCGGTAACCCGAGTGCGAGTACCGCACAGCGGCCTCGGGAGCGCTCGCCGCCGGTTCGGGCTCGGCGGTCTCCGATAGGTCGGCGTCGGTCGCCAGATCTGCCGCCGGTTCGGCCGCAGCGGGATCCGGCTGCATGGCCATCGCCTCTTCACGCTTCACGGTGAGATCGCTGAAGCAGTACCGGCACTTGATCGCATCGTCCTGGATCTGCTCGGCGCAGTAAGGGCAGGTCTTCACGTCGTGGGGTCCTCCCGATGAGCGAGGCCGCAATCGTACCCTCGCCGGCCTGGGGTGACGGTCCCGCGGGTAGCATGCCGCTCTCATGGGTGCTCGTCTCGCTGTGCTGGTCTCCGGCGGGGGCACGAACCTGCAGGCGCTCCTGGATGACCCCCGGATCGCTCCGCACGTGACCCTCGTCCTCAGCGACCGGCCGGGGATCGGGGCGCTCGAGCGCGCCGAGGCTGCCGGTGTTCCCACCGCGGTGGTCGAGCCGTCCGGGGACCGGTCGTCGCTCTCTCGCGAGGTGGCGGAGACCCTCGAGGCCAGCGGGATCGACGCCGTCGTGAGCGCCGGCTACATGCGTGTCCTCGGGCCCGAGGTCGTGGCGCCGTTCCGGGACCGCTGGCTGAACGTCCACCCGGCGCTCTTGCCCTCCTTCCCAGGGATGCACGGCGTCCGCGACGCGCTCTCCTACGGGGTCAAGGTCACCGGTGTCACGGTTCACCTGGTGGATGAGGGCATCGACAGCGGTCCGATCGTGCTCCAGGAGGCCGTCGAGGTCCGCGACGACGATGACTGGGATTCGCTCGAGGTGCGTATCCACGACGTGGAACACCGGCTGCTCCCTCGTGCCGTTCGGGCGTTGCTGCGGGGCGGGCTCATCCGCGAAGGTCGCTCCGTGCGCATCGAGGAGGGGACATGAACACGCAGGTCCACCGCGCTCTGCTCGCGGTGTTCGACAAGACCGGGATCGTCGAGTTGGCGCGTGGGCTCCGTGCGATGGGTGTGGAACTCGTCTCCAGTGGTGGGACCGCTGCCGCACTCCGGGACGCGGGGATCGAGGTCACCGAGGTGGCGGAGGTCACCGGTTCCCCCGAGATGCTGGATGGCCGCGTGAAGACCCTGCACCCCGCGATCCACGCGGGGCTGCTCGCCGACCGTCGCAAGCCCGAGCATCTGGCGCAACTGGCCGAGCACCAGATCGCGCCGTTTCACCTCGTCGTGGTGAACCTGTACCCGTTCCGGGAGACCGTGGCCGCGGGCGCTTCCTTCGACGACGTCATCGAGAAGATCGACATCGGCGGTCCGGCGATGGTCCGCGCGAGTGCGAAGAACTTCGAGTCGGTCGCGGTGATCGTGAACCCTGACCGCTACGAGGCGATCGGGGATGAACTTCGCCTCGAAGGCGGTCGCGGGATCCGGGTTTCCGGCCACCTTGGTCG
>JBBDHX010000026.1:85577-114884 GCA_040880745.1 Actinomycetota bacterium
GCGGCCGAGGGGTTCGCGCACACCGCCGCCTTCGACGCGGCGGTGGCGGGATGGTTCGCGCAGCAGCAGGGAGATGAAGGCCGGCTCCCGAGCTTCGTCGGGCTCGCGCTGCACAAGCGGGACGACCTGCGGTACGGGGAGAACCCGCATCAGCGCGGCGCCCTGTACGAGGAGGCGGCGGGCGCAGGGGTGCTGGGCGGGGCCGAGGTCTTGCAGGGCAAGGAGATGTCGTTCAACAATTGGCTCGACGCGTGGGCCTCCTACGATCTGGCGGCTGCACTCCCGGAGGGAGCCTGTGTGATTGTGAAACACAACAACCCGTGCGGCGTCGCGGCGTTCGGTGACCCGGCTGCTTCCTACGCGGGTGCGTTCGCGTGCGACACCGTGAGCGCGTTCGGCGGGATCGTGGCGTTCCACGGGACGTGTGACGCCGCCGCCGCCGGGGCGATGCGCGAGGTCTTCACCGAGGTCGTCGTGGCGCCGGCCTACACCGACGACGCGCTCGCGGCCTTCGCCGAACGGCCGAACCTCCGCGTCCTCCGTGCCCCGCTCGCACAAGCCCGGGCTTTGGACGTCCGCACCATCCCCGGCGGCGCGCTGGTCCAAGACCTCGATACGGTCACCGAGACGCGAGCCGACTGGAAGGTGGTCTCCTCCCGCGAGCCCACCGCTCAGGAATGGGCCGACCTGGAGCTCGCCTGGACCATCGCCTGGCGGGTCAAGTCGAACACGATCGCCCTGGTGAAAGACGGCGCCACGGTGGGGATCGGGGCCGGCCAGATGTCGCGCGTGGACTCTTCCTGGATCGCCACCCGCAAGGCGGGGGAGCGGGCGCGCGGTGCCGTGCTCGCCTCCGACGCCTTCTTCCCCTTCCCCGATGCGCTCGAGGTCGCGGCCGACGCCGGGTGCACCGCCGTGATCCACCCCGGCGGTTCGAAGGGCGACGAAGATGTCCTGGCCGCCGCCGAGGCTCGCGGGATGGCCGTCGTGTTGACCGGACTCCGTCACTTCCGGCATTGAGGGGTTCATGAAGCTCGGGAAGCTGCGGCGCCGGCAGGGCCAAGGCGGCGTGATCGACCGCCGCGCTCAGGGAGCGACCGGTGGTTCCGTCACGTCCTCGCCGGGTCTCGGGGGGATCCCCATGGGCCGCGGCGGGATGGGGATCGGCGGCATCATCCTGCTCCTCGTGGTGGTGTTCGTGGTGCCACGATGTCTCGGGCAGGCCGGCTTCGACGGCCTGGGCGGCGCACTCGACCCGTTCCAGGACGCGGGCGTCGTCGCGCCGGGCTCGGAGCAAGAGGTCGACCCGCAGGACCCCACCGCGAAGTTCGCCGAAGCCGTGCTGGAGGACGTTCAGTTCGTCTGGGACGACATCTTCGAACGGTCCGGGCTGACGTATGAGGAGACCACCATCGTGCTCTTCCGGGGGTCGACGTCCAGTGGCTGCGGACGTGCCTCGTCGGCGACGGGTCCGTTCTACTGCCCGCCCGACGGGCTCGTCTACCTTGACCTCTCCTTCTTCAAGGAGCTCGAGACGACGTTCGGGGCCGGCGGGGACTTCGCGCAGGCGTACGTGATCGCCCACGAGGTGGCCCACCACGTGCAGACCCTCCTCGGCACGAACGCGGAGGTCCAGCGGCTCACACGGGATGACCCGAGCCTCGCCAACGAACTCTCGGTCCGTCTGGAACTGCAGGCCGATTGTTTCGCC
The DNA here is from genome assembly GCA_040880745.1 of Actinomycetota bacterium. Classification (GTDB taxonomy): domain Bacteria; phylum Actinomycetota; class UBA4738; order UBA4738; family HRBIN12; genus AC-51. Next base: position 87,289 of record JBBDHX010000026.1, read on the forward strand.
GGCGTGTGGGCGCGTTCGGCCCAAGGTGCCGGCATCCTCTCGCCCCGCGACCTGGAAGAGGGGCTCAACGCCGCCGCCGCGATCGGCGATGACCGGATCCAGGAGGCGACGACCGGCAGGATCGACCCCGAGTCGTTCACACACGGCACCAGCGAGCAGCGGGTGCGGTGGCTCCGCACCGGGGTCCAGGTCGGCAACCCCGACGCGTGCGACACGTTCGCGGGCGACATCTGACGGCGCTACGAGCGCGCCCGGTAGGATGCCCGCCGTGACGGCCCGCATCCTCGACGGAAAAGCCACCGCGGCGCAGATCCGTTCGGAGGTTGCCGAACGGGTACGGGCGCTCGCCGAGCGAGGGATCACCCCGGGCCTGGCGGCGGTCCTCGTGGGAGACGACGTCGCTTCCCGGATCTACGTCGGTCAGAAGCACAAGGCGTGCGCCGATGTCGGCATCCGGTCCGAGCAGATCGACCTGCCCGCTTACGTCACCGAGCACGAGCTGCTGGCGACGCTGCGGCGGTTGAACCGCGATCCGGAGATCCACGGGGTCATCGTCCAGTTGCCGCTGCCCGATCACCTTCACGAACTGGAGATCCAATCGGCGGTCGCCCGTGAGAAAGACGTGGACGGGCTGCATCCTCTGAACATCGGGATGATGCTCCGGCGCGGCCACGGGTACCTGCCTGCCACCCCCTACGGCATCGTCGAGTTGATGCTGCGTACCGGGGTGCCGCTCGAGGGCGCCGAGGTCTGCATCGTGGGATACGGAGACCTCGTCGGCGCACCCTTGTCGGTGATGCTCACGCAGAACTCGATCCGCGGGAACGCGACGGTGGTCTCGACCCACATCAAGACACGCGACGTGAAGGAGCACACGAGGGCTGCCGACATCGTCGTGGCTGCCGCCGGGGTGCCCCGCCTCATCGGCGGCGACATGATCCAGCCCGGCGCGACGGTCATCGACGTGGGCGTGCACCGCACGCCGGATGGCCTCGTGGGGGACGTCGTGTTCGAAGAGGTGGTGGAGGTGGCGGGTGCGATCACGCCCGTTCCGGGGGGCGTCGGCCCGATGACGGTCGCGATGCTGCTCGTGAACACGGTGCAGGCCGCCGAAGCACAGGCCTTCTCGTGACCGCTCCCGACGGCCGTCTGGCCCGCCTCCTGGCTGCGGGGGAGTTCGTGGTCACGAGCGAGATCGTGCCGCCGCGCGGGGCATCCGGAGCCTCCGTCATCGCTCACGCTCGCGGTCTCGCCGGCTACGTCGACGCCGTGAACCTGACGGACAACCCCACGGCGAGCGCGCACATGTCGCCGCTGGCCGGTGCTCGGTTCGTGCACGAGGCGGGCATCGAGCCCACGGTGCAGTTGACCGTGCGCGATCGCAACCGCCTGGCGCTCACCGCTGATCTGCTCGGGGCATGGGCCCTGGGTGCTCGCAACGTCTTCTGTCTGAGCGGTGACCCCATCCGGGTCGGCGATCACGTGGAGGCCACCACCGTCGGCGATCTGGACGTCCAGGGTGTGATCGCGCTGGCGCGCCGGATGCGTGAGGAGGGGACGACACTGGCCGGCGATGACCTGCAGGACCCGCCGAGGTTCCTGATCGGCGTGGCCGATCTCCCCCTCGCCGAGCCCTACGACCCGGCCAAGCTCGAGGCGAAGCTGGATGCGGGGGCGGATTTCGTGATGACGCAGATCACGTACGACGTCGATCGGCTCGCGGCCTGGGCGGAGTCGATGCGTCCGCTCGGTCTGTTCGAGCGGACACACGTGATCGTCGGGATCACCCCGCTCCGAAGCGCCAAGCAAGCTCGCTTCATGAACGAGAAGCTGCCGGGGGTGTCGGTCCCTGCCTCGTTGATCGCCCAGGTCGAAGCGGCCGGCGAGGACGGTCCGGCCGCGGGTCTCGAGCAGGCCGTCCGTTCGGTGGAGGTACTCCGCAGGATCGACGGCATCGGCGGCGTGCACATCATGGCGATGGGACACGACGAGACCACACGAGCGTTGGTGGAGGCGGCCGGGCTCTTCCCCCGCCCGGCCTGAATCAGGAAGGACGCGGCGTTGGCCGTGAAGGTGCGGATCAACGGAGAGACCGACGTTCGGCGGAGCCCGCTGGTCGTGCCCGGCCTCATCCTGATCACGCTCGGGATCTATGGTCTCTATCGGCACTGGCGCGTGAACAAGGATGCGAGCCTCGTCCTGCGCGACCCGGGCATCCGCGCGGGCGTTGCTCTGCTGGCGGTCACCCTCGGGTGGCTCGCGATCGTGCCGCCGTTCGTCTCCATCTATCGAACCGGCGAGCGAATCGAACGGATGGAACGTGAGACAGGCGTCCACGATGCGATCTCCCCTGTGCTCTTCCTCCTGCTCCACGTGCTCGTGGGTGCTGGATCCGACCGGTTCCCGACGCCCCCGGCGTGAGCGCTACCGCTCGGTGATCGGGACGTAGCTCCGGTCGCGCGGTCCCACGTACTCGGAGCCGGGCCGGATGATCTTGTTGTTCGCGTACTGCTCCCGAACATGCGCGGTCCATCCGGCCATCCGCGCGAGCGCGAAGATCGGGGTCATCAGGTCGGTCGGGATCCCCAGCACGTGGTAGACGCCGGCGGCGTAGAGGTCCACGTTCGGGTAGAGGCCCTTCTGCTCGAAGGTCGTCTCCTCCAGCGCCGCGAAGATCTCGTACCACTCGGGCTGTCCGTGGCGTTCGCCGGTTTCGCGGCACAACTCCTTGAGGACCGTGGCGCGTGGATCGTGCGTCGTGTACACGGCGTGACCGAACCCCATGATCTTCTCGTGGCGCTCCAGGCGGTCGCGCACGGCCGCCTCGGCGTTCTCGGGTTTGCCGACCTCCTCCGCAAGCTTCATCGCTCCTTCGTTCGCTCCGCCGTGCAGCGACCCCTTGAGCGCCCCGATCGCCGCGCAGATCGCCGAGAACATGTCCGATAGGGTCGAGGCAACCACGCGCGCCGTGAACGTGGATGCGTTCATCGTGTGGTCCGCGTACAGGACGAACGTCGTATCGAGGACCTCCGCGTCCATCGGGTCGGGGTCCTCGCCGTGCAACATCCACAGGAAGTTCGCGGCGTGGCCCATGCCGGCGTTCGGCGGGATGATCTCCTGGCCGGTCCGCAGACGGTGATACGTGGTGATCATCGTCGGGATCTCGGCGATCAGGCGCATGGCCTTGCGGTACTCGGCTTCGGGGGAGTCGTCCCAGCCGTCGGGGTCGAACGCCGAGGACGCCGATACGCCGGTGCGGAGCATCGACATCGGCGACGCGTTCTGGGCGAGCGTCGGCATGAACCTGGCCAGGAACGGGTGCAGCGCGCGCTCGCCGACCAGGAAGGTGTTGAGTTGGTCCAGCTGCTCGCGGTTGGGCAACTCCAGGTTGTGCAGCAGGTAGACGGTCTCCTCGAAAGAGGCGTTCGTGGCGAGGTCGGCGATCTCGTAGCCCACGTACCAGAGGCGGCCCGCGGCGCCGTCGATGTCGGAGATGCTCGTCTCGGCGGCGACGATCTCGCGAAGGCCCTTCTCGGTCATCCAGGCAGGATAGCCGTGCATGCTGGATCGGCCCAAGCCGGGCGTCACGTACCCTGAACCCTCGTGGCGCACCGCATCACGCTCATCCCGGGTGATGGCATCGGCCCCGAGGTCATCGAGGTCGCTCGCCGCTGCGTCGAGGCCACCGGCGTCTCGGTGGAGTGGGAACGCCGGGACATGGGCGCGGGCGCGTACTCGCGCACCGGCGACCCGCTTCCCGTCGCGACCTTGGACTCCATCCGATCGACCCAGGTGGCCCTCAAAGGACCGATCGAAACCCCGGTCACGAGCGGGCTCCGCTCGGCGAACATGACGCTCCGCCAAGGCCTCGATCTGTACGCCAATGTCCGGCCGTGCCGCCTCTATCCCGGCGTCCCGTCGCTCTACGACGACGTGGACATCGTCGTGGTCCGTGAGAACACCGAAGGGATGTACACCGGGCACGAGTTCGAGATGGGAACGCCCGCTGTCACGGAGCTCATCCGCTTCATCCACGACACCACGGGACGAACGGTGCGCCCCGACAGCGGTATCTCGGTCAAGGAGATCAGCGACTCGGGGTCTGAGCGCGTCGCCGAGTTCGCGTTCCGGTGGGCGGAGGAGAACGGGCGGACCACCGTCACGGCCGCGCACAAGGCCAACATCATGAAGTTCTCCGACGGGCTGTTCCTCGAAGTGTCGCGCCGCGTCGCGGCAAGGCACCCTTCCATCTCCTTCCAGGACCGGATCATCGATGCGCTCTCGATGCAGTTGATCCAGTTGCCCGAGCGGTCCGACGTCCTGGTGATGCCGAACATGTACGGGGACCTGGTGGCTGAGCTCTGCGCGGGGTTGATCGGTGGGACCGGCGTCGCGCCAGGGGGTCACTTCGGCGATGCCGCCGCGGTCTTCGAAGCGACCCATGGGACCGCTCCCCACTTGGCCGGCACCGATCGCGCGAACCCCGTCGGGGCGATCTTGTCGGGCGTGATGATGCTGCACCATCTGGGCGAGACGGAGGCAGCCGGCCGTCTCGATGCCGCCGTCGCCGCGGTGCTCGCCGAGGGGACCAGCGTCACCTTCGACGTGCGGGCGCCCGGCGATGACCGTCCGGCGGCCGGGACCTACGAGGTGGCCGACGCTGTGGTCGAGCGTCTTCGATAGCCTGGCGTATCCACCCCAAGCGAGGAGCGTTCCGTCATGAAGATCACCGTCGTGGGCAGCGGGTTCGTCGGTCAGACCGCCGCGATGCGCCTGCTCGAGAAGGGGTTGGGCGACGTCGTCCTGATCGACATCATCGAAGGGAAGCCGCAGGGTCTCGCCCTCGATCTGAAGGAGGCGGCTCCCGTCGAGGGCTACGAACCGTCCATCGTCGGGACGAACGACTATGCGGACACGGGGGGCAGCGATGTCGTCGTGATCACCGCCGGCTTCCCGCGCCAACCGGGCATGAGCCGGATGGACCTGCTGGGCAAGAACGCCGCGATCATGCGTGATGTGATCGCGAACGTGACCCCGGGCTCGCCCGGGGCGATCCTCATCATCGTGTCGAATCCGCTGGACGAGATGACGGCCCTCGCCGCCGATGCGAGCGGCTTCCCCAAGGAGCGGGTGTTCGGGATGGCGGGTGTGCTGGACTCGGCCCGGCTGCGCTACTTCATCGCCGAAGAACTCGGCGTCTCACCTGGGGTCGTCGAGGCGATCACGCTCGGCTCGCACGGGGATGCGATGGTCGCGCTCCCGCGCCACGCCACCGTGAACGGCGCGCCTCTGACCGGCCTGGTGGATGAGGCCACCCTTGACAGGCTCTTCCAGCGCACCCGAGACGGTGGCGCTGAGATCGTCGGCCTGCTCAAGGCGGGGTCCGCCTATTACGCGCCGAGCGCCTCGGCCGTGGCCATGGTGGAGGCGATCGCGAACGACTCGAAGGTGGTCCTGCCCGCCTGCGCCTGGACCACGGGTCAGTACGGGATCGAAGGTGTCTACGTGGGTGTTCCCGCGCGTCTGGGCCGCGAGGGTGTCGAGGAGGTCGTCGAGTACGACCTCAACGCCGAGGAGTTGGCCAACCTGCGAGAAGCGGCCGAGGGCATCCGCGCCAAGTGTGCGGACCTCGCCCAGATCTGAAGCGGCCTAGGTCGTCCGGCCGAAGCGGGTGGTGCGAGATCGGCCTACCCTGCCCCACATGCACCCGCGATCGACCACGCGTACCTTTCGAAGCCCAGCCGTCTCGACGGTCTTCGCGATCGTGTTCGGCCTCGGCGGACTCGCCATCGCGGGAGCCCACACCGAGAACCGCGGAGAGGCCTACAGGTCGACCGAACGCGAACTCGGCAACGGCGGCGACGCGGAGGCGAGCGGCCGGACCCGGGGTGCGCAGGTTTCCGCGTTCGCGCGGCGCACCGGACTGGAAGGCTGGAGGAAGGGTGCCGGCGTGTCCGCCCTCGCGAGCCTTGACCGGAGCCAGGCAGGGGAGCACGGCCCGCATGCCGGCGAGGAGCCGGGGGACCGTGCCAACCCCGAGCAGGCTCAGAACGAGCGCGCTGACGGGCGACCGCTACGGCCGAACCCGCCGAACGTTCATGCGGAAGGTCGCGCCACACCGCCGCCTGGAACGGCCGCTCATCCCGCTCGCGTCAACGGCTGAGTCGCTGGGCCCACGCAAGCGTCAAGATCCCCGAGAAGAAGCCCAGTACGCCTCCCCCCAACGCGAGGTAGGGCCCAACGCCGTACTCGCGGAAGGCCCCTAACTCCTCCCACTGGTTCGCCGGGATCGCGAGCACGTCCAGCACCAGCGGCCGGTCGATGCCGTTCTGCAGGAATGCGCCCGCGACCACTGCCCCGGCGACCCCGGCGGCGATGGCGACGGAACCAAGACCCATCCGACCGCCCGGTTGCGGACCAGCCGTCCGGCGAGGGTCCCGAGCAGGAGCGCGACCGCGCATCCGAGCGCCAGTCTGCCGTCGGTCAGGTCGATGCCGGGGATGGCGGTGTTCGTGTTCGTCTGGAAGCCTCCGACGCCGACGGTCACCCAGGTTCGCACCGCGCCGACGCCCAGGAGCGTCGCCCCTGCAACGGCGAGGAAGAATCCGGCGAAACGGAGGCCACCGGGGCGCGATGCGTCGAAGCGAGGGGGATCCACGGGCGGAGTGTGTCACCACCGCCACGCTCGTTCCATGACCGCCCGGATACTAGGAAGGGCCGTGCTCCCAGGCGGTCGTCATGGCGGCGATCGTTTCGCCAACCTGCATCGTGGTCGCCGTCCCGCCCAGATCCGGCGTCCGCACACTGCCTTGCCGCAGGACCTCGTCCACCGCCCACTCCACGGTGCTCGCGGCGTCTAACTCGCCCAGGTGCCGGAGCATCATGGCTCCCGACAGGATCATCGCGATCGGGTTGGCCTTCCCCTGCCCCGCGATGTCCGGGGCGCTCCCATGGACCGGTTCGAACACCGCATACTCCCACCCGATGTTCGCGCCGGGGATCAAGCCGAGGCCGCCCACCAGACCCGCGCAGAGGTCGCTGATGATGTCCCCGTAGAGGTTGGGGAGCAGGAGCACGTCGAAGTCCTGGGGCCGCCTCGCCAGACGTGCGGAGAGGTGGTCGATCTGGATCTCCTCCCACGGGACGTCCGGGAACTCCGCCGCGTCTTCGGTGGCCGTTCGCAGGAACAGGCCGTCGGAGTAGCGCATGACGTTCGCCTTGTGACCGACCGTGACCTTACGCCGCCGGTTGGCGCGAACGTACTCGAACGCGAACCTCACGATCCGCCTGGTGCCGCTCACGCTGATGGGCTTGAGGGTGACGCCCGCATCCTCACGCAGCTCGAATCCGCCGAGCGATCGCATCACCTCGCGCAGGGCGGCGGTCTGGGGTGAGCCACGTTCGAATTCGATCCCTTGGTAGAGGTCCTCGGTGTTCTCTCGCACGATCACCAGGTCGAGATCGCGGTGGCGCGTCGTGACGCCCGGGAGCGAGCGCGCCGGACGGACCGCGGCGAACAGGTCCAGTTCCTGGCGGAGCGCGACGTTGATGCTGCGGAACCCCGTGCCGACCGGTGTCGTGATGGGACCCTTCAGGGCGACGCGGCACTCCTTGATGGACTCGAGCGTGCTCCCGGGGAGGAGTTCGCCTTCGGCTTCCAAGGCCGCGTACCCTGCTGCTCGCTCCGCCCAGGTGATGCCCACGTCTGCCGCATCCATGACCAGCCGGGCCGCGGCGGTGACCTCGGGGCCGATCCCGTCCCCGGGCACGATCGTCACACGGTGGTCCATCGGTGGCACAGGGTAGCCGCCGAGATCGCGTGTCGATCCGGGGTAGGATCCGCAGGTCCGCTCTTCGAAAGGATCCCTGATGCGTCGCATCGTGCCGCTGGTGTTCGCCCTCGCCGCCGCTTCCGTCCTCGCCCTGCCTGCGCACGCCGGTACGGGCGCCCACGTCGCGATCGACGACTTCTTCTTCAGCCCGGAGGTGAGATCCGTGCTGGTGGCCGACGACCTCCCGGTGAACTGGGACAACGGCGGGAACTTCGGGCACACGGCCACGTCCAACGGCGGTGCCGACTTCATCGACACGGGCACGATCGCGCCGGGTGAGACGGGTATCGCCTACCTCTACGGGGCGGGGACGTTCGCCTATCACTGCTCGATCCACGCCATGGACGGGACGATCAAGGTGCGTCCGAGGGCGAACCCACGCGCGTTCGCGCAGGGCGGGAGTTCGACGATCACGTACGGGAGCGTGTTCACCAAGGGGATCCAGTGGGACGTCCAGCGCCGGCGCAACGGGAACGCGTGGACGACGATCAGGTCGGGGACGCTCTCCACGAACCTGACGTTCTCGCCTTCGCGCCCCGGCACGTACGATTTCCGGGCACGGACGCACGACCTCTCGGGCCACGTGAGCGGGTGGTCGCCGTTGCGGACGGTTGAGGTGAGCGCCGCGTAGGACTCAGAACCGCTCGAACAAGATCGCGCGCTTCACTTCTTGGATCGCTTTGGTGACCTCGATGCCGCGCGGGCAGGCATCGGTGCAGTTGAACGTGGTGCGGCACCGGAACACGCCCGTCCTCTCCGAGAGGATCTGCAGGCGCTCGCGCCCTCCTTCGTCGCGGGAATCGAAGATGAACCGGTGTGCGTTCACGATCGCGGCCGGACCGACGTACTCCTCGTCGCCCCAGAAGACCGGGCACGATGTGGTGCAGCAGGCGCAGAGGATGCACTTGGTGGTGTCGTCGTAGCGCTCGCGGTCCCTGGGTGATTGGTGACGCTCCTTCTCCGGATCCGCCGCGTCGTTGATGAGGAAGGGCAGAACCGACTTGAACCCCTCCATGAACGGATCCATATCCACGATGAGATCCTTGAGCACCGACAGGCCACGGATGGGCTCGACCGTGACCTTTGGCGCGACGTCTTCGGCCAACACCTTGCATGCGAGTTGGTTCCGCCCGTTGATGAGCATCGCGTCCGAACCGCAGATGCCGTGCGCGCACGACCGGCGGAACGAGAGCGTCCCGTCGTGATGCCATTTCACCTGGTGCAGCACCTCGACCAGGCGGTCCAGCGGGTCGCACTCGACGGTCCACTCGTCCCACCACGAGTCGTCGGAAACCTCCGGGTTGAACCGGCGGACCCGGAGCGTCAACGGGATCGGGCCGTGGTCGCTCCCGCCGACTCGCCGGCTGTCGGAGGTGTTGAGGACCTCGGCGGCCGTGGCCATCAGTACTTCCTCTCCATCGGGACGTAGGGGCCCATCTTGACCGGCTTGGCCTCCAAACGGACCGAGCCGTCATCCTGGCGGTAGGCGAGGGAGTGCGTGAGCCAGTTCGCGTCATCGCGCAGCGGGTGATCCTCGCGGAAGTGGGCGCCGCGGCTCTCGGTGCGGGCCCGCGCTGCGGCCACCAGGGTGTCCGCGCAATCCAGGAGGAACCCGAGCTCCACCGTCTCCATCAGGTCGGTGTTGTAAACGGCCCCCTTGTCGCCGATCACGACCCGGTCGTACCGCTCGCGTAAACCCGCCAGGATGTCTTGCTGCTTCGCCAAGCCCTCGTCGCTGCGGACCACGAACGCGTTGTCGAACATCGTGTCCTGCAGTTCCTGACGGATCGAGGCCGCGTTCTCGCCCCGGCTGCGGCCGAGGAACCCGTTCAGCAGGCCGAGGGTCTGTTCCTCCGGCCGCGGCGGCACGTCGGGGACCGAGGCCTCGCCCGCGTGCTTCGCGGCGGCCGCGCCGGCCCGGCGCCCGAAGACCACGAGGTCCAAGAGCGAGTTCGTACCCAGCCGGTTCGCGCCGTGCACGCTCACACAGGCGCACTCGCCCGCGGCGTACAACCCGGGCACGACATCCTCGCCGGCGCCGGTAACGACCTCGCCGTCGGTGTTCGTGGGGATCCCGCCCATCGCGTAGTGCGCCGTCGGCTGGATCGGGACGGGTTCCTTCGTCGGTTCCACCTTCAGGTACACCCGGGCGAACTCGGTGATATCGGGGAGCTTCTCCTCGATCACCTTCGGGTCCAGGTGGGAGATGTCGAGGTAGGCCCAGTCGGCGTTCGGACCGGCGCCGCGGCCCTCCTTGATCTCCTGGTAGATCGCGCGGGAGACGACGTCGCGAGGGGCCAGGTCCTTGATGGTGGGGGCGTAGCGCTCCATGAACCGCTCGCCGTCACGGTTGAGCACGATGCCTCCCTCCCCGCGGGCGGCTTCGGAGAGCAGCACGCCGAGGCGAGCGAGACCCGTGGGATGGAACTGGAACATCTCCATGTCCTGCAGCGGGATCCCGCGGCGGTAGGCGACCGCCGGCCCGTCGCCCGTGAGAGCGTGTGCGTTCGAGGTGACCCGGAACATGCGGCCGTATCCGCCGGTCGCGAAGATCACCGACGCCGCGCGGAAGATATGCAGCTCGCCCGTGGCGAGTTCGTAGGCGACGATCCCGGCGGTGGTGCCGTCTTGGGTGCGCAGCAGGTCCAGGCAATAGAACTCGTTGAAGAACCGGACGTCGCGCTTCACGCACTGCTGGTAGAGCGTCTGCAGGATCATGTGGCCCGTGCGGTCGGCCGCGTAGCAGGCGCGTTTGACCGGCCGCTCGCCGTGGTTCGCGGTGTGTCCTCCGAACCGGCGCTGGTCGATCTTGCCGTCAGGGGTGCGGTTGAACGGCAGGCCCCATCGCTCGAGCTGGTAGATCGCCTCGATCGCCTCTTCCGCCATCAGCTGGGCGGCGGGCTGGTCGGTCAGGTAGTCACCGCCCTTGACAGTGTCGAACGCATGCCATTCGGGGGAGTCCTCCTCGACGTTGCCGAGGGCTGCGCACACCCCGCCCTGCGCCGCGCCGGTGTGGGAGCGCGTGGGGTAGAGCTTGGAGATGACGGCGGTATCCACCCGGTCCGACAGTTCGATCGCGGCGCGCATGCCGGCGCCGCCGCCCCCGATCACGAGGGCGTCGTAGATGTGGGTGGTCGTCATCCCACCGGGCCCCACTTCGTCGGGTCGAAGGTGACGATGATCACGGTACCCAGGACCATCAGCACGAGTCCGATCACGTAGGTGGACATGGTGATCGCCGATCGCAGGCCCGCTCGCTGGACGTAGTCGAGCGTGATGTTGCGCAAGCCGTTCACCCCGTGCACGAGCGCGAGCATCAGGAGCAACCAGTCCCACGTCCGCCAGAACGGGCTCTCCCAGCGGGTGGCCACGAACCCGAAGTCGATCCGTTCAGCCCCCGTTTCGAACAGATGCATGATCGCGAGGTGGCCGAGCGCCAGGACCAGGAGCAGGAGGCCGCTGAGGCGCATGAACAGCCACCACCAGAACTCCGAGCCGCCCACGGGCTTGTCGCGCCCCATGCGCCGGTCGCGTTGGGAGGGAGCCGGGCGATCGGTCGTCGTTGCCATCAGGCCTGCCACAGATCCCAGGTCTGCTTGAGCATGATCACCGTGGTGGGGATCGCGATCACGGCGAACAGGAGCGCGAATCCGATGGACAGGGCGGTGATCCGCCCGACGAGCCGAGGGAAGAAGTCGATCAGGGTGACCTTGAGCCCGTTGATCGAGTGGTAGAGGACGGCGATCACGAGACCCAGTTCGAGCAGATGGACGATGGGGTTCGCGTAGGCCCGCAGGACCTTCTCGTAGGCCTCCGGGCCCCAGCCGATGAGGGCCGTGTCCACGACGTGCACGAACAGGAAGAGGATCACGGCGACGCCGGTCACCCGGTGAAGCACCCAAGACCATTGCCCGGGGTGCCCCTTGTACAGGGAGCCGTAGTCACTCTTCTGTTTGCGGGCCCTGATCGCCACGCGCTCCTACTCCCTCGTGGTGCGTTCCTCCAGCGTATCGCCGGGCCGGGCAGGAGGATCCGCCGCACCGTCCAGCGAGCGGCGCGGAGTCTACTGCGGAACGTCCATGGGCGGCCCGAGGGCTGGGTGCGAGTGATCCTGCGGCCCGCGTAGCATCGAGGGCTGTGGACGTGGCTTCACAGGCCCGCGGTGCTACGACCCGGAAGGGAGTCGTCCCGACGAGGGACTCGCAGACATCGACATCTCCGTGGCGTTGCCGAGGAGGTCGGAGGTCCGGAGCTGTGGTGGCAGAACCCCGCGGCTCGAGCTTCAGTGCTCGCCGACGCTCGGCCCGTGCGGACCAGGCCATAACGCCGCGGCCGTTGCGCTCCAGATCATCGACGAGGTCCGCGCGAACATGCAAGGGCCCGGGGGGCCGGGATCCGCTCGGATCGACGGACATCCGTGCCTGAAGGACTGGTTCGAAGGGCCTCGTTCCATCGGATGGAACCGGCTGCCGACCCGCTCGGGAGCGAACGGTATGCCCTGCAAGGCCGTCTAGCTCTGATGGTCGGCTGATCGAGCTGGTTGCAGCATCGCATGGACGAGGTCGATCGACGAACCGCGGAGTCGGAGACGCTCCTGCTCTCGGCGTAGGCGGCTGCGGGTGGGACCGAGGAAGATCACGAGGAGCGACGCGACGATGAGGACCACGATCGCGAAGGTGAGTTCCCTCAGCGAGTAGGCGATCGTCGAGCCGACCGAACCCGCGACCGCCGAGAGCATCACACCCCCTACGATCCTCGTAGTGAGGTCGTGTACCGCCTCGCGATCGCGGTGTCGATACCAACCGATCGAGGTGACGGCGACGAGGGCCAGAAGCGCTCCTGGCACGATCAGCTCGTAGCCCCATCCGGTCTCTACCCCGGGCCGTTCAAAGAAGACCATGCCGGCAGCGAGGAGTCCGAGCCATCCAAGCACGAGGACGACGGTCCCGCGCGCCATGTCGAGAAGGGTCGCACGCCTCCACGTTCCCGCGAACCGCGCCGTCTTCTCGTGGAACGGGATCATCGTGACCGCAACGAGGAAGGCGGCGCTGCGCCATGAGGGAAGATCAGGATCCATGGCTCGTGTCCATCGGTTGCTCCATCAGCGCTCGCGTGAGGTCGACGCCGACGCCAGCTTCGTGCAGGCGTTCGTTGAAGAGCGCGATGGTCCTCCTGCCGGGAGCTACCACGGTGATGAGAAGCACCAGACCGATGACGCCGCCGATATATGCATGCACCCACGCTTCGTTGATCACGGCCGCCACCCATCCCCAGGAGATGGCTGTCGCAGCCAAGCCCAGAAGGACGAAGTACGTCGCACGGAAGGCTCCGCCGATCTGCAAGGGTGATGAGCTTGGGTTCGCAGCGGAGAAGGTTCGCTGCACGGCGTATCGACGGAACCAGATGGTTGCACCGGCCGAAAGCGCCAGGACGATGAACAGCCACCAGCCGTCCGAGATGGCACCGGCGTCAGGGTATGAGGCCCGGATGCCAATCGATCCAAGCACCGTGGCGGCGAGGACCGCGATGTGGAAGCGTCGGAGGACCAGGAGGGCAGGAAGGCGAGCCTCGATCCTCTTCAGATGAGGAGGGAAGAGCGGAAGCATCGTCACCCCATGCAGACTGTCACGCCACCCAGGATCCTGGTCGGGGGTCATCCGATGCGGAGCGCCACGAACACGCCGTCTCGGGTCGGGATGATGCTCGAGACGTACCTCTCGTCTTCGGCGATGAGGCGGTTGTGCTCACGGATCGCGTCGGTCACGCCGTCGGTCTCCTCGCCGTCTGCCGGCACCCTGCCCGACCACAGCACGTTGTCGCAGATGTAGAGCCCGCCAACGTGGATCCGCTCGCGCGCCGCCGCCCAGGCCACCGGGTAACCGTGCTTGTCGATGTCGTCGTACACCACGTCGAAATCACCCGGCACATCGGCCATCTGCTCTACGGCATCGCCGACGTGGAAGGTCACCCGGTCGCCGAGCCCCGCTCGGCCGAGGAAGTCCTCGGCCTTCAGCGCGTTCTTCTCGTCGCCGTCCGTGCAATGGACCTCGCCGGCCTCGCCCACGGCGCGAGCGAACCAGTACGCGCTATAGCCGAACCCGCTCCCGAGCTCCATCACGCGGCGTGCACTCACCGACCTCGCAAGCAACTCCAGCAAGACCCCGACGGTGCGCCCGACGATGGGGAACCCCAGTTCGGTCCCCATGTCCTCCATCTCGAGCAAGACCGGGTGGTCGTGTCGGTCCAGGAGCGAGCGCATGTAGCCCTCGATGCGCGGATCCACGATGTCCATAGGGCGTGAGGATATGCCCCTCGGTAGACTCCGCGCCATGGACGCACGCGCTGAGGGCACCGTCTCGTTCGCCCGGATGGCCGACGGCACCGCGGAGGACTACGCGCTGCTGAACCGGTACGAAGACGAGTACCTGGAGGGCCTGCCCGACCGGCTGCTGGCCGCTTTGGACAAGCTGAAGGGGTCGTTCGGCGGCTACCGAGTCACGCGGTACGAGCACTCCTTGCAGGCGGCCACGCGAGCGTTCCGTGACGGCAAGCCCGAGGGCTACGTGGTGGCGACGTTGCTGCACGACATCGGTGACGATCTGGCGCCGTGGACCCACGGCGAGATGGTCGCCGCCGTGCTCAAGCCCTACGTCGACCCGGCCGTGTGCTGGATGATCGGGCACCACGGCGCGTTCCAGCTCTACTACTACGGCCAGCACACGGGCCAAGACCGCAACGCCCGCGACCGGTGGCGGGATCATCAGAACTACGACATGACCGCTGAGTTCTGCGAGAAGTACGACCAGGCGAGCTTCGATCCGTCGTACGACGCGCTCTCGATCGAGGAGTTCGATCCGATGGTGCGCCGCGTGTTCGCCGAACCCAGGTTCCTGACCGACATCTCATGAGCGACGAGGTGCGGCGGACCGACTCAGGGGTCGAACTGGATCCCGTCTACGGGCCCGACCCTGCCTTCGATCCCGACGCCGCGCTGGGCTCGCCCGGCGCCGCGCCGTTCACCCGTGGCCCGTACCCCTCGATGTACCGCTCGCGCTTGTGGACCATGCGCCAGTACGCCGGGATGGGGACCGCCGACGATACGAACCGGCGGTTCCGCTACCTCCTCGAACATGGCCAGACCGGCCTGTCCACCGCCTTCGACCTGCCCACGCAGATGGGGTATGACTCGGATCATCCCCGCGCCGAGGGCGAGGTCGGCAAGACCGGGGTCGCCATCGACTCGATCGAGGACATGCACCGGCTCTTCGCCGAGATCCCGCTCGAGAAGGTCTCGACCTCGATGACGATCAACGCCACGGCGCCGATCCTGCTGCTCCTGTACGAACTCGAGGCCGAGGAGCGCGGCGTCGCCGCCGACGCCTTGCAGGGCACGGTCCAGAACGACTTGCTCAAGGAGTACGCGGCACGCGGGACCTACATCTACCCGCCGAAGCCTTCGATGCGGTTGATCACCGACCTGTTCGCCTACTGCGGCGAGCGCATCCCGAACTGGAACACGATCTCGATCAGCGGGTACCACATGCGCGAGGCCGGGTCGACCGCCGCGCAGGAGATCGCCTTCACGCTGGCCAACGGGGTCGCCTACGTTCAGGCGGCGATCGACGCCGGCCTCGCCGTCGACGAGTTCGCGCCGCGCCTGTCGTTCTTCTTCGCGTGCCACATGAACTTCTTCGAAGAAGTGGCGAAGTTCCGCGCCGCCCGGCGGATGTGGGCGACGATCATGACGGAGCGCTTCGGGGCCAAGGACCCGAGGTCCCAGGCGCTGCGGTTCCACACGCAGACCGGGGGTGCCACGCTCACGGCGCAGCAACCCGAGAACAACATCGTGCGGACCACGCTCGAGGCGCTCTCGGCGGTCTTCGGAGGCACGCAGTCGCTGCACACGAACTCGTTCGACGAGGCGCTCGCGCTCCCCACCGAACGCAGCGCCAAGATCGCGCTGCGAACCCAGCAGGTGATCGGGTACGAGACCGGGGTCGCGAGCGTCACCGACCCGCTCGGCGGTTCGTACTACGTCGAGGCACTGACCGACGAGCTCGAGGCGCTCGCGAGCGCCTTGATCGCGCGGATCGACGCGATGGGCGGCGCCGTGGCCGCCATCGAACAGGGCTTCTATCAGGATGAGATCCACGAATCCGCGTTCCGGATCCAGCGAGGGGTCGAGGACGGGTCGCGCGTGGTCGTCGGGGTCAACGCATTCCAGGTGGAGGAGGAGCACCACCTCGACCTGCAGCGGATCGGCGAGGACGAGGTCCGCGCCCAGGTGGAGCGCCTGCAGGCGTTGCGCGCCCGCCGAGATCAAGCGGCGGTCGACGCCGCGCTCCACACCGTGGAGGAGACGGCGCGAGGGAGCGCGAACCTCCTGCCCCCGATGAAGGTGGCGCTCGCCGCCCGCGCCACGCTCGGCGAGGTCTCCGACGTGCTGCGCGGCGTCTTCGGGGAACACCACCCCGGCTACTGAGCCAGGGACACGACGGCGTTGGCCACGGCGGCCGCTCCGGCGACGCCGAGCGCGCCGGAGACGACGCGTCCCCGGCCAGGGCGGCGCCACGTAGCGATCGCCAACCCGAGGCACGCCAGGCCGACCAGGAGTTCGGTGATCGACGTGAGCGTGTCCATCCGGGCGTCTCAGGCTAGCCGTCGGCGCTAGGCTGCGGTCATGGACGTCGCGATCGTGGGGGGTACGGGCGAGGAGGGGTTCGGGCTCGCGCTCCGCCTCGCGAAGGCGGGGCATCACGTGACGATCGGCTCGCGCGCTCAGGAGAAGGCCGACGCGAGCGTCGCCGAGGCGAAGTCGATCCTGGGTGAGGACGCGCCCGTGGTGGGTGCGGTCAACGCCGCGTCCGTGGCAGGCAAGGACGTCGTGTTCGTCACGGTCCCGTTCTCCGGGGTGGCCATGATCTATGACGCGATCGCCGGTTCGTTGCCCGAAGGCGCCATCGTCTGCGATTGCACCAGCCCGCTCATGTCGGCGGTGGGGGGGCGTGCGAGCCATGCCATCAGACCCTGGCACGGGTCGGCGGCGGAGTTCGCGAAGACGCTCCTTCCCAAGCACGTCCGCCTGGTCGCCGCCTTCCACACCGTGGCCGCCGAAGCCCTTCACCGGGTGGAGGAACCGCTCGACTCCGACGCCCTGGTGATGGGAGATGACGCCGCGGCGAAGTCGATGGTCGGCTCGCTCATCGAGGACATCCCCGGCATGCGGTGGGTCGACTGCGGCGGGCTGCAGATGGCCCGCATCGCCGAGACGCTCACGGCGCTGCTGATCTCGGTGAACAGCAGGTACAAGGCGCACGCCGGCTTCCGCATCACCGGTCGCGAGACCTGGGGCGCTCCCGCCGGATGACCTGTGACGGCCGGCTCGTCCGGATCGACGACACGGAGCTTTGGGTCGTCGAGCGGGGACCTGAGGATGGCATGCCGATGATCGTCCTGCACGGCGGGCCGGGGCTCGACCATCATGAGTTCGGTGACTACCTGGATCCGCTCACCGAGCAGGGCGTCCGGCTCGTGATGCTCGACCTGCGCGCGCATGGGATGTCCGGGCCATCGGACCCCGCGACCTGGACGCTCGAGCGGCACGCGCAAGACGTGATCATGCTCGCGCTCGCGATGGGACTCGACCGCTACGTGGTGTACGGCCACTCCTACGGAGCCTTCGTGGCCCTGCAGAACGCGGTGGACTACCCGGGGATCGCCACGGCGACGATCGCGTCCTCCGGGGTGCCGAGCACGCGCTGGCTCGCGGGGATCGAGGGAGAACTCGCGGCCTTCGAACCGGCCGCGCTCCGCGAGCGCGTGGCGGCGTCGTGGGCGCGTGAGACCGAGGTCCGTACTCCCGAGGACGTGGTGGAGCTGATCACCGACCAGCTGCCGTTCCACTTCGCCGATCCTTCGGACCCCCGCATGGATGAGTACATCGACCGTTCGCAGGGCATGATCGGCGCCCCCGACGTCCTTCGGCACTTCGCCGCGAGCGAGTACGGCGGCATCCACCTGGAGGACCGGCTGCTGGATGTGCGGCACCCGGTCCTGCTCTTGGCCGGTCGCCACGACCGCGCCTGTCCGGCCGCCGCGAGCGAGTACATGGCGAAGCTCATCCCCGGCGCGACCCTGCACGTCTTCGAGCATGCCGGCCACATGTCGTTCGTAGAGGAACCCGAGGCATACATCGAGGCGATGACAGGGTTCCTGGCCGCGCGCGGCCTGCTCAGTCGATGATCGCGAGCACGGCGCCGGTCTCCACGACCTGACCGGGACGGATCGGGAGGTCCGTGACCTCGCCCTCGCGCGTGGTGGCGATGTGGTTCTCCATCTTCATCGCCTCCAGGATGCAGACCACGTCGCCGGCTCGAACCTCCTGGCCCTTCTCGACGAGCACCTTCAGGATCGTCCCTTGCATCGGGGCACGGATCTCCCCGTGCACGTGCTCGCCGTGGTGTCCGCCGTGGGAGGAGGGCGCCTTCGGTGCCGCGTCGCGCCGCTCGTCGAACACGCGGACCGGCACCCGCCGGCCGTCGACCTCCACGAGGATGTCGGTGGGCCGGGCATCCCGCGAAGCACCCGGCGCCGCCTGCATGTCGGTCTGCGCGGGCAGGTGCGCATCCACCAGGGCGCGCTCCAGCCAGGTCGTCGTGTGCTGGCCGGTGATGAACGCTTCGTGCTGCAGGACCCAGCGATGCACCGGGATGGTGGTCGGCACGCCCTCGACGACGAACTCGTCCAGGGCGCGCAGCATCCGTGCGCGAGCCTGCTCGCGGTCGGCCCCGCTGACGACGAGCTTGGCGAACATCGAGTCGTAGTCCCCGGGGATCTCGCGGCCGGCCCTCACGGAGGAGTCCACGCGCACGAACGGACCGCCGGGCTCCGCGTAGCGGGTGATGCGACCAGGCCCGGGCAGGAAGTTGCGCCCGGGGTCCTCCGCGTTGATGCGGCATTGGATCGCAGCCCCGCGTGGTTCCGCCTTCAGCCCCGCGAGCGACTCGCCCATCGCCACCCGCAGTTGCAGTGCAACGATGTCGAGGCCCGTGACCATCTCGGTGACCGTGTGCTCCACCTGGAGCCGTGTGTTCATCTCCAAGAGATAGAAGGACCCGTCTTCATCCAGGATGCATTCGATCGTCCCGGCGTTGACATAGCCGGAGGCGCGCACCAGGGACACGGCCGCTTCGGCGAAGCGTTCGCGGAGTCGTTCGTCGAACAGCGGCGAGGGGGTCTCCTCGATGAGCTTCTGGTGACGGCGCTGGACCGAGCAGTCGCGCTCGCCGAGGAACAGGACGTTCCCGTGGGTGTCGGCGACGATCTGCGCTTCCACGTGGTGTGCGCGGTCAACGTAGCGCTCCAGGAAGACCTCGGGTCGCCCGAAGTAGGACTGCGCCTCGCGAGCCGCCCGCTTCAGCGCCTCCTCCAGGTGCTCGGCGTCGCGGACCACATGCATGCCCTTGCCCCCGCCGCCGAACGAGGCCTTCACGATCAGCGGGTACCCGATCCGCGGCGCGGCCTTCTTCGCTGCGTCGATGTCGACGGGCTCGGGGGTTCCCGGCACGATCGGCATCCCCGCGGCGTCCGCGATCGTGCGTGCTGCGGACTTGTCGCCCATCCGCTCGATCGCCTCGGGCGAGGGCCCGACGAACCCGATGCCCGCGTCCGCGACCGCCTGCGCGAACGCCGCACGTTCGGCCAAGAAGCCGTACCCGGGATGCACGAGTGTGGCGCGCGCCTTCTGCGCAGCTTCGACGATGGCACCCATCGACAGGTAGGAGGCGCTCGCGAGGGCCGGTCCGATCCGGTAGGACTCGTCGGCCATCTCCACGTGCAGGGCGTCTCGGTCGGCATCTGAGTAGACGGCGACGGTCGGGATGCCCATCTCGCGGGCGGTCCGCATGATGCGAACGGCGATCTCGCCGCGGTTCGCGACCAGGAGCTTCGGCTTCTTCGCCACTCGCGTATCGTGCCTTCCTGAAGACCCGCCGGCCCGGAGGCCCGATGCTTCACCGCGACGATCTGCTGTGGGCGCTCGCCCAGATCCACGTCGCGGCCCCCGTGCGTGCGGATGAGGTTACCGGTTCCACCAACGCAGGGGCGCAGGAGATGGCGGCGGCCGGCGCCCCCGAATGGACCCTGGTGGCCGCCGGACACCAGACGGCCGGCCGAGGGCGGATGGGGCGCACCTGGGAGGACGTCACCGGGAGTGCCCTGCTGTTCTCGCTGGTCCTGCGACCGGCGCTCGCGTCGAACCGCGTGGGGCTGCTCTCGCTCCTGGCAGGAGCATCCATGGCCGATGCGATCCGCGACCTCACCGGCCGGCAGGTCACATGCAAGTGGCCGAACGACCTGCTCCTGGACGAACGCAAGGTCGGCGGGATCTTGGCCGAGACCGAGGTACGCGACGGACGGATCGCGCACGTCGTGCTCGGCATCGGTGTGAACCTGCGGGCACCGGCCGGCGTCGAGGGCGCCACAGGGATCGGGGACGGCACGTCGCTGCGAGACCTGCTCGGCGGGTTCCTCGTGCGCTTCGAGGAGACCTACACGGCCGATGAGCCGTCGTGGGAGGAGCGAGCCCGCGGGGCGTGGCTCCCCATCTCGGCCACGATCGGCCGGCTCGTCGAGGCCACGACGGTGAAGGGCGAGCGAACGAGGGGCCGCGCGATCGGCAT
Source organism: Actinomycetota bacterium (assembly GCA_040880745.1). Lineage (GTDB taxonomy): Bacteria > Actinomycetota > UBA4738 > UBA4738 > HRBIN12 > AC-51. The sequence continues at coordinate 107,801 of JBBDHX010000026.1, forward strand.
CGACGACTTCGGCGGACTGCAGCTGTCGACCGATGCGGGCGAGGCCCGGGTGGCGTTCGGTGAGATCACACATCTGGCGACCGGCTGAGCGCCGCCGCGCCGTCGCTGCGCTACGATCTCGCCATGGCGTTCCCCGAACGGCTCCTCATCGAGGGGGAGGAACTGGTCCTGGACCTGCGGCCGCACCCGGTCGCGCTCCTGATGCCCGCCTTCCTGAGTGTGCTCGGGCTGATCGCGGCGATCTGGCTCTGGACGGTCGATAGCGTGCAGTGGTGGCTGGGGTGGTCGGGGTTCCTCGTCCTGCAGCTGGTCTATGTCCTTCCCCGGTTCCTGAACTGGTGGACCTCGCTGTTCGCCGTCACGAGCGACCGGATCATCCACCGCTCGGGGTGGATCTCGAAGTACTCGATGGAGATCCCGTTGGAGGCCATCAACGACGTCCGTTTCGAGCAGGGCGTGTTCGACCGCATGGTGGGGGCCGGGTCACTCGTCATCCAATCGGCGTCGGAGCAAGGGCGCCAGGTGTTCGAAGACGTGCGTGACCCCGAAGGCGTCCAGCGGACGATCTATGAACAGGGTGAGCTGAACAAGAGGCGGATGTTCCAGGGCGATCAGGCGCCGCCGGCGGCACCCAGCACGGTCAGCGAACTGGAGCGCCTCGCCCGCCTGCACGCCGACGGCGTCTTGTCCGACGAGGAGTTCGCGGCGCAGAAGGCGAAGATCCTCGGGCGGAGCTGAGCCTCATCGCTTCACCCTCAGCCGGCCCGTTCTTCATCGCGCAGCATCAGGACCAGGTCTCCCCAGCGCAAGGGGGTGGCCGGGCCGGGCGTCGCGAGCACCTCGCCGTCGTCGCGCCGGATGGCGAGCACGGGGCCGGGAGCATCGGCGACGGTACGCCCCGCGAGCGGCGACCCTTCGTCGATCGTCCGTTCCTCGATATCCAGCGAGAGCTTCCCGCTCGATCCTTCGTCGAAGAGATCGACCAAGGAGGGGTCGCGGGCCATCCGCACCATGTGTCGCCCGCTGCTGACGAAGGGCGAGACGACGCGGTCCGCCCCCGCCCGCTCGAGCCGCTCCGCTGATCCGGGCTCGGACGCTCGGGCCACGATGAACAACCTCGGGTTCAGAGCCCTCGCCGTGAGCGTGATGTACACGTTGGTCGCGTCGGAGTCCACCGCGCTCAGCAGAGCGCGAGCCGTCGTGACGCCGGCCCTTCGCAGAACGGGCTCGAGCGTCGGATCATCCACGAGGTAGGGGATCTCGTCGGCGTCCATGCGCTCGCGCAGCTCATCGTCCGGATCCACCACGACGAAGGGAACACCTGCCGCCTTCAGCTCCCGTACCGCGGCACGCCCCACACGTCCGTAGGCCGCGACGATGTAGTGGCCGTGCAGCGCTTCGATCTTGCGATCCATCTTCCTCCTCCTCCGCGTGCCGCCGATCTCTTCCTGCGCGATGATCGCGGCGGCGAGCGAGATCCCCACCAGCGCCACGCCGACGCCGAGCATGAGCACGGAGATCGTGAACAGCTTGCCCCCGGTGTCGAGCGGGCGCACCTCCCGGAACCCCACCGTCGTCATCGTGATGAGGGTCATGTAGAGGGCGTCGGTGAAGCTCCACCCCTCGAGCAGGATGTACCCCACGGTCCCGTAGACGACGATCGCCGCCAGGGCGAGGACGATCCACGCCAACCGGCGAGGGAGCGCGCTGACCGTTCGCACGGACGAACCGTACCGGACCGCCGGTAGCATCGTGTCCATGATCGGTGTCATCGACCACGTCTACTACTGGACCCGCGACATGGACCGGGCCGTCGCCTTCTACACCGGGATCGTCGGCCTCACCCTCGCGCGTCGCGCGGGAGGGGAGTGGGCCGAGATGCAGGCCGGTCCGATCCGGTTCGCGCTGCACGGGGCCGCCGGTGACGCCGACCTGCCGGGCAGCGGGACGGTCGTCCTGCGCGTCGAGGACCTGGACGCGGTCCGTGCCGACCTGGAGGCGCGCGGCGTGGCCTTCGATGCCTTCGTGGGGGAGGTGGAGGGGTTCGCACGCTTCGCCACGTTCCGCGACCCCGACCACAACCCGGTGCAGATCATCGAGTACGCCCACTGAGGGCGCCCGACGGGCGCATCGGGCCCGCTCACTATGCTGGCGCGATGACCGCCGAGATGTGCCCGAGATGCGGGGAACCGCTACCCGCGCGCGCGAACTTCTGCCCTAACTGCGGTGCGCCGGTGGCCGTGCCCGAAGCCTCCGAGCGCCGGATCGTGACGGTGGTCTTCGTCGACCTGGCCGGATCCACCGAACTCGCCGCTGGGCTCGACCTCGAACGGCTCCGCGAGGTCCTGGCAGCCTTCCACGGCATGGTGAGCGAGGAGATCGCATGGATGGGCGGGGTGGCCGAGGGATTCATCGGCGATGCGGTCCTGGGGGTCTTCGGGACGCCCGTGGCGCGTGACGACGATGCCGTTCGGGCCATCAGGGCGGCGCTGGCGGTGCGCGATCAGGCCGAGCGGCTCGGCCGCCCACTCGGACTGGCCGCCCCGATGCAGGTGCGGATCGGCGTGAACACCGGGCTGGTCGCGGTCGGCACGGCGACCGACCGCAACATCGTGATCGGCGCCCAGGTCAACATCGGCGCACGCCTGCAGCAGGCGGCCGCCCCCGGTCAGATCCTGGCCGGGCCGACGACCGTCCAGTTGGCCGGGACACAGGTCGAGTTCGGCGAACCTGTCGAGGTGGTGGGCAAAGGGGTCGGCACAGGGTTGCTCGCCCGGCCGGTGGTGGCCCTGCACGCATCCGCGGGGGACCGGAGCAACATCCCCATGGTCGATCGCAGGCGTGAACTCGCGTTGCTCGCGGACACCTTCGACCGGGTGGCGGTTCGCGGGCGGGCTCACCTGGTCACGCTCCTGGGCGAGCCTGGCATCGGCAAGAGCCGCGTGGCCGAGGAGTTCCTCGCTCGCCTGCCCGAGGGGACCAAGCGGATGGTCGGACGGTCGAGCCCGTTCGACGAGGAGGCAGCCTTCGCGCCGCTCGCACAGATGATCTACCGCGAGATCGGCGGGGACCCCTCCGCGCCCGAAGAGGTGACGCTCGATCTGCTCCACGCTGCTGCCGCCGCCTGGGTCGAGCCCGATGAGGTGGAGCGTACCGCCCGACGTCTCGGGCTCGCCCTGGGGTTCGGCGAGGCGGGGAGCGAAGAGAACCGCTACCACGCAGCCGAGGTCAGGGCGGGCGTGCTGGGCATGGTGACCGGTCTGTGCGCGGAGAGCCCTGTGGTGATGGTCTTCGAAGACCTGCACAGCGCCGACCCTCTCCTGTTGGATCTGCTCGAACAGCTCATGCGCGAAGCCAGGCGGCTGGCACTCCTGGTGGTCGCGGTCGCTCGCTGGGCGCTCCTGGATGACCGCCCGAACTGGGCGGGTGGGCTCGCCGACGCCGTGACGCTCTGGGTGGAAGCGCTCGAGCCTGCCCACGCCGTCCGGCTCGCGGAGGAGTCGGGCGACCTCGGACCCGCCGATGCGGAGCGGGTCGCTGCCCACGCGGGCGGCAACCCCCTGTTCATCATCGAGATCACGGGGATGCTGCTCGGAGAGGAGCGCGACGTTCCCCCCGCGGGCCCCGGCGCGAGCGAGCACCTGCTGCCTGCCACGGTCCAAGCGGTGGTCGCGTCGAGGATCGACCACCTGAGCGCCGGCGCCCGGGAGCTGGTGCGCCGTGCCTCCGTGTTCCCTCGCGGGCGCTTCGACGTCGAAGAGCTCGCGTTGATCGTCGAGCCGCGGAAGGAACTGCTCGCCGAGGCCCAGGAGGAGGAACTGCTCGTTCCCGACCCCGACCGAGCCGACGTGTGGAGCTTCCGTTCCGATGTGGTTCGCGACGTCGCCTATGGATCGCTCGCCAAGAGAGAGCGCCAGCGGCTGCATCTGCGCGTGGCCAATCGGCTCTCGCAACCCGAGACGGCTGAGCGGTATCCGCGGACGATCGCGTTCCATCTCGAGCAGGCCGCGCTCGCGGCGCTCGACCTCAACCCCACCGATCGCGCGCTCGCCGATCGGGCGGTGGACGCCCTCGCGCTGGCCGGCGACACCGCGCGCCGGCGCATCGAATCGCGTGCGGCGGGCGATCTGTACGAGCGGGCCCTCGCGCTGGCCGGACCAGAGGATGCGTGGGGATCGCGGGAGGCCAGGATCGTGTCGATGCTCGGGGAGGCCCGGTACTGGTTGGGCGAGTTCGAGGACGCCGAGGAGTTGCTGCGGCGCGCGCTGGCCTTGGCCGACGATCACGATGATCGCGTGTCGACACACGCCGCACGGTTCCTCGCCGATCTCACCCTGACCCTGCGCGAGGATGATCACCTGGCGCGCGCGTTGTTCGAGCGGTCGTTGGAGGCCGCTCGCCGGCTGGGCGAGCCATACGCGCTGGCCCGCACCCTGGTCATGGCAGCCTGGATGCCGCTGCAGCGTGGGCGGCTCGATGAGGCCGAGGGCCTGTTCCGCGAGGCGCTCGCGACGGCGCGCGGGGACGATCACCGCGATCCGTGGTCGGAGACCCGGGCCCTGACGGGGCTCGCTGCTGTGACGTCGCAGCGAGGCAGCGAGCAGGACGCGCTGGCGATGGCCGAGGAAGCCCTCGGCATCGCCGAGGACGCGGAACAGGGTTTCTCCGCAGCCACGGCGCACCAGGTGGTGGCGGGATCGCTTCGGCGGCTCCTCCGCCTGGATGCCGCGCAAGCACATGCCGATGCCGCGGTCGAGGCCCTGCGCGAGCTCGGCGCTCGGTGGGAACTCGCGAGCGCACTGGGCGAACGCGGGTCGATCCTGCGGGTCGCGGGCCGCCTCGAGGAGTCCGAGGGTGACCTGCGTGAAGCCCTCGCGTTGTGCAAGGATCTTCGCGAACGCTCCCTCATCGCGTGGACGGCTGCCGAACTGGCCCACACGCTGACGGCGCGCGGCGATGTGCCCGGCGCCGAAGCCGTCCTGGCCGACCAAGCGGTCAGCGCGGCCGATGGCGACGCCGGCATCGCCTCGGTGCTGCTCGCCGCCGAGGCTGTCGTCGCGCTCGCGGCGAAGGAGCCCGAGCGGGCGCGAGAGCGGGCGGTCGCCGCCCTGTCCGCGGAGCGAGCGTTCGCCGTGCCGAACCCGGTCGCTGCGGTCACGTGGTGGGTCGGCTCACTCTTCGGGGCCGAGGCAGCCGGAGGGGTTGCCGTGGTCGAAAAGGCGCGAGACCTCTTGGAGCGCAACGGATGGCGGCAGGCCGTGGCTGAACCGGAGCTGGTGGCCCGGACCGGCTGAGCCGCCCGGGTGGTTGCATCGCCGCCGGCAGACCGGCAGGCTGGCGGAGCCGTATCGGTCGTCGGCGCCCCTGCCAGCCGGTACGGTGAGACGACCGTATGACGAGGACGAAACCAACCTTCCCCATATCGTTCCGGCTGCTGGCGGCGATCGTGGCGTCCCTCGCGCTCGCCGCGTCCGGGCCGATCGCTGCTGCGGAGGACCCGCCGACGGAAGGCGAGGTCGACCAAGCGAAGGCCTCGTACGAGGACATCCTCGCCGATCTGGAGGCCAAGGACGCCGAGCTGCACACGATCGAGGCACGTCTGTCCGAGGCCGCGTTCGAGGTGGACCGCAACGAGGGACTCGTGGAACAGGTGAAGGCCGAGCTGGCGGGCGTCCGCGAGCGGATCACCGCCAACACCGCCCGGTACGAACGGCTCCGCGCGCGTCTGAACGAGCGCAGCGCCGAGGCGTTCATGGACGGACCGGCCTCGAGCCTCGGCTTCGTCATCGACGCCGCATCACTCGTCGATCTGTCGGACCGGCTCGAGTTCGTCGACGCGGTGGCGAACGCCGATGCCACGCTCGCCCAGGATGTCGCCTCGCTCGGCTACCAGCTCTCGGTGGATGAGGACCGGCTGGACGAGCTCGAGGCCGACCGGGAGCGCGCCCTCGACGCGGCCGAAGGGGTCGAGGGTCAGATCCAAGCGGACCTGGCTCGCATCCAGGAACTGCGTGACCAGATCCAGACCCAGACCGCCGACGCGCTCGCGCGGTTCAAGCACCTCGATCGCGAACGCGAGCAGTACCTGAAGGAACTGGCGGCCCGCCAACCCGAACCGCCACCGAACAGTGGCAAGCCCCTGCCGCCCGAGTGGGAGGGGCTCCTCGAGGAGTGCCCCGTCCCTGCACCCCGGGCCTTCGGCGACGGGTTCGGCGCCCCACGTTACGTGGGCGGCTACCACCCGCACGCGGGTGTCGACATCGTGACGCCCGAGGGGGCCTCGGTCTTCGCCACGTTCGACGGGACGGCCGTGGATGCGACGAACAGCATCGGCGGGCAGGCGGTGCAGGTCTATGGGGCCTACGGCTACACGTACAACGCGCACCTGAACTCCATCGCGAAACTGGGTCCGGTGCAGGCGGGCGACGTGATCGGCTACGTAGGGAGCACCGGCCTGGCCGGCGGCTCGACCCCGCATAACCACTTCGAGTTCCACCCGAACGTCGTGCCGGCGGGCTGGCCGGCCAGCTTCTACGGCTACTCCGTGATCGGCACGGCGATCAACCCGTATCCGCTGCTGGTCGACGCCTGTTACTGAGCCCCCAGCTCACCCGGTGAGCGGGACGTCGATCAGCGTGGCCTGGAACGCCCTCCCGTCCGCCGTCTGCACCACGGCATCGACGTCCCAGGTACCGGCGCCCAGGTCGGTCTGTGCGATCGCATGGCCGGTGCTCACCACCTCGGCCTCCAGCAACCTCGGGCGTTCACCGCTGCCGGTGGCGACGACGGTGACGTCGGCGACCGCCACCTCGGAACCGTCGGGGGCAAGCGCCGTGACGTGGACGAAGGCGGCCGGCCCCTCCGCGTCTTCGATCGAGAGTTGGATCGACACGCCCGAGGGATAGGAGGCGGTGACGACCGCGGAGCCGACGGTGGCGTCCCCGGTCGCATCCGAGCGTGTGATCAACGTCATGGCGACGTCGACGGCGTCGGCGCCGGTGAGCACCCTCGCCGTGACGATCCACGTGCCGGCGACCGAAGGGGCCAGGCCCTGACCCTTCCAGACCTCCCCGTCGCGCTCGAG
>JBBDHX010000026.1:114894-126471 GCA_040880745.1 Actinomycetota bacterium
ACCTCGACCGTGGGCAGATCCGGCACACCGACCGAGGCGAAGCGCACGACGACCACGTCGGGGGCGAGCGTCTCGGCGGTGCCGGGGTCGGTGATGCGGGCCTCGATGGCGTTGGTCCCGGGGGTTCCGGGGGTGGCTGAGAGTTGGACGTGTGTCGTCTGCGCGAAGTCGGTCCCCTCGGCCACGCCGAGGACCGCCGCCGGCGCGGTGGGAGCCACCGGCGACGCTCCCGCGGGGTCCAGCCCGGTGAGCGTCGCCGTCAGGATCCAGATGCCCAGGGCCACGGCGATCTCCGCCCGTGCGAGCCTGTGGAGGGGGCGCGTGCCCGATGCGAGGCGCGGGACGGACCGGCGCCGGTTCACGGCCCCGAGTCCGATCAGCACCGCGGCCAGCGCGACCTTGATCACGAGCACGGTGCCGTACCCCGTCCCGAGCGCGTCGAGCGCGGCCGCCGGCCCTCCGATCTGTGTGAAGGACCGCACGAGGCCCGTGAGGACCACGATCACGACGGCTGTGAGCGCCAGGTTGGAGTACCGGCGGATCTCCGGGACGGGCGCCGGACCGGGGTCGCGCAGGGCCATGACCAGCAGCACGAGTCCGCCGGTCCAGACGCTCACCGCCACGATATGGACCCACTGCAGGAGTTCCTGGGGGAGCGCGGGCGTCGCCGCGGCCGCATGTCCGCTGGAGGCGCGCAGGAACGCCATCAGGACCGCGGCCGCCCCCGCACCCCACAGGAGTCGCCGCCACGCCGGTCTGGCCGCCGCCACGACGGCCGCGGCGGCGGCGAGCAGCGAGGCCATCACCAGGTAGAGGTAGGGCCGCCCTGTCGGAGACGCGAGCAGGTCCGCCATCGGAACGCCGACCGCACGTCGTTCCACCACCAAGACCCCGGCCGCCCCCGCGAACCCCAGCACGCCGCCCGTGACGCCCACCACCTGCAGCCTGCCCGGACGGCCGCGGAGCGCGCCGAGGCCCACGGCTGCGCACGCGATGAGCAGCGCGATCCCCGCGTACAGGGCCACCTTCGCAGCGACCGATCCGGGTGTCGGACGCGTGACCGTCTCCTCGGTCGCGGCGCCGGTGGGAGCGGCGGCGTCGCCGACCGCGAACGCGAACGCACCGGCCGTCACATGGCCGTCCTCGGTGGACACGACGCGCCACGAGACCGTGTAGACGCCGTCGGGGAGCGTCTCCTTCACGGCGGCGGCGACGCCGAGGGGAGGCACGGCCTCGAGGAGGCCGAGCGAACGCTCGGCGCCTCCCGCGTCGAGCAGGTCGACGTTCGAGAGTCCGAGGTCGGGTGTTTCGGTGAAGACGATCGAGATCGTGCTCGGGGAGACGCGGAGAGAGGTCCCGTCCGTGGGATCGGATGACACGAACCCTGCGTGTGCGGCGGCGCTCCCTGCGCCCATAGCGGTCATCCATGCGGCGAGCACGAACACCGCCACCCCGCGTCTCACGCCGGGGCCCCACGGTCGATCATCACGACGGTCACCACGGGTGGGCCGAACGGCAGATGATCGATCGCCACGAACTCGGCCTCGATCGTGTGCATCCCCGGACCGAACGGGCGCAGATCCACGGTCTGGATCGTCCCATACGACATCGACACGAGCGTGCCATCCACGGTGAGGTGCAGATGGCCCGTGGTGGGCGAGACCGGCCCTGCTGCGCCTTCGGACACCTCGGCCCCTCGCAGGTCCAGGACCACGCGCAGGTCGTCGGTACCGATCCTCGCGCCGTCGACCGGTTCGCGGAAGGTGAGGGTCGCCGGTGACGCGATCCGAGGCCCCGGGGCTGCGGCGGTGGGACCGAAGACGGCGCGCGGCACGACTGCCGAGGACGCCGCGAGGGTCAGTGCCGCGAGAACGAGGCCCGCCGCAGCCCAGCGAGGTACCCGCTCGAAGCCTCGGTGGCGCACGCGCCGCCACCCGACCCAGCCGAGCCACAGGGCGCCGACCACCATCGCGACCCCCAAGCCTTCGTCCGCCCCGCCCGTATGCGCGAACATCGCTAGGCCCTCGTCCGCCTCGAGGCGGCGAGCCCCCCGATCCCGGTGATCACACCGATCGCGCCCACGGCCAGCCCGATGATCGCCGTGCGCCGAGGCCCTGCGGCGTCGTGCGCGGCGACTTCCATGGCGGCCGTCACCCTTGCCGATTCGGTGCCCAGACGACCGGCGAGTTCCTCCGCGCTCGGGGCGTCGACCGCAGGGAAGGACGCTGCGGTCGTGGCCTGGACCTCGGCGAACGTGTCCGCCCCCGACGTCATCTCGATGTCGATCGCTTCGCCCTGCACATCGCCCATGACGTGGAAGGTGTACGGACCCGGCTGCGAGGGCACGAACGACGCCCGGTACTCGCCCGGCGCGCCTCCGCTGCTCGCGGGATGAGGCTCGAGTCCGAAGGTGGCGGTCTGGTCGCCATAGGTGACGTCGACCGTGAGGTCCGTCGCACCGGTGACCGGCTCGCCGTCGTGCTCCAGGAGGACCTGGACGCTGTTGGGCAGCCCCGCGTACGCGGGCTCGGTGCCGAACCCGAGCACGACGGAGATGGGACCGTCGTCGGCGTCGCCGTGGGCGAGGGCGGCTCTGGCAGGGAGTGCGGCGAGGGCGATGGCGCCGATGAAGACCGACGCTCGGATGCTGCGATGCATGGGGTCCCTTTCCTCGATGGCGGATGGCGCCGGCAGGACCCGGACGCCGCGCACGGATCAGGGGAACGCGGGGGGAGCCCGGCCGCCGAACGGGGTGGGGACGGATCGGCCCACGAAGCACGGGGTGGCGGACAGCGCCTCGACGTAGGGACCGAACCGCTGCCGGGCGGGAGCCCTGTCGAACCGGGCAGCTGCCGCCCCCGTTCGGAGCATGAGGCGCACGATGCGCACCGAACCGATCGCGATCCCCACCTGGACCGCCAGACCCACCGGAAGGACGTGCACCAGGTCGGCGTAGCGGGCACCGGAGATCAACCGCTCCGTCACCTCGATCAGCAGGAACCCGGTGAGCTGGATGGCTACCAGACGCCGCGTGAGCCACCCGGAACCCTGCTCGGCTGACCGAACGCTCAGCCCCCGCAGGAACGCCGCTCCCAGTACCACGAGCCCCGCAGCCAGACCGAGTCGGTTCAGCCCTGGCACGTACCCGTGACCCGTGGCCATCAGCCACGCCTCGCGTGCGATGGCATGCGGTGAGGGCCCTGCGTAGGTGATCGCGTGGCCCAGGGCGAGGCCCGCGAGTGAAAGGCCGACGGCGATCACGGAGCGCGAGGCCGCTGCACCGGGCATGTCGCTATCGTACGGTGCCGCTCCACGACGAGAGGGCCGAAGGACCGTGCACGCGCAGGACATCGTTCATGTGGGCGTCGTCGGCTGTGGACTGATGGGCTCCGGTATCGCGGAGGTGTGCGCCCGCGCCGGCCTCGCCGTGACCGTCGTGGAGAACTCCGAGGAACTCGCCGCCGCCGGCAAGGCCCGGATCGAGACCTCGCTCGCCAAGGCGGTGCAGCGGGGCAAGACGACGCCCGAGGAGTCTGCCGGCGCGCTCGCGCGGATCCAGGTCGTGGCCGATCTGCCGGCGATCGCGGGCGTGGATCTGGTGATCGAGGCGGCCACCGAAGATCCGACGGCGAAGCGGTCGATCTTCGCGCACCTGGGCGAGGTGGTCCGCGACGAGGTCGTGCTCGCGTCGAACACGTCCTCGATCCCGATCGGCTCACTCGGTGAGGCCAGCGGCAGGCCCGACCGGGTCGTGGGCATGCACTTCTTCAACCCCGTGCCCGTGCTGCCCCTCATCGAGATCACGCCGTCGGCCGCCACCTCTGAGGATGCCCTAGGACTGATCCGCTCCTTCGGGACCGAGGTCCTGGGCATGACGTGCGTCCGCTCCTCGGATGAGGCGGGGTTCATCGTGAACCGGCTCCTGTTGCCCTACCTCTACGACGCGATGCGGCTGGTGGAGCGAGGCTTCGCGACGCGCGAGGACATCGACACGGCGGTCCATCTCGGCCTGGCGCACCCGATGGGACCGCTGGCGCTCGCCGACCTCGTTGGGCTCGACACCGTGCTGAGCATCGGCGAGGTGCTGCACACCGCGTTCGGCGATCAGCGGTACGAAGCGCCCGCGATCCTCACCCGGCTGGTGGCGGAGGGCCAACTCGGGCGCAAGACCGGCAGCGGCTTCTACGACTACCGATGACAGAGCGACGACGCCCGCTCATCGTCGTCTCGGGGGTCGCCTTCGTCGAGGGAGGGCCGCTGACCATCCTGCGGGAGGCGGTGGCGGGCGCCCGGACGTTCGAGGGTGCGGACTTCCGGTTCCTGGTCGCCGACGCGGGCGACTGGGAGGCCGATGGCCACGTCGGATTCGTCGGCTTCCCCCACGCCCGGCGCTCCTACCTCCGGCGTCTGTTCACCGAGTACGTGCGCTTCCCCGCGTTGTCGCGCCGATGGGGGCCCGACGCCTGGCTCTCGCTGCACGACACGACCCCGCCGGTGCGGGTCCGACGCCAGGCCGTGTACTGCCAGAACCCCCTGCCCGTCTGGAAGCCCACGCTCACCGACCTGCGCTTGCATCCGTTCGAGGTCGTCCGCGCGAAGGTGTACGGGCTCGTCTACCGGGCGTTCGCGCGCCGCAACGATCTGGTGGTCGCGCAGCTGCCGTGGTTCGCCCGGTTCGTGGGGGCGCTGATGCACGTCCCGGAGGACCGGCTGCTGGTCGTGACGCCGGAGCCCGTCGCGGTCGTGGACGGCCCGGCGGGCACGTCGTCGCTGCGTGGGGAGCGCGCCTCGCTGGAATGCTTCTACCCCTGCCTGCCGAGGGTCTTCAAGAACGCCGAGGAGGCGATCGACCTCTGTGACCGGCCCGGGGTGAGGCTCACGCTCACGATGACGGGGGAGGAGAACGCCTATGCGGCCCATGTGCGTGAGCGCGCGCGGGGCCTGCAGGTACGCATGGCCGGCGTGCTCTCCCATGCGGACGTCCTGGCGACGATGGCCGACGCAGACGTGGTCATCGTGCCCTCGCGTCTTGAGACGTTCGGGCTCCCCATCCAGGAAGCGATGGCGCTCGATCGGGTCGTGGTGCTGCCGGTCAGGCCGTGGACGGTGGAGATCGCTGCGGCCTATCCGAAGGCGCACTTCTATCGCACCCGCGAAGAGGGCCGTGCGATCATCGAAGAGCTGGCTGCGGGCGGCACGCCGCAGGGGGGCCGTCCTGTCAGCGTCCCGGCCGCGGTCGAGCAGGTCCTCGGCTTCCCGGGGCTCTACGAGCGATTGCTGGCGTGAGATCTGCCAGGATGGCCAGATGACCACGCCCGTGGCGTTCGATGTGACGCCGCTCGCCGGTACGAGGACCGGGATCGGGTTCTCGGTCGCCGAGACGATGGACGCCCTCGGCCGGCTGGACGCACCGCCTCGGCTCCTACCCTTCGCGTTCGGAGCTTCGGTGCGGCCTGGCGTCGACGGTCTCCCGGCCGACACGCGCGTCGTGCGTATGCCCACCCGTGCGCTCCTGTGGTCGTGGGCGCGCACGGGTCGACCTCGGTTCGACCGCGTGACGCGGGGGGCGGCGGTGCTGCACGCGACGGCGTTCGTCGTAGCGCCGACGCGGCTGCCAAGTCTCGTCACGGTGCACGACTGCGCCTTCGCGCGATCGCCGTTCACCGAGTCGAAGTGGGTCGGCACGTTCGATCCGATCCTGCGGCGCGCCGTGGCGCGCGGGGCACACGTTCACACCTCGACCGAGGCCGTGGCCGCCGAGGTGGAGGACTTCCTCGGGGTGCCGCTCCGCCGCGAGGGCAGGCTCACCGTGATCGCGTTCGGCATCCCCCGGCTCGGCGATCCCTCGGCGCTTCCCGCCGGGCTGCGGGCCCGCCTCGCTGGTGAGCCGTACGTCCTGGCCATGGGGTCGCTCGTGCCGCGGAAGAACCTCACGGCGTTGGTGCGGGCGTTCGGGATGCTCGAGCGCCCGGGCGTCCGCCTCGTGTTGGCCGGACCGGACGGTCCGGACCGTCCGGCGATCGAGGCGGTCATCGCGTCGCTCCCGCCGGCCGATCGCGATCGCGTGGTGCTCGCCGGTGCGGTCGCCGACGGGGTACGCCGTTCGTTGCTGGAGGGCGCCGACGTCCTGGCGTACCCCTCCCGCTACGAGGGCTTCGGGTTCCCGATGCTCGAGGCGATGTCGCTCGGGGTGCCCGTGGTGGCATCGGACGTCGCTCCGCTGCGCGAGGTGGCCGGCGATGCTGCGCTGCTCGTGGACCCCGACGACGTCGCAGGACTCGCGGCCGCGCTCGACCGCGCGCTCTCCGGGGAAGCGGAGCGTGCCGGGTTGATCGTACGCGGGCGACGCCGGGCCGGAGCGTTCACGTGGGAGCGGACGGCCCGATACCTGGCCGCCCTCTACGAGCGGCTCGCGGAGCCCACGATCTCGTCGTAGACCGTTGCGTAGGCCTCGGCGATCGCGCCGGGGTCGAACCGCCGGACGTTCGCGAGCCCCGCCGCCACGATCTTCTGCCGCAGTTCTGCGTCCTCGATCACGTGGCGGATGCCGTCGCGGATCGACGCGACGTCGAACGGATCGACCAGGACGGCTCCCTCGCCCGCCACGTCGGACATCGGCGGGATGTTCGAGGTCACGACCGGACGACCGGATGCCTGGGCTTCGATGACGGGGAGCCCGAACCCCTCCTTCGTGGAGGCGAACACCACCAGGTCGGCGCGCCGGTAGGCGGCGGCCACCTCGTCGATGTCGAGGCCGGCCGCCGCCTCGTGCTCGACCCCGTGCCGGCGCAGGAGATCGCGCTGCTCATCCCTCAGCACGCCGACGACGAGCAGCCGGCATGCCATGCCGTCGAGGGCCTCGATCACCCGCTCCAGGTTCTTGTTCGAGCGCGTGCCCATCTGAAGGATCAACGGTTCCCCGGCGGGGAACGGCCGGTCCTCGCGCGTGAACACCGGGTCGACCGGGTCGGGGATCACGCGGACGCGCGCAGGATCGATCCTCGCGTACCGGCGGAGGTCCTCGGCCACCGAGCGCGCCGGCACGGTCACGACGCCAGCACGTGCGATCGGCAGTACGAGCCAGATCCACCGGTACAGCCACCGCTTCACGACGCCGGCGCGTTCCAGGAACTCGCAATCATGGATCGTGAGGACGGTGCGGCGTTTCGCCAGCAGCAGGTCGATGAAGTGGATATCCCCGACGACGTGGTTCACGTCGCCCTGGTGCCGGCGCGCCCACAGCACGGCGCGGATCCGCGGCACGACCCCTTCGGTGAAGTGCGGCGACTCCGTCCAGACCGGCTCGTAGCGGGCGGGGAGGTGGTCGCGGATGAGCCCGAAGACGTGCTCGATGCTGAACACGAGCGGCCGCGGCTTGCGGGTGAACAGCGCGATCCGATACGTGGTAGGTGGGTCCTGCGTCACTGCACGTCGCTTCGGCCGTGCACCGGCGGCACGCCCTTGCGTGCGAACTCCACCCACTGGCCGTGCCACGGCTCACGGGCGAACCGGCGGACCTGCAACGCCCCGTAGCCGGTGGCCTCGATCCGTCCCTGCAGGACCCACGGCGCGGGTTTCGGGTTCTCCTGGACGAAGTAGCGCTCGAGGGACATCAAGATCGCGCGCTCTTCCTCAGGCGAAAGACCCCCGGGGAGCTCGAAGCGACGGCCGCGGTGTTCCTCGAACATCACAGTGGGATGTTGCCGTGTTTGCGAGCGGGGATGGCCTCGCGCTTGGTGGACAACATGCGCAAGGCCTTGATCAGACGCGGGCGGGTCTCGGCCGGCTCGATCACGTCATCGATGAATCCCCGCTCGGCCGCCGTGTACGGGGTCGAGAACTTGTCGCGATACTCGCGGATCAACGCCCGTCGTTTGCCGTCGGGGTCCGCTGCCTTCTCGATCTCTTTGCGGAACACGATGTTGACCGCACCCTCGGCGCCCATCACGGCGATCTCCGCGGTGGGCCACGCGAACGCGACGTCTGCCCTCAGGTGCTTGGAGTTCATCACCAGGTACGCGCCACCGTAGGCCTTCCGCGTGATCACCGTCATCCGAGGCACGGTCGCCTCCGCGTAGGCGTACAGCAGCTTCGCGCCGTGACGGATGATCCCGTTGTACTCCTGCTGGGTCCCCGGCAGGAACCCGGGCACATCGACGAACGTGAGGATCGGGATGTTGAACGCGTCGCAGAACCGGACGAACCGGCTCGCCTTCTCGCTGGCGTCGATGTCGAGCGTGCCGGCCAGCACCTTCGGCTGGTTCGCGATGACGCCGACCGAGCGGCCGTCCAGACGAGCGAAGCCGGTCAGGATGTTGCCGGCCCACAGCGGGAAGACCTCGAGGAACTCACCGTCGTCCACGACGTAGCGGATCACCTCGTGCATGTCGTAGGCCTCCTGCGCCCGGTCGGGGATCAGGTGGGTGAGCGCCTCCGCGCCGCGCTCGGGATCATCGGTGGTGGCGTAGGCGGGCGGATCCTCGAGGTTGTTCGACGGCAGGAACGAGAGCAGGTACCGCACACGCATCAGCACGTCCTCGTCGTCCTCACCGACGAAGGAGGCCACGCCGGATCGGGTGGCGTGCGTCATGGCCCCGCCGAGTTCTTCCATCGTCACGTCCTCGCCGGTCACCGTCTTGATGACGTCGGGACCGGTGATGAACATGTGCGAGGTTTCCTTCACCATGAAGGTGAAGTCGGTGATGGCGGGGGAGTAGACGGCACCGCCGGCGCACGGCCCCATGATCACGCTGATCTGCGGGATCACGCCGGAGGACCGCACGTTGCGCTCGAAGATGTAGCCGTAACCGGCCAGGCTCGCCGCGCCTTCCTGGATCCGGGCGCCACCGGAGTCGTTGATCTGGATGAACGGAGCGCCGGTTTGCAGCGCGAGGTCCATGACCTTGCAGACCTTCTGTGCGTGGACCTCGCCCATCGAGCCGCCGAACACGCTGAAGTCCTGCGAGGCGACGAAGACCTTGCGTCCGTCGATCGTTCCGTAGCCGGTGATGGCGCCGTCGCCCGGCGGGCGCTTCTTGTCCATCCCGAAGTCGTGCGCGCGGTGCACGGCGAACGGATCGGTCTCCACGAACGACCCCTGGTCCATGAGGATGTCGAGCCGTTCGCGGGCGGTCAGCTTGCCGCGATCGTGCTGCTTCTGCGCCGCGTCCTTGCCGCCGGGGATGAGCGCCGCCGTCCGGCGCTTGCGGAGTTCTCCGATCCGATCCTCGACCGTACGTTCGAGCGCGGGTTCTTCCTCGGTCTTGGCCATGCCGCGAGTCTAGCCTGGGTGGTGTCTCAGTTTGAGTGAGACACCACCGTCCCAGGACCGGCTCTTGACTCTCCGAGCAACCGGGAGCATGGTTGGAACTTGAGGTTGAGATGTGGACATGAGGAAACGACCCCGGCTCTTCGCTGCCCTCGGCGTTGCGATCGGCGTCGTTGTCGCGTCGTTCGCGGGCGCAGCGCTCAGCAGGTCGCCCGCGGAGTCCTGTGGCGCAGGCGAGGCTCGCTCCGAAACGGGATTCACCTACGGGAGCAGCGCCGACGGGGGTACCTCCTTCGATAGTTCCGAGTCAGCTCACGCGGTGGCGCTCACGGCCCTCATCTGGGCGAGGGGCACTCCTGATTCTGCTGAGAGCAAGGCCTCCCTGGAGGCCTCGATACCGCCGGACGCCGTGGATCGACTCGCAGCCGAGATCCAAGGAGCGAAGTACACGGACGGAGGAGTCACGCTGTCGATCGACGAGGCGATCGCAGCCGATGGGCGGACCTATCCGAGCATCACCGTCGGGCAAGCATCCGATGGAACCTATTCCCTTGGGTCCATCAGCTACTGCGTCAGCATCGAGGACCAAGCGACGGGATGAGGAACGCTAGGGGCCTGGCGCTTGGACTTCTAGTATAGGCATGCTCCTCGCGTCGGCCGGGTCCGGAATGGCTCACACGCCTTCAAGCGTCGATGCCATCCGATGGGTGAACAACGACACCACGATTTCGTATGGCTTCGATGACGACACTCCGTGTTGCACGGTCGCATGGAGACTGCGTGCTGTCGATGCTCGGGACGAATGGAATGACGTCGGCGCGAATTTCTCCTTTGTTGCTTCGGGCTTGACCGTGGCAGGCACGTACGGATGCCCCACCGCCTTGCCGGACAACGTTCAGCTCGTCTTCATGGATGAGGCGTTCTATGACGATTGGTCTGACGGCCAGATCACGGTAGCTACGGCGAACAAGTGCATGATCGGCTCCCAGATTTGGTACACGGCCGTGAGCACGAACTCGTATCTCGCAGGCGACTACTACAAGGGTTCAGACCCGACACAGATCCCTAACGATGAGTATGACCTGCAGTCGTTCTTCACCCACGAACTCGGGCATGGGACCGGTACCTGGGGAAGTAACAGTCACTTCTTTGCGAACTCAAGCGCGTGCGATGGGACACTCGCCTATCAACGATGTGCCCGGGAGAGGACCCGGGCAAGACGCGATGGCGGCACCTGGAGAATCACGATGAGCACACGTTCACGTCCTGGTACTAGTCCGTTACCCGGTGTGGGCTTCATCTACCTACTCATGGCGCCAAGGTCTCGGCTCCGGGTGGATGCCGAACCGCTCGGCGATCGCGTGAGCGACGTCGTCGCGGATACCCATCTGCCGGAAGAGGGCCGACGGAAGTCGATGGCACTCGTGACGAGGACCTCGCTCCCTGTCGGGCCAGGCGGCGGTACGGGGCTGACTCAACTTCGATCCACGGTGTGCGACCAAGCGCCGGGCTAACGGCCGCAGGCGTCGCGCGCTTCAGCAGTCCTTCCGGGGCCAGCCGGCCGCGCCCCAGGTGCCGGCATCGGCCACCATGCGGATCGCGACGATCGCGTTCGTCCGGCCGCGCAGGGCCGACATCGGCAGGTCCCAAGCCCGGCGTGTGAACGTGTCGTAGCGCCACTCCCAATACTCCGCAGCGTGCTGGTAAAGGCCGAGGTACATCTCGGTCAGGCTCGAGGCATCCGGCCACAGGCCGCTCTCGCGACGCGCGATGCAGATGGCACGGTCGGCCCCGCCCGGAACCGGTCCGAAGGCCTCGACCGCGCATCGGATCTGCCTGATGGAGAAGTGGCGGATGCCCTCGTCGGCGCCACGGTGGAAGCTACAGGGGCCTTCACGATGGGAGGCCGACGCCGGTACGACGGTCGCCGCTGCGAACAGGCACCCGGCCAGTATGAGGACCCGGAAGGCTCGCACGGGTCCGGACCCTAGCACCGGACCCCGCTACGGGTCGACGTCCACGCGACCGCCGGTGCGCCAGTATTCGCCGTGATCGCGGTCCAGGAATCTCTCGTCCACGAGGTAGCGACGGATCGCGGCGTAGTCGTTGAAGAAAACCCCCACGATCGCGTTCACCTCCTTCTCCTCGTAGCGCCGCCCGGGCTCGAACTCGAGCGCGATCCGCTCCAGGACGATCCGTCGTTTCGCGAGCTTCGTCGGGATCTCGGTGAGCCGGCCGTCGCGGAAGAACGTGCGCAGGACGGTCTCCTCGTCCTCGGTCGCAGCGCCCAAGGCCATGCCCGCTCCGCG